>NZ_UEYP01000057.1:0-410 GCF_900492185.1 Paenirhizobium selenitireducens ATCC BAA-1503
CAGCAAGGACAAAGACTCTAATAAACCATTATCAGCTGACTCAACACATCGTAACTATAAAATGAAAGATGATAATTTAGTTGATCAACTTTATGATAATTTTAAGTCTCAGTCAGTAGATTTTTCTAAATACTGGGAACCGAATAAATACGAAGATAGTTTTAGTTTAACGTCACTCATCCAAAATTTATTTGATTTTGATTCTGATATAACAGATTACGAACAGCCACAAAAGACAAGCCATTCTTCTAATGACGAAAAAGATCAAGTAGACCAAGCAGATCAGGCAAAACAACCATCACAACCTCAAAATCACTCACAGTCATCTGCTAAACAAGATCAAGAACCATCAAACGATGAAAAAGAAAAGACAACTAACCACCAAGCCGATTCTGACGTCAGTGATTTAC
>NZ_UEYP01000012.1:0-117250 GCF_900492185.1 Paenirhizobium selenitireducens ATCC BAA-1503
GCTTCAGGGTGCGCTTCTGCTTGCGGCCCTTCTTCGATTCCGTCTTCAGCCAGGCCGACAGCCGATCCGCGAACGGATCAAGCTTGCTCGGCCGCTCCGGGACCTTGAACTTCGGCTCCACGCTGTCCAGGCGCAGGTACTTGCGGACAGTGTTCCGGGACAGGCCGGTCCTGCGGCAAATCTCCCGGATCGATAGATGCTCTCGAAAATGCCAGCGTCGGATTACGCTCAGTAACGCCATGTCGATCACTCCAGAGCCCCCGCTGAAACCTCGCGAGGGATGATTGAAACATGGGTCAAATCTCAGTGATAATTTCCCGCAATCCCGGGTCAGTTCTCAGTGCAAAACAACAGGGTGGCTTGGCGCGCACGCCCGCCTCGCAATCCGCTTGGCTCTCCGACGCATAGCCGGGCAAGAGTGCCGTCCGGCATCGCGGTTGCGCTGGCGTGCCGGCCTGCGCATCGCCCGATGCCAGCAGGCAGATTGCAACGAATGCCTCGAACACACCTCACCTCCGCATCCGTCTCCGCGACGGCCTTCGTCATCCAGCCTGCGACCGGCACACAAGCCCCGCAACACATCCGAAAGGCTTGGTTCTGCGCAACGGCGCCTGGGCGTATGATATGCTATCAAGCGGATCGGCACCGCGTCCGGTCCTTGGAAGAAGAGGGGCTCTGCCATGATGCGCCAGGTTCTAGCCGGAATGTCCTTCCTGCTCATCGCCGGGCTGGCCGTCGCCGAAGAGCCCGTCTCCGACAATCCGCTTGTCGAAGGCGCGACTTGGGCGACGATCAAGGATGCCATCGCCGGCGAGGTCCCGCTCAGCGACGGTTCCGCCCTACTGACGGTAACGGCGCCCTATCGCGCCAACGACGCGGCGACGGTGCCGGTCGTCATCGAACAAAGGGAGGCTGGCACCGGGCCGATACAGGCGATCAAGCTGGTGATCGACGAGAACCCCGCACCACTCGCCGCCGAAATCCGCTTCGGTCCCTCCATGATGCCGCTGAAGTTCGAGACCCGCGTGCGGGTCAACCAGTATTCCAACATCCGCGTCATCGCCGACACGCCGGACGGCAGCTACATGACCGGGCGTTTCGTCAAGGCTTCCGGTGGATGCTCCGCTCCCGCGACCAAGGATCCTTCCGCGGCGCTCGCCGGCATGGGCGAGATGCGGCTCAGATTGTTCGATTCCACCGCCCCGGCTCAAAGCGGGCGGCGCGAGGCGCAGATCATGATCCGCCACCCGAACTATTCCGGGCTACAGCGCGACCAGATCACCCAGCTCTTCATCGGTGCGCATTTCATCACCGAACTCGAAGTCCGCCAGGGCAAGGACCTGTTGTTCGCACTGGAGGGCGGAATCTCGATCAGCGAAAACCCGGTCTTCCGCTTCAGCTACCTGGACGACGGCTCACCCGATTTCGTGGTGCACGCTGTCGACACCGAGGGCAATGTCTTCGATCGGGTCCTGCCGAAGCGACCGCCGGCCTGAGCCGTCCTGGTCTGTCCCTGTCCTGTCCCGTCCTTAGACTTGGGTGGATGCTTCAGAAGCACAACATCTCGGCTTCCGCCTGGGCACGCCTGAGTTCGGCCACCATGGTCTGCGACACGACGGCGGTCTTGTACATGGCCAGTTGCTCACCGCTTCCCTGCTGCAAGGAAAGTACCGTCTCCGCCTCTACATATTTCTCGTAAGGCAGGATCGATGCGATGATGTCGATCGAACAGGCGCATTTGCGCAAGACCTCGCGGGTCTGTCCGTTGGTCGCCATGCAGCCGAAGACATAGTCGGTGCGCGCCTCGGTGGGATAGTCGTTTAGCCTCTCGGGCATGCCCTGCCCCCCGGCGGAGCCGGCCGCCAGTGCCAGGGCAAGGCCGATCAGGAGCCGCTTCATGGTTTCGCATTCCCGCCCTGGGTAAGAGTGATGGCGTTAGAATAACCGATATCGGCGGGCGTCGATCCCTCGGGAACGGACGCCTTCAACGAATAGTACCAGCCCGGCACATCCTGCGAGACGGTGACGGCGAGTGCCAGTTCGGCGAACCGCCCCATCTGCCCACGCGCCTTGTCCTCGGCGAAGGGCCGGATGGTCACCTGCCTTGCGGCAACGTCGCGATCACCGATACGAACCGAGACCGGCACGATCTCGGCATCCTTCAGCAGCGCCTCCTTGATGCGGTTGCGCATGTAGAACGGGCTCCCGCCCGACTGCTTTGCGATGTCCGCGACCGCAGTTTCGAGGAAGTACATGATCAGCGGGTTGCCGACCGATGCCGGGAAGGTGCCGATCATACGCATCTGCGGTCCACGATGCAGGATCAGCGCGGCATTGTCGTCCGAGGTCAACTGCAGGCCGATCGTGTCGGTGTCGCCAGATTCGTCCTTCTTGAGGGGTGAGACGATCCGGTCGTAGACGAGGATGTCTCGACCTTCTTCGCCTGCCGCCGGCGGGGGCGAGGCGAGAAGCCCGGCGAGCGCTCCCTTGCGGAACAGCAGATCATAGGTTTCCGCCGCCGACAGCGGCGCTGTCGACCCGCCGAACAGGGCGAGAAGAAGCAGAAAGACACGCATCGAAATCCTCCCTTTTCCTTAGAGCCTAGCCCCCTGCACCCGTTAGTCACCGCAGACATTGGTCGGTATTGGCTCAAGCCGCGCGGCCTCGGGTCTGCCAGTCGATCAATGCCCTCAGCCGGACGAGCTGGACGGGCTTGTTGAGCACGGTGAAAGACATTTCGCGGGCAAGAAGCAGGAGCTCGCGCTCACGGTTGGCCGAAATGATGACCGCCGGTATCTCCTCGCCGGCCATGGCCCGCAATGTCCGGATGGTGTCAATGCCGGTGTCCTCGTCGTCCAGCTGGTAATCCGCAAGCAGAATATCGGGCGGCGTGCCGATTTCCTGCATCAGCGCCAGGGCCTCCGCGGTCGAGCTGGCCGCCAACACGCTGGCCCCCCAGTTCTCCAGCTTTCTGGTCATGGCATTGAGCTCGTCGGCATCATTCTCGACCACCATGACGATCAGATCGAGGCTGCCCTCGGGCGGGGCCTCGGCGACCGGGCTCTCGCCATGCCCACCATATTCGGCAGCGGCAAGCGGCACTTCGATGGAGAACATGGTGCCATGGCCTGGGCGGGACTTGAGCTTCAGCGCATGATCGAGATGCCGGCAGGCGCGCTCGACGATCGACAGGCCGAGCCCCATGCCGGTGCCCTTGCCACCGCTGCCGCGGGTGAATTCCTTGAAAACCCGCGCCTGGTCATGGTCAGAGATGCCGATTCCGGTGTCCCAGACCTCGATGCGCAGCCGGCCTTCGGCCATGCGGCACCCGACAAGAACGCGGCCGCGTTCCGTATACTGGATGGCATTGACCACCAGGTTCTGCACGCAACGCATCAGGTAGCGCTGGTCGCTCGTCACCCAACGGGTCGTCGGCAGGATGGTGAGCTTGATGCCCTTCTCCGCCGCGAGCGGCGCCAGGTCTTCCGCCAGGCCCTGAAGCATATTCCCAAGGCTGAAGGACGTGACATTGAACTCGACGCCAGAGCTATCGAGACGCGAAATGTCGAGCAGCGCCTGTAGCAAGGTCTCAATCGAGTTGAAGGATCGATTGAGGCGGTTCACCACTTCCTTGGCTTCGGCCTGCTCGACCGTTTCTGTGAGGGTGGAGAGATAGAGCTTTGCGGCATTGATCGGCTGCAGCAGGTCATGGCTGGCCGCTGCGAGGAAGCGGGTCTTGGACGTATGCGCCGCCTCGGCCACTTCCTTCGCCTGCCGAAGCGCAGCCTCGATCTTCGTCTGCTCGGCGGCATGCTTCTGCAACAGCCGGTTCGCTTCGGTCAGCTCGGCGGTCCGCTCCCGCACGCGCCGTTCGAGAAGCGCGGCCGCCTCCGTCTCTGCGGTGATGTCCATGATCGAGACGATGAACCCGCCGTCGGGCAGCGAATGCACCCGCATGTCGAGGCTCATGCCGTCGCGCCGGCGAAAGCGCTGCTGGATCGTCTCGCCCCGCAAAAGCGCCTTGAACCAATTCGATATCTCCGGGTCCTGAGACGTCCTGTCGAGAATTTCATGCCGTTCGATGTGCTCGATGATGCGCTGGAACCGCGTTCCCTTCTTTAACAGCGGCAGCGGAATTCCGAGCAGTTCACCAAACCGCTCGTTGCGCACCAGAAGTTCGCCGGTCGAGGAGAAGGTGCACACGCCAAGCGACATATGGTCGAAGGCCGCCTGCAGCAGGTGCGCCTGCTGGTCGATAAGCCGGTTCTTCTCGCGACGGTTCTCGCGGACCAGGTCGGTGATTTCCGTCTGCAGCACCGCCATATTGTCGGAACTGGTCTGGCGATAGGAGATCTGGAACCAGCGATCGTTGCGCAGCGCCATGACGAAGGAGGAAAAACGCTGGCCGGAAGGCCCCTGGGCGGTCACGGCCAGCCGACCTCGCGCCTTTGATCCTTCGCCCTCCTCATGGACCAGGTATCGACTGGCATTGACGGCCGCGAGATAGTCGTCGAAGGCGAGACCCGGTTTGATGATCGACTCGACATCCGGCAGCAACTGGCGAAACTGGCTGTTGCAGACCTGTAGCCGGTCTTCGGAAAAGAGCGCGAAGCCCCCCTCCATGGCCACCATCGCGTCGGCGAGATTGCGCTGAATGCGCTCCTGCGCCTGATAGGCGATTTCCAGCTCGCTGGATGCCCGTCCGAGGGTATCCAGCGCCTTTTCCAGATCCTTGGTCTTCTCCCACACCTCGGCTTGCAGCGCGATGGCCGACTGGAACAGCGAATAGGCGGTGCCGCCGACCTCGTGGCCGCGCTCGGCGCGATTGATCAGCGCATCGATGATCTTCGCCTGCTTGGCGATCTGGATCTCATACGGATCATTGGGATCGATCACAGCGGCGCGCTCCCCCTGGGACGAAAGAAGGCGACGCCGACGAAGGTCTGGTTCACGTGCACGCCCAGATGCTGTTCGCCATAGGTGCTGAAGCCGACGACGCGGCGCTCGCGGAACCGGCCGGAAGCCTCGGCCTCCAGCCCCTTGCGGTCGATTTCCAGCTTGCGCAGATAGCAGTCGAAGCCGAGAATGAAGTCCGGCGGCTCTCCCTGCCGGTCGGTGACCGTCAGGCCGCTGTCCAGCGTGCGAATGATCTCCTTGCCGCGACCGAGCGTCAGCAGCAAGCCGTCATCGATCGCGGACAGAAAGGTCAGGCCATTCTCGCCGTGGATCTGCTGGATTGCCCGCACGTGATAGATATTGCCATTGCGCACGAGGACCGGGTTTTCGGCAAAGATGGTCGGCGAAAGGGCGCCGACTGGCACCTTGACCAGGCGCGCATACTCCTGCGCCGCGGGAGCGCCGTTGATCTCCAGCACCAGTCGCTCCTCGGGGACGGCCTTGGTCACGACCATCCGGCTCTCTGTGGGCTGGAAATGATCGAAACCGAGACCGCAGAAGGCGAGATCCGTCTCGAGCAGCAACAGCAGCGCCGCATTGCTGTGGAACTCGCCATTGCGCAGGACCTGGGTCCGCTCGAACCGCAGGCCGTCACCGGCCGAGCCGCCGAAGACGGGGATGTCCTTCAATCCCGCTTCCAGCGCCGCCACCAGGATGTCTTCCTGCTTCGACAGCCCGTCGGCGAAAATGAGCGCCAAACGCTGGCGCCCGGGCGTGGCGCGAAACTGCTCAGACAATCGCTCGGTCTGCTGCACCACCTCGGCGATAGACACTGGCGAAATGGGGACGAACAGTGTCGAGGCAACGCGGAAATGGCTGCGCTCGAAGGCAAGCGCCACCAGGGCGTCGTCTTCATAACCACGTGGCGTGATCTGTCCCGCCGTCGTGCAGCCGAAGACCACGGCATCCGGCAAGGCCGCCGGCAGTGCGGCGGCGAGGCCTTCGGGCGAAAGCCGGCTCGGCACGAACAGCAGGATGAAGCTCGGCCGGGCATGCGCGAGCTGGCGTCGAATCTCGGCAAGCGCCGTCACCGGGTCCTCGGCATGGGAAACCGCGATGCGGACGGCCTTCGCCGGCCGTTGATCCAGGTCCTCAAGGACCGCTGCGCTGCCCTGCGGATGGACAAGACCGGCCACCATCTGCGGCTCCGTCATTGCAGGCTGTGGCGGATCGAGACCTCTCGCACCAGCATGGCCGCCTGCGTGCGATTGTGCACGCCAAGACGCCGCAGCAGGGCGGTGATATGCGCCTTGACCGTCGCTTCCGCCAGCTGCATCTCATAGGCGATCAGCTTGTTCGGCATGCCTTCGCAGATCAGGCTGAGGATGCGGGTCTGCTGTTGCGACAAATGGGCGATCTTGCGCGATATGGTTTCCACGGATCGGTCGGTCGCTTGCGCCCGCGCCGGATGCGTGAACCCCGGCGGCACATAGGTCTTGCCGTTCCAGATGTCACGCATCGCATCCTGGAAGGTCTGGCGCCCCGTATCCTTCGGGATGAAGCCCGCCGCCCCGGCCGCAAGCACGGATTGGACGATGCCCTCCGTCGTGATCGCGGAAATGACGATGACCGGAATATCCGGTGTGCGCTCCTTGATCTTGAGGAAACCGCTCAAACCGGAGGCATCCGGCAAATTCAGATCAAGCATGATCAGATCGGGCGAGAAGCGCATCCGCAATTGCTGCAGCGCCTCGCCCAGCGAAGTCGCTGTTCGAATCCGTCGGGTATTGAATATGCTCTCCATCGTGGTGGCGAGAGCATCGCAATAGAGCGGATGATCGTCGATCACCAACGCCGATTTTATCGAAAGCAAGTGGTCGGACATTTCGGCCCGCGACATGGCTTTCCTCCCAAAAATACTTCCTGATTGTCATCAGCGGAGCAGCCTCCAACCGCCCCGTATGCCATGGATAATACTTCCGCTCCCTAGCGTGGTCGGGCTCTCCCAAACGCAACCACACGTAATTTGTTGCACAGAATTGGGGGTTGCGCAATTGCCGAGGTGACCGTCCTGATGTTGCTCGCCGGGCGGCCGATGCCGACGGCTAACTTATTGTAAATAAGCTATATTTCATATAACTTTTCGGATCTTTAAGTTAGTCTAACCTTACTCTTCACTTGGGATTGTGGCGTAATGGCGTACGGGCCTGGGCAGCGTCTCCACGGAAAACCTCGGATTGTTCTCCATTCGCCCCGGTCGACCCGCCACCGCCGGACACAACCACTTTGCGTGTCAATGTGAACCGGTGAGCCGCCGGCTATCCACCGTTCACCAATTGCAGGATCAGCGTGTGCACATTCCCGCCGGGATTGAGTTCTTCGCGATCGAAATCTCGGCTGCGCTGGCGCTGTTCATTAGAAAGCGCGCCCAGCCGCCTCGTCATTTCTTCCCGGATCTTGCGGCACTTGGGATCGCCGGGCACCGTCAAGCCGACGGTCGCCGCCTCGATCTTTCGCACCATGTCGATGATGTAATCGCCATGCACCCGTTCGTGCTCGGTCACGCCCGCAATGAAGCTGTTCCAGTTCCCCTGGACCGGGCCCGGCAGGGGATTTGCCGCCTTTGGCAGAACATAAGTGATGATGAGCTTCGGTCTGGCGCTCGCCAGCACGCATGTGTCACCGCGGGTTTCATATTTCCGGCTCCACGTCAGGGCGAAGCTGGTATGGGCGATCGACCGGACCCCGATGGCCAGCTTCGGACCCCTGGCGCCAATCGATTCATAGAGCTCCGGTCCATTCTTTCCCGTGACGGAGTAATTCTGGACCTTTTCAACAGGCTGCCATTCATTCGCGGCAGCCGATCCGGCGACCATCAGGCCGGCGATGATCAGACCATATGCGATACATGCTTTCACGCGTCTGTCCTGCTTGTGCTTCATCCTCAGACTAGAAGCAAAGCCATGGTGACGCAATCTGCGGCACGCCGTGCGCCCTCGGGCCGCGCGCATGAAAGAGCCCGTTCCGGTTGAGCCGGAACGGGCTTGCAGAGGCGAGTGACCCGACCTTACTTGAGCGAAGCCAGCGCGGCGGTGAGACGTTCCTGAGCCTTCTTCGGCACCTTCACGCCCTTGTAGGCTTCAAGGTCGGCCGGCGCATCGCCGACGACCACCAGGGCGACCATGCCCATGCCCACATGCGGCGCGCACTTCACGCCATAGGCGCCCGGAACGTCGAAGGTCACGGTGATCTTCTCGTTCATCTTGCCCTTGAACTCGGCGGCACCTTCCGGATGCAGACCCTTGATGATCTCGGCATTGTGACCCTTGTCGGTCGGGACGAAGGTGACGGTGTCGCCGGCGGCGATCTTCACACCGGCCGGTTCGAAGACCATGGCGCCGTCCTTGCCCTTGTTCAGCATGAAGACTTCGTGGTCGGCAGCGGCGGCGGAACCGGCAAAGGCTGCAAGCACGACAGCGGTGGCGGCAAGGCGCTTCAACATCATGGACATTTCTCTATCTCCTTGAAATCAGGACCCTTCGGATCCGTTGGAACAGGAGATACGATGTTCAGGGTGAGGCTTCTTTGAGCTTGCGCAACTAACAAAGCGCAAATTGCAGAACATTCTCATTCGCAGGCTCACGAGTGATCCTTGAGCCCTTCGGCCAATTCGGACAGGCCCGGGATATTGCGTACAAGCAGTTTCTGCCGCCCGCCTTCGACAAGGCCTAGGCCTTCCCATGCGCTGAGAATGCGCGACACGGTATGCAGTGTCGTCCCGGTCATCTCGGCAATGTCCTGGCGTGAAATCGGGAAGTCGATCCGGATGCCGCCTTCCTCCTTGCGACCCGCTTTGCGCGCCAGCCGCAGCACCACATGGGCCACGCGCCGCTCGACCTCCTGGGTCGACATTTCGCGGATACGCGTATGCGCCTCCTCGAGCCTCTGCCCGATGGTCTGCATCGCCGTCACCGCAAGCCGGGGATTGTGTTCGACGAAACTGGGCCACAGATCGGTCGGCCAGCCAAGCGTCAGGCTTTCGGCCGCGGCGATCGCCGTTCCCGGATAGTCGGTGCGCTGAAGCGCCTTGGCAAAACCGAAGAGATCACCGGGATGTACGACCCGCACGATGATCTGCTGGCCGTCTTCGGTCACCTGCGTCACCTTCAGGCGTCCGTGCAGCAGCAGATAGAAGCTGACCGCCGGCTGACCCTGTTCGAAAACCGATTCACCCTGAGGAACCCGCCGGGCTGCGGCGTGGCCAAGAAGCTTGTCGAGATCCTCGTCGCTCATCCGGTCGAACAGGGGAAGAGCCTTGACGACGGTCCGATCGATCTTCACCGCCGCTGTTCCTTTCTGCGCGCGCCCGTCGCCCGGAAAAGCCGGGCGGCGAGCGATACAATTCATGGCTACAAACTGAATTGCCCTTCTAGACTAGGATGCCGCGTGACGAAAGGTAAAAACTAGCCTCGAATACCAGGTATTGTCCCGAACCAGCCGGAAGCCGACATTGTCCGGCGGCGTTCCGACCGAGCATCCGCCGCTTTTCGGGTCGCGGATGAAGGAGCTGAGCGGGGACCGGTGCTTGCCGGATGCGATGTAAATGCCGCAGCTCTCGCTGGCGCTGGCTGTCACCCCGCCCTCCGCGAGCGTGACCTTGCGGTTGCAGGTCGTCGTCCATTCCCAGACATTGCCGGCGAAATCGGCAAGACCGTATTCGCCCTCGCCGAAGCGCCCCAGGGACTGCGGCGTCGGATCACGGGACGCCTTGCGCGAGGCCTCCCGCTGGTAGTCGGCCAACCAGCGCAGCGCCGGGTTCTTGCTGTCGGGATCGACCCCGAGGGCATCGTCGGGGAATTTCGACCCGGCCGCGAAGGCGAGGTCCTCGTCGCTGGGCAGGGTCCAGACAGCATTGGTACGGCGGCTCAGCCACAGGGCATAGGCCGTGGCATCATCATGGCTGATGCCGGTGGCCGGCAGGTCCAGCGAGGACGGGGTTTGCTGCTCGCGAGCAGGGCAAGCCCCCTCGGCCACGCAAGCGTCATATTCGGCGGTGGTGACCTGATATTTCATGATGTCGAGCGTCCGCGTCCGCTTGATCTCCACCTTCGGCGCATCGACGGCAAAGCCGTTCTTGTAGAACTCGCCGGCGGGTCGATAGGTGAAGCTGTGCGGCTCGATGCGGATGGTGGCGGGTACCGGGATATCGGTCGTGGCCGGCCGGAACAGCCCGGCTTGAAAGGCAAGCCCTCCGGCAAACGCCAGCATCAGCAAGGCCGGCAGGGCGATCGAAACGCTCGATGAAAGATGGGGTGAGCTAAGAGCGGACATGACGACCTTCCAGAGGCAGTCGATTGATTTGGGAAGAGACCCATGCCCGCACAGCGCGCGGGCATGGGCTTAAGCATCGGCCGATCAGCTGGCCGAGGGAGCGAGAACCGAGGTCATCAGATCGTCGTTCCAGTCGCCCGTAACGGCGAAGTGGGCGGCGGCACCGAGTTCGAAGGCCTCGATCAGGTTGTGGTTGACATAGGCGTAGATGCCCGGCTGCAGGAAGGTGTAATAGGCAGCCCCGGCAGCGCCACCCGGGATGAACCAGGTTTCCTGGTCGGTTTCCGGCGGGTTGTGGAACTTGCCGGTGGCCCAGACATAGTCGCCATGGCCGCCGATCAGGTGCGGACGGGTGTCGCGGTTGGCCTGCGAATGGACGATCAGCACGCGATCACCAACTTCGGCCTTGAGGGCATTTTCGCCGGTCAGGGCGCCGACCGCGCCGTTGAAGACGATATGGCTGGGGGTCAGGGTGCGCATGACCTGCAGGACGTCCTGATAGGCGTCGCCGGCAGTCTCATACTTCTTGAAATTGCCCTTCTCGTCCTTCGGCACATAGAAATCCTGTTCGCCGACATAGTAGACCTTGTCATAGACCAGCTCGTTGCCCTTGTGATCCTTCAGGCCGTCGCGCGGCAGAACCATCATCGCGCCATTCATACCCGAAGTGACGTGCCACGGAACCATGCCGGGAGGTGCGCAATGGTAGACGAAGACGCCGGCCTTGGTGGCCTTGAACCGCAAGATGGTCTTCTCGCCGGGGTTGACGATAGTGAGTGCACCGCCACCCAGGGCACCGGTCGAGGAGTGGAAGTCGATATTGTGCTGCAGCGTGTTGGTTTCGGGATTGATCAGCGTCAGCTCGACATAGTCGCCTTCATGGACGACCATCAGCGGGCCGGGGACCGAACCGTCGAAGGTCATGGCATGAACCTCGGTTCCCTGGTCATCGACGATGAGCTTCTTTTCCTCGATGGTCATGGTGAACTCGACCACCTTCGGTCCGCCCTCGGCCTTTTGCGTGTGGGCATGGACGAAGGGAGGCTTGACCAGGTCGACCTTGACGCGGGGAAGCTTGGCGATGTCGGCAGCGGTCGCGGAAGCGTTGGTCTTGATGTTGCCGCCTTCGGCGCGAGCTGCGGTCGGCATGACGATCGGCGCCAGTGCGCCGGCGAAGGCCGCACCGGCCAGGATCGTGCGGCGAGTTACCTGAAACTTCTCGGTCATCGGATTATCTCCTTTAGAGTAGAGCGGAGCGAATGTCGTCCGGTCGAGAATGGTTTTACGCCCGCACTGCACTGCGCAATTTGTGCCAGCACAAACTTCCTCTGGCGCGGGTCCCCCTGCGTCATTTTGGCAGAAACCGTGCTTTGGAAGACGCTGAATATATTGACAGAACAATGTTTTGCTTGCGCGCGATCAAAGAGAATTGGTGCATCGCACCGTATCAATGCTTGCGCTTTATCAAAACCACGGAGCCTCCCCCATGGCCGGTCCACAGAAACGACGTAGCGGCGGCATTCCGCGCGGCCTGGCGACAACCGGCCCGGTCCTCTTCTCCTATGGCTTCCGGCCGTTCTTCCTCGGCGCCGCCCTGATGGCGATCATGGTGATGGCCCTGTGGATTCTCGCCTTGACATGCGGACTGCCGGTTGGCGGCTCCTATGGCGCCGCGCATTGGCATGCCCATGAAATGCTGTTCGGTTTTGCCCCCGCGGTGGTGGCGGGCTTCCTGCTGACCTCCGTCCCGAACTGGACGGGTCGGCTCCCGGTCTCCGGCCGCCCTCTGATGGCGCTATTCGGCCTGTGGGTCGCAGGCCGCATCGTGCTGCTGCAACCCGACCTGAGCGGTATCGGGATCGCCATTGCCATTGACAGCCTGTTCCTGCCCGCACTGCTCCTGATCTTCGCCCGCGAAATCGTCGCGGGGCGAAAATGGAAGGACCTCAAGGTTCTGATAGTGCTGGCCTTACTGTCCGCCGCCAATATCGGATTTCATGTGGCGGCACTGATCGGTGAACACGGCGGCTTGGCCCAGAGACTGGCTGTTTCGGCCTATACCGTCCTCATTATGATCATGGGCGGCCGCATCATTCCCAGTTTCTCGCGCAACTGGCTGAACCAGCGCGGGGAAAAGCTGTTCCCGATCCCCTTCAGCACCTTTGACACCGTCGCGATCGCCGGCGGAGCCATGGCGCTCGGCGGCTGGACGCTATTGCCAGAGAGCCACCTGACGGGCCTGATCGCCCTTGTCGCCTTCGGCCTGCACATCGTGCGCCTGAAACGCTGGCGAGGGCACGCAGTCTTTGCGGAAAAACTGCTCTTCATCCTGCACACCGCCTACGCCTTCATCCCCTTGGGGTTTCTGGCGATCGCACTGGGCACACAAGACTATCTTGGCGCCAATTCGGTACTCCATGTGCTGACGGTCGGTGCCATGGCAACGATGATGCTGGCCGTCATGACCCGCGCAACCAGAGGCCACACCGGCCGTGTCCTGGCCGGCTCCCGCACCACGACATTTTCATACGCGTCGATCCTGCTCGCCGCACTCCTGCGGCCCGCGGCCGACCTCATGCCGAACCATATGACGACACTCTACGCGGCGGCAGGCTTGTTCTGGATCGCTGCATTCGCTCTGTTCGTCGTCGAGTACGGGCCGATGCTGACCCGCGTCCGGCGCGTCGGGCTGGCCGATCGCTGAGACCCACAGTCCGGCGTTCACGCTGCTGCATCTCAAACCATGTCGATCATCGGTGATCAGTGACGGACGGTTGCCGGAAAGACGCCGGACCGGATGAGATCGGGCGTCCAATGCGGGATGTAGGTCAGTTCCACAACCGCCGCATTGACCCCGTCGACCGCCTCGACGGCCGCCTGCACCGCCTGTTGCAGGAATCCGGCGGCAGGGCAGCCACGCGACGTTGTCGTCATGACGACGAGCGCTCTGCCGCCGACATCGACCGTCACATCGTAGATCAGGCCGAGATCGACAATATTGCCGCCGATCTCGGGATCCGTGATCCCCTTGAGCGCGGCGACGATTTCTCCAGCAAGCCCCGGCAGGCTGTCGACGTCCATCACCTCACTCCTGCGTCTCGCCGATGCGGATAAGCATGCGATAGGCGGTTCCCGTCTCGTCGTAATTGCCGACCCACTGGTGACCACGCTTTTCCAGTTCCGGCATCAGGAACACCGGCTCGCGCGACAGCAAGGCGAACAGCACCTCGCCGGGATCCATGAGTTCGGTCTTGGACAGAATGCGCGCCATCGGCTCTGGCGGATCGAGCTCGGTCAGGTCGAGGTGGAAAACCGGTTCGGCCCACGTCGCCGCGGACACCGCATCGTCGGAAACCGCGACATCGGCCGGCCCGCCCGCTTCGGGCGTAAACAGCACCTCCCATTCGCCACCGCCGATTTCCGATGCCTCGTGCGAGAAGCCGCGCTGTCCCATGACGCGAAACAGCGGTTCGGGCTTGAACGTGGCGATGAGGCGAAGTCCCTCGCCCGGCTTGAGGGACTGAACGGCTTCCATGATCGCCTGGAACGGTTCACCGCCATTGCGCAGGATCGGCCGGACGTCGAGTTCTTTGTAGGCGTGTGTCATCTGGACCTCGTGGGCTGAAGGGACGGCAGGAAGAAATTGGGACGGATGGCTCCGGCAGGCAAGCGTTTGTCGGGCACTATTTCCAGAAGCCGGCGCGTGCGCAGGAATTCGGCGACCAGCGCGATGCTTCCGCCAAGCTGCAATCCGGCGCCGGCGCGAAAGAGCAAGCCCTGATCGAGCGCCAGCGCCAGGGTCGCCAGCAGCACCCCGGCGTGGAACAACAGGAACCAGCGCCGGCCGCGCGGCTCACTGACGAGATCCTGCACGCGCGGGGTGGGAACGCGCCCCAGGACAGGCCCGTAGCATTCGAGCCAGGTCAGGAAGGGAATGATCTTGAAGAGCTTGGCGAGGCCGAGCCCCGTCAGCCATCCGAAACCAAGAAGATAGACGATGGGGGCGATGTCGGTTGCCAGACGCCCGGCCACCGCTGCCACACCGAGCCAGCCCGCGCCGACAAAAAGTGCGGCAAAGGCTGCGATGCTGGCAAGACTGTTGAGCTCGAGCTTCGGCCGCCGACGGGCATGATAGATGGCATGAAGATCGACGGCGTAGAACCCCAGGGCGGTGAGGCAAAACACAAGGGCCAGAGTCAGGGCCGACGTTACGAAGCCAGCATCACCATCGTTTGCCGACAGGAACACGGCGGCCAGCAGCATGGCGATCGACGCCGCGCCCGCCAGCCAGACCCGCCTGGCTCCGCGGGAGGCGCTATCCGGCGACAGCAGGAACATTGGCAGCAGCTTGTAGCTGACGCCGACCGCCGAGACCGTCAACCAGCCGCCAAGGCCGAGCGCCGCATGCAGCGGCAGCCCGGTCGGCAGGAAACCGGTCCAGGACGACGGCAGATAGCCGGAGAGGGCGAGCGCGAATGTCGCCCCGAGCCCGAGCGTCGCCAGCAGCGCGACCAGTCCGAGGCCGACAAATTGGGCCGGCAGGGCTAACGGCCATGCACTGGCAAGCGTGATGCCGACAATGCCGGCGATCGTCAGGTAGCCTGCGGAAAGGCCCAGGGCGCCGAACGAGAGCAGCGGGGCCGCGAAAGCCCCGCCCCTGTCCATGAGCATGAAGCCGAGCACGAGTGAGGCCTCCCCGATGACGATTGCAGCGAGGCCCGGCAGTGCCGCGCCGCCGCCCTTCAAAGGCTTGGCCACCAGAACCGGCACGAACTGCAGCAAGGCGCCGGACATCAGCAGACCGAACCAGCCGGTGGTCATGAGATGAACGACAGCCAATGTCGGCGGCGCCTCGATCGCTGCTCCGGGATAACCGTAGCCCGTGAGCAGCAGTCCCTCGGCCAGCAGCAGAAAGACGCAGCCGGCCGCGAAATAGGCCATCGTCCAGCGGGAAAGGCTCGCACCCGGCATGTCCGTCTCCTCATTGCGGCGCCGTCGACGGCGATCCGCTCAATGGGCCCCGCCGCAGCCGCAACCGCAATTGGACCCGGTATCGGCGCCGACCGCGGCCGCCGCGTTCAGCCGTTCGATCGCCACCCGCCACACCTCAGGGCCCTGCTCGAGATATTCCCAGCCGAACAGGCCGGAGAAGTTCGACTGCAGATGATACTGAAGCGGACGGGGATCATGATCGCTGGTGATCAACATTGCCGCCCCCGGCGGCAGTGCATGCAGCATTCCGAAAATCCGCGGATGGCGTTCCGGCGGCGGAATGAGGCGCACGTCGATATGGGGCCTGGTCTCTGCAATATCGGTCATTGGTTCGTCCTGTCTCCGTTCGACCCGCAAATCATCATCGACGGCCCGGGCCCGGCCGATGCCTTGGATCTAGCCCCAAGCCTCGGAATCGACCTTGTCGCCGCGCAAATAAAACGGCGAAGGCGAACTTGGCCTTTCGCCTCGTTCCTTGGGATTTGGCAAAGAGCAAGAATGCGATCGGGTTTAGGCAAGGGATAATTGTGAACCCGGAGTAGCCCCATGTCCCGCGAACTGATCGAAAAATACGGAGAGGCCCGCCTGCCCCGCTACACCAGCTATCCAACCGCACCGCGCTTTGCCCCGGGCATCGGTGCCGGCACCTATGGCGACTGGCTGGCCGCCATACCGTCCAGCGAGGTCGTCTCGCTCTACCTGCACATCCCCTTTTGCCGGTCGATGTGCTGGTATTGCGGTTGTCACACCTCGATCACCCAGAAAGACCAGCCCATCCTCGACTATCTCGACGTGTTGAAGCGCGAGATTCGACTGGTGGCGAAGGCGGCCGGCAAACCGCTGAAGGTCGGCCAGATCCATTTCGGCGGCGGCACGCCGACTATCATGACGCCGCAGGAATTCCTCGATCTGTCGATCTTCCTGCTGCAGGAGTTCGACATCACCTCATCCGCCGGCATCGCGGTTGAAATCGACCCGCGGACGCTGACGCCGGCGATGATCCGGGCGCTCGGCCAGTCCGGCGTGACGCGCGCCAGCCTCGGCGTCCAGAGTTTCGATCCGGTGGTGCAAAAAGCGATCAACCGAATCCAGACCGAGGAACAGACGGCCGAGGCAACCCGCGGGCTGCGCGCCGCCGGTATCGACGGCATCAATTTCGACCTGATCTACGGCCTGCCGCACCAGACGGTGAAATCCTGCATCGAGACAGCCAGGGCGGCGATCGCCATGCGGCCCGACCGCTTCGCCGTGTTCGGCTATGCCCATATCCCTTCATTCAAGAAGCACCAGCGGCTGATCGACGAAAACGCCCTGCCGGACGCCGCCGCGCGCCATGCCCAGGCCGAAGCCATCGCCGAGACGCTGGTCGCCGCCGGCTACCGCCGCATCGGCCTCGACCATTTCGCCCTGCCGCAGGACGATCTGGCGCGCGCCGCCGAAACCGGCAACCTGCACCGCAATTTCCAGGGCTATACGACGGATGCCTGCAAGACCCTGATCGGGCTCGGCGCCTCGGCCATCGGTCGCACCTCCGAAGGCTATGTCCAGAACGACGTGGCGATCGGCCAATATGCCCAGCGCATCGCCTCCGGCCAGCTCGCCACCGCCAAGGGTTACCGCCTGACGGCGGAGGACCGGCTGAGAGCACAGGTGATCGAACGACTGATGTGCGACTTCCGCGCCGATCTGGCGGACCTGTGCGCGCAGCACGGCTTCGCCGTCGACCAATTGCTGTCCGGCAATGCCATGTTCCAGCGCCTGCTGGAAGACGGGATCACCGAAATGGCCGAGGGGGTCATCACCGTCAAGGATGATTGCCGCTTCATCATCCGCGCGGTCGCGGCCAGCTTCGACGCCTATCTCGACCAGTCGGCGCGAACTCATTCCAAGGCGGCCTGAACCGCCGAATCTACCCCTGAACAAGAAGAGGCCCGGCACCACCCCGATGCCGGGCCTCCCTTTGCGTGCCTTGCCGTGTCCGCCTCAGCCGGCAAGGCCGCGATAGATGGCCGGCAGGGCCGCCGGCAACCGGGCGATGTTCGACACCACGGCATAGCCGTGCTGGCCGAAGATCGCCGGCACATAGGATTTCGCGTCGCGGTCGACCGTCACGCCGAACACCCTGACACCCTTGCGTCGCGCCTCGATGACCGCGCGGCGACTGTCTTCGAGCGCAAAGCGCCCCTCGTAGTGATCGACGTCATTGGGCTTGCCGTCGGTGAGCACGAGCAGCAGCTGCCGCCGGTTCGGCTGCTCGGTGAGCTTGGCCGTGGCATGGCGGATGGCCGCGCCGATCCGGGTGTAATAGCCGGGCTTCAGCGCCGCGATGCGGTTCTCCACCACGGGCCCCATCTTCTCGCCGAAATCCTTGACCGTCTCGACGCGCACCCAGGAGCGGCGGCGCGACGTGAATGTCAGGATCGAGTGATTGTCGCCGCAAGCGGCAAGTCCGTTGGCCAGCACAAGAAGTGCTTCCTTTTCGACGTCGAGCACCCGCAGGTCGTCGAACCACGCATCCGTGGACAACGAAACATCGACGAGCAGGGTGACGGCAAAGTCATGCGCCTGCGGCCGGCTCATCAGGTGGATGCGGTCGCTGCCCTCGCCGCCGGCCTTGAGGTCGGTCCGGCTGCGCACCACGGCGTCGAGGTCGAGATCGGCGCCGTCGAGCTGGGCCCTCAGCATCTCGTGCTTCGGCCGCAGCACCTCGAATTGACGGCGCACGCGGCGGATCAGGCTCTTCATCGCAGCGCTCGCTTCCGGGCCTTGCGCCTCCTCGGGCGCGGGTCCCGCCAGCACGCGGCAATAATCCTTGAGATAGGCGTTGCGCCGATAGTCCCACTCCGGATAGCTCAGCTCCGCCGTCAGCGGCGTCCGGTCGAGCGCCTCGGGCGGAAGATCGAGATCGAAGCGGAAGCGGGCCGACGGACGACCCTTGCGCTCGCCGAGCGTCATCTCGTCCAGTTCCTCGGCAGCCGCCGCATCGTGATCGTCGCTGTCGTCACCGGGGCGATCGACATTGACCATCTCCGCCATGGCGAGGATCTTCTCGAAACGGTTGAGAATGAAAGGGCTGCGGTCCTTGTCGCGGCCGTCGCTCTTTTCGCGGGTCGCGATCTGGCGTCCGGTCGTGGCGCCCTGACGGTCCCCGCCGGCGGCCGGCCTGTCCTCTTCCGTGCGCGGCGCGCTCTCCTCGCGCAGCAGCGCATCGGGCCAGAGCGGCACGGGCATCATCGGCAGGTAGCCGGGCGGCGCCCTGGTCGGCAAGGGTTCGGGATAGGCGAGCGGCGCAAGCCCTGCCCCCTCGCGCAAAAGGTCGATGATGCGGTCCTCGACCAGTCGCTCGACGCGCGGCAGCTTGCCGCGCTGCCTCTCCACCAGGACGGCGGTGCAAAGCGTGCGATAGCGGGACCTGAGACCGGGAAAACGCTCGAGCACCGCCTGAGCCGTTTCGCCGGCCCGGTCGATCAAGGCAAGGTCGCGGGCCAGCGGATCGCTGGCCGAGACCGGATTGAGCGGCATGACTGCCATGGCGGCAGCCAGCCAGACATAGAGATCGCGGTTGAGCTCGGCCTTGGGCAGTAGATCGAGCACCGGCGGCAGCATGACGGTCGCGTGATCGCGGCCGGGCTGAACCAGCTTCTCCTCGCCGAGACCCAGTCGTTGGCGAAACTTCAGGCGATGGCTCGAGGTTCGTCCGCGCGCCGGGGCGAGTTGCACGGCGCGCTCACCACCGAAGCCGCGAAAGCAGACAGACAGCACCGGCTGGACCTCCTCGAGCAGGACGGCGGCCTCCGGATAGCGCGGCCATGTGCGGGTATTTCCGGCGATGTTGTGCCAGGCGCGCCCGACGGTCTCTTCCAATTCCAGGAAGTCCAGCATGATGCACCTCTTTAGCGGATGACCGCGCTGGCCAGTTCGAGAAGGGCCGAGCGCACGTCCGGCTCGTCGGTCAGCGGCTCGATCATCGCCGAGCGCACGGCCTCCTTCGGCGCAAGGCCCGCGTCGATCAGGCTGGCGCAATAGACCAGCAGGCGGGTGGAGACACCCTCTTCCAGATCATGTCCTTTGAGCGCCCGCAGACGCCGGGCAAGCTCGACCAGCGGGGCGACCCGCGCCTCGTCCAGCCCGCTTTCGGCCGAAACCACCGCGATCTCGCGATCCCTTGGCAGGAAATCGAACTCGATGGCGACGAAGCGCTGGCGGGTCGACGGCTTCAGCGTCTTCAAGAGGTTTTGGTAACCGGGGTTGTAGGAGACGACCAGCATGAAACCGGGCGGTGCGTTCAACACTTCTCCGGTGCGCTCGAGCGGCAGGATGCGCCGGTCGTCGGTCAGTGGATGCAGCACGACCGCCACGTCCTTGCGCGCCTCGACGACCTCGTCGAGATAGCAGATGCCGCCTTCGCGCACGGCCCTCGTCAGCGGCCCGTCGACCCAGACCGTATCGCCACCTTTCAGCAGGTAGCGGCCGGTAAGGTCGGCAGCGGCCAGGTCGTCATGGCAGGAAACGGTCGACAGCGGCAGGCCGAGCCTGGCGGCCATGTGCCCGACGAAACGGGTCTTGCCGCAGCCGGTCGGCCCCTTGAGCAGCAGCGGCAGCTGGCGGGTCCAGGCCGTCTCGAACAGGGCGCATTCATTGCCGGCCGGCGAATAGGCCGGAATGTCGGGCATGGGCGGATTGGTGAGCATGAGGTTCATGGGGTGTTTCCTTCAAGGCTGGGTTATCGACCCGTGGCGGGGCTCGTCGACCTCTTCCGCCTGATCGGGGAGAGGTGCCGAGCGACCGTGAGACGATGAGGGGACCTTGCGGAACGCCCCCTCATCCGGCCCTGACGGGCCACCACCTCCCCGACGGGGAGGAGCAAAGACTACTCCGCCGGTTCGGCGACGCCGCCGAAGGCCGGCGCCTTTTCCTTGCCGGGCATCAGCACCGCCCAGGCGAACATCAGCGCCGAGACCAGCACCACGGCGCCGGAGCCGAGACGCACCCAGTAGAACAGCGCGAGCTGGTCCTGGACGGCCATGTAGCTCTCGCCGAGCACACGCTGCAGGTGAACCTGGAGCACACCGGCGAAGGTCAGCGCGAAGGTCATCACCGACATGGCCGTGCACATCATCCAGAAGCTGGCAATCGACAACCACTGGTTATACGGCAGGCGGCCGCGGATTTCGGGAATGGCATAGGCCATGATGGCGAGGTTGAGCATGACATAGGCGCCGAAGAAGGCGAGGTGGCCATGGGCTGCGGTCACCTGCGTGCCGTGGGTATAGTAGTTGATCGAGGACAGCGTGTGCAGGAAGCCCCAGACGCCGGCGCCGAAGAAGGCCATGACCGAGCAGCCGATCGACCACAGCAGCGCTGCCTTGTTCGGATGCTTGCGGCCGGCCTTCCAGGTCATCACGAAGGTGAAGATCACCATGGTGAAGAAGGGAGCGACCTCGAGCGTCGAGAACAGCGAACCGATCCACTGCCAGTAGCCCGGCGCGCCGATCCAGTAGTAGTGGTGGCCGGTGCCGAGAATGCCGGAGAAAAGCGCCAGGCCGACGATGACATAGAGCCACTTCTCGACCACTTCGCGGTCGATGCCGTTGAGCTTGATCATCAGGAAGGCCAGAACCGAGGCCATGATCAGTTCCCACACGCCTTCGACCCAAAGATGCACGACATACCACCAGTACATCTTGTCGAGTGCCAGGTTGATCGGGTTGTAGAAGGCGAACAGGAAGAAGATCGCGACACCCCAGAGCCCGAAGATCAGGATATTGGTGACGACGGTCTTGCGGCCCTTGAGCACCGTCAGCGTGATGTTGAACAGGAACATCAGCATGACGACGACAATGCCGACCTTGATGATGAAGGGCTGCTCGAGGAATTCGCGGCCTTCGTGGATCCCGAACAGATAGCCGACCACGGCAACCGCTGCGGCGATGAGGAAGATCCAGAACTGGGCGATCGCCATCTTGGGGCTATAGAGTTCCGTCTCCGCCTCTTCCGGCAAGAGATAGTAGGTGGCGCCCATGAAGCCGATCAGCAGCCAGACGATCAGGGCATTGGTGTGGACCATGCGCACGATGTTGAACGGCAGAAGCTCGGACAGCGTGTTGGGCAGCACGTAGACCGTGCCGGCGAGCACGCCGAACAGCACCTGGGCGAGGAAAAGGCCGAGCGCGCCGTAAAAGTACAGCATCGCGACCTTCTGGGTTTGGTATTTCATTGTCGTTTCTCCTTGTCGCGGCGCTTGCTCAACCGGCGTCGTTCGGCGGCCAGTTCTGCGTCTTGATGCGGCTCGTCCATTCGAGGAAATCGGCCAGGTCGTTCAGTTCCTGTTCGCTGAGGTTGAACTGCGGCATCTGCCGGCGACCTTCGACGCCCGACGGCTGCGCGGCCATCCAGGATCTGAGCGTCTCGCGAGCGCCCTCCGGATCTTCCTTGCCGCCCCAGCGCACCCACACATTGCCCACTTCCGGCGCGAAATAGGCGCCTTCTCCGAGCAGGGTGTGGCAATTGATGCAGGAGTTCTTTTCCCAGACGTGCTTGCCGCGCGCCACGCCGTCGGTCAGCGTCGATTCGTCGGTGGACGTGGTCTTCATGTAGTAGTGGCTGTGGGCCGTCAGGCCCACGAAGATCGTGAAGAAGAAGATGGACCCGCCATAGAAGACGTTGCGGGCCCCTGTCTTGGTTAGGCGCTCTGCCATCCCCATGGTCCTTTCGTTCGCCGCAGCTTTCATTCTGCCGCCGGCCTGGTGAAATCCCCCTGCAGCGGTCGGCGGCCTGGCCGCCCCTCATGCCGTCCTGCGGGATGGTCCCTTTCTAGCGGCGGACGAAAAGCCTTCTTTGCTATTTGGCAAATAAGCGGGCGAAGGTCCGATCGCTCAGACCGGCGCAGCGATCGCCACAAAGACGGCGCGCGAAAGCGCCAGCAGGACGAAGGACAGCGGCCAGGCGACGAGCGCGAAACGCAGCACGCCACCGGCGTGGCGAAGGCCCATGAAGTCGAGGATGATGATGCGCGCCTTGGCAAGTGCGGCCATGAGGACGATGCCGATCGGCACCAGCATGTGGCCGCTGAGCGCGGCGGTGATCGCCCCGCCGGCCGCCAGGACGCTTGCGGTGACGAAAGCCCAGTGAAGGCGTTCTTGGGAAAAGCGGTCCATCGGATCAGGCCAGGTAGATGATCGGGAACATGACGATCCAGACCAGATCGATCGCATGCCAAAGCGTGGTGATCAGCGCGACGTTGCCGCGGGTCGGCCGCCAGGCGATCAGGAGCATGACAAGCGCCCCGAACACCACATGCAGCAGATGGAAACCGGTGATGATGAAGTAGAGCTCGAAGAAGCCACTGACCGCCGCATCCCCGGCATAGCGGATCTCCCCGGCATATTCGGCGAGCTTGACGAGAAGGAAAACGAAACCCAGCAGGGCCGCCGCGATCAGCGAGCGACGGACCTGCCGGGCCGAGGCGGTGGGGCGAGCCGCCACCGCCGCCTGCCAACCACTGGTGAGAAGCACGACCGTGTTGATGGCCGCGAGCCCGGGGCTCAAATGCAACCGCGCCAGGGCGAACCGTTCCGGCTCGAAAGCCGACATGACCAGAAAGGCGCCGATCAGGATCCCGAAGGCGACAAGCTCGCTCCACACCAGCACCCAGAGCAGGAGAACATCGCTCTCCTCCTCCTCGACCGGGGCCGCGATGGCGACCGCTGAAATATTTGTTCCCGTCATCATGGGCTTTTTCTTAAGGAGAGCCGATCGGCGCGTCTTTGCGGCAGCACAAAGAAAAATGACAGTCGCCAAGTTAAGGTCGCCGCATCAAAGGAGATTTCTTCCATGACTGACGCCCAGATCGGCCTTGCCGTCGCCACGCCCATCATCATCGGTTTTGCCATCCTGCTCTACCGCATGGGCGTCCTGCAACGCGGCGGTACCATCTCGGCCGTCCTCGCCTCGGTCGCCATCGCCACCGTGCTTTTCGTCAGTCAGTGAAGAGGAGTTCGCCATGCACGACATCCGCAGTCTCGACCAACAGGAACTGAAGACACTCCGGCAGAACCACGAGGAGCTCCTCGGGCTTTGCCGCAGCCTCGAAGAGCTGGCGGACAGCCTGCCCTTCGCTATCGACGAGGCCCTCTGCCGCGAAGTGGCAGAACAGGTTGTCCCGCTTCTGGCCCGAACGCAAGATTTCGAGGAACAACTGCTTTTCCCCGATCTCGACCGGAGCGCCGGCTCCTGCTTCACGGCGATGATGATCGAGCGGTTGAAGAACGAGCACCGCTGCGACCGCCTCGCCGCCGAGGAAATCTCGCTGACGCTGAAAGCCATGTTGCGCGGCCATTGCGGCATGACCTTCGAGACCATCGGCTACATGCTGCGCGGGTTCTTTGAATGCGTGCGCCGCCACGTCGCCTCCGAAAAGGCGATGATCCACCAGTTGATCTCCCCTGAGCCGGAATCGCGGATGACACTCGCATGACCAACCTTTTGATCGCGCTCGGCGCCTTTCTCGCCCTTCACTCCGTGCCGGCCATCCCTCCGATCCGCGCCGGCGCGATTTCCATGCTTGGCCGTCGCACCTATCTCGGGCTCTATTCGCTGGTATCTGTGCTCGTCCTCGCCTGGGTGTTCCAGGCGGCGCTCACCACCGACTACATCCCGCTGTGGGAGCCCGCCGGCTGGCAGGCGAAGGTCACACTGGTCACCGCACCGATCGGTGTGTTCCTCGTCCTTGCCGGCCTTGCGAGCAATAATCCCCTGTCGATCACCATGCGGCAGGAAACGGCCCCCGGTGCCATCACCACGATCACCCGCCATCCGGTACTCTGGGGCTTCCTGTTCTGGTCGCTCGGCCATCTGGTGCCGAACGGTGACCTGCGCTCGCTGATCCTGTTCGGCGGGCTGGCGCTGTTCACCGTATCGGGATTCGCCCTCCTCGACCGTCGCGCCCGCAAGCGTCTCGCCGGTCGCTGGGACCAGATGGCGAAGGCTTCCTCTCTCGTACCCTTCGCCGCCGCTCTTTCGGGCCGCAACCGGCTGCGGATCGACGGCCCCCTCCTGCTCTCGGCGCTCACCGCTGCGGCGATCACCGGCTGGCTGCTCTTGGGCGGGCACGCCCTTCTGTTCGGCGCCGATCCGCTGCTTGCCACCACTTTCTAGCCCGGCACGTCGCCGCCCCATTCGGCCGCCAGCGGCTCGTCCGTGATCCGCAACAGATCGATGGCACGCGCGGCGATATGGTCGACGATAGCATCAACCGTCTCCGGCCGTCGGTAGAAGGCAGGCACCGGCGGCATGACGATCGCGCCCATTTCGGTTACCGCCACCATGTTGCGCAAATGCCCGAGATGCAGCGGCGTCTCGCGGGCGAGGAGAACGAGCGGCCGGCGCTCCTTCAGGTGCACGTCCGCGGCCCGGATCAGCAGCGTATCGGCAAGTCCTCTCGCGATGCCGGACAGACTGCACATCGAACACGGCGCAACGATCATGCCCGACGTGCGAAACGAACCGCTGGCGATCGCCGCGCCGATATCAGCGATCGCATAGCGACGAACGGAGAGCGCCTCGAGCCGGTCCAGCGCCCTCTCTCCCAGTTCATGGGCAAAGGTCCGCTCCGCCGCCGCCGACACGACCAGATGCGTCTCCACACCGACCAGCGCGGCCAGCCGCTCGGCGATCCTCATGGCAATCGGCGCGCCGGATGCACCGGAGACGCCCAGCACGACGCGTTTGACGCTCATGGCAGATCCTCCAATCCGAGTTCGCTCCACATGGCATCGACCTTTGCGGAAACCTCCGGCGCCATCTCCAGCACCCGCCCCCATTCGCGGTCCGTTTCCGGCCCGATCTTGGTCGTGGCGTCGAGCCCGAGCTTGCCGCCCAGCCCCGGCTTCGGCGAGGCGAAGTCGAGATAGTCGATCGGTGTGTCGGGGATGATCGTGACATCGCGGCTGGCGTCGAAACGGGTCGACAGCGCCCAGATCACGTCGTGCCAGTTGCGCACGTCGATGTCGGGATCGACCGCGATAATCAGCTTGGTATAGCTGAATTGCGGCAGCATCGACCACAGCCCCATCATGATCCGCTTCGCCTGTCCGGGATAGCGCTTGTCGATTGACACCACGATGGCGCGATAGGAGCACGCCTCCGGCGGCAGCCAGAGGTCGGAAATCTCGGGAAACTGCTTCTTCACCAGCGGCAGGAACAGCTCGTTCATCGCCTCACCGAGCTTCGAGGGCTCGTCCGGCGGCCGGCCGGTATAGGTCGAGAGATAGATCGGCTTCTTGCGCATGGTGATCGCCGTCAGCGTCATCACCGGGAAGCGATCGACCGAATTGTAATAGCCGGTATGGTCGCCATAAGGCCCCTCTTCGGCCACCTCGCTTGTCGAAACCGTGCCCTCCAGCACGATTTCCGCATTGGCAGGCACGCAGAGCGGCTGGCTCGCCGCCTTCACCACCCGGCTGCGCCGCCGCTTGAGCACGCCGGCGAAGCCGAGTTCGCTCATGCCCTCGGGCAACGGCATGACGGCCGCAAGGATGGTGGCCGGGTCGGCGCCGATCACCACGGCGACCGGCATGTCCTGTCCGAGCTTCTGCCACTGGCGATGATGCTTCGCCCCGCCGCGATGGGCGAGCCAGCGCATGATCAGCCTGTCGCGGCCGAGCACCTGCATGCGATAGATGCCGACATTCACATCACTCGGGTCGTCCGGCGAGCGGGTGATCACCAAAGGCCAGCTGACCAGCGGCGCCGGCTCCCCCGGCCAGCACCACTGGATCGGCAGGCGGCCGAGGTCGATCTGATCGCCGCGCCAGATCACCTGTTGACAGGACGCGCCGGAAACCTGTTTGACCCGAAGTGCCAGGGCCGACTGCAAGAGCGGCAGTTTTCGCATTGCCTCCTTGAGCGAGCGCGGCGGTTGCGGCTCGCGCAACTCGCCGAGCAGATCCGCGAGTTCGCCGATCCCACCGCTCTGGAGCCCGAAGCCCCACTCGATCCGCTCGCGCGTGCCGAACAGATTGGCGAGCAGCGGAATTGGCAGGGTCTCACCGGCTGCATTGACAGGCTTTTCGAACAGCAGCGCCGGTCCGCCGGAGGCAAGCACGCGGCGATGGATCTCGGTCACCTCATGTAACAGTGACACCGGCTTTTCGATGCGCTTGAGGCTGCCGCGGCGTTCCAGCGCGGCGACAAAATCCTGAAGGTCGGCATAGCGCCTTGTGGCGGAGGGTGCGCTTGTCATCCCGCCTGTGTGGCGGCTAAAAATCATCGAGTCTTTGCGCTGGCTCAAACGCGCGCGCCGACCGAGCCGTTAGCATGGCGCGCACCGCTTTCCGCAAAGGCCCTGAAAACATGGAATTTCCCAAGACGCTCGTCACACCCCTGAACTACGTACCAATAGCGGTGATCGAGCGAGCGACGGGCCTGCTGTTTGCCCGAATGATGAAGGAGCACCCCGGCCTGTTCGAACGCCTTGGCGAACACAAGTCGAAGCGTTTCGCCTTCCTGCCGGGCGATGTTCCGCTCGCCTTCATCGTCGAGCCAGCCCACCCGTCGATCCGCGTGCTGCGCAAGAGCGGCTCGCCGCTGACCGCCGATGCCGCGGTCGAAGGTCCTCTCTTCATGCTGCTGGCATTGCTCGAAGGACGCTGCGACGCCGACGCGCTGTTCTTCTCGCGCGATCTCAACGTCACCGGCGACATGGAGGCCATGCTCGCCATGCGCAACGCCCTCGACGACTGCGACATCGACCTGCCGCGCGACCTCTCGACGCTGGCCGGTCCCTTCGCCCCTATGTTCGGCCGCATGGCCGAGGGTATTCGCCGCCGCGCGCTTGGCAGGGAGGGATCGGCATGGAACTGATCTGTCCGGCAGGCACTCCCGCCGCCTTCCGCGAAGCCGTTGATGCCGGCGCCGATGCCGTCTATTGCGGCTTCCGCGACGAGACCAATGCCCGCAACTTTCCCGGTCTCAACTTCAGCCGCGACGAGTTGCGCGAGGCGATTGCCTATGCGCGCCGCCACAAGACGCAGACCTTTGTTGCGCTGAACACCTTCATGCGCGCCGGCGACGAGGAGATCTGGTACCGCGCCGCCGCCGATGCCGTGGCGCTTGGCGCAGACGCCCTGATCCTCGCCGATTTCGGCCTGATGGCGCATGTGACGGAACGCTATCCCGAACAGCGGCTGCACGTCTCGGTCCAGGCCTCCGCCTCCAATGTCGATGCGATCAACTTCCTCGTCGACGCCTTCAATGCCAAGCGGATCGTCCTGCCGCGCACGCTCACCATCGCCGACATCGCCCGCATCGCCCCGAAGATCCGCTGCGAAATCGAGGTCTTCGTTTTCGGTGGCCTCTGCGTCATGGCCGAGGGACGCTGCTCGCTCTCTTCCTATGCGACCGGCAAGTCGCCCAACATGAACGGCGTCTGCTCGCCGGCCAGCCATGTCCATTACCGCAGGCAAGGCAACGAGCTGGTCTCGGAACTCGGCGACTACACCATCAACCGCTTCCCCGCCGGCGAGGCCGCCGGCTATCCGACGCTGTGCAAGGGCCGCTTCGACATCGCCGACGACCGCAGCTACGCTTTCGAGGATCCTGTCTCGCTGGATGTCATGAGCGAGATCGATGCCTTGACCGCCGCAGGCGTCAGCGCGCTGAAGATCGAGGGCCGCCAGCGCGGCAAGGCCTATGTCGCCGAAGTCGTCTCGACACTGAAGAAGGCGCTCTCGGCGAAACCCGAACAGCGCGCTGCGCTTCTTGCCGGCCTGCGAGGTCTGAGCGAAGGGCAGAAGACCACGTCGGGCGCCTACGAGAAGCGCTGGAGATGAGCATGACCGATACCCCTTCCCCCTCGCTCACCATGGGTCCCGTCTACTATCTGTGGGACGGCCCCAAATGGCGCGACTTCCATTTCCGCATCGCCGACGAATCGCCCTTCGACACGGTGGTGATCGGCGAAACCGTGTGCTCCAAGCGCCAGCATTTCATCGAACCCCATCTTGCCGAAGTGACCGAACGGCTGGAGGCCGCCGGCAAGACCGTGGTCTTCTCGACGCTGGCGCTGGTGACGCTTGAGCGCGAGAGCCGGCAGGTGCGCGAACTGGTCGAGGAGAGTGATCATCGGATCGAGGCCAACGACCTCTCGGCGCTTGGTCTGTTGAACGGCAAGCCGCACAATGTCGGACCGCTGGTCAACGTCTACAATGCGCCGACCGCCAGGCTGCTGGCGAGCCGGGGCGCGAGGACCATCTGCCTGCCGCCGGAACTGCCCTTCACTTCCGTCGAGAAGATCGTCGCCGACAGCCCCGGCATCGATTTCGAGGTCTTCGCCTTCGGCCGCATGCCGCTTGCCATCTCGGCGCGCTGCGCCCATGCCCGCTCCAAGGGCAAGATCAAGGACAACTGCCTGTTCGTCTGCGGCGAGGAGCCGGACGGCCTGCCGGTCAAGACGCTGGACCGCCAGTCCTTCCTGGCGCTGAACGGGGTCCAGACCGTGTCCCACACGTGCCAGGCACTTCTTGGCGAACTGGCGGATCTGGCCGCGTGCGGCATCTCGGCCATACGCCTGTCGCCGCAGGACTGCGACATGGTCGCGGTCGCAAGGCTCTATCGCGACGTGCTCGACGGCACGCTGGAGGCCGATGAAGCGATCGACCGGCTGCGGGACATCTATCCGGCAGCGCCCCTGTCGAACGGTTTCCACCATGCCCGCGAGGGTGCGGCCTGGGTGGCCCGCGCCCGCGACGTCGCCAGCGGCGCCATGGCCTGACGAACATACCGGCCGATCACCAGAATCGGTCGGGCTTGTCCTGGAATTTCAGCTCCGCAGACCCGGCGCCTCATGACCGGTCCGCGCCACATATTCCGTATAGCCGCCACCATACTGGAACGCGCCTTCGGGCGTCAGTTCCAGCACGCGATTGGAAAGCTCCGCCAGGAAATGGCGATCGTGGCTGACGAACAGCATCGTGCCTTCATACTGCGACAGCGCCTTGATCAGCATTTCCTTGGTATCGAGATCGAGGTGGTTGGTCGGCTCGTCGAGCACCAGAAGGTTCGGCGGATCGAACAGCATGATCGCCATGACCAGGCGCGCCTTCTCGCCGCCGGAAAGCACGCGGCAGCGCTTTTCGATATCGTCGCCGGAGAAGCCGAAGCAACCGGCAAGGGCGCGCAGCGGCGCCTGTCCTGCCCGCGGGAAGGTGGTTTCCAGCGTTTCGAAGATGGTCATCTCGCCATCGAGAATATCCATCGCATGCTGGGCGAAATAGCCCATCTTGACGCTGGCACCGACGCTCACCGTGCCTTCGTCAGGCGTGGAATCGCCGGCCACCAGCTTCAGCAGGGTCGACTTGCCGGCACCGTTGACGCCCATGATGCACCAGCGTTCCTTGCGCCGGACCATGAAGTCGAAGCCCTCGTAGATGACCCGCTGGCCGTACTTCTTGTGCACGTTCTTCAGATTGACCACGTCTTCGCCAGAGCGCGGCGCCGGCTGGAATTCGAAGGCGACCACCTGGCGACGCTTCGGCGGCTCGACGCGGTCGATCTTTTCCAGCTTCTTCACCCGGCTCTGCACCTGCGAGGCGTGGGATGCGCGCGCCTTGAAGCGCTCGATGAACTTGATTTCCTTGGCCAGCATCGCCTGCTGGCGCTCGAACTGCGCCTGCTGCTGCTTTTCGTTTTGCGCCCGCTGCTGCTCGTAGAACTCGTAATTGCCGGAATAGGTGTTGAGCGAGCCGGCATCGATCTCGATGATCTTGTTGACAATGCGGTTCATGAACTCGCGGTCGTGCGAGGTCATCAGCAGCGCGCCTTCATACCCTTTGAGGAACTGCTCGAGCCAGATCAGGCTCTCGAGATCCAGATGGTTCGACGGTTCGTCGAGCAGCATCACATCGGGGCGCATCAGCAGGATGCGGGCCAGCGCCACGCGCATTTTCCAGCCGCCGGACAGCTTGCCGACGTCGCCGTCCATCATCTCCTGGCTGAAGCTAAGGCCCGCCAGGACCTCGCGAGCGCGCCCCTCAAGCGCATAGCCGTCGAGCTCCTCATAGCGCGCCTGAACCTCACCGTAGCGCTCGATGATCTGATCCATCTCGTCGAGCCGGTCCGGATCGACCATGGCAGCCTCGAGTTCACGCAGTTCGGCGGCGACGACGCTGACCGGGCCTGCCCCATCCATTACTTCGGCCACCGCGCTGCGGCCGGACATCTCGCCGACATCCTGGTTGAAGTAGCCGATCGTCATGCCCTTCTCGACCGAGATCTGGCCTTCGTCGGGCTGCTCCTCGCCGGTAATCATGCGGAAAACCGTCGTCTTCCCCGCCCCGTTCGGACCGACCAGACCGATCTTTTCGCCCTTGTTGAGCGCGGCGGAGCTTTCGATGAACAGAATGCGGTGGCTGAGCTGCTTGCTGATGTTTTCGATACGAATCATGACCGGACGTGGAGCTGGAGAAGAATTTCGGGGCCTTATGTCACGGCTCGTGCGGTCTGTCGAAATTTTATCGCAATGCAGCGGCCGATCTGGGGGTTTTGCTCGCGGTATCTTCGCGCATGCTCACGCTCGACCGGCCAATGGCGCCTGCCGCGCAGCGTGCCACCAAAAAACAGCAAACTCCATGCAATTTGCACATAAATTAATCACCATAAAGTCTTGCACTCTTTATGTGCATTATTCGCTTGCGCGAAGGCCGAACTTTGGCTTCAATCGCCGCAACAAACCAACAGAGGGAAATTCTGACCATGCTTTCGAGACGACTGTTTTCCAGTCTGGCCGCAACCGCAGCCCTTGCCTTCACGCTCGGCCTCTCCATGCCGGCCGCCCCGGCACATGCGGAAACGCCGATCAAGTTCACACTCGACTGGAAATTCGAAGGCCCGGCCGCCGGCTTCCTGCTGGCGCTCGACAAGGGCTACTTCAAGGCCGAGGGCCTCGACGTCACGATCGACAGCGGCAATGGCTCTGTGGAAGCGATCCCGCGCGTGGCGACCGGCGCCTACCAGATGGGCTTTGGCGACATCAACTCGGTGATCAAGTTCCTCGACGAAGACGCCTCCCAGAAGGTCAAGGCCGTCTACATGGTCTATGAACGCCCGACCTTCGCCGTCGTCGGCCGCAAGGCCCTCGGCATCACAGAGGATCCGAAGTCGCTCGAAGGCAAGAAGCTCGGCGCCCCGCCGCCGGACGGCGCGTTTGCCCAGTGGAAGGCCTTCAAGCAGGTAGCCGGCATCGATGACAGCAAGATCACGATCGAATCGATCGGCTTCCCGGTCCGCGAACCCATGCTCGCCAAGGGCGACGTCGACGCCGTCTTCGGCTTTGCTTTCTCGGTCATCCTGAACCTGAAGGCTCAAGGGGTGCCGGCCGACGACATCGCCACCATCCTGATGGCCGAACACGGGCTCAACCTTTACGGCAATTCCGTCCTGGTCAACACCGACTTCGCCGAGGCCAATCCTGAAGCCGTCAAGGGCTTCCTGAAAGCACTCGCCAAGGGCTTTGCCGATGCCGTTGCCAATCCGGCAGAGGGTGTGGCCGCCGTCCTGAAGCGCAATGAGACGCTGAATTCCGACATCGAGCTGGAACGCCTCGGCATGGCCAATGCCATGAACATCAAGACCCCTTACGTCGTCGAAAACGGCATGGGCGGCGTCGACATGGCACGCCTCTCCGCCTCGATCGAAACGCTGAAACTCTCCATGGGCCTCAAGGGCAATGTCACGGCCGAGCGCGTATTCGACGCAAGCTATCTGCCGGCCAAGGAAGAGCGGATGCTGCCCTGATTGCGTCCCCTTCTCCCCAGCGGGGAGAAGGTGGCGCGCAGCGCCGGATGAGGGGGGCGAAGCCAGGAAAGCTGGTGATCGAGCCCCCCTCATCGCCCCGCATTCGCCCGGCACTTCTCCCCGCTGGGGACAAGAGGTCGCCGCCGCCCAACAGGAGACCCAATGTCCCACCTCGTTTCCATTGACAATGTCGACATGCGCTATGGCGGCGCGGAGGGCACGCTCGCCGTGTCCGGCCTGACCCTGCGCGTCGACAAGGGCGAATTCGCCGCCGTCGTCGGCCCCTCCGGCTGCGGTAAGTCGACGCTCATGAAACTGGTGACGGGACTGCATATCCCCCAGGCAGGCGACGTGATCGTAGCGGGACGACAGGTAACTGAACCGGTGTCGATCGTCGGCATGGCGTTCCAGAACCCGACCATGCTGCCGTGGCGCACGACGCTGGAGAACATCCTGCTGCCGCTCGAAATTGTCGAGAGGCACCGGCACCGGCTGCGCGCGCACAAAAGGGAGTACATTGAAAAGGCCGAGAACCTGCTGGAGATCGTCGGGCTCAAGGGGTTCGGATCGAACTTCCCCTGGCAGTTGTCCGGCGGCATGCAGCAGCGTGCCAATCTCTGCCGCGCGCTGATCCACGAACCGGAACTGCTGATGCTGGACGAACCATTCGGCGCGCTCGACGCCTTCACCCGCGAGGAACTGTGGTGCGTCATCCGCGATCTGCATGCAGCCCAGGGCGTTACCATCATCCTTGTCACCCATGACCTGCGCGAGGCGACCTTTCTTGCCGACAAGATCTTCGTCATGAGCAGCCGGCCCGGCCGGGTGCTTGCCGAGCACCGCGTACCCTTCGCACGCCCGCGCAACCTCGACTTGATGTACGAGACGCCTTTCAACGACATGGTCCACGCCCTGCACGGCGAGATCGCCAATGCGCGGGTGGCCGCATGAGCACGATCGTGGAGAAACCCGCCATGGCAGCGCCTGTCCGCACACCGATGATCGCCCGCGTCAACTGGGTGCGCGCCGCTCCCTGGCTCTATACGTTCGCTCTTTTTGCCGCCTGGGAATTGCTGGTCCTCGGCCTCGACATGCCGCCGACCATCCTGCCCGCGCCGACGCGCGTCTTCGAGGCGATCGTCCAATACTGGTCGCCGATCTGGAAGAACTCGCTCCAGACGTTCTACACGACCACGCTTGGCTTCATCATCGCCGTCGTCGCCGGCCTCGGCATCGGCCTCTTCATCGGCTGGTCGAAGACCATCTATGCCGGCCTCTACCCGCTGATGATCGGCTTCAACGCCATCCCCAAGGTGGCACTCGTCCCGATCCTCGTGATCTGGTTCGGCATCGGCACGGTGCCGGCGGTGCTGACCGCCTTCCTCATCTCCTTCTTCCCGATCGTCGTCAACGTGGCGACCGGGCTTGCCACCATCGAGCCGGAGACTGAAGACGTCTTGAGGGCGCTTGGCGCGAAGAAGATGGACATCATGCTGAAGGTCGGCATTCCCCGCTCCATGCCCTATTTCTTCGGCTCGCTGAAGATCGCCATCACGCTTGCCTTGGTCGGTTCCGTGGTGTCCGAAACAGTCGCCTCGAACTACGGCCTCGGCAACATGATGAGTTCGGCCCAGAGCCAGTTCAACGTGCCGCTGGTCTTTGCCGGCCTGCTCATGCTCGCCGTCGAGGGCATCGCCATGTATGCGCTGATGGCCTGGCTCGAGCGGCGCATGACGGGTTGGGCGCACCGCTCGACCATGGCCAATTGAGGTAAGCGGCCGCCGCTTCAAAACAGTTTCGCACAGATCGCCTCTAGGAAACGACGGTCCGGCTCTCTAGACTTCCTTCCCGCGGCCACTTCGGCCGGGAGGAGCGGAGGAGGAGGCCGTTGTCTTCGTGAAACTGCGACATGCGCTGGTCTTTGTCATTCTGCCGGTTTTCATCGGGCTTGCCGCCCTCCAGGGCGGTGCCATTGCCACGCGCGCCTATATGGAGGAGGCCTCCCTTCAGGCCAGTTCGGCGTTGCGTCTTGCCGTTTCGGCTCTGGGTGGCCACCTGAGCCGTTACGAACCGCTCCCCGCGCTGATCGCCGATCACGACGACATCAAGGCGCTGCTTCGCGCGCCCTCCGACCCGGCCCTGAGAGAGACAGCGAACACCTATCTCCAGCAAATCAACACGCTGCTGCGTTCCTCCGACATCTATGTCATGACCATGGACGGCGAGACGATCTCCGCCAGCAATTACGACGGACCGGCCAGCTTCGTCGGGCAGAACTTCAGCTACCGCCCGTATTTCCAGGATGCCGCCAGAGGGCTCCAGTCGCGCTTCTACGCGCTCGGCACGACCTCGCTGAAACGAGGCTACTATTTCGCATCGCCCGTCAGCGTCGATGGCGCCATCCGCGGCGTGATCGTCTTCAAGGTGGACATCGATTCGATCGAGACATCGTGGAAGGGCGGCGAGTACAAGATCTTCGTCGCCGATCCGGAAGGCATCATCTTCATGACCGGCAGCCCGGAATGGCTCTACAATGGCATCCTGCCGCTCGACGCCGCGAGGCTCGCCCGCACCCAGGCCTCGCGCCGCTATGCCGATGCGCCGCTCAAGGAACTGCCGCTCAAGCGGAAGACCGAGGACGGACATAGCCTGATGACGGTCACGGACGACGGCGCCGCGCGCGAATATCTCGTGCTGTCGCAATACATGCCCGAGGCCGACTGGACGGTGAACGTGCTGATGGACACCGCATCGGTGCGCGGCCAGGCGCGCACCGTCGTCATCGCCCTCATCCTTTTCGTCTGCCTCGCCGGACTGGCCATCGCCATCCTCCTGCAGCGGCGGGCCCGCACGGCCGAACGTCTGCGTCTCGAGGAGCGGGCCCGCAACGAACTCGAGCACCGCGTCGCCGAACGCACCGCCGACCTCGCCCGCGTCAATGAGCAGATCGAACTGGAAATCGCCGAGCGGCGCCTGACCGAACAGGAATTGCGCAAGACCCAGGCCGATCTCATCCAGGCCGGCAAGCTCGCCGGCCTCGGCCAGATGTCGGCCGCCCTGTCCCACGAATTCAACCAGCCGCTGGCCGCCGCCAAGACCTATGCCGACAGTGCCGCGCTGCTGATCGACCGCGGCCGGACGGAGGAGGCGCGCGACAACCTCTCGCGCATTTCCGGCCTCGTCGACCGCATGGCCTCGATCAGTCGGCACCTGCGGAATTTCGCCCGCAAGCCGAACGAGAAGCTCGGGCCAGTAGGGCTTGATGCAGTGGTCGACGACACGCTGGAAATCGTGGCAGCGCGGCTGAAGGCGGCCGACGCCACGCTCGACGTCGATCTCGGCCGGCATCCGCCGGCTGTCGTCGCCGGTCCGGTGCGCCTGCAGCAGGTCCTGGTCAACATCATCACCAATGCCGCCGACGCGGTCGAGGGCCAGAGGAATAGAACGATCGAGCTCAAGGCGCGCCGCAAGGGTGGCAGGGTCCTGTTGACGGTGCGCGACCATGGGCCCGGCGTGCCGGCATCCATCGCGGAACGCATCTTCGACCCCTTCTTCACCACCAAGGGGGTCGGCAAGGGACTCGGGCTTGGCCTGTCGATCTCCTACAATATCGTCAAGGATTTCGGCGGCAGCCTTTCCGTCACCAATCATGCCGACGGGGGCGCGGTGTTTCGCATCGAGCTCGACGCCGCAGAGAAGATGAAGGACGCAGCGGAATGAGCGGCCGGCGCATCCTTCTGATCGATGACGAGGAGGACATGCGCCGCTCCTCGGCCCAGGCGCTCGAACTCTTCGATCTGGAGGTGACGACCTTTTCGACGGCCGAGCCGGTGCTCGAGCTGATCGGCTACGGCTTCGACGGCGTCGTGGTCAGCGACATCCGCATGCCCGGCATGGACGGCATGACGCTCTTGCAGCGCATCCGGGAAGTGGACGCGGAAATCCCGGTGATCCTGGTGACCGGCCACGCCGATGTGCAGCTTGCCGTCAGCGCCATGCGCGCCGGCGTCTACGACTTCCTCGAAAAACCCTTCACCGCCCAGCATCTCGCCGGCATCATTCGCCGGGCGCTCGACCGACGCGGGCTGGTCCTGGAAAACCGCCGTCTGCGCGCCGTCGCCGGCAAGCGCGACGACATCGAAACCCGCCTGCCCGGCCGCACCCAGGTCATGGTCGACCTGCGCTACCGACTGCGGGCGATCGGCGCCACGGATGCAGACACCCTGATCATCGGCGACACCGGCGTCGGCAAGGAAGTGGTGGCCCGCGCCCTGCATGACGTGAGCGCCCGCGCCAACAGGCCGCTGATCGCCATCAACTGCGCAGCCCTGCCGGAAAACCTGATCGAGAGCGAACTCTTCGGCCACGAGGCTGGCGCCTTCCCCGGCGCGCTCAGGCCCCGCTACGGCAAGTTCGAACATGCCCGCGGCGGCACGATCCTGCTCGACGAGATCGGCTCCATGCCCTTCGACCTGCAGGCGAAGTTTCTGCGCGTGCTGCAGGAGCGCGTCATCACCCGGCTCGGCTCGAACGAACTCGTGCCGCTCGACGTGCGCTTCATCGCCACAAGCAAGGCGGACCTCGAGGCCGAAGTCGCCGCGGGGCGCTTCCGCGCCGACCTGTTCTATCGCCTGAATGTCGCGACCATCCATGTGCCGGCCCTGGCGGACAGGCTGGCCGACATTCCGATCCTCTTCCTCCAGCTCGTGCGCGAGGCCGCCGCCCGCTACATGCGCGATGACATCGAGGTCTCGCCCGACCTTCTGGCCGACATCGCCGCCAGGTCCTGGCCAGGCAATGTCCGGGAACTTCGCAACGCCGCCGACCGCCTGGTCCTCGGACTTGACCCCGTTCCGGACGAGAACCAACCGATAGTCAGCCGCCAGCGCCTCTCCGACAAGGTCGGCGCCTACGAGCGCGGCCTGATCGCCAGCGCGATTTCCGCCCATGGCGGCAATCTGCGGCGGGTCTATGAGCAGCTCGGCATTTCCCGCAAGACGCTCTACGAAAAGATGCAGAAATACGGCCTCGAACGAAAGCCGGGCTCCGATCCCGACCGATTCGACAACTGAGCAAGAAATGGGTGGATTTCCACCCATTGCCCAGCCGATTTGTTCCCGAACCTACCCATGCTGCGTTGCACGAACCCTCAAAATCCACTGTTCGCCACTCTACCCGGCTTGCGAGGCACCCCCTTCCCCGCGCTGATGGCGCATCCAGGACCGACGCGGAAGGAGCCGCATCGGCCTGGCGTGTTTCATCCGGGAGGAATTCGATGAAAACCCTGAAAACCGTGCTCGGCCTCACGGCTGCCCTTGCCGTGACCCTGTCGTCCGCTGCCGCCTTCGCAGCCGGCTATCCCGAACGCACCATCACCATGGTCGTGCCCTTTGCCGCCGGCGGCCCGACCGACACCGTGGCCCGCCTCGTCGCCGAATCGATGTCGAAGGATCTCGGCCAGCAGATCGTCGTCGAAAATGTCGGCGGCGCCGGCGGAACGCTCGGTGCCGGCCGCGTCGCAGCGGCCGAGCCGGACGGCTACACCGTCCTTCTGCACCATATCGGCATGGCGACCAGCGCCACGCTCTATCGTAAGCTCGCCTATGACACGCTGAACGCCTTCGAATATGTCGGCCTCGTCACCGACGTTCCGATGACGATCGTCGCCCGCAAGGACCTCGAGCCGACCGACCTCAAGGGCCTGATCGACTACATGAAGGCCAACAAGGACACCGTTACCGTGGCCAATGCCGGCATCGGTGCCGCCTCGCATCTCTGCGGCATGCTGTTGATGAGCGCAATCGACACGCCCCTCGTCACCGTCCCCTACAAGGGCACGGGCCCGGCCATGACCGACCTGCTCGGCGGTCAGGTCGACATCATGTGCGACCAGACCACCAATACGACGAAGCAGATCCAGGGCGGCACGATCAAGGCCTATGCCGTGACCTCGCCCGCCCGTCTCGACGTGCTGCCGGACGTGCCGACCGCGGTCGAAGGCGGCCTTGCCGACTTCCAGGTCGGCATCTGGCACGGCATCTATGCGCCGAAGGGCACGCCGTCGGAGGCCGTCGAACGCTTGTCGAAGTCGCTTCAGGTCGCCCTCAAGGACGAAAACGTCGTCGCCCGCTTCGCCGAACTCGGCACCGCGCCCTCGCCGGAAGCGGATGCCACCCCGGCAGCACTCAAGGCCAAGCTCGAAGGTGAGATCGCCCGCTGGAAGCCGGTGATCGAGGCCGCCGGCCAGTTCGCCGACTGACCGCCCACCTGTAAGGACGCCGCCCGCGACCTTGCGGGCGGCATTCGCGCGCTCGGCGCGACACTGCGGCAGTAATGGCCACCATGGGGGACACCATGAAATCAATGAAGTTCGACCGGACCGACGCGCTGTGTGGCGCCCTGTTCATCGCGCTCGGCGGCTTCTTCGCCTATCAAAGCCTTGGTCTCGATCTTGGCACGGCGTTCCGAATGGGACCGGGCTTCTTCCCACTCGTCCTCGCGGCCATCCTGATCCTGCTCGGGGCTGTTATCCTGATCCAGTCCGGCAAGGTAGAAGGCGAGCCGCTCGGACCGATCGCGCTCAGGGGCATTTTTCTCATCCTGCCGGCACCGATCTTCTTCGGCCTGACCGTCAGGGGGCTCGGTTTCGTACCATCGCTGTTCTTCGCCGCTCTGATCGCCGCCTTCGCCTCGCATCGCATGGGGCCGCTCATGGCGGTGCTGCTGGCAGCCGCCATCACGGTCTTCTCCGTGCTCGTCTTCAGCTATGCGCTCGGGCTGCCCTTCGAGCGGTTCGGACCCTGGGTCCGGTTCTAGGAGCGCGGCATGGACTTTCTCAGCAATCTCGCCCTCGGCTTCTCCACCGCGGCCTCGCCGGAAAACCTGTTCTTCTGCCTGATCGGCGTGCTGCTCGGCACCCTGATCGGCGTCCTGCCCGGCATCGGCGCCACAGCCACCATCGCCATGCTCCTGCCGATCACCTTCCAGCTGGAGCCGGTCTCCTCGCTGATCATGCTCGCCGGCATCTATTACGGTGCCCAGTATGGCGGATCCACCACGGCGATCCTGATCAACATGCCCGGCGAATCTTCGTCTGCCGTCACCGCCATCGACGGCTACCAGATGGCCCGCAAGGGCCGCGCCGGAGCGGCCCTGTCGATCGCCGCACTGGGCTCGTTCTTCGCCGGCTCGGTCTCGACCTTCCTGGTCGCCATCCTCGCCATCCCGCTCACCGCCGTGGCGCTCAAGTTCGGCGCCGCCGAATATTTCTCGCTCATGGTCGTCGGCCTCGTCTCCTCGATCGCGCTCGCCCACGGCTCGATCGTCAAGGCGCTCGCCATGGTCTCCCTCGGCCTGCTGCTCGGGCTCGTCGGCACCGACATCTATTCCGGCACGCCACGCTTCACCCTTGGCATCCGCGAATATGCCGACGGCCTGAACTTCGTCGCGGTCGCCGTCGGCGTCTTCGGCATCGCCGAGATCCTGCGCAACCTCGAAGGGGAAAAGACCCGCACCGTGCTGATGTCGAAGGTCAGCAATCTCTGGCCGACCCGCGACGACTTCCGCCGCATGGTCGCACCCGTGCTGCGCGGTACTGCCATCGGCTCGGCGCTCGGCATCCTCCCCGGCGGCGGCGCCATTCTCGCGGCCTTCGCCTCCTACACCGTCGAAAAGCGCATTTCCAAGCATCCGGAGGAATTCGGACAAGGCGCGATCGAAGGCGTGGCCGGTCCGGAATCGGCAAACAATGCCGGCGCCCAGACCTCCTTCATCCCGCTCCTGACGCTTGGCATCCCGGCCAATCCGGTCATGGCGCTGATGGTCGGCGCGATGATCATCCAGGGCATCGTTCCCGGACCGAACGTCGCATCCGAACAACCGGCGCTGTTCTGGGGCATCATCGCCTCGATGTGGATCGGCAACCTGATGCTGGTGATCCTCAACCTGCCGCTGATCGGGCTGTGGGTGAAGCTGCTGACCATTCCCTATTACGTGCTCTTCCCGATCATCATGGCCTTCTGCTCGATAGGGGTCTACAGCGTCAATTCCAACGTCTACGACCTCTATGCCGTCGCCGGCTTCGGCCTGCTCGGCTATGTCCTGGTCAAGCTGCGCTGCGAGCCGGCGCCGCTGCTGCTCGGTTTCGTGCTCGGGCCGCTTCTGGAAGAGAACCTGCGCCGCGCCATGATCCTGTCGCGCGGCGACCCGATGACCTTCGTCACCCGGCCGATCAGCGCCGTTCTCCTGCTTCTCGCGCTGGCCGTCCTCGTCATCGTCTTCCTGCCCTCGGTCAAGGCCAAGCGCGAAGAGGTCTTCCAGGAAGAGGACTGAGGCCAGACAAGCGCGCCTGAAGGCGGCGTGAAGAAACGAAGGCCCGCGACAGCCATCTGCCGCGGGCCTTGCCATTTCTCCAAAGAGGCATCATCAAGCCCCTGAACTGGAATCCTACGAGATCAGTTCCACTGCTGGCTGCGCCATTCCCACGGGGTCACCTTGCCGTCCTTGTCGGCATCGGCCGCATTGAAATGCGCCTTGGCGCCGGCAATGAACTCGGCCTGGGAAACGGTGTCGTTCTTGTCGAGATCCATCTCGCCGAAACGCTCGGTCTTCTCCTTCTCGCGCGCCGCCTGGCGGGTCTTGTTCCAGCCGTCCTGCGGCCCCATGCGGACCAGCATGTATTCTTCCATGGTCAGTTCGGCATTGTCGTCGGCGTCCATCGCGGCGAAGACTTCCTCGGCGGCCGAAGCGGCCTCCTCCGCGGAGACCACACCATTGTCGTCGGCATCGATGATCGGAAAGCGGCCACGCCCGGGCATATTGCCCATCATCATGTTGCCACGTCCCCAGCCGGGACCCGAACCATACCCGAATTGCTGCGCCTCGGCCACGCCGGCGAGCAGCATCACCGTGACCATAGCACTCACCGTGGATCTCATTGTTCGTCTCATGGGGTATCTCCCTTACCTGTTTGAAAGAGGAAACGAAGTCTCGCTGCGGCGCCAACACGCCACAGGTGCAGACTAGCCCCTTTTCAGTAATATAGGAACATCACTATCCAATGACGGGACAGCCTCAGGAAAGGGCACAAGTGCGGACCGGCCCCCATGCGATCTCCCTTCATTTTTGCCGCGGAGCGACTGTCACAGCGATCCGCAATCGCTATAAGCGGCACAACGGAAACCTGTTGAGAGACCAGTGATGGAAACGACGGAAATTGGCAGTCGGGCGGAATTTGCGCTGTGGGCGATCCAGCGGGCGCAGGAGATCGTCACGATCGAGGGCGCAACCTTCGCGCTCGCCGCGCGCGACATGGACGAGGAAGCGCTCGCCTCGAGCGCCGCCGCACTCGGCAAGGCCATAGCCGACGCCATGCTGGAAGTATTCGACGGCCTGCTGGCGGAGTAAATCCCGGTCACGGACCAGGGAGAGCGATTTGACAGCCTTGCCAAAACTTGGCAGCACTGCTCTTTGAAAGGGTGGTGCCGATCCGCATGGCAAGACGAGGCGAAGCACAGACAAGGCTGGACGATGCGGCGCGAGCCGGCTGGCTCTATTATGTTGCCGGCCGCACCCAGGACGAGATCGCCGCCGCCATGAGCATTTCGCGCCAGAGCGCCCAGCGCCTGGTCTCGCTCGCCGTCGCCGAAAAGCTGATCAAGGTCCGTCTCGACCATCCGATCGCGGCCTGCATGGAACTGGCCGAGGCGGTGAAAGCGAAGTTCGGCCTCAGACAGGTCGAGATCGTGCCCACCGATCCGGGTTCGGACTCGGCATCCGTCGGTGTCGCCGAAGCCGGGGCCGCCGAACTCGAGCGCTGGCTGAAGCAGCCGGATCCGCTGATCATCGGCATGGGAACCGGACGGACGCTGCGCGCCATGGTCGACCAGTTGCCGCCGATGGAATGCCCGCAGCACAGAATCGTCTCGCTGACGGGCAACATCAGCCCGGACGGGTCCGCCGCCTACTTCAACGTCATCTTCTCGATGGCCGACGCGGTGAAAGCGCCCCATTTCCCGATGCCGCTGCCCGTTATCGTCTCGTCCCGCGACGAACGCGACCTGCTGCACCGGCAGCCGCTCGTCGCGCCGACGATCGAGCTTGGCCGGCGCTCCGACGTGACGTTTGTCGGGATCGGCGAGATGGGAAGCAACGCACCGCTTCTGGTCGACGGGTTCCTGCGTCAGGACGAGATGGCCGACCTTCTCGCTGCCGGCGCTGCCGGCGAAGTCTGCGGATGGGTCTTCGGCGCGGACGGCAAACTGCTCGACCATCCGGTCAACGAGCGCGTGGCGAGCATCCCCATACCATCGCGTGAGACTTCGATCGTCATCGGCCTGGCCCGCGGCCGGCGCAAACGCGATGCGATCCGCGCGGCCACGATCGGCGGCTACATCAACGGGCTGATCACCGACGAGGATGCCGCCCGCCATCTGCTGGCCGGCTGAGCAGACCTCCCCATTTATTTTTCATCGCCGAGACAATGCCTTGGGCTTCGCCTTCGGCACCGCAGCATGGATTCTGCATTGACAATGTCTTGCCTAAAACTGAGTAATTGCCCATGAGCAAAGCAAATGCTCATTTTTCTTCTGGGAGGAAGATATGACATTGAAGACGATTTTGCTGGGCGCCTGCTCGGCACTGGCCCTTACCGGCATGGCTTCGGCCGAAACCCTCACCATCGCGACCGTCAACAACGGCGACATGATCCGCATGCAGAAGCTGACGGATGATTTCACCGCAAAGAACCCCGGCATCGACCTCGAATGGGTGACCCTCGAGGAAAACGTGCTGCGCCAGAAGGTGACGACCGACATCGCCACCAAGGGCGGCCAGTTCGACGTTCTCACCATCGGCACCTACGAAGTGCCGATCTGGGCCAAACAGGGCTGGCTTCTGCCGCTCGAGAATCTTGGCGCCGACTATGACGTCGACGACCTCCTGCCGGCGATCCGCTCCGGCCTGACCGGCGAGGACGGCAAGCTCTACGCCGCCCCCTTCTACGGCGAGAGCTCGATGGTCATGTATCGCAAGGACCTGATGGAAAAGGCCGGGCTCACCATGCCCGATGCCCCCACCTGGGACTTCATCGCCGACGCTGCCCGCAAGATGACGGACAAGGACAACGAGATCTATGGCATCTGCCTGCGCGGCAAGGCCGGCTGGGGCGAGAACATGGCCTTCCTGACCGCAACCGCCAACGCCTTCGGCGCGCGCTGGTTCGACGAGAACTGGAAGCCGCAGTTCGACCAGCCGGAGTGGAAGACGGCGCTCGAATTCTACGTCAACCTGATGAAGGATGCCGGCCCTCCGGGCGCCTCCTCGAACGGCTTCAACGAGAACCTGGCGCTCTTCCAGACCGGCAAGTGCGGCATGTGGATCGATGCCACCGTCGCCGCCTCCTTCGTCACCAATCCGAAGGACTCGACCGTCGCCGACAAGGTCGGCTTCGCACTCGCTCCCGACACGGGGCTCGGCAAGCGCGGCAATTGGCTGTGGGCCTGGAACCTGGCCATTCCGGCCGGCACCCAGAAGGCCGAAGCGGCCGAGAAGTTCGTCGCCTGGGCAACCGGCAAGGACTATCTGAAGATGGTCGCCGACAAGGAAGGCTGGGCCAACGTACCGCCGGGCACCCGCACCTCGCTCTACGAGAACCCGGAATACCAGAAGGCGGCGCCGTTTGCGAAGATGACGCTCGACTCGATCAATGCAGCGGACCCGAAGAGCCCGACCGTCAAGCCGGTTCCCTATGTCGGCGTCCAGTTCGTGGCCATTCCGGAATTCCAGGGCATCGGCACGGCCGTCGGCCAGCAGTTCTCGGCCGCCCTTGCCGGACAGGTGAGCGTCGATCAGGCGCTCGACAGCGCACAGAAGCTGACGGAACGGGAAATGATGAAGGCCGGCTACATCAAGTAAGCTCCCCGACGAAGGGCGGGGAGACCTCTCCTCCCCGCTCCGACTGGAGCAAGGCCGGCTGGCCGCATGGCCGGGCCGACCGGGCTCCCCTTTATCGAAACCTCCTGGCATCGGTCGCATGACCCAGACCGGAGGCCGGAGGGCCGCATAGGCGCCCTTGCGCAACTGGCGCGGCCCTCAATCAACCTGCACATGGCGAAAAGGCGCTGACCCCATGGCGACGACACACACCCATTCCGCGGCGCGCCTGATGATGGCGCCTTCCGTGATCCTGCTCCTGGCATGGATGATCGTGCCTCTCACGATGACGGTCTACTTCTCCTTCCTGCGCTACAACCTCTTGATGCCCGGTACGGAAGAGTTCGCCGGCTTCATGAACTACCGCTTCTTCCTGACCGATCCGGCCTTCTTCGATGCCCTTGCCAACACGCTTCTGCTCGTCGGCGGGGTCCTGGCGATCACCGTCATCGGCGGGATCGCACTGGCACTTCTCCTGGACCAGCCGATGTTCGGCCAGGGCATCGTGCGCATCCTGGTGATCGCGCCGTTCTTCATCATGCCGACCGTCTCGGCGCTGGTGTGGAAGAACATGCTGATGAACCCAGTGAACGGCCTGTTTGCCTGGATCGCCAAGTCGCTTGGCCTCCAGCCACTCGACTGGCTGGCAGTGGCCCCGCTCACCTCGATCATCATCATCGTCGCCTGGCAATGGCTGCCGTTTGCCACGCTCATTCTTCTGACCGCGCTGCAATCGCTCGACGAGGAACAGAAGGAAGCCGCCGAAATGGACGGCGCAGGTCCGCTGTCGAAGCTCGCCTACATCATCCTGCCGCACATGGCCCGGGCGATCACGGTGGTCATCCTGATCGAGACGATCTTCCTGCTGTCGGTCTTCGCCGAGATTCTGGTCACCACAAATGGCGGTCCCGGCACGCAGAGCACCAATATCACCTATCTCGTCTATGCCCAGGCCCTGCTGCAGTTCGACGTGGGCGGCGCATCGGCCGGCGGCATCGTCGCCGTAGTGCTCGCCAACATCGTCGCCTTTTTCCTCATCCGCCTGATCGGCAAGAACCTGGAGAGCTGACCATGGCCCGCGCCATTCCCGTTCGCCGCAAGATCCTGTGGACCGCGCTCGCCTGGACGATCGGCATACTGATCTTCTTCCCGATCCTGTGGACCTTCCTGACGAGCTTCAAAACCGAGGCGGAGGCGATCGCCTCGCCGCCGTCCTTCCTGTTCTTCGACTGGACGACCGAGAACTATGCCGAGGTGCAGGAGCGGTCGAACTATTTCCGCCACTTCATGAACTCGGTGGTGATCTCCCTCGGCTCGACGCTGGCCGGCCTCTTCATTGCCGTTCCGGCGGCCTGGTCCATGGCCTTTTCGCCCACCCGGCGGACCAAGGACATCCTGATGTGGATGCTGTCCACCAAGATGCTGCCGCCGGTCGGCGTTCTGGTGCCGCTCTATATCCTGTTCCGCGACGGCGGCCTGCTCGACACCCGCACCGGCCTGGTAATCGTGCTGACCCTCATCAACCTGCCGATCATCGTCTGGATGCTCTACACCTATTTCAAGGAAATCCCCGGCGAGATCCTCGAAGCCGCGCGCATGGATGGCGCCTCGCTGATGAAGGAGATCGTCTACGTCCTGACCCCGATGGCCATTCCCGGCATCGCCTCGACACTCCTCCTCAACGTCATCCTGTCCTGGAACGAAGCCTTCTGGACCCTCAACCTGACGGCCTCCAAGGCAGCACCACTGACCGCCTTCATCGCCTCATACTCGAGCCCCGAGGGTCTCTTCTACGCCAAGCTGTCGGCCGCCTCGACCATGGCCATCGCGCCGATCGTGATCCTCGGCTGGTTCAGCCAGAAACAACTCGTCCGCGGCCTGACCTTCGGCGCCGTCAAATAGGAATAGCAAGATGGGTAGCATCACACTCCAGAATGTATCCAAGTCCTTCGGCGAGGCCGCCGTCATCCCGTCGATCGACCTTCAGATCAACGATGGCGAGTTCGTCGTCTTCGTCGGCCCCTCGGGCTGTGGCAAGTCCACCCTGCTGCGGCTGATCGCCGGCCTCGAGGATGTCTCCGGCGGCCGCATCCTGATCGACGGCGTCGACGCCACCGCCAAGCCGCCGTCGCAGCGCGGTCTGGCCATGGTGTTTCAGTCCTATGCGCTCTATCCGCATATGAGCGTGCGGTCCAACATCGGCTTCCCGCTGAAGATGGCCGGCATGGACAAGGCGGAGATCGACCGGAAGGTCGCCGATGCAGCCCGCATCCTCAATCTCACCGACTATCTCGACCGCAAGCCGCGCCAGCTCTCCGGCGGCCAGCGCCAGCGCGTCGCCATCGGCCGCGCGATCGTGCGCTCGCCGGAGTGCTTCCTGTTCGACGAACCGCTGTCGAACCTCGACGCGGCGCTGCGCGTCAACATGCGCCTCGAAATCTCGCAACTGCACCAGCAGCTCAACGCCACCTCGATCTATGTAACCCATGACCAGGTCGAGGCGATGACCATGGCCGACAAGATCGTCGTCCTGAACAGGGGCCGCATCGAACAGGTGGGCTCGCCGCTCGAACTCTATCACAAGCCCGCCAACCTCTTCGTCGCCGGCTTCATCGGCTCGCCGAAGATGAACCTGATCTCCGGCGCAGCGGCAACGCCCTACGGCGCCCCCACGATCGGCATACGGCCCGAGCATGTCACGCTGTCGACGGAGAGCGGCATATGGAAGGGTACGGTCACGGTCGCCGAACATCTGGGATCGGACACCTTCCTGCACATCGCCGTCGACGGCATCGGTCAGGTGACCGCAAGGGCCGACGGCGAATTTGCCGCGCGTTACGGCGACACCGTCTTCGTCACCCCGGATTCCGCCCGGATCCATCGTTTCGATGAGAAGGGACTGGCACTATGAGCGGCAGGCTGGAGGGCAAATCGGCACTCATCACCGGATCGGCGCGCGGCATAGGCCGCGCCTTCGCCGAAGCCTATGTACGCGAAGGCGCCACCGTCGCCATCGCCGACATCGACGTCGAGCGGGCCGGACGGACGGCGGCGGAGATCGGCGACAAGGCCTACGCTGTACGGCTCGACGTCACCGACCAGGCCTCGATCGAGGCGGCGATCAAGGCCGTCGAGGAAAGGACCGGCGGTATCGACATCCTGGTCAACAATGCCGCGCTGTTCGATCTGGCGCCGATCGTCGAGATCACCCGCGAAAGCTATGATAGGCTTTTCTCGATCAATGTCGCCGGCTCGCTGTTCATGCTGCAGGCAGCGACCCGGTCGATGATCGCCCGTGGCAAGGGCGGCAAGATCATCAACATGGCGAGCCAAGCCGGCCGTCGCGGCGAGGCGCTGGTGGCCATCTATTGCGCCACCAAGGCGGCGATCATCTCCATCACCCAGTCGGCCGGCCTCGACCTCATCAAGCACGGCATCAACGTCAACGCGATCGCCCCCGGGGTCGTCGACGGCGAGCACTGGGACGGCGTGGATGCGCTCTTCGCCAGATATGAAGGTCGGCCGCCCGGTGAAAAGAAAAGGCTGGTCGGCGAGGCCGTGCCCTTCGGCCGCATGGGGCGCGCCGAGGATCTGACCGGCATGGCAATCTTCCTGGCCTCGCCCGAAGCCGACTACATCGTCGCCCAGACCTACAATGTCGATGGTGGCAACTGGATGAGCTGACGCTCGCCCCGCCGCTGCCTGACCTCTCGTCATCGAGGACCAATCAAATGACCTGCAAGCTATCGCTGGCAAACCTTGCCGAAATCGAAAGGACCGCCGCCGTCCCGGCCTATCGCCGCGACCAGTTGAAGGCCGGCATCCTGCATTTCGGCGTCGGCAATTTCCATCGCGCCCATCAGGCCGTCTACCTGCACGAACTGTTCGACCAGGGCCGGGATCTCGACTGGGCCATCCTCGGCTGTGGCATCATGCCGTCCGACCGGCTGATGAAGGAAAAGCTCGAAAACCAGGACTATCTGACCACTGTCGTCGAGCAGGACAATGAGCGCAGCGCGGCGACCGTGACGGGCCCCATGACGGGCATGCTGGCGGCGCCGGATTTCGATGCGATCATCGCCGCGCTCGCGGACCCGGCGATCCGCATCGTTTCGATGACGATCACCGAGGGCGGCTATTTCATCGACCCGGCGACCGGCCGGTTCGACCCGACCCACCCGGCCATGGTCGCCGATGCGGCCGATCCCATCCATCCGAAGTCGGTCTTCGGCCTGATCATCGCAGGCCTCAAGGCCCGCCGCGCGGCCGGCATTCCGCCCTTCACCGTGATGTGCTGCGACAACATTCCCGGCAATGGCGAGGTGACCGAGGCAACCATCACCGGCCTCGCCCGCCTGTCAGACCCCGACTTCGCCCAGTGGATTCATGAAAACGTCGCCTTTCCCAACGCCATGGTCGACCGCATCACGCCGGCGACCGGTGAACGCGAGATCGCCATGACCCGCGAAATCTACGGTATCGACGATGCCTGGCCGGTCTTCTGCGAGGAATTCAAGCAGTGGGTTCTGGAAGACAGGTTTCCGCTCGGCCGACCGGCGCTGGAAAAGGTCGGCGTCACCTTCGTTCCGGATGTGGCTCCTTACGAGTTGATGAAACTGCGCATCCTCAACGGCGGCCATGCGGCGATCGCCTATCCGGCGGCGCTTCTGGACATCCACTTCGTCCACGAGGCGATGGAGAACACACTGATCCGCGGCTTCCTCGCCAAGCTGGAACAGGACGAGATCATCCCCGTCGTGCCGCCGGTGCCGGACACCAGTCTCGAAGACTATTTCCACCTGATCGAAAGCCGTTTTTCCAATCCGAAGATCGGCGACACCATCCCCCGCCTTGCCCAGGACGGTTCCAACCGCCAGCCGAAATTCATCCTGCCCTCGACCGCCGACCGCCTCGCCAGGGGTCTCGACGTCACCGGCCTCGCCCTCGTCTCGGCGCTCTGGTGCCGCTATCTGGAGGGCACGACCGACAGCGGCAAGCCGATCGTCTTCAACGACCCGAGCGCGGACCGCCTGCACGCCGCAGCTCTCAGGTCGCAAGGCGATCCGACCGCCTTCCTCGCCCTTGGCGACATCTTCGGCGCGATCGGCACCGATCCCCGCTTCGTCGCCCGCTTCACCCGCGCCATCGGGAGCTTGCGGAGCATCGGTACCGCCGCTACGCTGGAACAGTATCTCGACGGCAAGCTCTCGGACCAGGCCGGATGAACCACGCGGAAAAACGGCTGGTGATCTTCGATTGCGACGGCGTCCTCGTCGACAGCGAGCCGATCGCCCTTGCCGTTCTCGCCGACTTCCTCGGCCAGGCGGGTATCGCCATCGACGACGAGGGCGTTGCCCGGCGCTTTCTCGGCCGTAGCCTCGCATCCGTTCGAGAGACGGTGCGCGACGAGTTCGGCCTCGAAATCGACGAGACCTTCCTGAGCCGCATGCGCGATGTGCTCTACGCCCGCTTCCGCGCCGAACTCCGCCCGATCGACGGTATCCCCGCTGTCATCGCAGGCTTTGCCGCGGCCGGCATTGACTGGTGCGTCGCCTCGTCCAGCCAGAAGGAACGCATCGAACTATGCCTGCGCGCCACCGGACTGATTGACCATTTCGCCCCGCATATCTTCAGCGCCACCATGGTCGCCCGCGGCAAGCCGGCGCCGGATCTCTTCCTCCATGCGGCGCAGGCGATGGGCTATTCGCCCCAGCAATGCCTCGTCATCGAGGACAGTCCGTCCGGCATCGAGGCCGCCCGCGCCGCCGGGATGCAGGTCATTGCCTTTACCGGCGGGTCGCATACCCGGTTTGCCGATTATCGCGCCGCGCTCGACCAACTTGCCCCGGATGTGCGGTTTGACGACATGGCGGATTTGCTTCAGTTTGTGGTCCCGGCGAGGAGACCGAAAGACAACCCTGATGCGTGACTATCTGATGGCCGTCGACGTGGGCACCGGCAGCGTGAGGGCCGGCATATTCGACCTGCGCGGTACGCAACGCGCCCGCCACACCACGCCGATTTCACTGCATCAGCCGCGGGAAAAACACCTCGAACAGGACAGCGAGGAGATCTGGACGGCGGTCTGCCGGTCAGTCCGCGCCGCGATCGAACTGGCTGGCCTGTCGGGTGACGACATCGCGGCGATCGGCTTTGATGCGACCTGTTCGCTGGTCGTGCGGGACCGCACAGGAAAGCCGCTCTCGATCTCGACCACGGGCCGAGACAATCTCGACACGCTCTTGTGGATGGACCACCGTGCCGCCGAGCAGGCCGAACGCTGCAATGCGACCGAGGCCCCGCTGCTGCGCCGCTATGGCGGGCGCCTCTCCGCCGAAATGCAGGTCCCCAAACTCCTCTGGCTGAAGGAGAACATGCCGACCGCTTGGCCTGAAGCCGGTCTGATCTTCGACCTGTGCGACTATCTCACATGGCGGGCGACGGGATCTTCGGCCCGCTCCCATTCGCCGCTGGCATCGAAATGGGGTTATACGCCGGAAGGCCCCGGCACGCGGCCGGACGACTTCTACAGGCTCGTCGGACTTGACGACCTGGCCGAGCGCGCCGGCCTGCCGACAAGCGCCCTGCCGCCGACGCGGCCGGTCGGCAATCTTTCCGAATGGGCCGCCGGTGAGCTGGGCCTCAGCCCGGCCTGCCTGGTCGCGCCGGGGCTGATCGATGCCTATGCCGGCACGATCGCCCTGTTCGCATCGAAGCTCGCGACGGCGGTTGACCGGCTGGAAACCCACGCCGCCCTGATCGCCGGAACCTCCAGCTGCGTCGTGCAACTGACACACGACGAACGCCAGGCCGAGGGGTGCTGGGGCGCGTTTCGCGACGTGGCAATCGCCGGCCTCTGGCTGACGGAGGCCGGGCAGTCGGCATCAGGGGCCCTGCTCGACCATATATTGCGGACCCATCCCGCCGGTGGAGAGCCGACCCAGGCACGCCACGCCCAGGTGCTCGACCATATTGCCGAGCGTCGGGCAGAGCGCGGTCCAGGCTATGGCCTTCCCATCCATGTCCTGCCCGATTTCCACGGCACCCGTTCGCCGACCACCGATCCGGACCTGACTGGCACCATTGCCGGAATGACGCTAGACCGCAGCTTCGAGGGCCTGTGTCGCCTATACTGGCGCACCTGCGTCGCGCTCGCCTGCGGCATACGCCACATCATCGGGCAGATGCCGGGAGAGCCGGATCGGATCGAGACGCTGGCGATTGCCGGCGGCTTTTCCCATCATCCGCTCATTCCGCAACTCTATGCCGACGTGCTGGGCTGTACGATCCTGGCGCCTGTCGACCAGGATGCCGTCCTGCTCGGGACCGCCCAACACGCAGCCGTAGCCGCCGGCCTTTTCGCCGACATGGCCTCCGCTGGCCGCGCCATGGCGATCCGCACGAACGCGACCCCACCCGACGCGACGACCCGGAACCATTACGAACGGGACTATGCGGCGCTGCTGATCATGATGCGGCACCGGGCGGAACTGACACAGCTGCTTTGAGCCGTATTGCCCGGTTCCAACCATCGTTTCGCCGAGCTTGGTCAGCCTTGCGATTCCATTCAAAGGCCCGACCAAGCGGTCGCCACCCGGGCCTATTCCGCAGCCATGCGGCTTGTTTCTCCTCGCTCCTGCAACTGCGCGTTCTCCTCGTGGTGGATCAGCGGGCGATTGCCCGTGAGGCGACGAAGCAGCACGTAGAAGACCGGCGTCATGAAGATGCCGAAGAAGGTGACGCCGATCATGCCGGAGAAAACGGCAAGGCCCATGGCAGCGCGCATTTCCGCACCGGCACCGGTCGAAAGCACCAGAGGCACGACACCCATGATGAAGGCCATCGACGTCATGAGGATCGGTCGAAGGCGAAGCCGGCTCGCCTCGATCGCCGCCTGGAGCGGCGTTCGGCCCTCGAACTCCAGCTCCCGGGCGAATTCGACGATCAGGATCGCGTTCTTCGCCGATAGCCCCACAAGCACCATGAGGCCGATCTGGGTGAAGATGTTGTTGTCCCCACCCGTGTACCAGACCCCGGCCAGCGCGGCGAGCACGCCCATCGGCACGATCATGACGATCGCGATCGGCAGCGTCAGGCTCTCATACTGGGCCGCCAGCACGAGATAGACGAGCAGAAGCGCCAGCGGAAAGACGACGATGCTCGAATTGCCGGCCAGGATCTGCTGGTAGGTCAGGTCCGTCCATTCGAAGGTGATGCCGTTCGGCAGCGTCTCGTCGGCGATGCGCTCGACCGCCGCCTGCGCCTGCCCCGACGAGAAGCCCGGTGCCGGGCCGCCATTGATGTCGGCGGCGAGGAAGCCGTTATAACGCGTGGTGCGCTCCGGCCCCGTGGTGCTTTCGACCTTCAAAAGCGCCGAAAGCGGAATCATCTTCCCGGCGCGCGAGCGCACCTGGAGCTGGCCGATATCCTCGGGCCTCGCACGAAACGCGGCATCGGCCTGGACCCGGACGCTGTAGGTGCGGCCAAAGGCGTTGAAGTCGTTGACGTAGAGCGAGCCGAGATAGATCTGCAGCGTCTCGAACACGTCCGTCACCGACACGCCGAGCTGTTCCGCCTTGGCGCGGTCGAGATCGGCATAGAGCTGCGGCACGTTGATCTGGAAGCTGGAGAACAGGCCCGCAAGCTCCGGCGCCTGGTAGGCCTTGCCGAGGAAAGCCTTGGTCGCCTCGTCGAGCGCCTGGTAGCCGAGACCGGCACGGTCCTCGATCTGCAGCTTGAAGCCGCCGGTGGAACCGAGGCCGTTGACCGGCGGCGGCGGGAACATGGCGATGAAGGCGTCCTGGATGCCCGAAAACTTCTGGTTCAGCTGCATCGCGATGGCACCACCGGAGAGTTCCGGCGTCGTACGCTCGGAAAAATCGTCCAGCACGGCGAACACGATGCCCGAATTGGAACCGATGGTGAAGCCGTTGATCGACAGGCCGGGGAAGGCGATGGCATGGGCGACGCCCGGCTGTTCCAGCGCGATGTCGCTCATCCGCTTGATCACGTCCTCCGTTCGGTCCAGCGTCGCGCCGTCCGGCAATTGGGCAAAGCCGATGAGATACTGCTTGTCCTGCGCCGGGACGAAGCCGCCCGGAACAGCATTGAAGACGGCATAGGTGGCGCCGATCAGCGCGAGATAGACGACCATGACCAGCGACTTGCGCGACAGGAGACCGCCGACGCTGCGGCCATAGCCGTTCGACGCGGCGCCGAAGGCCCGGTTGAAGCCGCGGAAGAACCAGCCGAAGACCCGATCCATCGCCCGCGTCAGCCAGTCCTTGGGCGCATGATGATCCTTCAGCAGAAGGGCGGCCAGGGCCGGCGACAGGGTGAGCGAGTTGATCGCGGAAATCACCGTCGAGATGGCGATGGTCAGCGCGAACTGGCGGTAGAACTGGCCGGAAAGGCCGCTGATGAAGGCCAGCGGCACGAAGACCGCGACCAGCACCAGCGCAATCGCGATGATCGGCCCCGACACTTCCCGCATGGCGCGGTAGGTCGCCTCGCGCGGCGTCAACCCGTTCTCGATATTGCGCTCGACGTTTTCGACGACGACGATCGCGTCGTCCACCACGATGCCGATGGCAAGCACCAGGCCGAACAGCGTCAGCGCATTGATCGAGAAGCCGAAGGCATACATCACCGCAAAGGTGCCGATGATCGAGACCGGTACGGCGATCAGCGGGATGATCGAGGCGCGCCAGGTTTGCAGGAAGAGGATGACGACGAGAACCACGAGGGCAACCGCCTCCAGAAGCGTGTCGACGACCTTCTCGATCGACGCACGCACGAACTCGGTGGTGTCGTAGACGATCTCGTATTTCACCCCGTCGGGCATGGCGAGCTGGAGTTGGTCCATGGTGGCACGCACATTGTCGGCAATCTCGATGGCATTGGAACCGGGCGCCTGCAGCACGGCAATCGCCACCGCCGGCTGGCCGTCGAGCAGCGAACGAAGTGTATAGTCGGCAGCACCCATTTCGATGCGGGCGACATCCTTGAGGCGCGTGATCTCGCCCTCATTGCCCGTCTTGACGATGATCTCGCCGAATTCCTCGGGCGTGCTCAGACGCCCCTGGGCGTTGACGTTGAGCTGAAGTTCGACGCCGCTCGGGCTCGGCGATGCGCCAATGATGCCGGCCGCGGCCTGCACGTTCTGCTGGCGGATGGCATTGGTGATGTCGCTGGCGGCAAGCGCATGTTCGGCCGCCTTCTGCGGATCGATCCAGATGCGCATGGCGTAGTCGCCGGCGCCGAAGACTTGAACCTGGCCGGCGCCTTCGATGCGGGCGAGACGGTCCTTGATATTCAGCGTCGCGTAATTGCGCAGATAGGTCACGTCGTAGCGGTCGGTGGTCGACACCAGATTGACCACCATGATGAAGTCCGGCGAACTCTTGACGGTGGTGACCCCGAGCGCGCGAACCTCCGCCGGCAAGCGTGGTTCGGCCTGCGAGACACGGTTCTGGACGAGCTGCTGGGCCTTGTCCGGATCCGTGCCGAGCTTGAAGGTGACGGTCAGCGTCAGCACGCCGTCGGACGTTGCCTGGCTGTTCATGTACAGCATGTCGTCGACGCCGTTGATCTGCTCCTCGAGCGGCGTTGCCACCGTCTCGGCGATGACCACGGGGTTGGCGCCGGGATAGACCGCGCGCACGACGATCGACGGCGGCACGACCTCGGGATATTCCGAGATCGGCAGCGAGCGCATGCCGATCAGGCCGGCAACGACGATGAGGATCGACAACACGGCAGCAAACACCGGCCGGTCGACAAAAAAGCGGGAAATACTCATTTCGAAGCCCCTCTCCAGGGTGAAATTTCGACAAGAAGTCCTATCCGGCAAACTAGTGTCCGCCAGAGGATCGAATGCGATGCGCAAAGCGGCGAGGCCGGCGCCCCACCCTCTATATTCAGTTGACGGCCGCGACGGCCTCCTTGGTCTGCGGATCGACAAGTGCGCCCGGACGCACGCGCTGCAGCCCGTTGACGATGACCTTGTCGCCATCGGCAAGCCCGCTCGCGACGATCCGCTCGCCATCTGCACTGCCGCCGAGCTCGACCGGGCGATAGGCCACCTTGTTGTCGGCATCGACGACGAAGACGAACTTCTTGTCCTGATCGGTTCCGATCGCCTTTTCGCTGACGAGGATCCGGCTATCCGGCCGCGGTTCGCCCATGCGGATGCGCACGAACTGGCCGGGGATCAGCAGCCCTTGCGGATTGTCGATCACGGCACGAACCGGGATGGTGCCGCTCAAGGCATCCACCTCGTTGCCGATGAGTTGCAGCTTGCCCTTGATCGGTGTCCCCTCGTCGGCGAGCGTGCCGATCTCGACCGGGATCTGGTCGATCGGCGGCAGCGCGCCGTCGGTCGCCGGCAGCCTGGAAAGCGCCCGCGCGACGATCTCCTCGCTGGCGTTGAAGCTGGCATAGATCGGGTCGGACGAGACCAGCGTCGTCAATGCCGACGAGGTGGATCCCGCGGCGACCAGGTTTCCGACGGTGATCGCGATCTTGCCGGCGCGGCCGGAAACGGGTGCGCGCACCTTGGTATAGTCCAGCTCGAGTTCGGCGGAACGAAGAACGGCCTGGGCCGTCTTCAGGGCGGCTTCCGCTTCGGCAACGGCGTGCTGGCGCTGGTCGAGATCGCTCTGCGAGATCGTGCGATTGCCCGCCAGCCGGCGGCCGCGTTCGAGTTCGGTATTCGCCAGCGCCACACGGGCTTCCGCGGAGGCGACCTGCCCATTGGCCTGGGCAACGGTCGCCTCATAGGGCGCGGGATCGATGGTGAAGAGGAGGTCTCCGGCCTTCACCAACGCGCCCTCGCGGAAATTGACTGACTGGATCGCCCCGCCGACACGGGGGCGGATCTCGACCCGGTCCACGGCTTCCAGCCGGCCCGAGAATTCCTGCCAGGTGGTGACATCGCGGCTCTTCACCACGGCCACGGTCACCGGCGTCGCCGGCGGAGCGGCGGCTGCGGTATCCGCCGCCCCCGTCTCCGCGGCAGCCCGGCTGAACGGCGTGTCGTAGAACAGTGCTGCCGCCGAAATGGACGCAGCCAGTCCCAGGCCGGTGCCCAGGAGGGCCCAGCGTCTTGCTTTCTCTGTCATGGTCTAGCTCCTTGCGGCCCTCACGGCCGCTCAAGATCAAATCGTCTTCAAATCAGCTCTGCGAGCGCAGATGTCGCGCACGAAGCCTGCGAACTCGCTGCTTGCGCTTTCCTGCCAACTCGGGGCTTCCTCCGTCTTCCCGCCATATACCGATGGCCAGCCTGCCCTGGCGGGAAGGACATGCTGTCGAACCTCGACACCCGCACTCTTCAGTCGCTGGGCATAGGCAAGGGTCTCGTCGAGAAGCGGATCATCCTCCGACGAAAGCAGCAGCGCCGGCGCAAGTCCCGCCAACCGCGAACAACCGGACGGGGCCGCATACGGATGGCAGATCCCGCCGCTCAGATAATGGCTCCACCCCTCCGCCCAGAGATCCCGCATGCCGATCGCTTCGGCCTTGCGGAACGAGGGCGTCCCCATGAAGGGGTCGAGCAGCGGCGAGACCAGCACCTGACCGTCCAGTTCGTCGGCGAAATGGTCGCGCGCCTTGAGGCTGACCGCAGCGGCGATATTGCCGCCCGCCTCCGAGCCGCCGACCAGCAGCAGGGACTTGCGATCACCGAAGCCTGCCCGCTTCTTCGCCATGTAGGAGAAGAGGGCAAATCCCACCTCGAGCGGTTTGGGGAAAACCGAACCGAGGGCATTGTAATCCGGCACCACGACGATCGCGCCCGTCCCGGCGAGACATTCCGCCATCGGGCAATCGCCAAGCCCCACGTGACGAAACGCACCCGCGTGGAAATAGATCAGGACCGGAGGTCCCTTGCCATATTCCGCTCCTTGGTAGACCCGAACGGCAATGGGGCCAACGGCCACATTGTCCAGCGTCATATCCTTGATCTCGACAGGCATCGAACCTTTACTCCGCGCGCCACAGGACCCGGACCGCACTCACAAAGAGCGGGACCAGAACCGGCAGGTAGCGGGGAATGCGCATGACAACAACCCTTCCCTTGTTAAATGGCCAGCGGCTCGGGCCACCGGGAAGTTGCCAAAGGCAGTCTTACCGGGCACCGATCGGCATTTCAGATACAGAAATTCGATCCAATCACGTGACGAGGGCCGGCGGCCTTCACCATCCCTCGACGTGATTGGCTTCTCTTGAGAAGGAATGTACTTTATTCGCATTATTGAACAAGTATGGCAAATGCGAGCGCACTATTCCAGATTTCGAACAATTTCGCATCGCATACTGACAGGAACCGACACATGGATCAGCTATCAGCCATGCGCGCATTCGTCCGGGTGGTCGAAACGGGCAATTTCACCCGCGCCGCCGAAGCGCTCAGCCTGCCCAAGGCGACGGTCACCAATCTCATTCAGGGGCTGGAGGCGCACCTTCATACCAAGCTCTTGAACCGCACCACCCGGCGCGTCATGGTGACCACGGACGGCGCCTTGTATTACGAGCGGGCAACGCAGATCATTGCCCAGCTCGACGAACTCGACACCAGCCTGTCAAACTCGCAGATGGCGCCGAGCGGCCGGCTGCGCGTGGAGATGGCGGGGGCCTTTGCCGACTGGATCGTCATCCCGGCCCTTCACGATTTTCACGCCCGCTTTCCGGAGATCCGCATCGACCTCGGCGTTGGCGACCGTCCCGTCGACTATCTCGCCGAAAATGTCGACTGCGCCTTGCGCGGTGGCGTTCCGGCCGACCAGTCGCTGATCGCCCGCCGGGTGTCGGAACTATCGATGATCACCTGCGCCGCACCGGGCTACCTGGAAAGGCACGGAACCCCGCAACACCCCCTGGAACTGGAGGACAGACATCACTGCGTCAGTTATTTCATGGCCCAGAACAATCGAACCATGGCCTTCGACTTTGAAAGGGACGGTGAGAAGATCGAAGTCAACGGCCGCTATCTCGTCGCCGTAAACGATGCGCGCAGCTATCTGACGGCGGCCTTGAACGGTCTCGGCATCTCTCCGCTCCCCCATTTCATGGCGGCAGAGGCGCTGGCAAAAGGCGATCTGGTGCGCGTCCTTCCGGAATGGCGCACCGAGCCGATTGCCCTCTATGTCGTCTACCCTCCCAACCGGCACCTGAGCAACAAGGTCAGGGTCTTCGTCGACTGGCTGGTCCGCCTGGTGACGAACTGGCAGCTCAATCTGCCGCCGGGGAGACGCTAGCCGGCGACACGCCGCAATCCGGCGCGTCGCACAATTCCTTGCGTCTCGACAAAGAAGGCCTGCGTGACATGACGCAGGGTGGGATTGCAGTCGAAAGTGTGCCGGGCGTTGAACCGGCCCATCGGTTGGCACCGGTCAAGCTCCGGCCCGCTCCAAGGAGAAACGAACATGTCCTTGACCATTGATCTCGATGCCGCGGGGATCGTCGCGCTCGAGCGCAATCATGCCGGGCTCCTTGGCCTTTGCCTGACGCTCGAGGAGATTGCCGATTCCATTCCCTTCGACGTCGACAGCGCCACGTGCCGCGCGGTCACCGAAACCCTCGGCCCGCTGCTGACCGAGGCCCACAGGCTCGAGGAGCAAATCCTCTTTCCCGACTTCGACAGGAACGCCGGCTCCTGCTTCGCCGCCATGATGATCGAACGGCTGAAGGCCGAGCATCGCTGTGACGGGTTGGCTTGCGAGGAAATGGTCAAGACCCTCGAGACGCTGGCCGAGGTAAAATGCCCGCTGCCGCCCGAGACGGTTCGCTACATGCTGCAGGGTTTCCTCGAAGGCCTGCGTCGCCACGTCTCCTCCGAGCGGCTGATGATCGAAACACTTCTTGCCGCCAAGGCCGAGGGGCGGGACGTCTTTGCCTGATCGCCCGCGGCCGCGAGCCACAAACCTTGCCTCCGAAAGCTGCTGAGAATGTCCCACCCCATCGAAATACGCTCCCCCTCGCTGATCGCCCATTTCTTCTCCGGCGGTTTTCGCCCCTTCTTCCTCCTCGGTGCCCTGCATGCCGCGCTGATGATCGCGCTGTGGGTGCCGTGGTTTCTCGGCTTCATCCATGTTCCGACGGCCCTCTCGCCGGTCGTCTGGCATCAGCACGAGCTGCTGTTCGGCTTCGTCCCCGCCGTGATCGCCGGTTTCCTCCTCACCGCCGTGCCCAACTGGACCGGCCGCAAGGCGTTCACCGGCTGGCCCCTCGCCCTACTTTTCGCGCTGTGGCTCGCCGGCCGCCTGGCGATCGCAGGCTCCGAAGTCATCGGTCTTTGGGCCGCCATGGTCATGGCCGGCGCCTTCCTTCCGGTCCTGGCAGGGCTGATCCTCAGGGAGCTCGTCGCCGCCAGCAACAGCCGCAACTACAAGGTCATCGCCGTCATCGGCATACTGTTTGCCGCGCAACTGACCTTCTTCTGGGAATTCGACCGCTACGGCCGCATCGAACTTGCCGACCGCATCGCCATCGCGACCATCATCTTCCTGATCTCGCTCATCGGCGGCCGCATTATCCCGAGCTTCACCGGCAACTGGCTGCGCCAGAACAATCCGGGTGCGATCCCTCCAGCCTTCAATCGCTTCGACCTTTCGGCAATGGTGCTCTCCGGCCTGGCATTGGCGGCATGGCCCATCGCCACCGCGGTCCCGACACTCGTGCCTTTCGCCGGCTTGGCCTTGATCGGCGCGGGGATCGCCCAGTTTGCCCGTCAGCTTCGCTGGAGGCCGGAGCGCACGCTGGCCGAACCGCTGGTGACGATCCTGCACATCGCCTTCTTCTTCATCCCGCTCGGCTCCCTGATGACCGGGGCTGCCCTGCTGCTCGACGAGCCCGGCTTGCGCACCGCCGGTGTCCATGCCTGGACATCCGGGGCGATCGGAGCCATGACGCTGGCCGTGATGACCCGGGCCACGCGCGGCCATTCCGGCCAGGCGCTGCGCTCGCCCGCCTCGACCACGATCGGCATCTACATCCCGATCGTGCTGGCGACCCTGCTGCGCATCGGCGTGGCGCTCGCCCCGGAATACACCATGATCCTCCTGCCGCTCGCCGGCCTGCTATGGATCGTCGCCTTCGTGGGCTTCGCGGCCTTCTATGGCCCGCTCATCCTGCGGCGCAAGCTCATCTAGCCGGTTTTCGCGCCACGGAGCCAACCCGTCCTTCCGAGCCGGCCGGTCAGGTTGGCTCCGCCCGTTCATCCCCGTGCCGTGGCAATGGCCTCCTTGAGCCCCTTCTCATCCAGTACGCCGGGATAGAGGTGCGACCCGATGACGAAGGACGGCGTGCCGACGAAGTTCAGGGCGAGCGCCTGGCTGTAGTTGCGGTCGAGCAGACCGGAAATCTTGCCACTGTGCTTGTTCACGGCGGCGACGATGTCCTGCATCTTCAGGCCGGCGCCCGTCAGCGCTTTCTCCACCACCTCCTCCGTCAGCTTGCCGGAGGTGCGCATCAGGGCTTCCATTGCCTTTTCATATTGGCCGATCTGGGCAGCGCCGAGAACGGCCTGGGCGGCAAAGATCGAGGCACCGCCGAAGACCGGCCAGTCCTTCAGCACGAGGCGGATATTGCCGTCCTGCTCAACCAGCTTCTTCACCGTCGGATGCGATTTCTTGCAATAAGGGCACTGGTAGTCGAAGAATTCGACGAGGGTGACGTCGCCCTTCGGATTGCCGAGCACGGGGGCATCCTTGTCGAAGTAGATCTCTTCCTTGGTGACGTCCTGCGCAAATGAGAGACGCGGCATGAGGGTCGACAGGGCCACGGTACCGAGCGTGGCATTGATCAGGTTCCTGCGGGTGAGCATCAGATTTCTCCTTTTCCGGATTGTTCGGGGCCGAGCACGACGACGCGCGACCCCTTCGGCACGCGACTGTGCAGATCGATGATGTCCTGGTTGAGCATACGGATGCAGCCGGACGAGACGGACTTGCCGATCGACCACGGCTCGTTGGTTCCATGGATACGATAGAGCGTGTCCTGCCCGCCCTTGTAGAGATAGAGCGCACGGGCACCGAGCGGGTTCTTGAGCCCGCCCGGCAATCCCTTGGCGAGCGGCTCGTAGCGCTCGGGATCCCGCTTGATCATGTCCTGGGTCGGCGTCCAGCCCGGCCATTGCGCCTTGCGGGCGATGTCCGCCTCGCCGACGAATTCGAGGCCGGCCTTGGCGACGCCGACGCCGTAGCGCATGGCCTTTCCGTTCTCCATGACGAGATAGAGGAAGCGTGCGTGCGGATCGACGACGATGGTGCCCGGCGGCTCCTTGGTCTGGTAATCGACCAACTGGCGCACATTCTTCGACTCGATCTTCGTCGCATCCACGGCGGGGATCAAGTTCCCGCCGTCGTCGATCGCCGCATACATGCTGGCGACAGACGGGTCGACTTTCGCCACCTCCGGTTCGACGGCTGGCTTTGTCGTCTGCACGCAGGCCGACAGGGACAGCAGGACCAGGGGCAAGGCCAGGAGCCGCACACGGCGCACCGGCCCCGGTTGGATGGATTTACGCATTCATATGTCCTTTTCCGCAAGCGGAGCTGAAATTCGTTTGATCTGTTCCGACAGGGTCTCGCGCGAGATCTCCCCGAGATGGGATGCGGCGAGCGTGCCGTCGGGGTGGATGAAGAGCGTCGCAGGCAGGCCCGGCGCCTTGTAGTGCCGCGACAGAAGCGAGGTCCGGTCGGCGATCACGGTGTCGATCGCGAGGCCGGCATCGGCGAGATAGTCCGCGACCCGTTCTTGCGCCTCCCCCTGGTTGGCGAAGACGAAATCGATCTGCGGATGGCGGCGCGCCATCTCCGCCATCATCGGCATTTCGCGCCGGCAGGGCGGACACCAGCTTGCCCAGAGGTTGACGACGAGCGGGCGGCCAACCCGTTCGGAAAGGGCGATGGAGCGGCCATCCAGCGTCGCCAGCCGCGTGTCGGGCGCGGCGATTGCCCCATTGCTGCCAAGCAGTGCAAGGATCGAGAACCAGGCAACCGCACCGGCCGCCAGGCTGCCTGCCGCCCATGGCATCAGACGGGATGACCGCCGGAGCAGGGGCACGGCCGCGATCAGGATGCCGACCAGGACCCCGGTCGCCGAAAAGCCGCCCTGCCAGAAGGCCAGGATGCGCCACGGCTCGGCGAGGAAACTTTCCCAATGTGCGAGGACATGACCGGCGCGCGCACCGATCAGGCCAAGCACCAGCGTCATCGTCGACCAGGGCCCCAGACGGCTGTCGACCCGGGAGGAAAGCAGGCTTGCCAGTGCGACGAAGGCGCCGATGCCGAGGATCGCGGCCAACCTTTCGACGTCGAAGGCCAGCGGACCAATGGACACTGCATTCATTGCACGGCCCCCTTTGCCAGGCCGGCGGAGCGGACCAGATTGACCGTGTCGACCTCGCCGACAAGCCGGGTTTCCGGCACTTCCGCCGTCCCGTCGAAGAACAGCATGGTCGGAGGCCCGATGACATCGAGCGATTTCATCAAACCGGCGAGATCCGCATTGTTCGTCGTGAGATCGACGCTCAGCCGATCGAAACCGGCCAGCGCATCGCCGATTTCGGGTTGCGACAACACACTTCTTTCGATCGTCCGGCAGCTGACGCACCAATCGGCTGTGACATAGACGAGGGCAGGCCTTTTTCCCTTGGCGCTCGCGGCAAGCAGGGTTTCAAGCTCGCGCGCGGATGCAACCGGGGAGAAATCCTTCTTCGACACACCGGCCGGGGACAGGGTGGCGCTACCTGCAGAAAACGGCGCGAGCGGCGCCAGGGGATCGCTGGCACCCGCCGCCAGGCCGACAACGAGCACCGCACCGTAGAGCGCAGAGAGCAGGCCCGCTGACTTTCCGAGCCGGGCCATTGCACCGGTTTCGGGGCGCAGGCTGTCGAAAGCGCCGATGAACACGCCGAAGGTGACGAGAAGGATCGACCAGAGCGCCAGCACGGCCGCTACCGGCAGCAGCGGCTCGGCAAGCCAGACGGCCGTAGCGATGAAGAGGAAACCGAAAAGCTGGCGGACGCGCTCCATCCAGGCACCGGCACGCGGCAGTATTCCCGATCCGAACGTGGCCATCACGACGAGCGGAACGGATTTGCCGAGCCCGAGCGCAAAGAGCGCCGCCGCGCCGAGAAACAGGTCACCCGAGCGGGCGATGTAGAGAAGGGCGCCCGCCAGAGGCGCGGTGACACAAGGCCCGATGATCAGGGCGGAAGTGAAACCGAGCGCCGCCACCGACCCGATCGATCCGGAACCGTTTGTCTTCTTGCCCACGAACCGCCGGGTGAAAGCCGCCGGCAGCTGCAATTCGAACAGACCGAAGCTGGCAAGACCGAGGACGACGAACAGGATGGCGGTCAGGGCGATCGTCACCGGCGACTGCAGGGCAAATTGCAGGTTTTGCCCGGACCAGGCGGCGACAAGACCGAGCATGCCGAAGGCCGTCGCCAGCCCCAGCCCATAGGTCAGGGAAAGCAGGAAACCGCGCCGCGCCGTCAGACGCTCACCTTCGCGGGCCAGCGTTGCTGCGACTATGGGGTACATGGGGAAGACGCAAGGGGTGAAGGCGAGCAGCATGCCGAGACCGAGAAAGGCCACCAAAAGCAGCGGTACGCCGCCACGGGCGAGGAAACCCTCGACCATCCCGCCCGACGGCGAGGCGGCACTGGCCAGGCCGGTGGCGCCGACGGCCGAACCCGTTTCGACTGCTGCTGTCGGCGTTTCGACGGAAATCGGCGTGGAGGCACCCGTCTCCGTTGTGCCGGGCGGCGTCCACTTGCTCCCGCTCTCCGCCGCGAGGGCAGCGAGTTCTATCGTGCGCGTGGTCGGCGGATAGCAGATGCCCTGGTCCTGGCATCCCTGATAGGTGACTTCAATTGCCGGGGCATCTGTCGATGCGAGGGCCTCTGCATGATCGAAGTAAACCTCGACCTTTCCGAAGCCTGGATCGTCCTTGAGCGTGCCGGGCCTGGTTTCCAGCGCGACCGGCCGTCCGTCCGGGGTCGCGGCGGCAAGATATTCGCGGTAGAGGTAATAGCCCTCTTGGATGTCCCAGCGCAGGGAAACCCGGCCCTCCTCGCTTCTCTCGGCGCTGAAGACGAATGCCTTGTCCATGTCGAGCGGCCGTTCGAGCGCGCCGACGGGGATGGCAAACAGAGCGGAAAACAGGAGCCCGATGAGGGTTTTGGAAAAGTTCATGCCTTGCGTCCTTCCGGCGGCGCACCATTTGTCGTTCGGGGCACCGATCGACCCGCTACCTTAAGGCAGGCTTAAGGTGAGCCGCGCATTGAGGCGGCCAAGGTCAGGTTCACGGAGGTGTGATGCGTCTGCTGGTGGTTGAGGACGACGAGGTCCTGTCGGATGGCTTGAAGGTCGGGCTGAACATGCTCGGCTTCACCGTCGACGCGGTCGGCCGCGTGGCCGACGCCTGCGAAGCCGTTGCCGTCAACCGCTTCGACGCCATCGTACTCGACTTGATGCTGCCGGACGGCTCCGGTCTCGATGTGCTGGCCCAGTTGCGCGCCTCGGGCGAGCGCACGCCGGTCCTGCTGCTCACCGCCCGTGACGAGGTGGGTGATCGGATCGCCGGCCTCGATGCCGGTGCCGACGACTATCTCGGCAAGCCCTTCGATCTCGACGAACTGGCCGCACGCCTGCGCGCCATCATCCGCAGGGCGCAGGGGCGAGCGGAAAGCCGGCCGCAATGGCGTGGCGTCACCCTGGACCCGGCGCGCATGAGCGCCGAACGCGACGGCCGGACCGTGCCGCTGTCGCGTCGGGAATTTACCATCCTGCAGGCCTTGATGGACAATCCCGGCACCATCCAGTCCAAGACGGCGCTGGAGCAGAAGCTCTATGGCTGGCAGGAGGATGTCGAGAGCAACACCGTCGAGGTCCACGTGCACAAGATCCGCGCCAAGCTCGGCCCTGACCTGATCGAAACCGTGCGCGGCGTCGGCTACCGGCTGAAGGACGACACACCATGATCTCGATCCGCCTCCGGCTTTTCGCCATCCTCCTCGCCACCACCGGCGCGGTCTGGCTCTTTGCCGTCGTCTGGACCTACAGCAACACCCAGGCGGAGGTCGAGCGTGTGCTCGATGCGCGCCTCATCGAAGCCGCGCGCATGGTCAGCTCCCTGATCACCGACCACCACATCGACGTGGCTGCCGCCGTGGATGCCGCCAATGCCCGGCAGCCAAGCAGCGAGTTCGAGCGTGTAGAGGGTGACTACAATCGCCAGCTGTCCTGCCAGATCTGGTCCTTGCAGGGAACGCTTGTCAGCCGGTCGGAAAGCGCGCCGGCCACCTCTCTCGCCGACCACCGGGAAGGCTTCGCCGAAACCGAGATCAACGGGGAGCGCTGGCGGGTCTTTGCCGTGATCAATCCGACGCTCGGGGTCCGGGTCCTGGTCGGTGACAGCCTCGAGATCCGCGAGCGGCTGGTGGGTGACGTCATCAAGGGTCTTCTGCTTCCGGCCCTGGTGATCCTGCCCTTGCTGGCATTGCTCATCTGGTTGAGCGTCGGTCGCGGGCTGGCCCCCCTCAACCGGATCGCGGCCAGCCTTTCGTCCCGCTCCGCGACCGAGCTTCATCCCCTTGCCGAAGCACCGGCGCCCCGCGAGATCCGGCCGATGATCGCCGCATTGAACAGTCTTTTCCGGCGCGTCGAAGACGTGCGTGCAAGGGAAAGCGACTTCACCGCCTACGCCGCCCATGAATTGAAGACACCGCTGGCGGGCCTCAGAACCCAGGCGCAGATCGCCATTCGCAGCGATGATCCTGACACCCGCCGTCAGGCGCTCGGCCAGATCCTCAGCAGCGTCGATCGCACCAGCCGCATGGTCCGCCAGTTGATCGACATGGCGCGCGTGGATGCACGGGACGATGCCGTCGCACGCGACCCGGTCGACGTGCATCGGCTGCTCGAAGAGCTTGCCGCCGAACTGTCGCCCGTGGCGGCTCAGCGAGATGTGCGCATCAATGTTCGCCGCGATGCCGAGAGTGGCGCGATGTCAATCCCGACCGATCGGACCCTGTTAAGGCTCGCCTTGCGAAACCTCCTGGAAAACGCGCTCCAGCATGCTCCCCAAGGCACCGAGGCCGTCTGCACCATCAGCACCTCTGCCGATGGCCTGACGATCGAGATCGACGATGTCGGACCCGGCATGACCGCGACCGAGCAGACGCGAGCGGTCGAACGCTTCTACCGGGGGCCGCTCAGCGCCGCGTCCGGCAGCGGCCTTGGTCTATCGATTGTCCAGATGGCCGTCGAGCGCCTCGGCGGGCGCCTTGACTTCCGCAATCGTACCGAGGGCGGACTGTCTGTTGCGGTGACCTTGAAAAGAAACACCGCCTAGCCTGCGCAAGGACCGAGCATCGAATGGCGCAAACGACAGCGTTCGGCGGATAGGATCGAGAGCGGACAGCACCAGCACCTCCGGCTCGCCCCTTGGAGTCCTTGGGAACGAAACAAAGGCTCCTGTTGCGGACCGGCAATCAGCTGTGGGCACCGAAGAAGCGCCTGTTGCCACAGAATTCCGGGCCGGCTTCCGGTTGGCGTTCGCCATGGGCGGAAAGCCATTCCTCGCATTCGGCGCTGTGGTGACAGAACATGCAGGACCTCACGGCCCGGGCCAGGCCCAGTCCCAGCTGCTCCTGTCCCGCCCGTTCCTGGTCGACGCCCAGCCGCTCCATCATCACGCTCATCAAATGCGACTGGCGTTCGAGCCGCATGCCGACTCTTTCGACGATTCCCATGTCTGCTCTCCCTTTTGCAAAGACCTCTTCTTTTAATATAGCGACTGCGCTTGCGGCCATTGTTGATCCAGAACAAGCAAGCCGGCATCGCCGCCCGCTTGCTCTTCCCCGGCATCCTGCAAGGAAGCCGGCAAGAAGCGCTTTGGCGGGAGAACGTCACCGCATCGGAATTGCTGGGACACCCGACAGTGTATCCCCGGCCGTCGGCGACAAAGTTTGTAAGCCCTGCGACAATCGCGCTGTTTATGCACGGCAGGCATTTTGATATAGCTGCCTGTGAATATGTCGGTCTCCACATCGAAAGCGATGGATTGCGCTGGCCGTTTGACCCCGGATTGGGAGGAAGCCCCTCGAATGGATGTGACGCCACTGCTTGACCGTTTGGACGAAACGCACCTGGCCGTCCTTTTCGGGCTGGTCACGGGTGGCATCTTTGGCGTCGCCGCACAGCGTTCCTCGTTCTGCCTCCGGGCAGCGACCGTCGAGTTCGCCCGCGGATCGCTTGGACCGAAGATTGCCGTTTGGCTGCTGACCTTCTCCACGGCTTTGGTATGGGTCCAGTCGGCCGTCCTGATGGGACTTTTCCGTCCGGACGCCTCGCGCGTCATGTCGATCACCGGCAGTTGGTCCGGCGCGATCATCGGCGGTCTGATGTTCGGCGTGGGAATGGTTCTTGCCCGGGGATGCTCGGGGCGCCTCTTGGTGCTCGCCTCGACAGGCAACTTGCGGTCCGTGGTCTCGGGCCTGATCTTCGCCGTTGTCGCGCAGATGGCGCTGCATGGCTGGCTTGCACCGGCGAGAACCTATCTGGCTTCGCTTTGGACCACCCCGGCCGGACAGAATGTCGACCTGCTTGCCTCGGTCTCCGCACCGCCGGGAACAGCCCTTGCACTCGGCCTGATCATCGCCGCAGGCGCGATATGGCTGGCGATCCGCCACCGTCTTGGTTGGGCGAAGCTGGTCTTCGCCTCCGGCGTCGGTTTTGCCGTCGCCGTCGGCTGGGTCCTGACTTTCTCGCTGTCCCAATCCGCCTTCGAGCCCGTCTCCGTGAACTCGGTCACCTTCTCCGGACCGTCGGCCAGCATGTTGATGTTCTTCCTGACCGAAGATCCGGTACTGGATTTCGACATCGGTCTGGTGCCCGGCGTGGTCATTGGCGCCTTCCTGGCCGCCCTGCTGTCACGCGAACTGAAGTTTCAAGGGTTCAGCGATGAAAGCCAGATGCGCCGCTCCATGCTGGGTGCGGCGCTGATGGGTTTCGGCGCCATGCTCGCCGGCGGATGCGCCATTGGCGCGGGCGTGACCGGCGGCTCCGTGTTCGCGGCGACCGCCTGGCTTGCGCTTCTGTGCATGTGGATCGGCGCCGTCGCGACGGACCTGATCGTCGACCAGCGGTCAGGCGAGGCAAAGGCTCCCAGAGCCGCCAATCAGCTTTCGGCGACAAACCTGTAGGCAGTGCCGTCCTTCTCGACACGGCCAAGCCCGCCATCGGGCAGATGAAAGCCGATGAGGCGCATCTTGTCCGCCGCCAGTTGGTCGAGCAGCGCCGCCCGCGTCGCCGCGGCACGCTCCCCGTCCTGATCCGATCCCGATGGCCATTTCGGCCGCTCGAAGGCGACATGGTGATTGCCGATCGCATCGCCGACAACCATGACGCTGTCGGAGCCGGAGCGGATCTCGAACGCCATGTGGCCGGGCGTATGGCCGGGCGTCAGCCGCGCCGCCATGCCGGGCAGGATCTCCTGCCCGTCGGCGATGAAAGTCATGCGGTCCGCGACGACGCCGAGCCGGCGGGCCGCACCGACGGCAAAGGTGGTCCTGGCGTCGCCGATGGTCTGGGCAGTATCAGGATCGGTCCAGTAATCGAATTCCGCCTGCCCCATCATGTGGACCGCATTGGCAAAAATCGGTTCGTCGAATTCGTCGAGCATCCCCCACAGATGATCCGGGTGTCCATGGGTGAAGACGACATGCGTGACGTCTTCGAATGCCACGTCGAGCGCCTCCAGCGCCTCCGCCAGCTTTCCGGCGGAAGGCTGGAAGTCGGGCCCTGCGCCAACGTCGAACAGGACCGTATTGGTGCCATCGCGAACGAGGGTCACGTTGCAGGGAGGGGTCAGTTGTTGGGTGGACAGCCCGAACTTCTCGACGATGACCTTCAGCTCCGCTTGCGGCATGCCGCCGAGGATGAAGTCGGCGGGAAGGACGAGGTTGCCGTCCGACAAGGTGTCGATCTGGATGGTGCCGACTTTCACGTTCGAGCCGGCCCATATCCTCGTGGCCGGAAGCATCACCGCGGACATCGCCGCGGCGCCAAGAAAGGTTCGTCTGTTCAGCATGTCTGTCTTCCCGCGTTATACGGGCGCTTCTGCGACGCCCGGTGAGTGTGGATTATCCGAAGATGTCGGACGTGATCCCGGCATACCAGCCGAGGCTCTCTTCATAGGTCGCCTTGCGCAGGGCCGCGTCTTCGCCCGTCTGGCTGATGAAGCTTTCGACCGATGCGATTTTCTCCGGGGTCGGCTGGTAGGAGGCCCCGACTTTCACCCCGTCATCCGGCGCGATGAGCGACCAGCAGGTGTTGGAATACTTGGCCGGGAACACCTTCGAAGCCAGCAGTTCGCCACGAACGGACATGGCGGCGACCTTGGCCTGGCTATTGGCGGAGAAGGCGGACTTCGGCATGTCGCCCTGCGCGCTTGAATCTCCAAGCACGTAGACGTTCGCGTCAGCCTTCGCCTTCATGCTGTCGGGATGCACCGGAGCCCAGCCCTTGTCGTCGGTGACGCCGGCGATCTGGGCGATCTTGCCGGCAACCTGACCCGGAATGACATTGCAGACATCGACCTTCTGGGCGGTCCCTTCGACGACGACCTCCATCGTGTCGGGTCGAACCTCGACGGCACCGCCGCCGAATTCCGGACCGATCCATTCGATCATTCCGTCATAATGTTTCAGCCAGCCCTCCTCGAACAGGGCCTGCTTGGAATACTTGTCCTTGGGGTCCAGCACGAGAATCTTGGCCTTGGGGTTCTTCTGCTTCAGCACATGCGCGACCATACTGACCCGCTCGTAAGGCCCGGGGGGGCAGCGGTAGGGATTTGGGGGCGCGATCATGGCGAAGACCCCACCCTGAGGCATTTCCTCGACCATCTTCTTCAGGAGTTGCGTCTGCGGGCCGGCCTTGTAGGCATGCGGCATTTTCTCCGCCGCATCCAGCGACCATCCGGGCACCGAGCCTTCCTTGAAGTCGATGCCCGGCGACAGGATCAGGCGATCGTAGTTGAGCGTCTGCCCTCCCGCCAGTGTGACGGTCTTGGCCGTCCGGTCGACCGCGGTCGCCAGGTCATTGATCACCGTGACGCCGCCGGCGACGATCTTGTCATAGCCGTGTTGCAGGCTCTCGAACTCCTGGAAACCGCCGATGTAGAGATTGGAGAAGAAGCAGGTCGTGTAGAGCGGATTGGCCTCCACGAGCACGACGTCGAGCGCCCCGCCGCTGTCCTTCGCCAGATAGCGCGCGGCGGTCGCCCCGCCCGCGCCCCCTCCGATCACGACGACCTTCGGCTTCGACTGACCGATCACCGCTGGCGCATGGAGAAGGGCTGCGGTGGCAATACCGGTTCCGATGAAATTCCGTCTCGTCAGCCTCATGTGCTCTCTCCCAGATTGGCTGTTGTCGTGCGGTTCAGTCCATGTCTCTTGCTAATCGACGCCTTCGAAATAGGCGGCCAGCGCGGCGATCTCGTCGTCCGAAAGCCGGCCCGCCATCATCTGCATCACCGGATGTGGCCTCAGCTTGCGCTTGTAGGCGTGCATGGCCATGACGAAGTCTTGCGTGGGCCAGTTGGTGATCGACGGGATGCCCTTGTCCGAACCGTCGCTCTGATGGCATGTCGTGCACTCGGAAGAGAGGTATTGCCCGAAGTCGGGATCGCCCTGGATGGCGAGGACGGCCGGGTCGAGTTCCACTTCCCGCTTGGACGCCGTGGGATCGGCCTCGGGAATGTCGCGCGGATTGTCGGACCATAGGCGCAGATAGGCGAGGATCGCAGCCCGATCTTCCGGCTTGGCCAATCCCGGATAGTTCATCCGGGTTCCCGAAACGAGCGTCTTCGGATTTGTCAGGTAGGCGTCCAGAGTCTCGAGGTGCCATTCCAGACCGTCCGCGCCCATGCGGGAGATCGACTTGGAATACTTGAACCCCTCGATGGAGCCGGCTCTGCGACCGAAGACGCCGTTCAACTTCGGCCCTATCCGGTTTTGGGCCCCGCTTCCCACCTGGTGGCAAGCGGAGCACTCATTCTTGAAGAGGTCAGCGCCGCGCGTCGCATCGCCGAGGGATTGACCCGCGGCCGGCGTGAAGCCGGCAGCGATCCATGAGGCGGCGATGGCTGCGAGGCTCCACCGCATGGGCGTGCATCACTTCCCGATGCTGCGCAGATAGGCAATGACCGCTGCGCGGTCCTCCGCCTTCTTCAGGCCCGCAAAAGTCATCTTCGTGCCCTTCATGAAGTCTTTCGGGTTCTCCAGGAATGCCTGAAGTTCCGCTTCATTCCAGGTTAGTCCCGCAGCCGCCTTATCCGCAAGGGCCTTGGAATATTTGAAGCCTTCCGACTGCCCGGCCGCAGAACCGACAATACCGTTCAATGTCGGACCGGTAGCGTTCTTGGCCCCCTCCCCGACCTTGTGGCAGGCAACGCACTTCTTGAAAACATTCTTCCCCTGATCGATCAGGGCAGGATCGAGGCCTGCCGTTTCGCTCGGGGCCGGTGCCGGTGCTGTTGCTGCGTCCGCGGCGGGCGGCGCCTCCACTGCGGCTGCTGGCGCCGCTTGTGCCGCTTCGGTTGAAGGCGCCGTTGCGGCCTTCTCCTGCCCCTCGACCGGCGCCGCCTCGGCGGTGTCGGTGCTTGGGGGAGCGGCAGGTTCGGCGGCACTCGCCTCGTCATAGGCTGGTATCGTCCCAGCCGGGCGACCATCCGCGTCGGTCGGGGTGACCTTGAGCTCGGCGGCACGCTTGGTGACCTTCACCGCCGGGCCGCAATCCTTCATGCAGGGCTCAACGCGGAATTTCGGATACTCGGTTTCGGGACGGTCATCGACATAGAAACCGTCCGCATTGGGCAGCACGATGTCCTTGAAGTTCTCGTTCGAAAGCGTGAAGTCCTCGTCCACCAGGCCGTTCGAATACAGCAGGAAAGCGGTGATCGCATAGGTTTCGTCGACCGTGACCGTCTGGGCCGAGCCGAACGGCATGGACCGGTGGACATAGTCCCACACGGTCGAGAGATAGGGCCAGTAGCTGCCGATCGTCTTGACCGGCCGCCGGTCGGTGAGCGTGCCCTCGCCGCCCGCGAGAACCGGCCAGGCGTCGAGGCCCTCGGCGAACTCGCCGTGGCAGGTCGCGCATTTCTCCGCGAACACCTCATCGCCTGTCGCCACGTCCCCGGAGCCGGGACGCAGCCCGGTGCCGTCGGGAAGAATGGCAACGTCCCAAGCCGAGATTTCCTCGGGCAAGGCCGGACGACCCAGGCCCAGTTTTTCCGCCAGTGCCGGCGTTGCCAGAAACAGGAGGCCCAGCGCCGTGCAGGCCAAACGGTTACGCAACTTCGACATTCTCGACCTCTCCATCGGCTTTGACCCACCAGGTCTGGATCCCGTTGTTGTGATAGACGTTGTTCAGCCCACGGATTTCGCGCAACGCATCCTTGGTCGGCTGGACATAGCCCGTCTCGTCGATCGCGCGAGATTGCAGCAGCATTTCGCTGCCGTCCCAATCGATGTCGAGATGGAAGCGCGTCAGCGCCTTGGATTTGATATCCCCGGAGATCCGTGCCTCCTGCCAGTTGACACCACCGTCGAGCGAGACGTCGACCCGCTTGATCTTGCCATTGCCCGACCAGGCGAGGCCGGTCAGCACCAGCGGCCCCTTGCCGTGCCGTATCGGCGCCTGGGGACTGGGCGACGTGATCACGGATTTCGTGTCCATGGTCCAGGTCCATTTCCTGGCCCGGCCGTCGGGCATCAGGTCGGTGTATTTCGAAGTCTCCTCGCGGCTTTCCACCGCCTTGTCATAGACACCGATCCGCCGGAGCCATTTGATCCACATATTGCCTTCCCAACCGGGCACCACCAGGCGAACGGGGTAGCCGTGCTCCTTGCGCAAGGCCTCGCCATTGGCGAAGAACGCCACCATGACATCGTCGAGTGCCTTCTCGATCGGGATGGATCGGCCGTTCGAGCTTGCGTCGGCGCCCTCGGCATAGATCCATTTTCCCTCGGGCTTGACGCCCGCTTCCTCGAGCAGCAGCCGCAAGGGCACGCCGGTATATTCCATGTTATGGATCATGCCCTGGGTGAACTGGCAGCCCTCGAGCTGGGCGCCGCCCCATTCCATGCCGCCATTGGCAGCGCATTCCAGGAAGGCGGTGTTGATCGTTCGGGGAAAGCGCAACAGGTCCTCGAAGGTAAAGACCAGTGGCTTTTCGACCAACCCGTTGATCATCAGGCGGTAGTCCTGCTTGCTCAGTTCGATCGCGCCGGAATGATGGCGCTCGAACGCACAGCCCTGCGGCGTGATGGTCCCTTCCAGGGCGTGAATGGGAGTGAAGTTGATCGAGGAGACGGGGCTTTCCGTCAGCCACTCGACATTGCGGCGCACGACATGGGATTCGAAGCGGATCGGCGTCCCATAGGGTGCCGCATCGACCGGATCACCAAAGGCGGTAGCCCACTCCTGCACTTCGGTGATCTTCGGATCGGGCTCGCTGGCACGCGCGGTCGTCGCACCGGCGACGATGCCCGCGCCGGTCAGGGCTGCCTGGCGCAGGAAGCCGCGGCGGGACGTCCCGTTTTTCGTTTCGTCGGACATGGCGAAAACTCCTTGCTGTCAATCAGATTCCGCTGACGCGGACAGTGTTGTTGGGTTCGAGTTTGACAGTGCCGATCTTCCGGACATGCGCCTCGAGGACATCCCAGATCTGCGGCCCCTCGGTTCCCTCGTTGACGCTGGCCCAGCCCGCCACCGTGTAGGATTTGCCGGCCTCGATGGCTGCTCCGCCCTCCGTCAGCGAAATCTCGCTGATCCGCTCACCGATCGGCTTCGTCACGTCGATGGCATAGGACAGGCCGCCGACGCGGACCATGTCACCGCCCTGCTGGTAGTAGGGATCCGGGTTGAAGATATTGTCGGCGACATCTTCCAGGATCGTCCTGATCGTCTCACCGGTCATCTCGGTGCGATAGCAGGCGCCATAGGTCATGGACGTGACGTTGTGGATGTCTTCGCGGGTGATCGCATCGCCAGGCAATAGCGACGTTCCCCAGCGAACGCCGGGCGACATGGCGATCTGTGCGTCGCGCTCGCTGCGGATCGCATCGCAGATCAGGTCGTCCCAGGTCCCGTTGAAATTGCCGCGGCGGTAGAGCAGGCTTTCGGTGGTGCCGATCTGTTCCTCGAGCTGCGCCTTGTAGGGTGCCCGCTCGCCGTCGATCAGCGCCGCCATGTCAGGATCCGGCGTGATCACGTCGGAGAAGATCGGTACGAGCTTGTGACGGAAACCCATCATCTTGCCGTCGCGAACGTCGAGGTCGATCCGGCTGACGAACTTTCCGTTCGAACCGGACGCGATCAGGATGGTCTCGCCGATGAGCACGGGTTCCGGCACGGCATCATGGGTGTGTCCCGTCAGGATGACGTCGATCCCCTTCACGCGGCTGGCCATCTTGCGGTCGACGTCGAAGCCGTTGTGCGACAGGCAGACGACCAGGTCGACGCCGTCCGCCCGCACCTCGTCGACGACTTCCTGCATGCGTTCCTCGCGGATGCCGAAGGAGTATTCCGGGAACATCCATTTCGGATTGGCGATCGGCATGTAGGGGAAGGCCTGCCCGATGACGGCAATGCGCACGCCGCCCTTTTCGAAGATCTTGTACGGTTCGAAAGCCGGCTCGTCCCATTCCGCATCGAAGATATTGGCGCCGAGGAAGGGAAAGGGCAGCCCGTCGACGATTTCCTTGACGCGCGCGGTCCCGTAGGTCCACTCCCAGTGACTGGTCATGGCCTCGACGCCAAGCGCGTTCATGACATTCACCATGTCCTGCCCCTTGGTCAAAAGGCTGGTCATGGACCCATGCCAGGTGTCGCCACCGTCGAGGAGAAGGGAGTCGGGCCGCGCCGCCCGGATCGCTTTCACGACCGTCGCCACCCGGTCCATGCCGCCCATGCGGCCATAGGCCTTGGCGAGCGACGAGAAGTCCTCGTGTGTCAGCGCGTAGGCGTCGCGCGAGCCGGGCGCGATGTTGAACATTTTCAGGAAGTCGGAACCGGTGACATGGGGCACGTGACCCTTCGCATCGCCGACGCCGAGATTGACCTCGGGCTCGCGGAACCAGATCGGCTTCAACTGCGCATGAATGTCGGTCACATGGATCAGCGTGACATTGCCGAAATCCTCGAACGCCAGCAACTGCTCCTGGGTGAGAGCCTGCTGGGCGGCCAGCCGGGCGAAATTGCCGAAGCCAGAAACGCCCACGATCGCCGACGCGGCCATCGAGGCCTGTAAAAATTCCCGACGGGTAATCATCCCGCATGTCCTCCGGCAGATACAGGTTCCCGTTCCGCGTCGATGACACGGTCAGGCCTGCCTTGTTCAGTTGTATTGGTCGTCATGCCTGCCAGGTCGGTCGACCTGGCAGGCATGACTATTCATCAGTGGCGGACCGAGACGCCCTCGACCGAAAGCCCGTTGCCGCGCGAGGCGACATAGAGTTCCAGCGCCTTGAACTCGTCCGAACCCGCCTTGAATGTTTCGGCCCGCGTATCGCGAACGCAGCCTACGAAGCGCTGTTGTGCACTCAGCACGCCGGCGTCCTTCAGACGATAAGCGGGAAACCCGTTGATCTGCCCCTGGGAAAGGTGGTCGGCACGGATCATCTTTCCGTAGTTGTCCTCGTGACAGTTGGCACAGGACATTTCCAGCTGGCCGAAGCGGGTGTAGTAGATCTCCTTGCCCTTTTCCCAGAAGGACTGGGCGGGGCCGTCGATGGCGACATTGACCTTGTGACCGCGCGACTGCATCGAGATCAGCGAGAGCATGTCCTTCATCTTGTCGGACGTCATGCCCCAGGCTTCCTGCCCCATCCGCTCGGTGACGCACTCGTTGATGTAGTCCTCGACGATCATCAGCTTGCCGGAAACCGGATCGACCCGCGGCGTGACGGCCCGCAGGCCTGCCATGCTCTCGGGCCCCTGGTGACAGCCGGCGCAGGATTCGCCGTTCTTGCCAATCGCCTTGTTCCAGTTGTCGAGGCCGCGATCGGCAAATACCATGCCGGGATTGTCGAAGTCGTCCTTCTGCAATTCCCGCGTCTCGTCCTCGCGGAACAGCCATCCGGAATAGATCGTATCCAGGGTACCCTTGAGGAACTCTGGCGCCGCCGTCTTGGTGACGAGTTCGATGGGGCCGTCGTCAGTCTCGACGGTCAGCGTGTCGTCGACCGGTTCCGCATTTGCAACAGCGGCGGCTAGAAATCCGCATGCTGCCGCTACAGCGATAAGTTTGGTCTTGCTCCTGTCCTGCATGAGCCCTCCTCCCAGAGATCGTATCGAGCGAAAAATCAGGCGACCTCGATCGGCTTCTTGTCCGTGTAGATGGAGCCATCGTCGTCATACCAGGTGAAGGTGAATTCCCCTGCGGCATCCACCTTGGCATCAAACTCGAAATAGGGGTTCGTCGAAACCGCAGGCTCGATCTTCACGTCGATCACGTTGACCCCGTTGAGGTCGCAGGTGAAACGGTTGATGATCGAACGCGGAATGAGCTTGCCCTCCGCATCCTTGCGCTGACCCGATTCCATCTTGTGGCTGATCAGCGCCTTCAAGGTCACAACTTCGCCAGCCTTGGCCGACTTCGGAACCTTCACGCGTGGTTTTGCATCATCTGCCATAAAAAAATCCTCCCTTGAACTCAGCCGCCACAGCCGCCGATGGTAACCTTGACCGTTGCCTGCGCCTTCTTGATGGAACCGTCAGCCATCTTGGCGAGCGCAATCACGTCCTGCGTCTTGGCAAGGCGAATACGCGTCGCAGCCATCTGGCTTCCCGCCGCAGGCCCGAAGGTGAACGTCGCGACGGCCGGCTCCGGATTGCCGCTTGCCAACAGCATGATGGAGACGGCGCCCGGCGCATCGACCGAGATCGGCACGGTATTGCCGTTTTCAGCGATTTCAGGTGCAGTCAGCGTGATGCCGTCGGACGATTCCGTCGCCCCGCCGGTGAACGCCTTCGTCAGTTCTTCTGTCGTCGCAGCGCTTGCCAGACCCGGCAGAGCGACGGCAACGACGCCCCCCAGGCCGATCAGCAGCATGTCACGTCTGGTGATAGTCATGTCTTGTTTCTCCTCATCCTATTCCTTGAGCGTCATCAGGTAAGCGACGACGTCCTCGATCTGCTGGGCAGTGAGGATCGGCTTAAGCTCACCCTTCGCCGCCTTGCCGGTAAACCCGTCGCCGGGACGGATAAACCCGTCAGTCTTGTAGAAGGCGGGCATGAAGCTGCCTTCGAATGTTTTCTTCGCATTCGCGACGATGCCGCGCAGTTGCGCTTCGCTGTAGCGGTCGGCGACGCCATCGAGCGGCGGCGCGATGTCCCCGGGGAACTGCACGTCGGGCAGCGCCGCGATCGTATGACACGCCACGCAATTGCCCAGCGCATTCGTGGTCATGACCTTGATGCCCGACGCCGTGTCTCCCGGCTTGCCGGAAAGCGAAGTCGCGATGGCCCCTTCTTCAAAGGCCACGCTCGACGGCGCGGTTTCACTTGAGGCTGGCGTCGCGCTTGCAATAGCGATCGTCGCTGCCAGACAGAACTGCCATTTCATTGTCTCCTCCCTCATCTCTCCGAATGCAGGTTACCCGCACTCGCAACCTATGACAATGCCTATATATATATTTTTGAATAACCTGCCAGAACATTGATCCTGATCAGTTTTTCGTCACGGGTTGACCCGCTTCGCCAGAAACTTCTGGAAATGTTCGCCCGACTCATAGCCGCGATCCCGAACCCAGACCAAAAGGGCCTCGGTGGTCCCCTTGCCGAAGGCACCCGGCATGGTCGCAACGGAAGCCTGCGCAGCGGTCTTGTCCGGCGCAACCTCCTCCGGCAGGAAGATCAGGGTCGGCGTGAACATCAGACCCCAGCGGGTCACCATCTCCTTTTCCGGAAGAACGGTTCCGTCGAAGTCGGTCACCTCCACATCACCGAAGAGATTGAGTTGCACGACGAAATAATTGTCCCTGATCAGGCTCTCGATCTTGGGATCGGAAAATACCTCCTCATGCATCTTGGTGCAGTAGATGCAGCCGCGTTGCTCGACGATCAGCATCAGTCGCTTGCCTTCGGCCCTGGCATCCGCCAGATCCTCCCGCAGGTCCTTGAACGTCTCGCGCAGCCAGGCCGGCTTGTGCAGTCCGTCATCGCCGAGTTCGGTGGCCGCAACCGGCAAAGACGGCACGGCCGTCACGATCAGCAGCGCGAGCGCAAGAAAGAACTGTGACAGGCGCATGGTCTCTTCCTCCCCATTATTGCAGTGTTGCCGACCAGTCGAAGTTTCGCAGCAGGAAATCGGCGATCAGGTTGACGGAATTGGTGGCGATCAGGATGCCGAAGACGATCAGCATCACCCCCATCAGTTTTTCCACATGCCCCATCATCGCCCGGTGGCGCCCGACGAAGGCAAGGAACGGACGGGCGAAGAGGGCGGCCACGACGAAAGGCAGGGTCATGCCCACGCCATAGGCGAGCAGCAGCAGGCCCCCGCGCCAGAGATCACCCATGCCGCTGGCGACCATCAGGATGGCGGCAAGGGCAGGCCCGACGCAGGGGGTCCAGCCGAAGCCGAAGGCCAGCCCCATCAGATAGGCGCCCCCGAGGGTCGTCGGATTGGCCCCCGACTGAACCCGCGCCTCGCGGTAGAACAGGCCGATGCGGAAGACACCGAGAAAATGCAGCCCGAAGGCGATCAGCATCGCCGCCGCAAGCCAGGAGAGCGGCTCCTTCCATTTCAGGAAGACATGCCCCAGCGCCGTCGCACTCAGCCCCAGCAGGACGAAGATGGTCGTGACGCCGAGCGCGAAGGCGACCGACTGGATGAACAATCTGCGCTGCGCACCCGCCGGTATGCCGTCCGCTCCGCGCAATTCCTGCACCGACAGGCCGGCCATGTAGGACAGGTAGAACGGCACCATCGGCAGGATGCACGGCGACAGGAAAGACAGTAGCCCAGCGACGATCGCGCCGCCGTAACTGATCTCGAGCATGGCTCCCTCCCAAGCGCCGTACATGTATCTTTCGGACCCTGCGAAGCACGGATTGCTTTCGCAGGGGATTGAAATTAGAATATCTCTATATTTCTATGTAGTCTGTCAATATGCCCCGATGCCTGCTGCCCCTTCTTGTCGCTTTCGTGATGCTGGCGTCCGCGCCGGCACGGGCCGCTGTGGAGCTCTTGATGTTCGAACAGCCCGGCTGCATGTATTGCGCCCGCTGGGATGCAGAGGTGTCACCAAAATACCCGAAGACGAGCGAGGGCCGCGCCGCGCCGCTTCGCCGGCTCGACCTCCATGCCGACCTGCCCCCGGGCATCGCGATAAGCCGGCCACCCACCTTCACGCCGACCTTCGTGCTGATCGTCGATGGCTTGGAGACTGGCCGAATCGAGGGATATCCGGGAGAGGATTTCTTCTGGGCCCTGCTGGGTGAGATGATCACCAGGGCAGGCGGCCACCTGACCGACGAAGACCGCTGAGAGCAGTGGAGCGCGATCGGTCCGGGGCCTTGGGATAACGACGGGAACGCGACATCGCAGCATCGACGCGCCGCCGCCCACGTGCGATATTGACTGTCTAAATGGGGTCTGTACCCGTTTGGGCAGCCTTGCAGGCAAGGCAGCAGATTGAAGGATTGTTGGGGACGTGGACGATTTGGTTGAACCGGCGCTGAGAGACGGCGCTCTGGACGGGCTGATCTCCGACCCGACAACCGTCTCGCAATTCCTCAAGGCATTGGGGCATGACGGCCGACTGACCATCCTGTGCCATCTGCTGGATGGCCCGAGAAGCGTGACCGAGCTTGAGAATCTGCTTTGCGCGCGCCAGGCGGTGGTCAGCCAGCAACTCGCCCGGCTCCGGCTGGAGGGCCTGGTGTCGGCCCAGCGAGACGGAAACGCAATCTATTATTCGATACAGGATGACAGGGTCAGGCAGACCATCATATTCTTGGCCAACCTCTTTTGAGGAAACCAAGTCCTGTGAATTCATTGGGAGGTGAATAGCGTGGAGACATTGCCGGTCGGCCTTCTGGCTGCATTGGTCGGTTTGGCGGGCGGTCTGGTCCTCGGTCTCGCCTGGCGGCTGGGCAGCTTGTGTACGCTCGCCGCCCTTGAGTCCGCCGTATACGGCACGGAGCAGAAGCGCCTGCGCTCCTGGGGCATCGTGCTCGGCGTCGCGATCCTTGGCACACAGATCGGAGCGCTGGCGGGGCTGATCGATCTGAAGGGCACATTGTACCAGGCCTTCGCCTGGGACCCGTTCGCTTCGATTGTCGGTGGCCTCATGTTCGGCTACGGCATGGCGATGGCCGGAAATTGCGGCTTTGGGGCGCTTGCCCGTTTCGGCGGCGGCGACCTCCGCTCGCTCGTCCTGGTCGTGGTCATGGGCATCACCGCCTTCGTCGCCCTGTCCGGACCGCTTGCTCCACTGCGAATATTCCTGTTTCCCCAATCCGAGGCAGTCAGTCCGCACGGCATCGCCGACGATCTTCAAGCGGCCCTCGGCATTCCGGTCATCGTCACGATCATCGCGGCGGCATTGGCCTGCCTTGTCTGGGCCCTCTCCTATGAGCGACTGCGCCAGGACCGGCGGATGATCGCCTGGGCCGTTGCCGCCGGCCTTGCGGTGACATGGTGCTTCGCCGGCACCTCCTATCTGTCTCAGTTCAGCCTCGGCGCCATATCCCCCGAAGGCCCTTCCTTCACCGCCCCCTTGGGCAGGACATTGATCTACCTGATGACGGCGACCGCGGGCGGCATCAATTTTTCCGTCGGCTCCGTCGCCGGCGTGGCCGCCGGCGCGTTTATCGGCTCGATGTTCAAGGGCACGTTCGTGTGGGAAGCTTGCGAAGACCCGAGGGAACTGCGCCGCCAGGTTGGCGGTGCCGCCCTGATGGGGATAGGCGGCGTCATCGCGATGGGCTGCTCGATCGGACAAGGCGTGTCCGGGATCGCCGCCCTCGCCTGGTCCGGGCCGGTCACCCTGCTTTGCATCATCGTCGGCGCACTGTTCGGCCTGCGTCAGCTCATTGGTGGCTTCCAGTCGATATGAGCAACGATAAGCTCGCTACGGTCGATGGCAGCAGCGGTCAGAGACTTGGCGACGGCCTCCAGCGGAGACCATCGATCGCCTCAGCGACTTGCTGGCGGAGGTGAGGCGCTAGACAGGCTCTCGCACGACGCCAACCATCGGTCTGAGACCTCGGGAACCGGGTGATCTGGCGCTGACCATATTGCCCCAGAGGACCGCCTGCCCGGCGTCTCGCCAGGCAGCATCCGTTGACGTTGCGGACAAGTGTCAGATGCCGGGGTGAAGCCCGGTTCAGCGTTCGTCTGGGCCGTCCGGCACGAGAGTTTGGCATGGTCGGGTTCACGCCTCCTTTGCGTGGACTGTCGTCGCAAAGGCTTCGGTCCTGGGAACCCTTTGGTTCAGGCAGGGTGCTCGACATTCACCGTGACTTCAGCCACTGCAGAGTACGGATCTCGTCCTGCGTCATCCAGTCCAGGAGCTTCCTGCTCCTGGTCTTCGGCAAGGTAAGGACATTTCCGAGCGTTCCCGCCCTGAACGCCTCGATGACCGAAGGATGGATGTAGTTGCTGCGGCACACCGTGCGGGTATTCACCAGTCTCGCTGCAACCGCGTCCACCGCCTCGTTGATCTGCCGGCTCACCAGCCTGTCGGAGTCCGCAACCTCTACCGGCGCCAGGGCGGCGACCGCCATGCACGTCGCGCCCCATGTCCTGAATTGCCGCGACGTGAAATCCTCTCCGGAGATTTCGCGGATATACGAATTGACGTCGTGGGACGACACCGGCCGGCACCTCCCATCGTCATCGAGATACTGGAACAATGACTGTCCCGGCAGATCCTGCAGTCTGCGCACCACATTGGCGATGCGTCTATCCGTGTGAACGAGATTCCATTCCTTGCCCGACTTCCCGCGAAAGCGAAAGCGGATCCTGGAGCCATCGACATTGACGTGGCGGTTCCTGAGCGTCGTCAGGCCGTAGGATCCATTGGTTCGCACATAGTCGACGTTGCCGATACGGATGAAGAGATTGTCCAGCATCCACACCACTGTCGCGACCGCCTTCTCCATTCCGATGCGCTGTTTGCGCAGATCGCCGTCGACGCGCTGACGAATGTCGGGGAGCACGGTCGCAAACGGAAGGAGGCGTTCGAACTTGGCTTGATCCCGCATGGCACGCCATTCGGGATGATAGAGATACTGTTTGCGTCCGCGCGTATCGACGCCGGTGGCCTGCAGGTGCGACGACGGATCTTCCGAGATGACGACGTCGCGATAGGCCGGCGGAATGCCGAGGGCGTTGATCCTGTCGAGAACGGCGGGATCCTTGACCCGTTTGCCAGCGGCATCCTTGTAGACGAAACCTCTTCCGGCTTGCCGTCTGGATATCCCGCTTTGCAGGCTCTCGAGATAAACCAGTTTTGTCTCGGCCTTGCCGCCCACCGTGCCATACCTTCCTGTCGTCCTCGTCGCTCGACATAAGGCCCAGCCCCCCTTTCGGGTTCCCGCAGCCATCCGCATCGACAAAGGGACAGGGTGGCTCGCAGGTTTTGATCACCCGGTGCGCTTGGTCAGCATCGATCTCGACAGCATCAGGATCAGCCCGATGATCACAGTTGCCGCAATGAACAGGAAGGCGGCCGCGGCGATCGCCGGGCTGATGTTCTCGCGGATCGAGGAAAACATTTGCCGCGCCAGCGTGCGCTGGTTGGGGCCGGCCACGAAAAGCGTCAGCACAACCTCATCGAGCGAGGTGGCAAAGGCGAGCACCGCACCGGACAGAACGCCCGGCATGGCAAGCGGCAGCGTGATGCGGCGAAAAACCGTCGCCGGCGAAGCGCCGAGGCTCTGCGCGGCCAGTTCCACGCGCTCGTCGATCCCTGCCAGCGCTCCGGTGACGCTCACCACCACGAAGGGGACGGCGACGACGGTATGGGCGATGATCACCCCGAGATAGCTGTTGGTCAGCCCAAACCCCGACAGCAGAACTTGCATACCGACACCGAGCACGACGGCCGGCACGACCATCGGCAGAAGGAAGAGCGTGCGGATAGAGCCGCGGAAGAAAAGCAACCGGTTACGCAGGCCGACCGAGGCCGCCGTGCCGAGCGCGGTGGCCAGCAGCGTGGTACCCGTGCCGATGATCAGGCTGTTGACGATCGCCCGCCGCCAGGCATCGGCAAAGAATAGTTCCTCGAACCAGCGCAGCGACCACGAGGGGATGGGATAGGTGAGGATGACGCTCGAGGTGAACGCCAGAGGCAGGATGGCGATCAGGGGCGCGACGAGGAAGAGGATGGTCAGCGTCGCGAAGGTCGCCTTGGCGATTTTCATGGGCATCGTCAGTGCCTCCCAGGCTCGTCGCGGGAAAGCCGCGCATAGACACTGTAAAGCAACAGGGTCGCAACGAGCAGCACGACACCGAGCGCGCCCGCCATGCCCCAGTTCGCCGAGCCCGTCGCATAGAAGGCGATGATCGACGAGATCATCTGGTCGCCCGGCCCGCCGATCAGCGCAGGCGTAATGTAATAACCGATCGCCGAGATGAAGACGAGCAGCCCGCCGGAAGCGACGCCGCGCAGGCTGAGCGGCAAGAGCACGCGCAGGAAGGCGCGCAGCGGATGGGCGCCGAGTGAGGCTGCGGCCGGCATCAGGTTCTTGGGAATGGTGATCAGCACCGAATAGATCGGCAGGACCATGAAGGGCAGGAGTACATGGGTCATGGCGATGATGACGCCGGTGCGGTTGAAGATCAGCGCCAGCGGCGAATTGACGATGCCGAGCGTCAGCAGGAGATCGTTGATCAGCCCCTTTTCCTGCAACAGGATGAACCAGGCCGCGGTGCGCACCAGAAGCGAGGTCCACAACGGTAAGAGGACGGCGGCCAGCATCAGGTCGCGCTTCCAGCCGGCAAGCGATGCGGCGATGATGGCATAGGGGTAGCCGATGCAGGCGCAGGCGAAGGTAACGAGCGCGGCGATCCAAAAGGTGCGCAGGAGGATTACGCGGTTGACCGACTGGTCCGTTGGCAACTGTTCGATCTCGCCCGCAGCGTTACGCCCGAGATCGACCGCCGCGAGCAGGTTGCGGTCGGTATAAGGCGAGAGCGCGTCGGCGATCGCCAGCCAGAATTCCGGCCGCTCCCAGCGTTTGTCGATGGAAACGAGATCGACGGGCGGATTTGCGCTATCTCCGACGGCCGTCATTGTCTTGCCCATCAGCGTTCGGAAACCCGACCGGGCGCTGTTGAGACGGCGCACCATGTCACCGAGCGCCTGGTCGTCATCGACCGCCTTCAGGTCCTCGATGACCGCAGCCTGCATTTCCATTGTCGGTGGCGACATGCGGTCCCAATCGGCGAGGACCTCGGCGCTTCGCGGCAGCAGGCGCAAGACGGCGGGATCGGACACCGACTGCGACATCATGCTGAAGAGCGGCCAGACGAAGAAGCCGATGAGGAAGAGCATGAGCGGCGCCAGCAGGAAAAGCGACCGCCCCGTGCGGGAGGAGGCTGCGCTCATGGCACGATGACCCGACAGTCATCGGCCGAAAAAGTCGCAAAGACCTTCGTTCCGGGCGGAAATTCGCGCGAGCGTCGACCGAGCTTGGCAATCAGCGGATGGATGGAGTTGTGCAATTGCACCCGCAGGTGATCTCCCTGGTAGACGGAATCGGTCACCTCGGTTTCCAGTACGTTGCGCGCCTCGCCTCGCGTCTCCGCAAGCTCTACCCGTTCCGGACGGATGGAGAGGAGCACCTTCTGGCCGGGGACGACACCGCCGGAAACAACCGAGATAACCTGTGCGCCGGACGGAAGCCGCACGACCGCTTCCTCTCCATTCACCGATTCCACAACGGCTTCAAAGAGATTGGTCTCGCCGATGAACTCGGCCACGAAACGCGTCGCCGGCGCGTCATAGACTTCGCGCGGCGTACCGATCTGTTCGATATTGCCCTTGTTGAAGACGGCGACCCGGTCCGACATGGTGAGCGCTTCGGACTGGTCGTGCGTGACGAAGACGATGGTAAGCCCAAGGCGACGGTGCAGGTCGCGGATGTCGAGTTGCATCTGCTCACGCAACTGCTTGTCGAGCGCCCCGAGCGGCTCGTCCATCAGGACGACACGCGGCTCGAAAACGAGGGCACGGGCCAGCGCCACGCGCTGCTGCTGACCGCCGGAGAGCTGAATGGGGCGGCGGTCGGCAAGAGCCGACATCTGAACCATGTCGAGCGCGCGGCTGACGCGCTCGCCGATCTCCGCCTTGCCGACGCCGCGCATCTGCAGCGGAAAGGCGATGTTGTCGCCAACGGACATGTGGGGGAAAAGCGCGTAGCTCTGGAAGACGACGCCCATGTCGCGTTTGTGGGTTGGCACCGCGTTAATGGCCCTTCCATCGACCACGATACTGCCCGAGGTCGGCTGTTCGAAGCCGGCAAGCATCATCAGCAGCGTCGTCTTGCCGGAGCCCGATGGTCCGAGCAGGCTGACGAATTCGCCCTTCTCGATGCCGAGATCGAGGTCCTTGACCACGCAGAGCGGGCCGTAGAATTTGGTAATGCGGTCAAATCGAATGAATTCGGCCACGGAAGACTCCATCGCTTGAGGCGAGAAGTGCGCTTGCTGAACGCACCCGGCCATACGGGGAAGGCACCCGATGCGAGCCCCTTCCCCCGGATGTTCTTACTGGGCCAGCCAGGCGTTGAAACGCTCAGTCAGCGTTTCCGCATTGTCGATCCAGAAATCGACATTGAGCGGAATGGCATCCGTCAGGTTTGCCGGGTCGGTCGGCAGATCCTTGGCGAACTCCGCCGGCACCTTGGCGGCCGCGTCCTTGTTCGGCAGGCCATAAGCGACGAATTCCGGCAGCTTGGACTGGTTTTCCGGCAGGCTGGCGAAGGCGATGAAGTCCTGCGCGGCATCCTTGTTTTCCGCGTCCTTCAGCACGACCCAGCTGTCGACCGCATAGATGGAGCCGGGGAATACGACCTTGAAGTTCTTGCCTTCCGAGCGGTTGATGCCGGTGATGCGGCCGTTATAGGCCGAGGTCATGACCACTTCGCCCGAAGCCAGGAACTGCAGCGGCTGCGCACCGGATTCCCACCAGACGATGTTCGGCTTCAACTCGTCGAGCTTCTTGAAGGCGCGTTCGACACCTTCGTCGGTGCCGAGCACGTCATAGAGTTCGTCCTTGGAGACGCCATCGGCGAGCAGTGCGAATTCGAGCGTGTATTTCGGTCCCTTGCGCAGCGAACGCTTGCCGGGGAACTTCTCGACGTTCCAGAAGTCGGCCCAGGAGCTTGGCCCCTCGGCAAGCTTGTCGCCGTCATAGGCAATCGCCGTCGACCAGACGATGGCGCCGACGCCGCAGTCATTGACGGCGCTGTCGAGGAACTTGTCCTTGCCGCCCATCTTGTCCCAGTCGATCTTCTCGTAGAGACCGTCGGCACAGCCGAGCGCCAGCTCTTCGGCTTCGACCTGGACCACATCCCAGTTCGGCGCGCCGGCCTTGACCTTAGACTGGATGACGCCGATGCCGCCGTCCCAGGCTTCGTCGAGCACCGGCTTGCCGAGCTTTTCCGAGAACGGCTTGAAGTAGATGTTGCGCTGGGCGTCCTGGTAGTTGCCGCCCCACGATACGACGGTCAGGTCGCGTGCGACGACCGGCGCAGCGAGGCTGGCCGAGAGCACTGCGGCAGCTGCCGCCAGGAAGCCGGATTTCATGATTGTCTTCATCACATTCCCCTTTTCTTCGTTGTGTTGAGCCGGTGCAGGCTCCGTGACGTAATCACGCCGACCGCCTGCCATTCCTTTGCGGCTTTGGCTGCGGTCAGTTCGGTCGTCACATCCTTTTCCCCTGGACGTATCGACCGATTGATGCATTCCGTTCATTGCCGGTCAACGGACAATCCGGTTCGCTTGACCTTTGTCAGACGTGCTGCCCTCCGTTGATGTGGATTTCCGCTCCATTGATGTAGGAGGACTGTTCGGTGCACAGGAAGTAGATGGTTTCCGCGACTTCGCCCGGTTCGCCCAGCCTTCCCATCGGCACTTCGGCGGCGACCAGCGCATCGGTGCCGGGTGAAAGGATCGAGGTTTCGATCTCGCCCGGCGCAATCGCATTGGCGCGCACGCCGCGTCGGCCGAATTCATGCGCCATTTCGCGCGTCAGCGACGCCAGTCCCGCCTTGGAAGCCGCATAGGCGACACCGGCAAACGGATGAACGCGCGAACCGGCGATCGAGGTGACGTTGACGATCGAGCCCTTGGCCGCCTCCAATTCAGGCATCAGGGTCCGGGCGATCAGCGCGGTCGAGACGAGATTGACGTTGAGCACCTGCATCCAGACGCTCGCATCCGTGTCCATCACACCGAGCCGGCTTCTGTTGGGGCCCTTGGGCGAAATCCCGGCATTGTTGACGAGCGCGTGCAGCTTGCCGTGCGGCAGCCGTTCGCGGACCGTCGCCGCAAGGCGGTCGATCTGCGTCAGATCGGCAAGATCGGCCTGGATGTGGCTTTCCCGGGCGGAGGGCCAGGCGCATTCCTCGGAAAACGGCTGACGGGACACGGTCAGGATGCGCCAGCCCTTCGATTGAAAGAGCTTGACCGTCGCATGCCCGATGCCGCGGCTGGCCCCCGTCAGCAACATGTAGCGGCGCTCTTCGGTCATGCTGAGTATCTCCTTGATGCTTGATACATCGTAATCAGCGACGGATGAATTGCAAGCCCTCTGTTCTCGCTGCCGTCAGGCGCGACGGGCCTCCCGCTCCGCGCCGCTGGCAATGCGGTCCAGGATCGGCTTTCCACCCAACAGGATATCGTCGACGATCGCCATGGAGGCCGCCGCCGGATCGTGCCGCTTCAGCGCCTCGATGACCGGATAGTGATGGTCGATCATCGCCCGGCCGCCGGCGAGATAGGCGCCGGAAATATGCGGCCCCATCTGCAGCCAGAGCCTGCGTAAGATGCTGGTGAGCACCGGAAGCCCGGCGATCTTCGGCAACATGAAGTGGAAGGCCTGGTTGAGTTGCGTCCCCCTCAGCCGGTCCCCCTGCGCGATCGCGGCCTCGTTCTCGCGCACGATCAGCTCCAGGGCCTGGATATCGGCGCTTGTCGCGACCTGGGCGGCGGTTTCCGCCGCAAGCCCCTCGAGGCGGACGCGAATGGCGCGGATCTCGCGATAGCGTTCTTCGCTGAGGCCGGCGATGCGGATGTCGCGCGGCGAACGGAAGGTGACGGCCTCGTCGTTGACGAGACGCAGTATGGCATCGCGGATCGGCGTGACACTTGTGCCGAACTGCTCGGCGAGATCCCGGATCTTCAACCGATCGCCGGGCTGGAACCGACCCTGCATCAGCGCATCGCACAACGCGCCGTAAACGACGCTGTTGAGGTTCGCATATTCCAGTGTCGAAAACTCGGTCATGGGGCCCAATCCGCAAAATAAAATGACAAGATACTTGATGCATCTTTTTTTGCGTGTTTCAAGTATCGGTAGCCGCCGGCGACGTGTTCACACGAACAAGGAGCTTGGTCATGCCGGCCCGTGCCCAAAAACCGCGGGCATCCGCCCCGACAGCCGGCGGGGTAAACGCACGCAACGGAGAAATCATGACCGAGCAATCGGCCGCCAGGAAAACGGATTCGATGTCTGCGACATGGGGCCCCACGTCGCTCGACGATGCACAGGCCGCCGTTCGCGCCGTCTATGGCCTGAACGGCGTAGTCAAGCGCCTGTCCAGCGAGCGTGACGAGACCTTTCTCTTCACCGCGACGGATGGGGCCGCCTTCATCCTGAAGATCGCCAATCCCGCCGAGGATCCGGCCACGCTGGACTTTCAGGACGGCGCCCTGCTTCATCTTCAGGTCGTCGCTCCCGGCGTACCCGTGCCGCGGCTCTTGCCTACCCTCGAAGGCAAGCCCTGCCACACCTTGTTCACCTCCGAAGGTCCGCGCATCATGCGCCTCCTCACCTTCCTCCACGGCGAACTGCAATACCGCACGCCGGCCTCCGAAGCCCAAAGCCGCAATGTCGGCCGGGCGCTCGCCGAACTCGGGCTCGGCCTTGAAAATTATGCCGGGCGCCCCCCCGAAGGAAAGCTGATGTGGGACATTTCCCACACGCTCGATCTTGCCGCCGTGATCGACCACGTGGCCCCCGAGCGTCGCGCGCAGGTCGCAGCGGTTCTGGCCGAGTTCGAAAGTGCCCTTCCGGCGATTGCCGCGATCAGGCGACGGCAGATCATCCACAACGACTTCAACCCGCACAATATCCTGCTCGATCCGGCGGAGCCGACGCACGTGGTTGGCATCATCGATTTCGGCGACATGGTCTATGCGCCGGTCGTCAACGACCTCGCCGTCGCCCTCTCCTATCATCTGGCAACCGACAACTGGGCCGCCCGCATCAACGCTTTCCTGGAAGGCTACCAGTCGGCCCGCGCGCTGGAGGAGGCCGAGATCGAGCTCCTGCCCCTTCTCACCCGGGCGCGCCTCGCCATGTCGATCATCATCGCCGAGTGGCGCTCGACCCACTTCCCGGAAAACCGCGATTACATCATGCGCAACCACGCCACCGCCTGGCGTGGCCTGCAGAACACTGCCGATCTCACCGCGGCCGGGCTGAGAAGGCTCGTCCCCAACTTTTCCGAGGCCTGATCATGTCGATGGTGAATGCGTTTTCGCGCGAGGATTTCGAAAGGCTGAGCGACGGCGAACGGGCGCTGATCGCCCGGCGGGAAAAGGTGCTCGGACCCGCCTACCGCCTGTTCTACGAGAAGCCGCTGCATCTCGTGCGCGGCGAGGGCGTCTTCCTTTACGATGCGGCGGGCGAACCTTATCTCGACGCCTACAACAACGTCGCCTCGCTCGGCCATTGCCATCCCCGCGTCGTCGAGGCGATCACGAAGCAGACAGCCATCCTCAACACCCATACGCGCTATCTGCATGAAGGCATCGTCGACTATGCCGAAAGCCTGACGGCAACCTTCCCCGAGGGCCTGAGCCAGGCGATGTTCACCTGCACCGGCAGCGAGGCAAACGACCTGGCCGTGCGCATCGCCCGCTTCGTCACCGGCGGCACCGGCATCATCGCCACCGAGCTCGCCTATCATGGCCTCACCAGCGCGGTTGCCGAATTCTCACCCTCGCTCGGCGAATCCGTGACGCTGGGACCCCATGTGCGCACGGTGCCCGCCCCCGACAGCTACCGCCATTCGCCCGAGGAGATGATGGAAAAGTTCGGCCGCGACGTCCGCGCCGCCATCGCCGACCTCAGGCGCCACGGCATCAAGCCGGCCATGCTGATCGTCGACACGATCTTTTCCAGCGACGGCATCTTCGCCGGTCCGAGGGGCTTTCTGAAACCGGCGGTGGACGCCATCCACGAGGCAGGTGGCCTCTTCGTCGCCGACGAGGTGCAGCCGGGTTTCGGCCGCACCGGCGAGGCCATGTGGGGCTTCGAGCGCCACGGCATTTCCCCCGACATGGTGACGCTCGGCAAGCCGATGGGCAACGGTTACCCGATGGCCGGCATCGTGCTGCGACCGGAGGTCATCGCCGAATTCGGCCCGAAGGCGCGCTACTTCAACACCTTCGGCGGAAACCCGGTCGCTGCCGCTGCCGGCAAGGCGGTGCTCGACACGATCCGCATCGATGGCCTGCAGCAGAATGCGCTCGACGTCGGCCGCTATCTGATGGACGGCCTGAAGGATCTGGCCGACCGCCACCCCGCCATCGGCGATGTGCGCGGCGCCGGCCTCTTCATCGGCGTCGAGATCGTTTCCGACCCAGCGACCAGGAGCCCGGACGCTGCCCTCACCACCCGCATCGTCAACGGCCTTCGCGAACGACGCGTCCTCATCAGCGCATCCGGCCCCCGTGCCAACGTGCTGAAGATCCGCCCGCCGCTCGTCTTTTCGCGCGAAAATGCCGACATGCTCGTCGATGCACTCGGGAAGGTCATGGCGGCGGCCAGTCCCTGATCCCACCGCAATTTCTCTTTGCGTGCCGTGCCTCGCGCGAGCTTCGGCAAGCTGCCTTCAGGACTCTTCCGATCGAAAGACCGGAAGCCGGACGGCGGATTGATTCGATCGTGCGCGCACCCAGTTCGAGCTTTCAGGTCCGCGGCATTTTCACAGGTCCAGCGGCAAGTTGGATAGCCGGCGAAGGGCGCCATTTTCTATGACGTAGTTCTGCTCGAGACGTATTCCACCCCGGAGATTGTCTCCGTACAAGCCGGGTTCGAGCGCGAACGTGCAACCCTCTTCAAAGATGTCGTCCGAACCCGAATTTATGAAGGGGCGCTCGACCGGGTTCAAGCCCAACCCATGGCCTAGGTGATGGTCAAAGCGCCAGTCGTCGCGGACGCTGTTCAGGATGGATGAAATCTCCTGGAAAACGGTCCCGCATCGAACGCCCGGCCGGATCATGTCTTCGGCTATTGACAGTGCATGAACAACGCGGCTGAAGGCTTCCTCCTGAAGGGGCGCTCGTGTCCCCGATACAGCGAAAGTCCGGCACATATCGGAAAAATAGTTTGCGAAAACCGCTCCGGCGTCCACGGGCAGAAGATCGCCCTCCACCAGGGGCACGGGTCGAGGTCGCCCGCCCGGCTGTCCCCCCCGAAAATCGTTTCCTAGCTCCCCCATCGTCTGTCCCGCAGCCACGATTGCAGCTCCCTGAAATAGGGCAAACACTTCCGTTTCCAGAAGTCCGGGGGCGATATGCGGCGCAATCGCACGGTATCCAGCTTCATTAACGGCAATGGCTGCGGAAATGAGCGCGACTTCATCCGGATGCTTGCGTCGGCGCATCGACAAGATTTGATTGTATATCGGAGTGATGGTCCGTCCTGCGATTTCGGCGCAATCAGCGCCTAGCGCCTTCGTCTTAGCCAGGCGAATATCCAGCGCGCCAATTGCCGCTCGCTCGCGGTCTTCGTCAGTGGTCGCGAACATCGAATCGTCGAACCGGACTGTTTCATCGGCGTAGACGTCAGTCTCCAACGAGTTGCCGACCGAGATCAAACCGAAGCCATCACGGCCAACGAACCCCGAAGCTGGCGAACTTCTCCATCCATGCAACCCAAAAAAGTATGTCAGGTGTTGAGGTCGCGTGATCACGGCACCATCCAGGCCAACCTCAACGAGCCAATTGGAAAGGCGCGTGCGACGCTCCCGGCACCCTGCGGCTTGCAGTCTTGCCAGTGCCGCGCGGTCCAGAATATTTCTCTCGGGATAGATCGAGGTGGGTAGGTTCATGGACAATCTTCTCCAACTTCGTCTCACGCCTTGGCCGCCCTTTTCCGCTCGCCACCTGCTGATGCACACGTACGGTAGGGTGCCACCCGCCCTTTTACCTTGATGAAGAAAGCCGTGAAAGCCACGACGCACGAGGCGCGAGTGCGGCGGGTGGCAAGGAAGGAAGGATTGCACTAGCGCCTTTGCAAAACCACCCCGAATCGACGCCTAGACGTCATCAACGGTCAGTGGGAGCCAAATTTTCATGTCGTAATGACACCGGTCGCGTCACGACCGGAACTTTGCCGCGATCACGCACATCAGCTCGAACATCATCGTGGCGCCGGCGATCGCCGTCATGCCGGCGAGATCGAAGGGAGGCGCCACCTCGACCACGTCGGCACCGACGATATCGACGCCTTCCAGAAGGCGGATCATCTGCTGTGCCTCGCGCGTGGTGAAACCGCCGACCTCAGGCGTACCGGTGCCCGGCGCCATGGACGGGTCGATGCTGTCGATATCGAAGGTCACATAGGTCGGCGCCGAGCCGACGATCGCCTTTGCTTCGGCAATCACCTCGGACGCGCCGCGGCGGGTGAACTCTTCCATGTAGATGATGCGGATGCCCTGCTCGACGGCCCAGGCATGCTCGTCGGTCTCATAGATCGAACCGCGAATGCCGATCTGCACCATGCGTTTGGGATCGAGCAATCCTTCCTCGATGGCGCGCCGGAACGGCGTGCCATGGGTATAGCGGTTGCCGCCGAAATAGCTGTCATTGGTGTCGGAATGGGCATCGAAATGGATGAGACCGACTGGTCTGTGCCGGGCCACCGCACGCAGCACCGGCAATGTCGTCAAGTGGTCGCCACCGGCGGAAAGAGGGATGGCCCCGACCGCGATGATACTGGCAATGCCTTCCTCGATGCGCTTCAGCGCGTCCATCAGGTCGATCGGATTGACCGAGAGATCGCCGACGTCGGCGATATTGGCGAGGCTGAAGGGCGCGATCTTGGAAACATGATGCACCTTGCGCATCAGGCTCGACTGGCTGCGGATCTCGCGCGGTCCATGACGGGCGCCGGCCCGGTTGGTGGTTCCGCCGTCCCAGGGAATACCGACCAGGGCGATGTCCAGCCCCTCGGCGGACGGCACGGCCGGAAGCCGCATGAACGTCGCCTGGCCGGCAAAGCGCGGAACCTCGGCGGCGTCCACCGGCTGATGCTTAGCGTTGATCATGATGGCCTCCAATGCTGAATTCGTCTCGAACGATCTGTGTCATGCGGCTGACCACATCGGTCAGCAGCCAATTGCCCTTTTCGGCCTGCGATCCCGCTGTCATGGACAGCACGCCCGAGGGCGGCACGTCGGCGAGCGGACGAGGATAGCGGTCATAAGGCTTGAACTTCGCCGGCCCGTCGTGAAGCGATCGACCGAGATCGACGAGATCGGGGCGCAGCGCCAGCATCATGGAAGTCTCGATCACGCTGGCATGTTCAAGCTCGATGCCGGGATAGCCGTCCGGGAAAATCCGATCGATGGTCGACGGCTGGACAAGATCCCAGTGGTCGAGCCGGAGGATCGTCAGCCCGTCTGAGCGGTCGCGGCCGATCGCATCCAGTGCCAGCTCGATGCCTTCGACCGCGGGCCAGATATTCTCGTAATGGCCGTTCACCACCACGATCCGCCGGACCTTCTGCCGGTAGAGCTCGCACAGGACGTCGCGCACCACGAGCGAAAAGGTGTGGGCCGTCAGGTTGATCGTGCCGCCGAAGGCCGAACCGCCGCCCGTCTTCGGCTGCGAACGGTTGCCATAGGGGATGGTGGGCAGGACGAGCCCGCCAACGGCTCTCGCGACCGTCTCACATATGGACGTCGGCAGCACGACGTCGACATTGAGTGCCATGTGATGGCCGTGTTGCTCGGTCGCGCCGAGCGGCAGGAATATCGGTGCGCCGCCCGCCACCTTCGCGGCCGCCTCGGGCCAGGTCTGTTCGGCCCAGAATACGCTGTCGTTCATGGTGAGATCCTCAAATCATCGCCGCGCCGCCATTGGCGCCCAGGCATTGTCCGGTGAAGAAGGTGGCACCAGGTCCGGCGAGAAAAACCACGGCCGCCGCCATTTCCTCCGGCCTGCCGATCCGTCCCATGGGATTGGCCGTCTCGGCCGCCTTCTGGTCCGCCGTCAGGGTCTCGAAGGAGAGCAGGGGGGTGTCGGTCGGGCCTGGAGCGACGGCATTGACCAGGATCCTCGGCGCCAGTTCCCTTGCCCAGGACCGGGTCAGGCCGAGGATGGCCGCCTTGGTGGCGCAATAGACGGAGGCATCCGCCCTGCCGAGATAGGCCAGTTCGGAGGCGATGTTGATGATCCGTCCCCCATCGGGCAGATGCGGCAGTGCTTCCCGCGCCACAAGAATTGCTCCCCGCACGTTGACTGCGAACATGCGATCGATATGGGCGGCGGTGATGCTCCCCAGCGGGGATTCTTCGAGGATGCCCGCATTGTTGACGAGGATGTCGAGCCCACCCAACCGCCTTGCTGCCTCGCCGACGCAGGAGACGATCTGCCCCTCGTCCGCGAGATCGCAGGCGAGGATGGCGATATTTCCCTCCTGCGGCCTGAGATCCAGTCCGATCACAGTGGCGCCCTCGGCCGCAAGCGCCTCCGCGACAGCCCGGCCGATGCCGCTTGCCGCCCCCGTCACCAGGGCCCTCTTGCCCGTCAACGGCTTCACCATGGAACTTCTCCCCGATCGGCACCGATCGACTGGCCGGTGATGTTCTTCGCCCTGTCGGAGGCGAGGAAGAGGTAGACCTCTCCCATGTCGTCGGGCTCCATCAGGCCGGGCAGAGCCTGCCCGGCGACGATGTCTTCGAGAAGCCTGTCTTCGCTGACGCCGTGCGCGGAGGCCATAAGCCCCAGCGAACGCATCGAGGCCTCCGTCCTCACCCAGCCGGGGCAGACGGCGTTGACGCGGATATTGCGCGGCCCGAGCTCCTTCGCCCAGGTCTTGGTGAGCCCGATGATCGCGTGTTTCGAGGCCACATAGGCGTCGAACTGCGCCTCCGCCACCCGTCCCCAGATCGAGGCCGTGTTGACGATCGCCCCGCCCGAAGACATCGACCGGAGTGCGCGCCTCGAGACCAGCGCCGTGCCGGCAATGTTGATGTCGATGATGCGGCGGAAGGTGGCGAAACCCTCGGGGCTCGCATCGTCGAGCGGTGTCAGCCGCTCCAGGCCCGCATTGTTGATCAGCACGTCGATCGGTCCCACGTCCTTCAACGCAGGGTCGACGCGCGCCCCGTCGGCAATGTCCGCCTGGGCGGCGGTGGCGCCGAGCTCGGCGGCGCGTTCGTGAACGGCCGGATCGTCGGCAATCAGATGGAGCCGCGCGCCCTCGCGGTGGAAGGCCCGGGCGATGCCGAGCCCGATCCCGCGGCTTGCCCCGGTGATCACCACCGTGCGGCCCGAAAACATGCCCTTCATACGGGATCTCCCGTTTCGTTGCGGATGAGATGGAGGATCTTGTTGCGAAGGTCGAAGAAGCCCTGGGTTTCGCGGATCTCCAACGGTCGCTCCACGCCGAGAGCGGCGTTGACGTCGATGTCGGCGACGATGCGCGCCGGCCGCTTTGAAAACAGCACGACGCGGTCGGCGAGGAACACGGCCTCCTCGACGTCATGCGTGACGAAAATCACGGTCTTCTGCTCGGATATCTGCAACGCCCTCAGCTGCACCTGCAGACGTTCGCGGGTCAGGGCATCGAGCGCACCGAACGGCTCGTCCATCAGCAGGACCTCGGACCCGGCGGCAAGCGTGCGGGCGATGGCGACGCGCTGGCGCATGCCGCCGGAAATGCGCGACGGATAGGCGTCGGCGAATTCCTCGAGCCCCACCAGCTTCAGATAGTGCGCCTTGCGCTCCGCCTTTTCCTGCGTGGAAATGTCGGAACGGTAGCGCATGCCGAAAGCGATGTTTTCGGCAACGGTCAGCCAGGGAAAGGAGGAATAGGCCTGGAAGACCATGCCGCGGCGGCGATCGGGGGCACGCACGATATCACCGCCGAGCCGGATCTGACCGGTGGAAGGTGTGTCGAGACCGCCCACCATGCGCATCAGCGTGGTCTTGCCGCAGCCGGACGGTCCGAGGAAGACGACGAAGCTGCCGCGACCGATCGAAAGATCGGTCTTCGTGACGACGTCCATCGGGCCGAAGCTCTTCGTCACGCCCTCGAATGCCAAGTAATTCTCTGCCATGGAGGGCTCACACATATTGGAAGATCCGGCGATGCAGGACGCGCAGCAGCTGGTCGGTCACCAGACCGACCAGGCCGATGACGAGAACGCCGGCCATGACCTCGGGCGTCTTGACGTAACGGCGCGCCGACCAGATGACGAAACCGATGCCGGAATCGGCCGCGACGATTTCGGCGATGATGAGGTAGGTCCAGCACCAGCCGAGCGTGATCCTGAGATTGTCGAGCAGCGACGGCCCCATGGCCCTGAAGATCACGTCCGTCATCACCTGCCGCGACCGCGCACCGACGGTGCGGGCCACCTCGACATATTCGTTGGGCACGCGGCGGGCATCGTCCGCCACGAACAGCACGAGTTGGAAGAAGGTACCGAGCCACAGCAGGAAGATCTTGGTGGACTCGCCCACGCCGAACCAGATGATCGACAAGGGCACGAGAGCCGGTACCGGCAGGTAACGGATGAAATCGATCATCGGCTCGAGCGACGCCCCGACGATGCGATAGCTGCTCATCAGCATGCCGATCGGGATCGCCATCAGCGCGGCCAGCAGGAAAGCCGACCAGACGCGCCCCGCGGAGACTGCCGTATGCCAGAGGAGGTCCTGCTGCGTCAGCATGCGCCAGAGCGCCGCCAGGACGTCGCCGGGTGACGGCAGGAACTGCGGCTTGACGAGGCCGAGCCGCGCCACCAGTTCCCAGAAACCCAGCAGGATCGCCGCCGCCGCCAGACCGACGATCAGTTCGACGGCCGGCGACTTCCCGCCTCGAAAGGTGAACAGTGTCCGAAGCATCCGCGTGTGCCGGTCCGAACTCACTTGCCGATGGTCGCGATGACGGAATTGTCGATCTGCTCGGCTGCCACCAGCTGGTTGTCGGCTGCGCCATTCTCCAGATTGAGCGCCATCACCGTATCGAAGATCCCGAACAGGCTGCCCGGTTTGCCCGGCTCACCCATATAGGCCTTGGCTTCAGAGAGCGTGGTATAGGCAAGGCTGCTGCTGACCACATCCAGCACCTCTTCGGGTGTCAGGCCGAAGCTCGGAGCGGCGATCTCGGCGAATTTCTGCGGCTCGGCCTTGATGAAGTCGACCGCCTCATAGATGCACTTCAGGAAACGCCCGTACTTGTCCGGCGACGCCTTGAGGTCGTCGTTGCGCGCGATGATGGCGTCGATGATGAGGCCGCGGTGATCCTTCGAGGAGATCAGGACCTTGGCGCCCTCGCGGGATGACGCCTTGATGGCCTGCGACATGAAGGGTTCGTAAGTGGCGACCGCGGCAATGCTGTCATCGACGAAAACGGCGCCCGTGTCGGCCGTGGAAATCTCCTTGATGTCCAAGTCCTTGAGAGTAAGGCCGGCCTGCTTCAGCTCCATCTGCAGCAGGAGACGCGACGGGATATTGGGTTCGGCGGCGATGGTCTTGCCCTTGAGGTCGGCAACCGTCTTTATGCTGCCGTCGGCGATCACGCCGTCGCCACCGACGGATTCGTCGATCGTGCCGATGATGATGCCGGGCGTCGTCTTGTCGCGCGGACGGCCCTGATACTCGCCGACGCTGCGCATCTGGATCTCGACGTCGCCGCGCGCCATGGCCGCCATCACATTGCTGAGGTCGTCCTCGAAGTTGATGGTGACGTCGAGCTTCTCCTGTTCGAAGCATCCATTGGCCAGCGCCACGTGGACCGGCGCAAAGCCGAGCCAGGTCGGTGCGAGAATGCGGATCTGGTCCGCAGCGAAAGCGTTCGTCGAAGACACGATCAGGGCGATCGCGGTCGTCAGTCCAAGTGTCTTGTTCATGTTGTTCCCCTTTTTTGAATTTGAGGCAGCGTCATGCATTTTTACATTGGAGTAAATCACAATATTTGGGATGTTACATCGAAGAACGTCAATGTGAGTCTCGCCGATGCGTCGCCTCGACAATATCGATATCCGTCTGCTCCGCGTTTTCGTCGTGCTTGCGGATGCCAATGGCTTTTCGGATGCGCAACTGGCGCTGAACCTGTCGCAATCGACGCTGAGCACCCATCTGGCCGAGTTGGAAAAGCGGGTCGGCGGCCAGTTGTGTCATCGCGGCAGGCAGCAGTTTCGGCTGACCGAACTCGGTCGGGCCACCTATGACGCTGCCGTCAAGCTGTTCCGCGACATCGACGATTTCACCCAGCGCGTCAGTGCGGCGAGTGGCAATCTTTCCGGCCGCCTGCGGCTGGGCGCGTCGGACGGTGTGATGACCAGCAAGCAACTGGGGGTGCAACGGGCGATCGCCGAGTTCATGCGGCCGGATGCGGACATCTTCATCGACCTCGAACTGGGCACGCCCTCGGATCTCGAACAGAAGGTGGCGGACGGTGATCGCGATATCGCCATCGGGCCGTTTTCACAGCGTTCTCCCGGCCTGACCTACCGTGACTTCGCCAGCGAGCCGCACAATCTCTATTGTGGCCGCGAGCACCCGCTGTTCGACAGACCGGACCACGAGATCGACCAGCGAGTCATTGCCGGCGCCCGCTTCTCTGTCCGGCGCTACCGCCATTTCGACGACCTCTACCTGGTCGGCCATCCGCGCGCGAGCGCCTCGGTCGTGGCGATGGAGGCGCAGCTCATGCTCATTCTCTCGGGCCAGTTCATCGGCTTTCTGCCCTGCCATTTCGCCGAACCATGGGTGGCCTTGGGCGAATTGCGCGCCATCCGGCCCGCCGCCTTCGGATTTTCATCGACGCACAAGATCGCCTATCGGCGGGACAACAAGAATAGCCCGCTGATCGCGGAATTCCTGTCGATCCTGGAGCGAATAAGGAACTCGATCTGAGCGTGCCGAGCCTTCTGCATCCACCTCGGCTGCTTGGACAACCGAGGATCACAGCATTCAGCGGTTCCCGATGAGCATGCGATAGCGGAACTGGTCGATGACGACGGCGAGGATGAGCAGCGAGCCCAGCAGTACCATCTGCATGTAGGAGCCGATCTGCATGAGGTTCATGCCGTTCTGCACCAGCACGATGAAGAAGGCGCCGAGCACGACGCTTTCCACCCGGCCGATGCCGCCGCGCAGCGACACGCCGGCGATGACGCAGGCCGCGATCGATTCCAGCGCGATCGTGCCGCCGAGATTTGTCTCGCCGCTCTCGACGCGGGCGGTGAGCAATACGCCGGCGACGGAGGCCAGAAGGGCGCAGAGGATATAGGCGAGGAACAGCGTGCGCTTCGTGTTGATGCCGGAGAGGTTGGCGGCCTTGATGTTGCCGCCGATCGCATAGATGCGGGCGCCCGACCGGGTGCGGTTCATCAGGATCCACATGCCGACGATGGCAACGATCGCCACCAGGACCGGGACCGGCACGCCGAAGATGCGGCCAAAACCGAAGAAATCGCCGAATTCGTAAGGCAGGTTGCCGATCGGCACGCCGCCGGTGAGGTAGAGCGCGATGCCGGCGCCGACCGATTGCGCACCGAGCGTCATGATGAAGGGCGACACACCGAACTGGGCGATGCCGAGGCCGTTCAAGGAACCGATCGCCAGCGCGGCGAGGAAGCCCGAGAGCACGCCGAGCAGGATGACGAGCCAGACCATGTCGGGAAACTGGGCGGCGAAGTAGACCATGACCGAGGCGGAAACGACTGAAGTTAGCGCGATCGACGTGCCGACCGCGAGGTCGAAGCCGCCGGTGACCAGCACCAGCATCTGCCCGAGCGAGACGAGCACGAGATAGACCGACTGGCGCGCCACGTTGGTGAGGTTGTCGAGCGTCAGGAACTGTTTCGAGGCGAGCGTGAAGAGGATGAGGGCCGCCACGAGGAAGAAGGGCAGCACGCCGAGCTTGATGAAGACGGCCCTGAGCGCCGAAAGGGCGGAGAAGGAGGGCTTGGCGTCGGCAGTCGACGCGGTTTCCAGCGGGGTGTTCATGCTGATTTTCTTTCCTGATCGAAGAAGGCGCCGAGAACCGCCTGTTCCTGAATGGCGTCGCCCTCGAACTCCGCCGAGATCCGGCCGTTGCGGAAGACGATCAGGCGATGGGCGAGGTGCATGGCCTCGGGGAGGTCTGAGGAGATCACCACGACGGCCTTTCCGGCCTCGGCGATCGCCTTGATGATGCGATAGAGCGCGGCCCGCGTGCCGACGTCGACGCCGACGGTGGGTTCGTCGAAGATGTAGATGTCGTAGTCCTCGCCGAAGCTCTTGCCGAACAGGATCTTCTGCTGGTTGCCGCCGGAGAGCTTCGAAGCGGTGCGATCGAGAAAGGCCTCGCTGAGATCGACCTTGCCGCCGATCGCACTGGTGAGCGCCTTCACGCCGCCGGGCGAAATCAGGCCGAGGCCGGCATTCGTCTCGCGGCGATTGAGGACGGAAAGGGCGATGTTGGTGCGGGCGGACGCGCCGAGCAGCAGGCCCTCCTCCTTGCGGTCGGAGGGCAGGAAGAAGACGCCGTCCTGCAGCAGTTTGCGCGTCGGTGCGCCGGTGCGGTCATGGCCGTGGACGCTCACCGTGCCGCCTTCGACCGGCAGCAGCCCCATGACGGCGCGGAAGGTGCGCGACTTGCCGGAGCCGACGAGGCCCGCGACCCCCAGAACCTCACCGCGCCGGACGTCGATGTCGACGCCGTCGACGCCCCAGGCCTTGAGGCCACGGATCGACAGCACCGGCTCGGCCTGTGTCTTGCGTTCGATATGCGGATAGATCTCGTCCATCTTGCGGCCGGTCATCATCTCGACCAGCACGGTTTCCGACAGGTTCTCGGCGCCGATCGTGCCGATCAGCCGGCCGTCGCGCAGCACGGTGATGCGGTTGGCGATCGCCTTGAATTCCTGGATGCGGTGGGAAATGTAGACGATGCCGACGCCCCGGGCCTTGGCCTGGCCGATGAATTCGAACAGCTTTTCCGTCTCGCGTTCGGTGAGCGAGGCGGTCGGTTCGTCGAGAATGAGGATGTGTGCCTGCTGGTGCAGCGCCTTGGCGATCTCGACCATCTGCTGTTCGGCGCGCGAAAGCGAAATCACTGTGCGGCGCACTTCGATGGCAAATCCCAGTCCGGCAAAGAGCGAACGGGCCTCCTCGACCATGCCGCGGCGGTCGACCAGGCCCATCTTGCGCGGTTCCTGGCCGAGGAAGATGTTTTCCGCCACTGTCATGGTCGGGACCAGGGAAAATTCCTGGAACACGGCACCGATGCCGGCTGCCCGTGCGTCCTTGACCGAAGAAAAGTGCTTCTCTTCACCGTCGATGCGGATCACCCCCTCGGTCGGTGTGGTGACGCCGGCGAGGATGGAGATCAGTGTCGACTTCCCGGCACCGTTCTCGCCGAACAGAACGTGCACTTCGCCGCGTTCGAGCGAGAAGTCGACGCCGTCCAGCGCGCGCACGCCCGGATAGGACTTGGCGATGCCGGTCATTTCGACAAGGGGTGCGTTCAAGGCCATCCACATCGGTCCGTAAAGCAATACTGCTTGATAAATTGGGGGGCGGACCCGGCGCATTCGCGCGCCGAGCCCTTGGGGTCTCAGTTGACCGAGAAGACTGGCTTGAAGCCGTCCGGCGGCAGGATGTTGGTCTGCGGCACGCTTTCGACGTTCGACGGATCGACGACGAAGATCTTCGGGCCGACATGCTTCACCAGTTCCTTGCCTTCCAGCGCGCGCACGGCCTGGTCGATGGCGATGCGGCCCTGGATGACCATGGAGTCGGCGGGAGCCGCCAGAATGAAGCCGCGCTTGATGCCTTCGTAGACGCCGGGCGTCATGTAGAAGGCAAGCAGGTCGACCTTGCCCTTGAGGCCGCGCTCGCGGATGAGGCCCTGAGCCGCTTCGGCCGTGACCGCGGTGCCGGCGACATAGCGCACGTCAGGCTCGGCCTGGAGCACGTCCTCGACCAGCTTCAGTTGGGCTTCCTTGCCGGTGTCGCCATATTTCGGCTCGAGCGCCTTGACGGCCGAACCCTTGATCGCTTCGAGGAAGCCCTTGTTGGCGGCCTCGACCCAGCCGGCGCCGGCCGGACCCGGGAACCAGCCGACCTTGACCTCTTCCGAACCCGCCGGATGCTTCTTGGCGAGATAGGCGCCGGTCTCGTAGCCCATGGTGTAGAAGGAGACGAGCGACTTGGCGGTCAGGTCCGGCGAGGACATGCCGTTGATGACGTCGATGACCGGAATGTTCTTCTTCTTGATTTCGCTGACGAGGTTGTTCAGCCCGTCGAACGAGATCGCGCCGATGACCACGGCCTGGGCGCCACCGGCGACGCAGTCCTCGATCTGGCTGATCTGCTTGTTGAGTTCGGTGTAGCCGCCGGCCTCGACGAGGTTCATCTTGACGCCGAGGTCCTTGGCCTGTTCGGCGACGCCATAGTCGACGCCGAGCCAGTAGGCGTCCTTCATGTGCGGGAAGGAGACGCAGATGTTCCACGGCTTCTCCGCCTTCTCGAGCGGCGAGTAGGATACGTCGACCGACTTGCCGTCCGCGGCGAAGGCCGGCTCGATCGCCTGGGCCGGATAAGGATACCAGGCCTCGGCAAACACCGGGCTGGCAACGGCAAGCGCCAGGGCGGAGCTTGCAAGCGTCATTAGGATCTTGTGTTTCATGGTCGTTCCCCTGTTTGAAGTCTTTGGCTGGGTGGTCAGAAAAGCGCGCGGATCTGGTTGATCAGCGCGGCCCGGTCCTTCCGGGCGGTCAGGGCGGTTTCCATGTCCACCTTGACGAAACGGGTTGGCGTATGCGGCTGCAGCTGGCCGATCAGGTCCATGTCGGCGGAGATGACCGTGCCGAGCATGAAATAGCCGCCGCCGGAAACGGCATCGCGATGCAGAATGATCGGCTCAGTGCCGCCCGGCACCTGGATGGAGCCGTAAGGGTAACAGGCGTCGACGATGTTCGAGGGATCGGAGCCCGCGCCGAAGGGCGGGACGCGATCGACGAAGTCGAGCTTGCGGCCGCCGCGGAAGCGATAACCCATGCGGTCGGCCTCGGGTGCCACCTTCCAGGTGTCCTCGAAGAAGTTCTTGCCTGCTTCATCGGTGAGGCGGTGCCAGTAGAGGCCCGGCAGCACGCGCAGTTCGGCCGGCATGCCGGGCCTACGGCGCAGGTTTTCGGGAATGGACTTGCCCTCGACGGCCTTGCCGGCCGTGCCGACCGGCAGCTCGTCGCCGACGGCGATCGGCCGGCCCTTGAAGCCGCCGAGCGCGCCGATGGCATAGGTCGAGCGCGAACCGAGCGCCAGCGGCACGTCGATGCCGCCGGAGACGGCGATATAGATGCGGGCGCCGGTCTTCAGGAAGTCGAAGGTCAGGACCTGGCCGGCCTTGACCTTGAAGGCGGTCCAGCCGGGCTTTTCCTCGCCGTCGACCTTGATCGGCATATCGGCGCCGGTGACGGCCACCATGGCGTCTTCGGTGAATTCCAGCTTCGGGCCGATGAACACGGCTTCGAGGCCGGCCGCACCCTCGTCATTGCCGACGAGCAGGTTAGCGGCCTTCAGCGCCAGCCGGTCCATGGCGCCGCCGAGCGGGATGCCGAGATGGAAGTAACCGGGGCGGCCGAGATCCTGGACGGAGGTGGCAAGACCCTGATGGAGAACCTTAATGGCCATGGAGAACGCCCTCCAGCTTCGCGTTGTAGCCGTCGATGTCTTTCTGGAATTCACGCAGATCGAATTTCACCTCGCGGATCGGCGGGGCGAACCGGCCCTTGTCGACATCCTCGACGGCCTGGTCATAGGCTTCGCGATCGATCGGCTTGAACTTGACGATGTCGCCCGGACGGAAGAACACCATGAAATCCTTGAGGTAGGAGGTGGTCTGGGTCGGGTCGTAGATCGGCATGGGAGTGATGCCGAACATCTGGTAGCCGCCGGCACCGCGCACCGAATAGATACAGCCGAAGCAGCCGCCATGACCGACCGTCAGGCGCGGGGTATCGGTGCGCGGACGCAGGTATTTCGGCACCTGGATCTGCCGCTGGCGCTCGACCATCTGGTACATGAAGGGCAAGCCGGAAACAAAGCCGACCATGGAGACGAACCAGGGCGAGCCGGAATGGGCGGCGACGAAGTCGTCGACCGAGCCGTAGTCGTTTATGCGGGCGGCGTATTCGAGGTCGGTGCCGCTCGGGTCCTGGTGACGCTCACGGAAGCGCATCAGCGTCTCGTGGGTCCACGGGTCGTTGTAGAAGACCGGGATCTCGACGATGCGGGTGGTGATGACCGGCTCTGCCTTGGCGGCCGCGACCTCGATCGCCTGGACTTCCTTCAGGATGTCGTTCGGATGGATGACATCCGGATCGAACTTGATCTGGAAGGAGGCATTGGCCGGGCAGATTTCGGTCACGCCCTTGATCTTGGCTTCCTTGATGCCGGAGGTCATCGACAGCGAGTTGAAAAAGGCCTCGAGCGACATTTCCTCCGAGCATTCGACGAAGAGGTGTTCGTCACCCCCGAATGTATAGCGCATGGGCATCAGGCAACCTCCTTGGATGCGACAAAGGCCTGGAAGTCCGTCTCCAGCCAGGGTTCGAGGAACCGGGTGTGGACATCGCCCGAGGCGACCGACGGGTCGGCGGCAAGGGCCTGGTGGAGCGGAATGGTGGTGGCAAGCCCGCGGATCTCGAGATTATCGAGCGCGTCGGCCAGCCTTGCGATGCAGGCGTCGCGGGTTTCGCCCCAGACGATCAGCTTGCCGAGCAGCGAGTCATAGAAGGGCGGGACCGTGTAGCCCTCGTAAAGCATGGTGTCGAAGCGAACACCGTCGCCGGAGGGCACGCCGAGCGTCTCGATCGTGCCGGGGCCCGGCAGGAAGCCGCGCGCAGGGTCCTCGGCATTGATCCGGCACTCGATCGCATGACCGGTGACGCGGATGTCTTCCTGGCGGACCGACAGCTTCGCACCGCCGGCGACCCTGATCATCTCCTGCACGAGGTCGATGCCGGTGATCATTTCGGTGACGGGATGTTCGACCTGGATGCGGGTGTTGACCTCGATGAAGTAGAATTCGCCGCTCGTCTCGTCATAGAGATATTCGACGGTGCCGGCGCCGCGGTAGTTGACCTCGCGGGCGAGCGCCACGGCACTGGCGCAGAGTTCCTGGCGGACATGGTCGGGCAGGCGGAAGGAGGGCGCTTCTTCCCAGACCTTCTGGCGGCGGCGCTGCAGCGAGCACTCGCGCTCGAAGCAATGGACCGCATCCTCGCCGTCACCGAGGATCTGCACCTCGACGTGACGGGCGCGGGTGATAACCTTTTCGACATAGAGGCCGCCGTCACCGAAGGCGGCAAGCGCCTCCGCCGAGGCCTGCGGGAAATGGCGCTCGAAATCGGCCATGGTCTCGGCAATGCGGATGCCGCGGCCACCGCCGCCAGCAGCGGCCTTGATCATGACCGGAAAGCCGATCTGCTCGACGATGGCGCAGGCCGTTTGGAGGTCGTCGATGCGACCTTCCGAACCGGGAACGGTCGGCACGCCGGCGCGCTTGGCGACCTTGCGGGCCTCGACCTTGTCGCCGAGCAGGCTGATTGCGCCGGCCTTGGGTCCGACGAATATCAGGCCGGCATCTTCGACAGCCTGGGCAAAGGCGGCGTTCTCCGAGAGGAAACCATAGCCGGGATGGACCGCGTCGACGCCGGTTTCCCTGGCGGCCTTCAGAACGGCCTCGATATTGAGATAGGATTTGGCGGCCGATGGCGGCCCGATTTCCACCGACTGGTCGGCGAGCCTGACCGCCAGCATGTCGCGGTCGGCGGCCGAATGGACCTGCACGGTCCTTATGCCGAGCGCTTGGGCGGCGCGGATGATCCTCACCGCGATCTCGCCCCGATTGGCAATGAGGATCGAGCGGATGGTCATGCCTCGACCTCGGCAATAGCCTGTCCGGCCATGATCGGCTCCTGGTCGTCGGCGACGAAGGTGATCTCGCCGGCGGCATCGGCATGGACCTCGTGGAAGGTCTTCATCACCTCGATCAGGCCGATCACGTCACCGACGGCCACCTGGTCACCGTCAGCCTTATAGGGCGCGGCGTCCGGCGAGGGCTTGCGGTAAAAGGTGCCGGGCAGAGGCGATCTGATCTCGAGCTTGCTCATGGTGGTCTCCGGTTATCTGACGATTTCTGAAATGGGGGCGATGCGGATGCCTTCGGCGATCAGGGCTTCCCGCATGTTGCGCACGATATCGAGCGCGCCGAGCGTATCGGAATGGAAGCAGATGGATTCGAACGGCACCTCGATGTCCTTGCCGCTGACCGTGGTGACCAGCCCGTCCTTGCAGGCGCGCACCACCTTGCGAGCGATCGCCATCGGGTCCGGCCGGCCGACATCACGGGTAAAGACGATCGAACCGCTCTCGTCGTAGTCGCGGTCGGCATAGAATTCGCGCACCAGCGGCTGGCCGACCTCGAGTGCCGCGGTCTCCGTCGCCGAGCCCGCCATGCAGAACACATAGGCATTGGGGGCCACCGTGCGCATGTATTGGACGAACAGCTGGGCGAACTCCGGATTGACTGCCATCTCCATGTAAAGCGCGCCGTGCGGTTTCACATGCTGCAGGCTGGCCCCATGGCGACGGGCGAATTCGCGGATCGCGCCGACCTGATAGACGATGTCGTTGACCAGTTCGCGCGCCGTGCCGTTGATCTTGCGGCGACCGAACCCCTGGAGGTCGTTGTAGCCAGGATGCGCGCCGATGCCGACGCCGTGCTCGACGGCGACACGTACGGTGTTGTCCATCAGGTTCGGATCACCGGCATGGAAACCGGCCGCGATGTTGGCGGAACTGATCAGTCCCATGAGGGCGCTGTCTTCGGTATCGCCGACACGCCAGCGGCCAAAGGCCTCGCCCAGATCACAATTGATGTCTACGATCTCGAGTGCCACTTTTCTTCCCTGTCCTGCCTGTATTTTGTGCAACGCAGCGCAATGCCTGCGTATTTGTCAGAAAACCGTAGGAAGAAAAGTTTCATTTGAAAAATTCTATTTTCAGAATGTCGTTATCTGATATTCATATGTTGCCGAGCTGCGGCATGACCTGCCTTTCCGCATTAAAATCAAAGTGTTGATGCATATCCTAAAAGGCGAGTCTCCCAGTTCTGCAATCCTCGCGCCCTTCGATCTTGTTTTCAGATACTAAGTATTCTCGATTCAGAATGATGGATAACAATGTCACTCAGCCTCAGACAGATCCGCTACTTCATTGCCACGGCGGAGGCCGGGCAGGTCTCGCAAGCCGCCGTCAACCTCTCGATCTCGCAGTCGGCAGTGACGACGGCGATCAAGGACCTTGAAAGGACGGTCGGCGCAGGGCTGTTCGAACGGACACCGCACGGGATGGATCTGACGTCAGCCGGCCGCAGGTTTCTCTCGCAGGCTTATGAGATCCTGCAGAAGGTTGAAGAAGCGACGCAGCTCAATCTCGTCACCGACAAGGTCGAGGGCACACTGAGCATCGCCACGACCTATACCGTCATCGGCTATTTCCTGCCGTTCCACATCGAGCGGTTGAAGCGCCAGTTTCCGGCCATTGACATCCAGTTGTTCGAACTCAACCGGGAATCGGTCGAGGAGGGACTGCTCACCAACCGCTACGACATCGCCGTCATGTTGACGTCGAATATCCTCAATCCGGAACTGATGACAGAAAAGCTGTTGAGCTCGCAGCGCCGCCTCTGGCTGCCAGCGCGTCACGGTTTGCTTGAGAAGGACAAGGTTGGCCTCAAGGAAGTCTCGGAAGAAGACTACATCATGCTGACCGTGGACGAGGCGTCGCACAGTACGTTGAAATACTGGAGCCAATCGGCCTATCTGCCGAAGATCACGCTTCGCACCTCCTCCGTCGAGGCCGTGCGTTCACTGGTGGCCAACAGTCAGGGGGTCGCGATCCTGTCCGATATGGTGCATCGACCCTGGTCGCTCGAAGGTCGGCGGATCGAAACCATTTCGCTGGTCGATCCGATCCCCTCCATGGATGTCGGCCTCGCCTGGCGGCGCAATGTAGAATTTACACCGGCAATGGAAGCCGTCCGTTCGTATTTCCGACGATCGTTCAACATTCCCGAATAGGCCTGGTCGGCTCGAAGCTACGATCTTGGCAAGGCGCGAACTCGCATGCCTCAGCCCCGTATTCCGAACAGCAGACTGCGGTCAAGCATCCAGAAATGGGCGGTCTCCAGCATCATCCCGGCAGCAGCGAGCCGAACATGCGACCCATCCAGCCCGGCAAAGCCGCCGTTGACGCCGCGCTTGGGTGTCAGTGTCGATCCGTTGTCCAGAGCGAAGGACCGGGCGATTTCGGCGCCAAGGCTAACGCGGAACTGTTCCTCGTCAAAGCCCTCGAGAGAAACCTCATCACCCGTGGCGTTGCCGACCGCATAGTCCTCGACGGTTTCATCGAAGCAGACCGCCCTCGCCTTCGGCGTCAGCACCGTGACCTCATCGATCTGCCACTGGCCGCAAATGGGCTGCATACCGCTGGCAATCTTGCCGTCAGCTCAATCCCGGCGCTGACGCCTGGGCAACGAGGTGTCCGCCGCCGATATCGACCAGTTGCGCCCGTTCCGGGCCTTCGCCGACCTTCCACACCGGGCTCGGGATCTCGCCAGCCAAGCGCAGGCCGGGCACCCTTTCGCGACGCGGGTCGGGAACGGGGACCGCATCGAGGAGGCGCCTGGTATAGGGATGCCGGGGATTGCCGAAGAGCTGCGCGCGGGTTCCCATCTCGACGATCTGGCCGAGATACATCACGGCGACGCGGTCGGAGATGTTCTCCACCACCGCCATGTCGTGGCTGATGAAGAGGTAGGTGACGCCGCTTTCCTTCTGCAGGTCGCGCAGCAGGTCCAGCACCTTGGCCTGGATCGACACGTCGAGTGCCGCAACGCTTTCGTCGCAGACGATCAGCTTCGGCTTCAGCGCAAGCGCACGGGCAATGCAGATACGCTGGCGCTGCCCCCCGGAAAACTGATGTGGGTAGCGATTGTAGGCGCTCGGCGACATCTCGACCCGCTCCAGCAGTTCGCGCACGCGGGCCTTCTGTTCGGCCGGCGTACCGATGCCATGAATCACCAGCGGCTCGCGGATCAGCTCGCCGACGGTCATGCGCGCATCGAGTGCCGCCATGGGGTCCTGGAAGACGATCTGGAGATCGCGGCGGATCGCCTTGCGCCCGGCGGCGTCGAGATCATGCATGGCCTGGCCGTTGATCTCGATGCGGCCGGTATAGGGCACGAGCCCGGCCAGTGCCTTGGCCATTGTCGACTTGCCGCAGCCGGACTCGCCGACCAGCGACAGCGTTTCCCCTTTGAATATCTCGAGCGAGACATGCTCGACCGCATGGACGCGGGCAGCCACGCGGCCAAGAAGGCCCTGACGGATCGGGAACCGCACCGACACGTCATCAAAGCGCACCAGCACGTCGCGGGCTTCCGGTTCCGGCCGCAAGGCCCCGGCGCCGATGCGGGGGACGGCGGCGAGCAGGTCGCGCGTGTACTGTTCTTTCGGGGCATCGAACAGGTCGACCGTCGATGCAGTTTCCACCATCTTGCCCTTGCGCATGACGATGACGCGGTCGGCCATCTCGGCGACCACGCCCATGTCATGGGTAATCAGGATGACGGCCGTTCCGAGTTCCTTCTGCAGGTCCCGCAGAAGATCGAGCACTTCACGCTGCACGGTCACGTCCAGCGCCGTCGTCGGCTCGTCCGCGATGAGGACGGCAGGGCGCAGCGCGATCGCCATGGCGATCATCACGCGCTGGCGCATGCCGCCCGAGAGTTCGTGCGGATATTGCTCGAGCCGCTTTTCGGGCTGCGACAGGCGCACCGCCTTGACCGCTTCGAGCGCGCGCGCTCTCGCCTGCGACACCGATAGCGGCTCGTGCGCGCGGATCGCCTCGATCAATTGGCGACCGATGCTCATGACGGGATTGAGCGCGGTCATCGGCTCCTGGAAGATCATGGCGATGCGCGCGCCGCGCATCGCCTGCATCGTCTTCTCGGGCAGGGTCGTCAGTTCCGTTTCGCCGAAGCGGATGGAGCCGCCCGTCACCCGAACTGCGGGTGCAGGCAGGAGCCCCATGCAGGCGAGCGACGTGATCGACTTGCCCGAGCCGCTTTCTCCCGCGATCGCAAGCGTCTCGCCCCGATGAAGATCGAAGCTCAGACCGTCGACCAGCGGAATGAGCCCCTGGTGCGAGCGGGCAGAGACTTGCAGGTCGCGAACCGACAAGACCACGTCGGCTGTTGCGTCGATCGCGGGAGAAAGCATGGCTGCGGTCATTCGAAGACGGCCCTCGGGAAGTAGAAGCTGACCACGACGTTCGGCATGTCGACGATCTCGGAAATACGAAGATCGCCACAGGTCGAGACGAGCATGTAGGCGTCGACCGGATCCATCTTCTGCGTTGTCGCGAGAAGATCGACCATGTTGGCGACGGCGTCCCTGGCCGCGGCCCAAAGGTCCGGGCCGATGCCTGTCGTGACCTCATAGCCCTTGGCGTCGAGATGACGCGTGACCGGGCCAGGCGTCGTGAAGCGCGGGGTCTTCAGCGGCTGGTCCTTGATGAGGTCGAGCGTCAGCACGACATCGAACGGGCTTTCGATCGCGGTACCGCAAACCTCGCCATCGCCTTGTGCGGCGTGGGTATCACCAACCGAGAACAGCGCACCATCGACCTCGACCGGCAGATAGAGTGTCGTTCCGGCGGACAGGTCGCGGATGTCGAGATTGCCACCGACGCGCCGCGGCGGGACTACCGTATGGTGACCCTTTTCGGCCAGAGCATTGCCGATGGTGCCGGCAAAGGGCTTGAGCGGCACGCGACCGTTCTTGCCGAACAGGGCCGGCTCCATGCTCCTCGCGTCGAACTTCCAGACATTGAGGGCCGGATCGGTGAACTGATCGGCAAGCAGGCCGAAGCCGGGAATGTTGGCCGTCCAGCCAAAGCCGGCGCCGTCGCGAAGCTGGGGCGTGAAGCTCTCGATCGTCACCTTGAGCACATCGCCCGGCTTTGCGCCATCGACATAGATCGGACCGGAAACCGGGTTGATCTTGGCAAATTCCAGCGCCATCACGTCCTCGACGGTGGACTGGGGGCCAAGCTGGCCCCCAGAACTGTCAAGGCACTGGAACAGGATCGTCTCGCCCGGCGCAGCCGTCAGCGCAGGGGCAAAGGAATTGTCCCAGCCGAAATGGTGCTGATGGGCGTGGATCGTGTGGTTGCAGTGCTTGCACATGGCTGCATCACTCCTTGATGAAGACGTAGTCGTAGTTGACCGGAATGGATACCGGATCGACATAAAGGGCGTTGTCGCCGCCCATGCGGGCGGACTTCAGCGTGTAGCGCTGTTCGTTGAAGACCGGCGCCCATGGTGCGTCTTCCATCACCTTCATGTAGATTTCGGACCACTTGGCGAGACGCTCGTCGACCTTGGCCGGATCGACGATGGAATCGGCCTCGGCCGCCAGCTTGTCGAGATCTTCATTGCAGTATTTCGACCAGTTCCACCCGCCTTCGACCGTGCCGGCGCAGCCGAGGATCGGGCCATAAAAGTTGGCCGGATCCGGGAAGTCGGCGATCCATGCCATGCCGCCCGACCAGATCATCGGAGCGTTGCCGGCACCGCCAGCCTCGATCACGTTGGCCTGGGCCAGCGACTTGATCGACGCGTTGATGCCGATGGCCTTCAGGTCCTGCTGGATCGCCTGGGCGATGCGCGGGTTGGGGTCGGTATTCATGACGAACAGCTCGGTCTCGAAGCCGTCTGCATAACCAGCCTCTGCCAGGAGCTTCTTTGCGCCTTCCTGATCGAACTTGTAGCCGTCGTAACCCTTGGTATAGCCCGGCATGGAAGGCGGAAGCGGCTGGGTAGCCGGAACCGCGCGGCCGTTGATGACCTGAACGATGCGATCCTTGTTGATCGCCATGTTGACGGCACGGCGCACCTCGACCTTGTCGAACGGTGCCTTTGTCACGTTCATGGTGATATAGCCGGTGTGCAACTGGCCACCTTCGACCACGAGGCTCTTCTGCGCCTCGTCCTTCATCACTTCGACGAACTTGGCCGGCGGAATGCCGTCGCCCGGAATATCGACTTCGCCGTTCTGGGCCCGCAGTAGGGCGACGACCGGTTCCTGGCCGACTTCAACCGTGAAGCTGTCGAGATAAGGAACACCCGGAATCCAGTAATCGGCGTTCTTCTCGAACACGAGGCGCTGGCCGAGCGTCCATTCGGTGAGCTTGAATGCACCGGTTCCGACCGGCTTCTTGCCAAAGTCTGCGCCAGCTTCCTCGACCGCTTCCTTTGGCACGACAGACGAGAAGTTCAGCGCCATGACGTGGAGGAAGGTTGCATCGGGACGCGAGAGCTTGAAGACGACGGTGCTCGCATCGGGGGCGGAAACGCCCGTAACTGTCGCAGCCTTGCCCGCCGCGGCTGCGTCATAGCCGTCGATCATGGAGAAGAAGCCCTGGCCCGGCGACTGGGTGGCGGGATTGATGACGCGGTTGATCGAATAGACGACGTCGTCGGCGACAAGCTCGCGGCCGTTGTGGAACTTGACGCCCGGGCGCAGCTTGAAGGTATAGGTCAGGCCGTCCTCGGAAATTTCATGGCTCTCGGCGAGGCCCGGACGCAGGTTGGTCGTGCCGGGTTCGTAGTCCATCAGGCCGTCGAAGACCGACTTGATCATCGACCAGTTCTGCCAGTCATAGCCGATCGCCGGATCGAGCGTCGCGACGTCGTCCTTGTAGGTAACGACCATGTTGCCGCCGTGCTTCGGCTCCTGTGCCTGGGCCGGGGCAAAGGCCGGCAGAGCCATGAGGGTTGCGAGGGCAGTCGAAAGGATAAGCTTCTTCATAGGCCTTACTCCTGTTGGTTGACGGTTTCAGCGCAGCTTGATGCGCGGATCGATGAGCGGCGAAATCAGGTCGGCGATCAGGTTGCCGATGACGATGCCGCAGGCTGAGACGAGGGTGACCCCCATGATGATCGGGATGTCGACGCGTTGGATCGCTTGCCAGGCCAATTGGCCGATGCCAGGCCAGCCGAAGACGCTCTCGACAACGACGATGCCGGACATGAACAGGCCGATGTCGATGCCGATCATGGCGATGATCGGCAGGATGGCGTTGGGCAGCGCATGGCCAAGGATGACCTTGCTGCGGCCGAGGCCCTTGGCGCGCGCGGTGCGGATGAAATCGGCGCGCAGCACATCGACCATCGAGGATCGCATGATGCGCGAGTACCAGCCCGAACCGAGAATGCCGAGTGTCACGGCCGGCAGCACAAGGTGGGCGAACGTGCCGTAGCCGCCAATCGGAAACCAGCCAAGCTTCACCGCAAAGACGAAGAGCAGCAGCAGGGCGACAACGAATTGCGGCGCGGAGACCGTGAGGAAGCTGGTCAGCATCAGGCCGTTGTCGATCGCCTTGCCGCGGTTGAGCGCCGCGATGATGCCGAGCGGCAGGCCGATCAGAAGCTCGCAGCCAATCGCCGCCACCAGCAACAGCAAGGTTGCCGGCAGGCGCGAGAACAGGAGTTCGGCGACTTCGGTCTTCTGCAGATACGAGCGTCCGAAATCACCCTGAACAAGGTTCCACAGATAGTTGCCGTATTGGACGAGGAACGGCTGGTCGAGGCCGAGCTGCTGTCGGATGCTTTCAACCGTCGCAGCCGTGGCCGAACGGCCGGCGATCTGACGCACAGGGTCTGCCGGCAGCACGTAGAGCAGGACGAAGGTGATGAACGAGACGCCGAGCAGGATAAGCGCGGACTGAACGAGGCGTCTCACGATATAGGCAGCCATCAGTCACGCCCCTGTTGTGTCGGATCGAGGATGTCGCGCAGCGCGTCGCCCACCAGGTTGAAGGCGAGCGCAAGCAGCAGGATCGCCGCGCCGGGAATGAAGACGAGCCATGGAGCCGACTGGAAATAGGTCTGGTTCTCGAAAATGATGTTGCCCCAGGATGGGATCGGCGGTTGAACGCCGATGCCGAGGAAGGACAGGGTCGCCTCCAACAGCACGGTGGTCGAAATGCCGAGTGTGCCCCAGACGATCAATGTCGGAATGAGATGGGGCAGGATGTGCTTGAAGAGGATGCGGCCGTGACCGGCGCCGAGCGTCTTTTCCGCGGCGATATAGTCACGCTCCGCCAATGACGAGGTTTGCGTGAAGATCACCCGGGCCGTCTGCACCCAGTTCACGAAGGCAATCACCATGGCGACGATCCACAGCGACGGGGAAAAGATCGCGGCAAGGCAGATCGCCAGCAGCAGGGCCGGAAACGCCATCATCAGATCGGTGAAGCGCATCAGCACTGCGCCGATTGCCCCGCGGAAATATCCCGCGGTGACGCCCACCAGCGTGCCGATCAGCAAAGCGGCTCCGTTGGCGACGAGGCCGATCACCAGCGAGGTCTGCGCGCCGTAGAGGATGCGCGAGAACAGGTCGCGACCGAGAAGATCCGTGCCGAACCAGAATGCCGCGTTGGGCGGCAGCGGCGCACCTTCGATGGTGAGGCCGTCGAAGAACTGTTCGTAGGGATCGAACGGCGCAAGCCATCTGGCGAACATCGCCCCGCCTACGCAGACGACGATGATCAGCAATCCCAGGAGCGCAAGCTTTCGCCGAGCCAATTGGCGCAGCACGGAAGGCCCGCTCTCCGGCACGACCAGGGGTTCAGGCGGGATCGATGCGTCTGCCATCGTCAAGGCCCTTCTCGTTCGAATAGTTTGCCACGAGCCGCTCCGCGGCAATTTCGATCGTCACGCGCCAAGCCATCGCCGTCTGACGCAGAAGGTCATAGGCCTCGGCCTCGGTCTTGCCCTTCATCACGAAGATCATCACGGCGCGCACGATCGTCTGGCGTGCCGAGAGCCGGCTCTGCAGGTCGGAAATCAGCGCCTCGGATGCATTGGCGCGGTCGAAATTGCTGCGGGCGACAAGGAGAGCCGCGTAGACGCCCTTGTCGCTCATCGGTTTGAGGAGCTGCGCGTGCGCGCCCATTTCCATCGCCCACCTCAAGCGACCCGGCGCTTCCGAGCCGATCAACGCGATCATCGGCATTGGTGATTGGCCGGGTGCCCAGGGAAACTGCTCGTCGTGCCCCATGTCGGCATCGTAAAAGATGAAGTCGGCTGCAATCGCCTCGGAGGGGAGTTCCGGCCATGCCTCGCGCACGTCCAGCCCGATGACGCCAAGCTGGCGAACGAGACCCTGTACTGACGGGTGTGGCCTGTGCAGGATCCAGGCCGTGGCGCCGCCCAGGTTTTCCGTCCTGATGCGCGTCATGACACGACCTTCAGCCGGACGCCCGTCTTTCCTGGTTGCGAGCGTTGTGTCAGGTAGGGATCGGCGCGCATGGCCGGCAGACGCTTGATCTCGTCGAAGTGGCCGTTCGTCAGTCTTGCGATGATGGCCGGCTGGCGAGCGTGGAGATGCACGGGGTCGAGCCTCGTGGTGCGGCCGCTGCGCACGGCCAGATGCAGGAGCTCAGCCAAAGGCAGTTCCTCCGCTCCGGGACGCCCTTGCAAGAGCCCAGCCAGTTCGCGCACCGATTGACGCGCCATTTCATGGAACGACCCGCCAGCGCCGCCGTCGGGCTCGAACCAGGGCCCTGCCGAGACCAGGCCCTCGGCAGCCTTTCCCGCCGCTTCGATCTCGCATTCGGTGAAATTGCACGACAGCACCGTCAGCCCCTCGGCAAAGTCCGCTTCCTGCTTCAGTTCGGCCAGACGCGCCAGAAAGGCATAGGAGCTGTCGCCCACCAGCGAGTTCAGTATGAAGCTCGGCTTCAGCGTCCGGATGTCATGGATGATGTGGTCGAGTTCGGTGTCACCAATTGGAAGGTACCGGTCGCCCAGCACCTGTCCGCCCGCCGCCGCGATCCTCTCGCGCGCGATCTGCGCCATTTCCCAACCCCAGATGTAGTTGGAGCCGACGAGGTAGGCGCAGGCGCCGAGCGCGGGCAGTGCCCAGTCCAGAAGCGGCAGCAGATGCTGGTTTGGACAGGAATGCATGTAGGCCACCCGCTCGGATGCCTCGAAGCCTTCATAGGGCACGGGATACCACAACACTCCGTCGAAGCGCTCGAGTTCCGGAATGACCTCCTTGCGGCTCGCCGACGTGATGCAGCCGAAGATGTGGCGCGCTGCGGAGCTGCGCAGGATCTCCCGGCATTGAGGTGCATAACGGTCGAGCCTCCCCTCGGGGTCGCGCTCCGTCACCCGGAAGCAGACATCGAGTTCGGGATCCGAATTGACCTCTTCGACGCCGCGCAGGACCCCGTCGCGGGTGGCGCGCGATAGGGCGGCATACATGCCGCTACGTGAAAGAAGGACGCCTATGTCTACGATCCGCTTCATCGAAATCCCAATGCAAAAAGCCCCGACGATGCGCGTGGTGAACGCGATCGAGACGGGGCTCAGGTGCCGACTATTTGGTTCAATCTAGCCTCGAAAAATGCGTATTGGAAGCTTTATTGCGCGAAAAACCGGTGAAATTGCATAATTCCTTCTCACCTACCCATAACCGCGCAATAATTGGGCACATGCCGCCTTTTTGTACGACAGACTTTGAAGAAGAGCGAAGGGGCATGCGGTAATCCCCCTGACCTGAGACCCAATCTTCCTCCAGTTTTCGGGAGAGTCTTGGGTTTTTAATCTGGCCTCATGCGGCCTGTTTTTCCATAGCCATTTTCATTGCGAACTCGCTGGGGGTGATATTGCCCAGCGACG
>NZ_UEYP01000056.1:0-413 GCF_900492185.1 Paenirhizobium selenitireducens ATCC BAA-1503
GCATATTGATTCCCTTCGTCAGGCTATGCAGCTTCTGGAGCACAAGCGCGAGCCTTCTTCACCACCCCATTCCCCGTGGTGGAAATTCTGGAAAAAATCCTGATCCTGCCATGCTTGAGTTTTCCTCTCCGGCCATCCCAGGGAGTTCCTGAACCTTCCCAAAAATCGCCAGATCTCTGAACGCTCCTCACGACTAAAAATACCCACACACTACGCAAAATTAAAATTTTGCAGATTCCTTATTTAAAACAATTGGTTAATGAAAAATTAATGTGCAGTGATGTGTTACAAAGTGCAGATCCAAGTCGTGGACGACTCTATGGCGAATCGTTTACGAATTGCCCACGATTCATATGTGAATCACGCTTTATTATCATGTTGTTATGATGAATCGACTCTTGATTCAATTCATC
>NZ_UEYP01000029.1:0-8469 GCF_900492185.1 Paenirhizobium selenitireducens ATCC BAA-1503
AGAGCCGTCAAACCACGGATGTCGTGTTGCAGGCGCTGCTCATGGCGGTCTGGCGGCGCAAGCCGAAGGGCGAGGTGCTGATCCACTCGGATCAAGGCTCGCAGTTCACCAGCATGGACTGGGCCTCGTTCCTCAAGCACCACAATCTGGTTCACTCGATGAGCCGACGCGGCAACTGCCATGACAACGCGGTGGCTGAGAGCTTCTTCAATCTTCTGAAGCGGGAGCGGATACTCTTCGCTTGCCGGCTTCAAGAACCCCGATATGATTAATGCACTGGCGAACGGCGATGCCAGGGTTCCGCTCGCCAAGGTCATGACCTTGGCGAACGCGCTTGGCTGCGACGAAAAGCAGTTGTTCGTGCTTGTATTGAAAAGTTGGTTCGGGAGCGAATTCGTGAACACGCTTGAAAGCGTCTTTAAGGATACCCTTGCCTCGTCCAACGAGCAAACTTGGCTCAGCTTCTTCCGCGATCTCTACGGTGACAATTTGCCCGAACTGAACCAGTCGCTTCGCCGTCGGCTTCGACTGATGGCGGGCCTGCCCGGCTGACCGTGTCGCCAGGGGCTGGTCGCCGGCGCGACAACGCAGCCGGCGCCTCCCGATCGATGTGTTTCTGCAGATTCTGAGGTGTGAAGAATTGGCAAACGGCAAGTCGGTGGGGAGCAACTTCAAATCTCACCGCCGTGAGAAGTGCCGGCAGCCCGCTTTGAATAGCGGCGATGCTGGTAGTCAACACCATTGACTCCCGCCGGCATGAGAACATATTGGGAACGAAAGCGAGGCGGCCGCTTTCGGAACTATGCTCATGACACGAGGACCTAGACCATGAACGCCGACCGCTGACCACTGACCACTGACCACTTGAAACCGTCCCCGTCGACCCCGTCGAAGCCGCCCTCGTCTGGCATCAGGGCGACGCTCGCGCGGCGATCGCCTCGCTCATCGAGGACTGCCGGCATCTGCGCCATCAGCTCGCCCTGACAGAAGACGCCATGAGCCGCGGCATGACACGCGGCTGGGCACCGAGTTTCGAGCGGAGTGAATGAGCCATGCCCGCGATCAGCTATCGCGGCCGCGCCCACCCCTACCTTGAAAACAAGATCCCGACGCTGGACGACGCCGATGGCCTGGGCCAGTTCGTGCGCGCCGGCTGCGGCCGCTGCAAGACTATCCGTTTCCATAGGCCGGCTGAAATTCGCGAACTGATCGGCCAGAACATCCATATCCTTCATCTGCAGGGCCGCTTCCGCTGCGACCAGTGCGGAGCGAAGGAATACATGACCGTCGAGTTCAAGACCCTGCTCGCCCGCGAGATACCGGGCCTCGTCGTCCGCGAGCTGGTCGAGGTCCAGTGGGTGAAGAAACCCCTCTGGCGTGATAGAAGGCTCTGACCAAGGAGGCCACCCCATGTGCAATCTCTACAATGTCACGACCAACCAGGAAGCGATCCGCGCCTTCACCCGCACCATGGTCGACAGCCTCGGCAACCTGGAGCCCTCGATCGACGTCTACCCAGATCACATGGCCCCGATCGTGCGCAACACGCCGGCCGGGCGCGAGCTTGCGAGCGTGCGCTGGGGTCTGCCCTCGTCCCGCTAGGCGCTTTATCAGGCCGCCTTGAAGCGCGCCGACAAGCTACGGGCCAAAGGCAAGGACGTCGACTTCGAGGAGCTCCTTAAAATGGAGCCAGATGGGGGCACGACCAACGTCCGCAACACATCGAGCAAGCACTGGACGCGCTGGCTCGGTGTCGAGCACCGCTGCCTCGTTCCCGTCACCCGCTTCGCCGTGCCGGACCCAGCAAGCAAGGTTGAGGGTGGCCGAACACCGAACGCGTGGAGATCAGGTTGCCTTTATACCGAGAACTTCCGGTCGCGCCGCAGATTAAGGTGCAGCGTCGATTGATCGGCGTGCTCTCATTGACTCGAGGATTCGCGCTGACGCGTTTCACATTGAAAAATGCGCAGACCATGCACGTAGCTGCCGCTTGCTCGCTGGTGAGTCTCTATTACGATTTCCGGCATGGGAGGATTGGACTTTGGGGTCGTCGCCAGCGCGGAAGCCATCCCCATCTCGGAGTTTTCCTTTCCCTAGGACTTCGACGTTCCCGTCAAGCGGATTGGTATATCTAGCAAGCGCGCCCGTCATGCTGGCGGGCAGAAGGCTAGCCGGCACCAGACGACAGTGAGCACGAAGTCGGCGCGCTGCGGATGGTCGACCACGAAGAGCCAGGCGAAGCAGACGCTCCCTGGGGCGCTCTTAGTTGCCACTTACCTCACGGTCCCAGTCAGCTGCGCCCACGCGGCGTTGATCGATCTACCGCAGAGCCGCGCCACTGAGCGCGGACAAGTTTCCGACGCTGGCGATCAAGGACACCAAGCGGAATTCAGGTCGAGCCCGGCGGATGCTAGCACGACAGTGCAGAATGCGACGGACATCAGCCCTGCATTCGATCGCGCGGACACATGTGTGCAGCCAGAACGAGTCCGCCGAGCTTTACATCATGGGTAAAAAATCGATTTCCGGCGATTTTTGTCAACGTTTGGGAAGGTTAGCGTCAAGTTGAGGAGTATTTTCGCAATGAATGGGGTTTCACACGCAGCCCTGTGTGCAGCCTAGAGTGGGAATGCCGCCGTGATTTTTGCCCACAAACCTGACAGAACTGCGTGACCGCAAGTCAAAATGTAAAGGTGCCGCAAGGTTCCGCAGGGCCGTTCAGCACCGACCCATACGAATAACGATAGCGCTCGAGAAGCTCGCCGGAATGTAGCCCGACCTCTCGTCATGTTCGTTGTCATGCACATCTGCCATCATGGTGAGAGGCCAGCACATCGTGCCGTATTGCGAATGTGAGCCTCCATTTCGCTGCGGGCCGCTTGCGCGTCATTTGCCCTGAGTGCTGCGATGATGCGTCGATGCTCGGCGATGGAATGTGTCATGCGTTCGGGGTCGGTGATCGGAATGGGTTGGCGCTGCGTCTCGGTGAGTTGGTCCCGCACCGTCTGGTAGAGCGCCTTTAGCATCGCATTGGAACAAGCCGACACAATGGTCTTGTGGAACTGGAGGTCGGCCTCGACATTTGCCAGCAGGTCCTGGTTGTCCCAGGACTGCTCCATCACCCGGGTTGCGGCCTCCATGTTCTCCAACTGCAACTGGGTGAGCCGGCCGGCCGACAGTCTTGCGATCTCGCCCTCGAGCAGGATACGTGTCTGGAACACGTCGAAGGCGGAGTAGCTGTCGGAATAGCGCCATGGCGCCATGTGGTTGGCCTGGTTGCGATCGCCGGAGCCTGCCACAAATGTTCCGCGTCCTGCTTCGGTCTTGAGCAGTCCGAGCGTCTCGAGCGTGAGCAACGCCTCGCGCAGCGACGCGCGGCTGATGCCGAACTTTTGCGAGAACTCGCGTTGCGACGGGATCTTCTCTCCCGCCTTCAGTTGGCCGGTCTGGATCATGGTCTGGATTTCGCGGGCCACGGATTGCGGGACGAGCGTCTTGTTCAACATGCGTTTCCTTCCCAGCGGGGCCATTGACCGCCAATCTATTTTTTCTCCCGCCATCTTGCCAAGCGGAAAGCGTCATGCTCTTTTGGTCTAACTGGTCTAACTGGTCTAACTGGTCTAACTGGTCTAACTGGTCTGACCAGTTAGACCAATGTAAATTGAGTCAAGTTCAAAAGACAAGGGGAACTCTCATGACACATTCATCAAGCCTAAAGACGACCATTTTGGCAGGTCTCATTGCTGCCTTCGCAACGGCTGGCGCTCAGGCGGCGGACCTGACGGTCGGCGCCAATATCGGCAACGTGCCGTGGGAGTTCGAGGATGCCAGCGGCAAGGTTACCGGTTTCGAGGTGGACCTTGTCAACGAGATTGCAAAGCGTCTCGGCAAGTCTGTCGAATTCGTCAACACGCCGTTCAACGGCCTGTTCCCGGCAGTCCAGTCGGGTCGCATCAACATGGCCATCTCCTCGATCACCATCACCGAGAAGCGCCTCGAATCGGTGACCTTCGCCCAGCCCTATTACGACAGCGACCAGTCGTTGACGGTCACTGCCGCCTCCGGCATCACGGGCTTGAAGGATATGGGCGGCAAGGTCGTCGGCGTCGATACCGGCTCGACCGGCGACATGTGGGCCGGGGCCAACCAGGGTGAATACAAGCTCGGCGAGATTCGCCGCTTCGAGGGGCTGCAGCCGGCCATGCTCGACCTCGTCGCCGGCCGCATCGACGGCTACATCTCCGACATTCCGGCGCTACTCTACTACGTCAAGGACAAGCCGGACCTCAAAGTGGTTGAGCGCATCCCGACCGGTGAGAAATACTCGATCATGTTCAACAAGAACGATCCGCTCGCAACGGAGGTCAATGCCGTCATCACCACGCTCAAGCAGGAAGGCTTTATTGCCAAGCTGCACGAGACATGGTTCGGCGCCAAGGCCGAAGACACCACCTCGACGGTGACCGTTCTCGACATGCCGAAGGGCAAGTAAGACCTATGACAGATCCGGCGGGGCACGAACTGTCCCGCCGGCTTGCCAGGGGAGCCGACAGGGCATGACACTTCTCAATACCTTCTTCAACCTGCAGGTTCTGGCCGACAGCCTGCCAGCGCTTTTGTGGGGCCTCGTCGTCACCCTGCAGATCGGCGTGACGAGCATTCTGGTGGGCCTCGGCGGCGGGCTTTTCCTCGCGGTTGCCCGTCTTTACGCGCCGAGATTGTTCAAGCTGCTGATCCGCATCTATATCGACATCTTCCGCTCGATCCCGTTGCTCGTGCTTTTGATCGTCGTCTACTACGCTCTGCCCTTCGTCGGCATTCGCCTGTCGCCCTTTCTCTCGGCGGTCACCGCTCTATCCCTGGTCTCGGCCGCATATACGGCGGAAATCTTTCGCGCCGGCATCGAGGCGATCCCGCACGGCCAGTTCGAGGCTTCTGCAGCCCTCGGCCTTTCCAACCGCCACACGATGATCGATGTCATCCTGCCGCAGGCGATCCGCATCGTCATCCCGCCGCTCACCAACAACTGCATCAACGTGATGAAGGATACGGCGCTCGCCTCTGTCGTCGCCATGCCGGACCTGTTGAAACAGGCCACGCAGGCCCAGGCGCTCGCCGCCAATCCGACGCCGCTGATCGGCGCGGCGCTGATCTACGTCGCGCTGCTCTGGCCGATGGTGGCGGTCGTTTCGCGTCTTGAAAAACACTTCAGCCGGGGGAAACGCTGATGCAGCAACCGGGCAATCCTCTCATTTCCATCCGCAGCCTCACCAAGGCCTATGGTACCTTCACCGTGCTTCACAGCATCGACCTCGACATCGCCGAGGGGGAGGTCGTCTGCGTGATCGGTCCCTCCGGTTCGGGTAAATCGACGCTGATCCGCTGCATCAACCATCTCGAGGCTTTTGAGCCCGATAGCCGCATAGTCGTCGATGGCATCCGCGTCGAGCCGGGGCCCGCGCTGGCGAAGGTGCGCGCCGAGGTCGGGATGGTGTTCCAGTCCTTCAATCTCTTTCCGCACATGACCGTTCTCAAGAACGTCATGCTGGCGCCAATGCGCGTGCGCGGGACGTCGCCGGCGGAGGCGGAGCGCAAGGCACGCGAATTGCTCACCCGCGTCGGCATTTCCGAACAGGCGGAGAAATATCCAGGTCAGCTTTCCGGCGGTCAGCAGCAGCGCGTCGCGATCGCCCGTGCCCTTGCCATGGAGCCGCGCGTCCTGCTGTTCGACGAACCGACCTCGGCGCTCGATTCGGAAATGGTCGGAGAGGTGCTCGACGTGATGCGCAAGCTCGCCGGCACCGGCGTCACCATGATCGTCGTCACGCACGAGATGGGCTTTGCCCGCCAGGTTGCCGATCGGGTGATCTTCATGGACAGCGGCCGCCTCGTTGAAGCCGGCTCACCCGCTGAGATCTTCGACGCACCGAAGGAAGAACGGACGCGCGGTTTCCTGCGCGCGGTCCTCAATCACTGAACAAGAAAAATACCTCGGAGGACCACAAGGATGGCCAATACATCGCCGCTCAACCTCGATTTCGTGCGCAGCCAGTTTCCCGGCCTCGACCGTGGCTGGACCTTCTTCGACAATGCCGGCGGGTCGCAGATCCTTAAAGGCGCCGTGGAACGGATCAACACCTTCCTGATCGACAAGAATGTCCAGATCGGCGGCTCCTATGAGGTGTCGCAGGCGGCCGCCAGCGCGCTCTATGAAGCCCGCACCGCTGCCATGCATCTTGTCAATGCCAGCCGACCAGAAGAAATCGTCTTTGGCAGTTCGACGACGGCGCTTTTGCAAAATCTCGCTCGAGCGATGCAGAGCCAACTTGCCCCTGGCGATGAAATCATCGTCACCGTGGCTGACCACGAATCCAATATTGGTCCCTGGGACCGCCTGCAGGAACGCGGTATCGTCCTCAAGGTGTGGCCGCTCAACAAGGAAAGCCTGACGCTCGATCTGGCCGACCTCGAGCCGCTGATGAGTGAACGCACCCGGCTCGTCTGCGTCACCCATTGCTCCAACATTCTCGGCTCGATCAACCCGATTCGACAAATCGCCGATTTCGTTCATGTCCGCGGCGCCAAGATCTGCGTCGATGCGGTCGCCTATGCGCCGCATCGCGCAGTTGACGTTCAGGCTTTCGACGTCGACTACTACGTCTTCAGCCTCTACAAGACCTACGGTCCGCACTACGCGCTGATGTATGGCAAATACGACCTGCTGCTCGAGCTCGACACGCTTTACCACTACTTCTACGGCAAGGACAAAGTGCCCGGCAAACTCGAGCCGGGCAACCCGAACTACGAGCTCGCCTATTCGACCTGCGGCATCGTCGACTACCTCACCACGCTGGGCGAACAGGCGGGCGAGACGGGCACGGTTCGCCAGAAAATCGTGGCCGCCTATGCCGCGATCACCGAGCAGGAGAACGCCCTGTCGGAGCGCCTGCTGGCCTATCTGCGCTCGCGCAACGATTGCCATATTGTTGGCCAGTCGTTCAATCGCGGAGGAAACCGCGTGCCGACCATCGCCTTCCGCTTCGTCGGTCGCGATGCCGGTGAACTCTGCAAGGCGATGGATTCGGAGAAGATCGCCATGCGCTTTGGTGATTTCCATTCCCGCCGGCTGGCAGAATACCTCGGCCTCACCGACCATGGCGGCATGCTGCGCGTCTCCATGGTTCACTACAACACGATCGAGGAAGTCGATCGCTTCACCGCCGCGCTCGACCGGATCCTGTCCGGTGAGGCGGGGCTGGCCAAGGCGAGCTGAGAACCATCCACGAGACAGCAAGGACCATGGGCATGCGCTTTGATACGGTGATCCGGCATGGAACGGTTGTGACGTCGAGCGACACATTCGTCAGCGATGTCGGTATCAAGGATGGCCGTATCGCCGCCCTTGCCCTCGGCCTGGACGATGCCGATCAGGTCATCGACGCGACCGGGCTCTTCGTCCTGCCCGGCGGCATAGACAGCCATGTGCATCTCGACCAGCCCTCGGGCGACGGCATCGTCATGGCCGACGATTTCGACAGCGGCACCCGCTCGGCGGCGATCGGCGGCAACAGCACGGTTCTGGCCTTCTGCATGCAGGAGAAGGGCCAGACGCTACGCGAGGCGTTGAAGGTCTATCACGCCAAGGCCGAGGGAAAATGCCATGTCGACGTCTCTTTCCACCTCGTCATCACCGATCCGACGGCCGAGGTCCTCGGCCAGGAACTGCCGGCGCTGGTCGAGGACGGTTATACCTCGCTCAAGGTCTTCATGACCTATGAGGGCCTTCGGCTGCGCGATGACGAGATACTGGCCACGCTCGACACGGCGCGGCGCACGGGCGCGCTGGTCATGGTCCACTGCGAGAACGAGGATGCGATCCGTTACCTGATCGGCCGGCATGAGGAGGAGGGCAGGTTCGCCCCGAAATACCATGCGACGACCCGGCCGATCGCTGCGGAGCGCGAGGCGACCCATCGCGCGCTGTCCCTTGCCGAGATCGTCGATGTGCCCATCGTCATCGTCCATGTCTCCAACCGCGAGGCGATGGAGGAGATCTGCCGCGCCCGCCAGCGCGGCCAGAAGATCGCCGGCGAGACCTGCCCTCAATATCTGATGCTGACCGCCGACGACCTGGACCTCGACGGGCTGGACGGCGCGAAATTCGTCTGCTCACCGCCGCCGCGTGACAAGGCAAGCCAGGATGCCTGCTGGGAGGGGCTGGAGCAGGGTGTGTTCGACCTGACCTGAGACCCTGAACTTCCTCCAGATTTTGGTAGAGTCCGTCGCAACCAGGAGACGGACGAATGAAGCGTTCACGGTTCACGGAAGAACAGATCATCGGGATATTGAAGGAGCAGGAGGCGGGCGCGAAGACAGTCGATGTCTGCCGCAAGCACGGCATCTCGGATGCAACCTTCTACAAGTACAAGGCGAAGTATGGCGGCATGGACGGTGAAGCGGAAAAGCAAA
>NZ_UEYP01000007.1:0-188455 GCF_900492185.1 Paenirhizobium selenitireducens ATCC BAA-1503
GAGGGGGGCGGTGGGGCGGAGGGTTAGCCGTGACGGATTTGCGCGCTAACAGGAGAAAGGCAGACCGCGTTCGACGTTGCTATTGTGAAAAGTCTCAGTAGCTTGTGCCTCTCGTCCCGAGATCGTCGCGCAACACCCGAGCCAGAGTTCCTATGCCGAGAAGAAAGCAGTTCAGCGGAATCTGTCACGATATTCTTGATAGTTTTGTGAGCAGATACAACGATCTGGACGGCTACTGGGCCCTGGGCCAATACGCAGCTTTCCTGATGGCCCGCGGCGAAGACCAACTGGTGTTTCAGCTGCAAGACGGGTCGATTGTGCCTGAAGATGCCAGGTTTACCGCTTCGGCTGCGTACTATCGACGAGCGATATCGAGGCTGATGGACGCAAGCGCGATGCCCCGAAGCTGGCTCGCGGAAGCGTCCATCACGTTTTCCATGATGGGATCGTCGAAAGCGCGTTGCAGTATCGAAATCGTTTCCGATCTCGGCCGAAACTACCGTTCCGACATCATTGTCTATGTCCGGCCTCACTACGCGCTCAACGAGCGTCGGAGAGGAGGCAATACCGGCCCGTCAAATCAACGAGGCCGGTAGACCCGGTCCACGGCTATGGCCGGATCACCGGACCGTCCTCAGACGATCTCCGTCCCGCTGATCCGAATGCCAAAGCCCTCCAGCCCGACATAATGGCGTTCGCGCGAGGCAAAGAGCCGGATCGAGCTGACGCCGAGGTCTTTGAGGATCTGCGCGCCAAGGCCGATTTCCAGCCATTCGCTGTCGCGGGCCTGGGCCTGCTCGTGGGCTTCGCGCTCGTGCAGGCCGGTGCGGGCCGTGGTCGAGACGCCGACGCCGACCGAGCCTTCGCGCAGGTAGACGATGACGCCGCGGCCCTTGGCGGCGATCTTCTTCATGATCTCGTCGATCTGGCGGTCCTTGCCGAACACGTCCTTGCCGACATGTTCGAGATGCAGGCGCACCGGAATGTCGACGCCGTCGCGGATGTCGCCGAAGACGACGGCGAGATGCTGCATCGGGTCCCAGGGCAGGGAATAGGCATGGGCCTTGGCCGGGCCGTAGGGTGTCTCGATGCTGAAGCTCGAGGCGAGCTGGATCAGCGTTTCCTTGCGCTGGCGATAGGCGATGAGATCAGCGACCGAAACGCGCTTGAGCCCGTGTTCCTCGGCGAAGGCAAAAACCTCCGGCCCGTGCTTGACCGTGCCGTTATCGTTGACCAGCTCGCCAATCACGCCGACCGGCGGAAGCCCGGCAAGCTTGCAGAGATCGACGGCGGCCTCGGTATGGCCGGAGCGCATGAGAACGCCGCCTTCGCGGGCCACCAGCGGGAAGATGTGGCCGGGACGGACGAAATCGGCCGGGCCGACATTCGGGTTGGCGAGGTTGCGCACGGTGAGCGTGCGGTCCTCGGCGGAGATGCCGGTGGTCGTGCCGTGCTTGAAGTCGACGGTCACGGTGAAGGCGGTGGTGTGGGCGCTGTCGTTTTCGGCGACCATGGCGTTGAGGTTGAGGCGCTTGGCCTCTTCCTTCGGCATGGGGGCGCAGACGATGCCCGAGGTGTGGCGCACGATGAAGGCCATCTTCTCGGCGGTGCAATGGACGGCGGCGACGATCAGGTCGCCCTCGTTCTCGCGGTCGTCGTCATCGGTGACGACGACAATTTCGCCGGCCTCGAAAGCGCGGATGGCGTCGACGACGCGGCTCTGGTCATAGCTCATGGAAAGTCCTCGTCACTTCAGTCGGCCGGTCTGGCCGCGGTCTCGCAAATAATGATCGGCAATGGCGCAGGCGAGCATCGCCTCGCCGACGGGAACCGCCCGGATTCCGACGCAGGGGTCGTGGCGGCCCTTGGTGCGCACATCGACCTCGTTCATGTCGGCGTCGATCGAGCGCCGTTCGGTGAGGATCGACGAGGTCGGCTTGATGGCAAAGCGCGCGACAATCGGTTCGCCGGTGGAAATCCCGCCGAGAATGCCGCCGGCATGGTTGGAGAGGAACACCGGCTTGCCGTCGGCCCCGATGCGCATCTCGTCGGCATTCTCCTCGCCGGTGATCTCGGCTGAACCGAAGCCGTTGCCGATCTCGACGCCCTTGACCGCGTTGATCGACATCAGCAGGCTGGCAATGTCCTGGTCGAGCTTGCCATAGACCGGTGCGCCGATGCCGGCGGGAACGCCCTCGGCGACCACCTCGATCACCGCGCCGACCGAGGAGCCTGCCTTGCGGATCTCGTCGAGATAGGCCTCCCAGACGGGAACGATTTCCGGATCCGGGGCGAAGAACGGGTTTTCGCTTACCTGAGCCCAGTCCCAGTTGGCACGGTTGATCTTGTGTTTGCCGATCTGCACCAGCGCGCCGCGAATGGTGACGCCGGGCACGACGAGGCGGGCGAGCGCACCGGCGGCGACGCGCGCCGCGGTTTCGCGTGCTGACGAGCGGCCGCCGCCGCGATAGTCGCGAATGCCGTATTTGACGTCATAGGTGTAGTCGGCATGGCCCGGCCGGTAGCGCTTGGCGATGTCGCCATAGTCCTTGGAGCGCTGGTCGGTATTGTCGATCATCAGCGAGATCGGCGTGCCGGTCGAAATCATCGAGCCGTCATCCTGCGGCATCACGCCGGAGAGCACCTTGACCAGGTCCTCCTCGCGCCGCTGCGTCACGAAGCGCGACTGGCCGGGCTTGCGCTTGTCGAGGAAGGACTGCAGGTCGTCGAGGGTGAAACGGATGCCGGGCGGGCAGCCGTCGACCACCGCGCCGAGCGCCGGCCCGTGGCTTTCGCCCCAGGTGGTGACGCGGAACAGGTGACCGAAGGTATTGTGCGACATGGCATATGCACCGGTGTTCGGGCGGCACTGGGATCTCACCGTGCCGCCGCGGCTTTTGTTGGGGCTCACTCATAGTGGAAAAGCCCCAAGCGCGACAAGCCTTTCTTGGAAACGCTGCGTTCGGGATTTGCAGTCGTCTCAGGATGCCTTGCGCTGCGGAAAACCCTTGGTGAAGCGGCTGAACTCGTCGAAGGGCAGGGGCTTGGCGAAGGCATAGCCCTGGAGGTAGTCGCAGCCGAGCTGGCGCAGCAGGCCGGCATGGTCGAGGCTCTCGACGCCTTCGGCCACGGTCTCTACGCCGAGCGAACGGGCGATCTCGATGATCGAGCGTACCAGGGCGCGTTCCTGCGGCGCGTTGACGATCGGCATGACCAGCTGGCGGTCGATCTTCAGCCGCTTGGGCTTCAGCCTCAAGAGGCTGACGATCGAGGTATGGCCGGTGCCGAAATCGTCGATCTCGATGTCGATGCCGAGCGCTTTGATCTTCTCGATGTTCTCGGTGACGATGTCGTCGCTCTCGTCGAGGAAGATCGATTCCACCAGTTCAAAGCAGACGGTGCCGGGCGAAATGGCAAGGCCGTGCAATTGCTCGACCAGGGTGGAATCGTGCAGGCGCTTCGACGAGACGTTGACCGAGATGCGCGGCACCTTCACGCCGAGCGCCGTCCAGCGCATCTGGTCGCAGAGCGCCTTTTCCAGTACCAGCTGGTCGATCCTGGCCATGACGTTCAGTTCCTCGGCGACCTTGAGGAAATGGCCGGAGGCCAGCACGCCCCGGTCCGGATGGTTCCACCGCACCAGCGCCTCGGCGCCGGAGAGCTGCATCGTCGCGGCTTCCAGTTGCGGCTGGTACCAGACGGTGAATTCGTCGCGCTCAAGGCCGGTCAGGATCTCGTCGGCCATTCGCTTCTTGGAAACGATATTGGCCTGCAGGTCGGGGGTGAAGAATTCGAAGCAGTTCCGCCCCTTTTCCTTGGCCTGGTAGAGCGCGATGTCGGCATTGACCAGCACGCGGCGGGCGTCGGGCGCGATGCCGGCGGCTTGCGCGATGCCGATCGAAATGCCGCAGCGACAGGAAAAGCCCTCGAAATCGATCGGCTTGCTCATCTCCTCGATGATCCGCTCGCACAGTTGCGCGATCTCCTGGCCCGACGTCGCCCGGCGCGCCAGGATGACGAATTCGTCGCCACCGATGCGCGCCACGAGATCGCCGCGCGGCACGGTGCGGGAAAGCACCCTGGCGGTGTGGACCAGCATGGCGTCGCCCGCGGCATGGCCGAGCGTGTCGTTGATTTCCTTGAAGCGGTCGAGGTCGAGATGGAGGATGGTGAACTTGACGCGATGACCCTGACCCGCCTGGCTGAGTTCGTCGAGTTCGATGTCGAGCTTGCGACGATTGGCAAGCGATGTCAGCGGATCGTGGAGCGCATTGAACTCGATCCGGTTCTTGGCCAGTTCCAGCTCGAGATTGCGGCTGTCGGCCTCCGCCTTGGCGGAACGCAGCTGTTCGGCCAAAAGTGCATCTGCGGTCACGTCGAAGGCGATGCCGATGATCTTCTTCTTGCCGTCCCGGCCGACATGCACCTGACCGACGGAGCGGACATAGCGCAATTCGTTGTTGGGCAGTAGCACGCGCTGGATGGTGTTGACGGTGGTGCCGAAGCTCGTCGCCCGGTTGGTCGCGAGCAGGATCTCCTGCCGGTCGTCGGGATGAAGGGCCGACAGCCATTGCTGGCGCGTCACCGGCTGATCGCTGAACGGCACATTGTACAACTGGTGCATCCGCTCGTCCCAATAGGCGGTGGTCGTCACCGGATCGCCTTCCCATATGCCGCAATTATAGGAGGCGAGCGCCAGGTCGAGCTTGTGGGAGAGTTCGGAGAGCTCGTGCTCGCGGCTGGAAAGCTCGTCGAGCGCCAGTTCCAGCTCTGCATTCTTGATGTCGCTGGTCGCCTTCGCCGCACGCAGCGCCTGTGTAAACAGCGTGTCATTGGTGACATCCCAGACGATGCCGGTCAGTCGCCGGGTGTCGGGGTTGCCGCTCGAATGGGCGCCGACAGAACGCAGGTGCCGCGTCGTGCCGTCCGGCAGCGTAATGCGGTAGGTAATGTCCCAGCTGGCGGTCGAGCCGCCATGTAGCCTGTCGAAGAAGGCCGCCTCGATAGCCTGCACATCGTCGGGATGGATGACCTTGTACCAGTGGGCAAGGCGATCGCGGCCTTCGCTGGGTTCTAAGCCGTGCAGCGCGGCGGCGCGCGCATCCCAGGACAAGATGTCCTCGGCTTCGGAGACTTCCCATATCCCGATATTGGCCGTCTCCATGGCGAGGTTGAAGCGGCGTGAAAGGTCGAGCAGCTTCTCCTCGCGGCCCTCCAGCTTGACAATGTTGCGATTGCGTTCGCGCAGCAGATAGAGGCTGAAAAGCAGCGGAATGATCATGGCGAGGCCGGCGGCGACGCTGCTGCGCAGGTCGAGCACGAGCCCGGCGATGACGATCGTCAGGCCGACGATGACAAGGCCGATGAGGAACACGCCCGCGCCCGGCGTCTGGCCTCCGTCGCGGTGCCGGTTTCGATTGAACATTCTCAAGTCAGGATAGTCCCCAGGTTTGTGAGGCAAGCCTAAAGGGCGGCGGTTAATATAGAATTGAATCCGGCAGTAGTGTCGGCGTGCCAATACATTCGCGTCAAAGGTGGATCGGCGGTTCATTGCGCGCGGCTGGCGAAACTCGCACTAAAAGTGGTGTAAAGCCTGCGATATCCGTTTCGCCTGCTTGAACGGCGGCGTTTTTCCGTTCATCAATCGCACCGAAAAAGTCACTATTGCGGGCAATTTTTGCCACATTCTGGAGGCCTATTTTGACACTCAAACTCAATTCGTCGAGAATGGCAAAGGTAACCCGCATGCGTATGATGATTGCAGTGCTTCTGGCGACAGCGAGCTTTCTCTCGCCGCTCAGCGTGCTGGCAGGCAGCGACGATGTCGAGGCGACCATCAAGGCGGTCAATGTCGACGGCCTGAGCCTGATGCTCGATGACGGGAAAACCTATTCGCTGCCGGAGGAGTTCAATTTCGACGGGCTCGAAAGCGGTGTGAAAGTCATCGTGTTCTACACCGAGGTCGACGGCAAGCGCGTCGTCGATGATCTGGAAATCGTCCAGTAGGGCAAGGGTTCAAGGGCTCGTCAGAGCCAGCCGATCAGCCCGCCGTCGCGGTCGATCTTGAGCACGCGGTCCTGCGGCACGTTCATGTCGCAGGCCTTGTTGCCGCTCCAGCCGCCGACGATACGAAACACGCTGCGGACGATGCCGCCATGGCTGACGCAGACGGTTGGTTGATCCACCGATTTCAACCAGGCCCCGACCCGCCACGACAGGATTTCGTAGCTCTCGGCCTGTTCGCCCGGCGGGATGAAGTCCCATTTGTGGCGCGCGCGTGCCTCGACCCGCTCAGGCATGACACGCTGCAGTTCCGGGATCGTCGATCCCTCCCAATCGCCGAAGGACAGTTCGACCAGCCGGGGGTCGGTGCGATAGGCCAGAGGATCGAGACCCATGGCGGCGCGCACGCGCTCCATGGTCTCGCGGGTGCGGCCGAGCGGGGAGGCGACATAGTCGAAGGCGGCAGCGCTGTCGCCGAGTTCCTCCGCCAGGCGGACACCGTTCTCGGTCGCCTGGCGTCGTCCGTTCTCGTTCAGGCCGATGTCCTTCTGCCCTTGCAGCCGGCCCTCGGCGTTCCAGTCGGTCTGGCCGTGACGGATCAGATAGATGAGCACGGCATGCGACCTCGAGCGAGAGAACTATTCCTTGGCGACGCTGATATCCGGCGCATCCACGGCCTTCATGCCGACGGTGTGATAGCCGGAATCGACATGGTGGACCTCGCCGGTCACGCCGGTCGACAGGTCGGACAGGAGATACATGCCCGAGCGGCCGACTTCGTCGGTCGTTACATTGCGCTTCAGCGGCGAGTTATACTCGTTCCACTTCAGGATGTAGCGGAAGTCGCCGATGCCGGAAGCGGCCAGGGTCTTGATCGGGCCGGCCGAGATGGCGTTGACGCGGATGCCGCGACCGCCCATGTCGACGGCGAGGTAGCGCACCGAAGCCTCGAGTGCGGCCTTGGCGACGCCCATGACGTTATAGTGCGGCATGACCTTCTCGGCGCCGTAATAGGTCAGCGTGATGATCGAGCCGCCGTCGTTCATGATCTTCTCGGCGCGAGCGGCAACCGCGGTGAACGAGTAGACGGAAATGTCCATCGTGCGGGCGAAGTTTTCGCGCGTCGTCTCGATATAGCGGCCGGTCAGTTCGTCCTTGTCGGAAAAGGCGATGGCGTGCACGACGAAGTCGATCTTTCCCCACTTGTCCTCGAGATTCTTGAAGACCGCGTCGATGCTGTCCAGATTGGTGACGTCGCAGTCACCGGCCATGAAGGCATCGAGTTCCTGGGCCAGCGGTTCGACGCGCTTCTTCAGCGCTTCGCCCTGCCAGGTGAAGGCAATTTCGGCTCCCTGTTCATGACAGGCCTTGGCGATACCCCATGCGATCGAGCGATTGTTTGCGACGCCCATGATGATGCCGCGCTTGCCTGCCATGAGGCCGGAACCTTGAACCATGTTCTGCTTCCTTAAGACTTTCAGTTGAACCTGCCTATGGCATAGCCCGCATCACGGTTCAAGATTGGACCGGATCATCAACTGTAAGGCAGCGTAACAAAGGGTGTGGTCTTTACAAATACTTCACAAAAACAGACCTTCGCGCATGACGCGCATCAAATCCGTCACCTTGTCGTCGGGCTTTTCCCACAGCATGACGCGCAGTTCGACGACCAGAGCGCCGCGTCCCCCCTCGTCGTTCGGCAGGCCGAGATCGTCGAGACGGATCACCTGGTCCGAACTCGACCAGGCCGGAACCGAAATGTCGAGAGGGCCGTTCGGCGTGTCGACCCTGGCATCACAGCCGAGCACCGCATTCTCCAATGTGATCGGCAGGGCGGTCTTCAGGTCATAGCCGTCGACGGTGAATTTTTCGTCCTTTGCCACCCGCAGGGTGACCGCCACATCGCCGCGGCTCATGCCAGGCAGCTTCAGGCCCTGGCCCTTCAGCCGCACGATATGGCCCTGGGTGGCGCCGCCTTCGAGCGGAACACGCAACTCGCGGCCATCGGACAGCGTGATCGGGACGGGCTTCTGAGCCAGGAGGTCGTCGATCGTGACAGTTGCCTCGACCACCAGGTCGGGCGCCTTTTCCGGCGGCGGCTGGACGCCGCGGATCCGCCGGACGAGCGAGCTCAACAGCTCGATCGGTGCCAGGATCGATGCTGGCTTGACAGTGCCGGACGGTTCCCCACTGTCGGCGCGCTCGGCTTCCGCCTCCGTCTCTCGTTTCAGCGTCTCCGCCGCTGCCGCCGCCTCGGGTGTGTCGCCGAAGATGCGCGAGACCAGGTCTTCGGGGCTCTCCCCCGCGACATGCGGCTTGCCCTGTGTCTGGGCCTGAGATTGGGGTTGAGGCTGGGCTTGAGCCTGTGTCGCGTTGGGCTGGGACTTTTCCGACTTCGCTTGCGCGGCCTGTGGTGCCTGTGCCTGAGATTGGGCCTGGGCCTGGGCCTGGGCCTGGGCCAGTTTGTCGGCCTTGGCCTTTTCCGCTTCGGCGCGGGCGAGTTCGGCGAGGATGCGCTCGGCATTGGCCTTGGCGATCTTGGCCTTCTCGGCCGCCTCGCGGGCATTCTGCCGCTGCTGCATGATGGTCTGCTCGCGCGCGAGCGCCTCGACCTTGTCGCGCTGCTGGTCGTAACGGGTGCGCTTTTCCGGATCCTTCAGCACCTCATAGGCGCGGCCCACCTCGGTGAAGCGGCGATTGGCGTCGGGGTCGTCGCGGTTCTGGTCGGGATGCACGCTTTTTGCCTTCATCCGCCAGGCGGACTTGATCTCCTCGGCTCCCGCATCGCGCTTTACGCCGAGCACTGAATAGAAATCGCGCATCTAGGCCACCAATTGACAATGGACCGCGCATCACAGCCCCAAAAGCCGATGCGCCGGCAAGAAAACAGGTACCGACACGCCTTTGTTCCGGCGGTGCGGTTTTATATGCCGGGGAGTATGGCAAGAAGTTGCTAATCAGTGGTTACGCCCGCACTGCGGGCCAGGGGGCGAACCGGGTCTGGCCGGGACGGGAAGCCCGGCCGGCGGGGCCGCATCACGGCTTGCGGTCGAAGCTCATCAACTGCCACTGGCCGGAGCCCGCCGTGCAGGTCTTGCCGGAGAAATAGGCGATGCCTTCATAAGAGTGGCGGGTCGTCGAGAAGTTGCGGCACACGACTCCATCGGCCTTCTGCTCATTGATCGCCGTGACCACGCCGGCGCTGCCGGTCGATGCATTGGCCCAGGGAAGCGGGCTGTCGGTCCGCGTAAGATCGGCGGAAGACACGGCGTTCTGTACCGTCAGTTCGTCGGAGCGACCTTCATCGGTCTTCTTCGTCGAGACGGTGCTGGTGGAAATCGAACGGTCGACATCGGCGCCGAACAGATCCATGCTGCCGCCGAAACAACCGCAAAGCGGCAGCGTCGCGGCGAGAACGACGAGTATTCCGCGCTTACGCAAAGGCGCGCTCTTTTTGCACTCGTTCGACTTTGCTATGTCTCTCAACAGACGTCCTGTCCGGTGCTTCGCCCCTGGGCAATGATGATGAAGTTCGGGAGCCATTGAATCAATATGTCAGAAACTGGGTTAACAAGCGGTGACTTCACCGAGGAGAACGAGCCCTTCGCACTTTTCGGCTTCTGGCTGAAGGATGCCGAGGCCTCGGAGCTCAACGATCCGAACGCCGTCGCGGTGGCCACCGTCGACGAAAACGGCTTGCCGAACGTGCGGATGGTTCTGCTCAAGGATTTCGACAACCGGGGATTTGTCTTCTACACGAATTTCGAGAGCCAGAAGGGACAGGAAATTCTCGGCCAGAAAAAGGCGGCCATGTGCTTTCACTGGAAATCGCTGCGCCGCCAGGTGCGCCTGCGCGGCGAGGTCGAGGTCGTGTCCGACGAAGAGGCTGACGCCTATTACCAGTCGCGCCCGCTCGGCAGCCGCATCGGCGCCTGGGCCTCCAAGCAGTCGCGCCCGCTCGAAGGCCGCTTTGCGCTGGAAAAGGCGGTCGCCGAATACACCGCCCGCTACGCGCTCGGCAATGTCCCTCGTCCGCCTCACTGGTCCGGCTTCCGCATCAAGCCCACGTCGATCGAGTTCTGGCACGACCGCAAGTTCCGCCTGCACGACCGCATCGAATTCCGTCGCGAGACGCCGGATGCGCCGTGGCACAAGGTGCGAATGTATCCCTGAGCGGTGAACCTGCGACCGTCCCCCGGCCCCCTGCGGCGCGGGCGGTTAGCCGGTCAGGCGGAAGGGAATGCCGGAGGCGAGCGCGGCGACGTAGCGCGGCTTCTGGTACAGGCCGTTGAGCGATATGCGCGGCAGGAGCAGGGGCTCGGCCAGCGTGTCCTTGTCGATGGTCGAAGCCCGGGTGGTCACGGCCAGCGTAAAGCCGGCCCTGGCGGCAAGCGTGGCGACACGCCGGGTGGCGCTGCGCTGATCGCCATAGGGATAGGCCAGGCACTTCGGCCGATGGCCGACGAGCGCCTCGACGTAGTCGGCACTGCCGGAAAGTTCGCTCAGCAGTTCCGCATCGCCGAGAAAATCCAGTGCCCGGTGACTGATCGTGTGGGCGCCGAGATGGGCCAGCGGGTGGCGCGCCAGAGCCTGAAGCTCTTCGGCCGTCATCACCAGATCCGCCACGATCGCGGCCGGGTCGATCCCGACGCTTCGCGCGGCTGCATCGAGCCGGGCAATCGCCAGGCTTTCCTGCGGCCCGCAGATGGCCTGCGAGAGCTCGCCAAAGACTGCCCGCTTGGCGGCGAGGGTCTCGACCTTGTGGGTAATCGGTCCGCTGTCGGTCTCGATGGTGAATTTCTCGGTGGCGTTCAGCAACGCCTCAGCGGTTTCCCACCACATCGTGTGGCTGCGCTCCGAAAAGCCCTTGGTGACGAACACCGTGAACGGCACGCCGTGGCGCTCGAACACGGGCAGGGCATGTTCGGCATTGTCGCGGTAGCCGTCGTCGAGGGTGAAGACCGCAAAGGGTCTGCCGTCCGTCGGGGTTCCTCGGAGAGCGACCACCTCGTCGAGCGCCAGGAAGCGATAGCCCTCGGCCCTTAGCCGACGGATCGCCGCGTCGAGAAAGTCCGGCGTGACCTCCAGATGACCATTGGCTGCGAACGGTCGCGGTGAGTAGGGCCGCACGTGATGCAGGGTGAAGACGGCGCCGAGGCCTCGCGCCGCGCTGAAAGCGCCCAGGCGACTGATAAGGTGGGATACCTCGAGCCCGCCGGCTATCGCGGCGGTGCGCACGAGGCCCTTGAGGGTGGCCTTCATCGTCTTTCCATTCTCCCGCCCCGGCGGCTTCTGGTGCCCGACACGATTTTCGCCACCCAGACTTGCACATGCCGGTTAAACCTTGCTTTACCCGTCGTGGCGGCTTTCGCCACGCAAGCCCCGCGATATGGTCACCCGCTATTAACCTTTCATTTACTTATATCGTGAAACTTTCGGTTAACGCTTGTGGATCCCCTTCAGGCTTGCACGATTGTCGCCCCATTCTTGTACTAGCAAACGCCATCGCCATTCGCGCCGACCGTCCGGGGCCCTCGTTCAAGCCCGCCGCCTTTTGGAGGAATTATGCAGAAGTTGTTGATCGCGCTTTCGTTTTTTCTGGCGATCGCCTCGTTTTCGACCACTGCATCCGCCGGAAGCGCCCAACTTCTCCTCGATGCCCACACCGGCGAGGTTCTCGCCTCGGAAAATCCCGACAGCCTCAATCATCCGGCCTCGCTGACGAAAATGATGACGCTGTACATGACCTTCGAGGCAATTCGCCGCGGCGAATTGTCCTGGGACAGCCGCGTGCCCTTCTCGAAATATGCCGCATCTCGTCCCCCGACCAAGCTTCGGGTGAAGGCGGGCGATGCAATCACAGTCAAGGAAGCTGTTCTCGGCCTGATCGTGCAGTCGGCCAATGACGCTGCCGCCGCCCTGGCGGAAAAGCTCGGCGGCAGCGAAAGCGCCTTTGCCGCCGAGATGACGCGCAAGGCGCGCGCGCTCGGCATGGCCAGGACGGTCTTCGTCAACGCCTCGGGCCTTCCCGATGCCCGCCAGATCACCACGGCGCGCGACATGTCGACCTTGGGCATCGCGCTGCTGCGCGACTTCCCCGAAGAATACAAGCTGTTCAACACCAAGAGCTTCGCCTTCCGCGGCCGCACCATCAACGGCCACAACAACCTGATGTACCGCTACAAGGGCATGGACGGCATCAAGACCGGCTATACCAATGCCTCCGGCTTCAACCTCGTCAGCGCCGTCCGGGACGGCAACCGCCGGGTGATCGGCGTGGTCATGGGCGGCCGTTCAGCGGCGAGCCGCGACAAGATCATGGAAAAGCTGATCGCAGGCAATATCGCCAGGGCATCGGGCGGAACGCAGCTGCTGGCCAGCAATTCGACCCGCGTCGGCATGGATCTGGCCCGCCTCGGCGACAATGTGCCGGTTCCCGCCCCGCGCCAGGATGCGGTGGCTGCCGTGATCGGCCTGGCGAGTGCGAGTCCGGTCGCTGCGTCGACGCTTGGCACGGCCTATGCCCAGCCGGTCGAGGTGGCTGCCGCTGCCGTCGCCAGCGATGTGGCGCCGCTGAACCCTCAGGCGGAGCTTCCGCTCGCAAAGACCGCGGCTGCGACCGGCGCGGCCCGCGGCTGGCAGATCCAGATCGCTGCCGCCTCCAGTGCCGAACTGGCAATGGATCTGCTCGCCGACGCCAAGGCCAAGATCGGCGGGGCGCTCGCCGATCGCGACACCTATACCGAAGCCGTCATCCGCGACGGGTCGACCTTCTATCGGGCCCGCTTCACCGGCTTCGCCAGCAAGACGGAGGCCCGCTCGGTCTGCGACCAGCTGGTCAAGAACCGCTATGATTGCGTGCTGATGCCGGCGCGGGGCTAGGCCCCGACGTTTCGTCCCGATCGATCGGGTCGGGCCTGGGACCGCTTCGATCGATCGGTGTGTGGGCGCTCGTTCAGGGAGCCCAGAGGGCCGGTTTCATCCAGTAGACCGGCAGCCTGAGGGGGCCGGCGGGGTTCTGGGCAGTCTCGATCAGCTTGATTGATTGCCATGCTCCCGCCCATTCGAGAGGAAGAGGGTAGGGCGGTGCGATCGCTTGTTCGGCGCTGAAGCCAGACTGGCTGTAATATTTCGGGTCGCCGAGAACCAGAACCTGTTCGATCTTCTCCGCCTTGACGAGGCGCATTCCCTCCGCGATCAGCGCCTTGCCGATACCGCGTCGTTGCATGGCTGAGGCGACCGCAAGCGGCGCCAGCATAGCCGCCGTTCGAGGTCTATCGTCCACGTTGCACAGGGTAAAGGCGACATGCCCGACGATCTGATCGCCGATTGTCGCCACCAAGGACAGGACTTCGCCCTCAGGCGCCTGAAATAGGTCCCGAACCAGCGCCGTGAGGTCCTCATCGGGAAATGCATCCGGATAGAGGGTCAACAATGGTTCCAGATCGGCCTCGTCAGCCTTGCGTATCGCGATCATGCCTTCGTCCGATCCCAGGCCTATTTCCGGCACGCCCCTCAGGCCCTTGTCCCGCCGACCGTCACCTGGTCCATCCTCAGATGCGGCTGGCCGACGCCGACGGGAACCCATTGGCCGGCCTTGCCGCAATTGCCGATGCCCTTGTCGAGCGCCATGTCGTTGCCGACCATGGAAATGCGCTTCATCGCATCCGGGCCGTTGCCGATCAGCATGGCGCCCTTGACCGGCGCGCCGATCTTCCCGTCCTCGATCATGTAGGCCTCGGTGCAGCCGAAGACGAACTTGCCCGAGGTGATGTCGACCTGGCCGCCGCCGAAGGAGACGGCATAGATGCCGCGTTTGACCGAGGCGATGATCTCTTCTGGGCTCTTGTCGCCCGACAGCATGTAGGTGTTGGTCATGCGTGGCATGGGCTGGTGCGAATAGCCCTGGCGGCGCCCGTTGCCGGTCGCCTTCATGCCCATCAGACGGGCGTTCTGCCGGTCCTGCATGTAGCCGACGAGGCGGCCGTTCTCGATCAGCACGTTATATCCTGAGGGCGTGCCCTCGTCGTCGATGGTGATCGAGCCGCGCCGCGCGTCGATCGTGCCGTCGTCGACCACGGTCACGCCGGGGGCGGCGACCATCTCGCCCATCAGGCCGGCAAAGGCCGAGGTCTTCTTGCGGTTGAAGTCGCCTTCCAGCCCGTGGCCGACTGCCTCGTGCAGCATGACGCCCGGCCAGCCATTGCCGAGCACCACGTCCATAGTGCCGGCAGGCGCGTCGATCGCCTCGAGATTAACCAATGCCTGCCGCAGCGCCTCGTCGGCGCCGTGCTGCCAGCTCTCCTCGGTCAGGAAGTCGGAAAAGGCCATGCGGCCGCCCGTGCCATAGGAGCCGCTCTCCTGGCGATCACCCTTGCCGGCGACGACGGAAATGTTGATCCGCGTCATCGGCCGGATGTCGCGCACCCGGTGGCCATCGGCCCGCAGGATTTCCACCACCTGCCAACTCGCGGCGATCGAGGCGGTGACCTGGCGCACGGTATCGCCCTTGCCGCGCAGATAGGCGTCGATTTCGGCGAGCAGCTTGACCTTCTCCTCGAAGGAAGGCGCGCCGATCGGATTGCCTTCGCCGTAGAGCTTGGCATTGGTGCGCTGCGGGGCGCTCGCATAGGAACCGGAATAGCCATGGGTCACGGCGCCCACTGCATCAGCCGCCCGCGACAGGGCGGCGAGCGAAAGCTCTCCCGCATGGGCATAGCCGACCGCTTCGCCCGCCACCGCGCGCAGGCCAAAACCTTGGTCGGTGTTGAAACTGCCGCCTTTCAGGCGCCCGTTGTCGAAGGTCAGTGATTCTGCCTGGGCATGTTCGACGAACAACTCCCCGTCGTCGGCATTTGCGAGCGCTTTCGACACATGCTGACGCAGCGTCATTTCGTCGCAGTCGAACAGGCCGAGAAGGTCTTCAGTCATCGATATCTCCTTGCGATACATGGCTCCGATGTAGGCGCATTGCGATGCGCCGACAAGGTTCGACCGGAGCCAGGGCCCCGGTCGCACATCACTTTATGGAGAAGGTTGCGGGCAATCGGCCTGCCGGTGTTCTCAGGGCAGCTTGTCATAGCCTTCGGCGAAGCCGGCAAGCTCGATCGGGATGCCGACCCGGTCCTGGTCGGCGGACTCGCGCAAGGCAAAGACGGCGCTCTTGCCGGCGCGCAAGATCTTCATCAGTTCTTCGTCGATCTCGACCTCGACGTAGCAGCCCTCGGAGAAGCAGCGGGTGAAATAGGCCCGGCCGATATTGTTGCCATCGACATAAAGCTCCATGCCGTCCTTCAGCAGAACGCCGAGCGGGGCGAGGATTCGCAGGATCTTGGCCTTGCGATCGGCGGTTTTCAGCACCACCACCGACAAACCCACTTCGGGGCGGTCCTCGGCAATGACATTCTGCATCAGCGCGCATTGCTCGGCGGAGGCGCCCGCCGGCGTGTCGCAGATTACCGACCATGCGCCATGGTTGGAGCGGATGGTGCCGGGCTGCTGCTGCTGGGCCCCGGCCGGTGCGACGAGCGCCGCAATCGCGACGGCGCCTGCAACCAGGCCCGTCCGGTAAAGTCTAGGAAGACCCATGGGTACCTCTGGAAATCGAATCATCCCTGACATTCATGGCGTCCGGGCGGGCAAAATGAAAGCCCCGAACCCGTGTTTTCCAAGGGAGTGAGGCTTAATTGCGGCCATCCTGGCAGCAGGGCGGGCCGTCAGGATGGCGGGACCTTCATTGGCGGTGGACGGTTTCCGAGTAGAATTGATGAAGCGCAAAAATGCCGCGGGGGCATTTGGATCGGCGTATTGCGAATGCGGCCAATCTGTGATTTTAAACGCACATGATAGCATGAATTTTGCGTTCTGATTTGATGTGGATCAAACGCTTGGGGAGAGACATCGTGATGAAGAGAGCTTTTGCAGCAATGGCCGCCACGGCCTGTCTGCTTTTCGCTTCCGGCAGCCTCGCGGCCCAGCCGACAGAGTGGCAGATGGACCTGCAGCCGGCGGCGACGCCGATCATGGAGCAGATTCGCTGGTTCGAGAACTACACCCTGTGGTTCATCGTGCCGATCACGGTCTTCGTCCTGCTGCTTCTCATCGTCGTTGCGCTGCGCTTCCGCGCCGGTGCCAATCCGGTGCCGTCGAAGACCAGCCACAATACCGCGATCGAGATCGTCTGGACGGTCGCTCCGGTGCTCATTCTCCTGTTCTTCGCCATCCCGTCCTTCAATCTGCTCTCGGCACAGCTGACGCAGCCGGAAAATCCCGATGTGACGATCAAGGCCACCGCCACCCAGTGGCAGTGGAACTACGAATATGCGGGTGATGCCGCGCTGTCTTTCGACAGCTACATGCTCAAGGAAGATGAGCGCGCTGCCGCCGGCAAGGAAGACAAGGCCGTCTATCCGCGCCTTCTCGCCGTCGACAATGAGATGGTCGTGCCCGTCGGCAAGTCCGTCCGCCTGCTCGTGACGGCGGCGCCGACCGACGTCATCCATGCCTTCGCGATGCCCGCCTTCGGCGTCAAGATCGATGCCGTTCCGGGTCGCCTGAACGAAACCTGGTTCAAGGCCGACCGCGAAGGTCTGTTCTACGGTCAGTGTTCGGAACTCTGCGGCAAGGACCATGCCTTCATGCCGATCGCCATCCGCGTCGTCTCCGATGAACGCTACGCAGCCTGGCTGCAGGCGGCGGCGTCCGACCTGGAAGGCGCCAACCGGGCCCTGATGGCCGCCGTCGACGGTGCGGACGCGTCCGTACAGCTCGCCGAAAACGTATCGAATTAAGGAAGAGGATCGGACAATGGCTGGACCTGTTGCCCACGACGATCACGCCCACGGTCAAGGCGCGCATCACGACAATCATGACCACAAGCCCGGTTTCTTCACCCGTTGGTTCTTCTCGACCAACCACAAGGACATCGGCACCCTCTACCTGATCTTCGCGATCTTCGCCGGCCTCATCGGCGGTGCGCTCTCCGTTGCCATGCGCATGGAGCTGCAGGAGCCTGGCATCCAGATCTTCCACGGCCTGGCCTCGATCGTCTACGGCTTCGAGGGCGATGCTGCCATCGACGGCGGCAAGCACATGTTCAACGTGTTCACCACCGCGCACGCGCTCATCATGATCTTCTTCATGGTCATGCCGGCGCTGATCGGCGGCTTTGCCAACTGGATGATCCCGATCATGATCGGTGCTCCGGACATGGCCTTCCCGCGCCTCAACAACATTTCCTTCTGGCTGGTCATTCCGGCCTTCCTGCTGCTGGTGCTGTCGATGTTCGTCGAAGGCCCGTCCGGCGCCTATGGCGTCGGTGGCGGCTGGACGCTCTATCCGCCGCTCGCGACCTCCGGCCAGCCCGGCCCGGCGGTGGATCTCGCGATCTTCGCCATCCATATCTCGGGTGCGTCGTCGATCCTCGGTGCGATCAACTTCATCACCACCATCCTCAACATGCGCGCTCCGGGCATGACGCTGCACAAGATGCCGCTGTTCGCCTGGGCCGTTCTGGTCACCGCCTTCCTGCTGCTGCTCTCGCTGCCGGTTCTGGCAGGCGGCATCACCATGCTTCTGACCGACCGCAACTTCGGTACGACCTTCTTCGCACCGGAAGGTGGCGGCGACCCGATCCTGTTCCAGCACCTGTTCTGGTTCTTCGGTCACCCGGAAGTCTACATCCTGATCCTGCCCGGCTTCGGCATCATCAGCCACATCGTCTCGACCTTCTCCAAGAAGCCGGTCTTCGGCTACCTGGGCATGGCCTATGCCATGGTCGCGATCGGCGCCGTCGGCTTCATCGTCTGGGCCCACCACATGTACACGGTCGGCCTGTCGCTCGCCGCCCAGCGTTACTTCCTGTTCGCCACCATGGTCATCGCGGTGCCGACCGGCATCAAGATCTTCTCGTGGATCGCGACGATGTGGGGCGGTTCGCTGACCTTCCGTACGCCGATGGTCTGGGCGATCGGCTTCATCTTCCTGTTCACCGTCGGTGGCGTCACCGGCGTCCAGCTGGCAAACGCCGGTCTCGACCGTTCGCTGCACGACACCTACTACGTTGTGGCTCACTTCCACTACGTCCTGTCGCTCGGCGCCGTCTTCGCCATCTTCGCCGCCTGGTACTATTGGTTCCCGAAGATGACCGGCTACATGTACAACGAGTTCCTCGGCAAGCTGCACTTCTGGGTCATGTTCATCGGCGTCAACATGGTGTTCTTCCCGCAGCATTTCCTCGGCCTCGCTGGCATGCCGCGCCGCTACATCGACTATCCGGACGCCTTTGCCGGCTGGAACTATGTGTCGTCGATCGGCTCCTACATCTCGGCCTTCGCCGTGCTGATCTTCCTGGTCGGCGTGTTCGAAGCCTTCGCCAAGAAGCGCATCGCCGGCAACAATCCGTGGGGTGAGGGCGCAACCACGCTCGAGTGGCAACTGTCGTCGCCGCCGCCGTTCCACCAGTGGGAACAGCTGCCGCGCATCAAGTAAGCGGCGGGCTTGGCCTCAACGCATCGCGGGTGCCGCGCCTCTTCAAGGGCGCGGCGCCCGACAACAACAAGAACGAGCATGGGACGGAGACAATGACGGTTATCGATGATCGCGACATCGCGGGGCTCGAAGGCGAGATTCGCCTTTCGGAAGCCGGCGCACGCGATTTCTTCGCGCTCCTGAAGCCGCGCGTCATGTCGCTCGTCGTCTTCACCGCCTTTGCCGGCCTGGTGCTGGCCCCGGGCGACATCAATCCTGTTCTCGGCTTCATCGCCATCCTGTGCATCGCTGTTGGCGCCGGCGCCTCCGGTGCGCTCAACATGTGGTATGATGCCGATATTGACGCCGTCATGAGCCGCACCGCCACGCGCCCCATCCCCGCTGGCCGCATCGCGCCCGCCGAGGCGCTCGCCTTCGGCCTGGTCCTGTCGGTGTTCTCGGTGTCGATCCTCGGCCTCACCGTCAACTGGTTCTCGGCAGGCCTGCTCGCCTTCACCATCTTCTTCTATGCTGTCGTCTACACCATGTGGCTGAAGCGCTCGACGCCGCAGAACATCGTCATCGGCGGCGCTGCCGGCGCATTCCCGCCGATGGTCGGCTGGGCCTGCGTCACCGGCGGCGTATCGCTCGACAGCATCGTGCTTTTCCTGATCATCTTCCTGTGGACGCCGGCCCATTTCTGGGCGCTGGCGCTGTTCAAGATGCGTGACTACGGCTCCGTCGGCGTGCCCATGCTGCCGAATGTCTCGGGCGAGCGCGTCACCAAGCACCAGATCACGCTCTATGCCGTGCTGACCGCGATCACCGCCGTCATTCCGGCCTTCACCGGCCTGGCTTCGCTCTACTACGGCGCCTTTGCCGGCGCGCTCGGCGTCTACCTCGTCATCTGTTCCATCGCCGTCTGGCGGATGCCGGACGGCGACGAGAAGATGGTGCCGGCCAAGAAGCTGTTCGGCTACTCGATCGTCTATCTCTTCGCCATCTTCTCGGCCCTGCTGGTCGATCACTACGTCGCCACGCTTGCGACGCTATTCGGAGGTGCTGCCTGATGGAAACCATCAAGCTCAATGATGCGCAGAAGAAATCGCGCCGCGGTCGCAACATCGCGCTCGGCATGGTGCTGGCCGCATTGGTCGCCATTTTTTATGTCGTGACGCTGATCAAGTTCGGCGCCGTGGGCAATTGACGGCGGGGAGGCGATCATGGCGACGACGGGAAACGAAATGAAGGCGGCACCGCGCGGCAATGCGAGGATCCTGGTTGCCTGCGTCGTGTTCGTCGGCTGCATGCTGGGCGTCTCCTTCGCGTCGGTGCCGCTCTATCGGCTGTTCTGCCAGGTGACCGGCTACAACGGCACGACGCAGCGCGTCGACCAGGTTTCCGACGTGGTGCTCGACAAGTCGATCAAGGTCACCTTCGACGCCAATGTCTCGTCCGGTCTGAACTGGGATTTCAAGCCGGTCGACCGCTTCATCACGCCGAAGATCGGCGAGACGGTCCAGATCAGTTACACCGCGACCAACCGTTCTTCGGTCGCGACCTCTGGCCAGGCCATCTTCAACGTCACGCCGATGGAAGCGGCGGCCTATTTCAACAAGGTCGAGTGCTTCTGCTTTACCGAGACCAAACTGAAACCCGGCGAAAGCTTGGAAATGCCGGTGGTCTTCTTCATCGATCCGGCCATTACCGAGGCCGCCGAGACGAAGGACATCGGGACGATTACGCTGTCCTACACCTTCTATCCGCATGAGGAGGAGAAGCCTGTGGCCTCGCTGCCGCAGCAGGGTGACAAGGGACAGCCGAAACTGTGAGAGGAGGGGTCCGGTCCGCCGGGCTCTAAGGAAATTTGACATTCGGGGATTGCTGACATGGCCGAAGCGCATCAGAAGAATCACGACTACCACATCATCGATCCAAGCCCGTGGCCGCTCCTGGCCTCGATCGGCGCGTTTCTCCTCACCTTCGGCGGTGTTGGCTACATGCGATACCTCAACGGCGGCTCCTTCGAGATGTTTGGTCTCGAACTGGCCAATCCGTGGGTCTTCTTCATCGGCCTGGCCATCGTCCTCTACACGATGATCGGCTGGTGGGCCGACACCATCAAGGAGGCCCACGAAGGCTCCCATACCCGCGTTGTGTCGCTGCACCTGCGCTACGGCATGATCATGTTCATCGCTTCGGAAGTGATGTTCTTCGTCGCCTGGTTCTGGGCCTTCTTCGATGCCAGCCTGTTCGCCAATGAGGCGATCCAGGCGAGCCGCGTCGAATTCACCGGTGGCCAGTGGCCTCCCCAGGGCATCGAGGTCCTCGATCCCTGGCATCTGCCGCTCTACAACACCATCATCCTTCTGCTGTCGGGAACGACGCTGACCTGGGCCCACCATGCACTCCTGCATGACGACCGCAAGGGACTGGTCAATGGCCTCGCCCTGACCGTCGTGCTCGGCATCATCTTCTCGGGCGTCCAGGCCTATGAATACGCCCATGCGCCCTTCGGCTTCAAGGAAAGCATCTACGGCGCGACCTTCTACATGGCGACCGGCTTCCATGGCTTCCACGTGCTGATCGGCACGATCTTCCTGATCGTGTGCCTGCTGCGCGCGCTGAAGGGCGACTTCACGCCGAAGCAGCATTTCGGTCTCGAGGCGGCTGCCTGGTACTGGCACTTTGTCGACGTGGTCTGGCTGTTCCTGTTCTTCACCATCTATGTCTGGGGTGGTTGGGGCGCACCGCTCGCCCACTGATCGTGGCGACAGAAACGAAAAGGGCGGCACCTCGAGGGTGCCGCCTTTTTTTATGGCACACTGATCGGCGATGATCGGAACCAAGCCCGGCATTTGCGGTTTGCCGCTCGCGGCGTATAAGCCAAGGGCAATGGATCACGGCTATGGCGAGAGAAGCCGGCGTCAAGACGGAAGGATGATCATGAACGAGGACAAAGCCCATTTCGCTCCGGTCGATCCGGTCAAGGCCGGGTTCTCTGCGTCCTGCCCCCGCTGCGGCCAGGGGCGCCTGTTCGAAGGTTTTTCCACCATCAAGCCAGGCTGCAGCAATTGCGGTCTGGATTATTCCTTCGCCGATTCGGGCGACGGCCCGGCGATCTTCGTCATCCTGCTGGCCGACTTCCTCGTCGTCGGGCTGGCGGTCTGGACCGAACTCACCTACCAGCCGCCGGTCTGGCTGCATTTCGTCCTGTTCGGCCCCTTGGCGATCGTCGTCTCGCTCTGGCTCCTGCGCACCATCAAGGCGCTGTTGATCGCCCTGCAATACAAGAACAAGGCCTCCCAGGGGACGATCGACCGTGGCTGATACAACCCAGCGCGGACCCGTGCGTCTCGCCTTCACCGTCGCCGCGGTCGCCATTGCGATGGCGATCCTGCTGTCGCTCGGGACCTGGCAGGTGAAGCGCCTTCACTGGAAGGAAGCGCTGATCGCCGACATCGAGGAACGCCGCAACGCGGCCCCCCTGGATCTCGCCGGTATCGAGGCGATCCTGGCCAAGGGCGGTGATGTCGACTATCGGGCGGCCGAGGCTCAAGGCACCTACCTCAATGACAAGGAGCGCCATTTCCTCGCCACCTTCCGCGGCCGCGCCGGCTTTTACGTCTACACGCCGCTCGAACTTGCCGATGGCCGCTACCTGTTCGTCAATCGCGGCTTCGTGCCCTACGAACTGAAGGATCCGGCGAAGCGCCCCGAGGGTTTGCTGGACGGTCCACAGACGGTGGAGGGCCTTGCCCGCGCCCGCTTGAGCGAAAAGCCGTCCTCCATGGTGCCGGACAATGACGAAGGCCAGAACATCTTCTACTGGAAGGATCTCGACCGGATGGCCGCAAGCACCGGTCTGCCGGCCGAAAAGGTCCTGCCCTTCTTCCTCGATGCCGACGCAACGCCGGTGCCTGGCGGCATGCCGGAGGGCGGCGTTACCGAGATCGCCCTGCCGAACAGCCACCTGCAATATGCGATCACCTGGTACGGCCTGGCGCTCGCGCTGGCCGGGGTCGTCGCCTACGCCGCCTTTCGCCGCAAGGCCTGACGCCGCCGAGCGGGGGGAGATGGCTCACCACCTTCCCGGCGATCGGTTCCGCACACAAATGGCGCCGGTTGCGCCTTGAGGAGATGCCGATGAAGACCCTTGCCGATCTGCTGGTCGCCCTCGTGGCGCTGGAGCATGTCTATATTCTGGTGCTGGAGATGTTCCTGTGGACAAGGCCCGCCGGCCTGAAGGCCTTCGGCATGAAGCCGCAGCAAGCCGAAGCGACCAGGGTGCTCGCCGCCAACCAGGGCCTCTATAACGGCTTCCTGGCGCTCGGCCTGTTCTGGGCGCTCAGCCAGCCGAACCCCGATTTCGCCTTCCAGCTGAAGCTGTTTTTCCTTGGCTGCGTCTTCGTCGCCGGACTATATGGAAGCGTGACGGCCTCGCGGAAGATCCTCTACATCCAGGCGCTTCCCGCCGTCCTCGCTTTGATCCTTGTGCTGCTGGCTGGCTGATGATGAATGTAACCGTGTCCCGACCGCCCCTGACGATCCGACTTTGCGGCCCGCGCGGCTTTTGCGCCGGCGTCGACCGCGCCATCCAGATCGTCGTTCTGGCGCTGAAAGGTTTTGGCGCGCCGGTCTATGTCCGCCACGAGATCGTCCACAATCGCTACGTCGTCGAGGGGCTGGAGGCAAAAGGCGCGGTCTTCGTTGAGGAACTGGACGAGATCCCCGCCGAGCATCGCGAAAAGCCGGTCGTCTTCTCCGCCCATGGCGTGCCGAAATCCGTGCCGGAGGATGCCAGGGCCCGCAATCTCTTCTATCTGGATGCCACGTGCCCGCTGGTCTCCAAGGTGCACAAACAGGCCATGCGCCACCAGCGCCTCGGCCGCCATGTCGTCTTGATCGGCCATGCCGGCCATCCGGAAGTGATCGGCACGATGGGGCAATTGCCGGAAGGCTCGGTGTCGCTGATCGAGACGATCGAGGACGCCGACCGCTACGATCCGGTCGATGCCGACAATCTCGGCTATGTCACGCAGACCACGCTCTCGGTCGACGACACCGCTGGAGTTATCCAGCGGCTGCAGGAGCGCTTCCCCAACCTGACCGCACCTTCGGCCGACAGCATCTGCTACGCGACGACCAACCGCCAGGAGGCGGTCAAACAGGCGGCGCCCGGCTGCGACCTCTTCATCATCGTCGGCGCGCCCAACTCGTCCAACTCCAAGCGCCTCGTTGAAGTGGCGCTGAAGGCCGGCGCCAAACGCTCGCTGCTGGTGCAACGCGCCGAGGAGATCGACTGGGACGACATCGGCCCGATCGGCACGCTCGGCCTCTCCGCCGGCGCTTCCGCCCCTGAAGTGATCGTCAACGAGATCATCGAGGCCTTCAAGGCCCGCTACGACGCGACGATCGAGCTTGCCGAGTTCTCGATCGAGAACGAGCACTTCCTCGTCAACCGCGAACTGCGCGACATCGAACTCACCCACGAAGATATGGCCTGGGTGAATGGGTGAGTTGCGACTGCGTAGCCGGAAAAACGATCCAGTGAATCGTTTCTAGCAACGAACGCGCTGAGCCTAGAGCGAGGCGCTGGCACGACGAAGCCCGAGCAATCGATCCTGCAAATCGATTGCCGTGACGAACGCCCGGAGCCTAGGGCGGCGGGCCGGGTTACGATGCGGCCGAGTGCGCGGAGCATTATGTCGCGGGCTAGGATCAGTTCGTCACTCCATTGGACCGTGTGGCTGGCGAAACCCTTGAGTGAACCCTTTCCAGCGTCAACGCACTGAGCCCCGGCGAATCGTCGTCGGGGCGGCAGGGGGAGGCCCGAGCAAGGATCACACTCTTGCACGTTTCACCGCCGCAATTGTCCCGACATTCCGTCTTGTCTTCACATTCATATAAGCGCATGTTTCTATGTGCGACTATCGTCTAACCTCGGGAGGAGAGGAATATGAAATATCGCATTTTGGCCGCAGCAGTGGGGGCCTTGCTCTTATCGGCAAACGTGGGCGGCGCCACGGAACGAAACAAATTGGCAATCCACGTCGACCAGAGCGATCCCGCTGTTATGGGGCTCGTACTCAACAATGCGTTGAATGCCAAGAATGCCTTTGCCGCAAAGGGGGAGGAGATTTCGATCGAGATTGTCGCCTATGGGCCGGGTGTCGAAATGTACACCGCCAACAGCCCGGTCAAGGATCGTATCGCCGTGATGTCGCTGGAGAATCCTGAAATTCAGTTCTCTGCCTGTGGCAACACGCTGGCGGCGATGAAGAAAAGCGCCGGACACGAGATCGAGCTTTTGTCCGAGGCGGAGATAGTCCCTTCGGGTGTGGTCAGGCTGATGGAACTCCAGGCTGACGGCTACGCCTATCTGAGACCCTAGATTAAAATAGCCGGTCGCGCCGTCGCGCGGCTGGCAATGGTGCTCAGGCGCCGGTTTCTTCGATTCCCACATCGCTTTTTCCCCTCGGGACTGGCACTCCGTTTTCCCCCGCTGTATGGCTTGCGCTATCATCGGCGGCACAGAGAACGCAGCGCGGGAATTTTTGACGTGGCAGTCTACACCGACATCAACGAAATCGACCTAAAGGCCTTTCTCCAGCAGTATGACGCCGGTGAACTCCTGTCCTACAAGGGCATTGCCGAAGGGGTCGAGAACTCCAACTTCCTGCTGCACACGTCGAAAGCGCCGCTGATCCTGACGCTCTACGAGAAGCGCGTCGAGAAGAACGACCTGCCGTTCTTCCTCGGCCTCATGCACCATCTCGCCGATCGCGGCCTTTCCTGCCCGCTGCCGCTGCCGCGCAAGGACGGCGCCTTGCTGGGCGAGCTTTCCGGCCGCCCGGCGGCGCTCATTTCCTTCCTGGAGGGCATGTGGCTGCGCAAGCCCGAGGCGAAGCACTGCCGCGAGGTCGGCAAGGCGCTGGCCGCCATGCACGTCGCCGGCGAGGGTTTTGAGCTCAAGCGCCCGAACGCTCTGTCGCTCGAAGGCTGGAAGACGTTGTGGGCGAAGTCGAAGGACCGCGCCGACGAGGTCGAGACCGGGCTCGAGACCGAGATTGGCGACGAACTGGCCTTCCTGGCAAAGCATTGGCCGACGGACCTGCCCGCGGGCGTCATCCATGCCGACCTCTTCCCCGACAATGTCTTCTTTCTCGGCGACGAACTGTCCGGCCTGATCGACTTCTATTTCGCCTGCAACGACTTCCTCGTCTACGACCTGTCGATCGGACTCAATGCCTGGTGCTTTGAGAAGGACGGCGCCTACAACATCACCAAGGGCATGGCGATGATCGAGGGCTACCAGTCGGTGCGTCCGCTCTCGACGGCCGAAATCGAAGCCCTGCCCATCCTGTCGCGCGGCTCGGCGCTGCGCTTCTTCCTCACCCGCCTCTACGACTGGCTGACCACGCCGGCCGGCGCGCTCGTGGTCAAGAAGGACCCGCTCGAATATCTGAAGAAATTGCGCTTCCACCAAAAGGTGGCGAGCAGCGCCGAATACGGGCTCAAACCATGAAGCATGTCGATATCTACACCGATGGCGCCTGTTCGGGAAATCCCGGTCCGGGCGGCTGGGGCGCTGTCCTGCGCTATGGCGAGACGGAAAAGGAACTGTTCGGCGGCGAGGCCGATACGACCAATAACCGCATGGAACTGATGGCGGCGATCACGGCATTGAATGCGCTGAAGACCCCGTGCGAGATCGACCTCTACACCGACAGCAAATATGTGATGGACGGCATCTCGAAGTGGATCTTCGGCTGGAAGAAGAACGGCTGGAGAACGGCCGACAAGAAGCCCGTCAAGAATGGCGAACTCTGGCAACAACTCGACGCCGCCAACCAGAGCCACAAGGTCAAGTGGCACTGGGTCAAGGGCCACGCCGGCCACCCGGAAAACGAGCGCGCCGACGAGCTTGCCCGCAAGGGCATGGAACCCTTCAAGAAACCCAATCTCGGGCGGGCGTTGATGCAGGGCAGGTGAGGGCGGGCGCCGTTGCCTCGTCTTGAGGGACGAGCGGTGGCCTCAATCGCTTCCTTATCCCGCGTTTGGAATTCGCGTCGCTTTCCCGTCTTGCCATCTCGACCGTTGGCCCTATCCTGCGCCGGCAAAAGACCACACAGGGAGAGAGACGTCATGATCCAGCACTGCGTATTCCTGCGCTTCAAGGCGGCGACGTCGGAGGCCGAAAAGAAGGCGATCTATGAAGGCATTGCCGCGCTGAAGGCCGTGGTGCCGGGCATGTTGGAGGTCAAGTTCGGGCCGAATATCTCGCCCGAGGGGCTGAACGGCGGCTATCTCGACGGTTTCATCATCACCTTCGAGGACGCCATGGTGCGTGACTATTACCTCAAGCATCCCGACCACGTGGTGGTCGGCGACCGCATCGTCAAGGCGACCGATGGGGGGCTTTCCGGCGTGCTCGTGTTCGACATGGAAATCTGAAACGACAAAGGCGGCGGATCGCTCCGCCGCCACCGGTCAATCGGAATTCGAGCCCTTAGAGCTGCTCGATCATAGCTGCGGCCGCCGAGACGGTTGCCTGGCCGGGGTTCTCCTCGACGTTGAGCGACTTGACCACACCGTCCTCGACCAGCATGGAATAGCGCTTGGAGCGCACGCCGAGGCCGCCGGCCGACAGGTCGGCATCGAGGCCGATCGCCTTGGTGAAGGCCGCGTTCCAGTCGGCGAGGAAGTGAATCTTGCCCATGCCGCCGCTCTGCTCGGCCCACGCGCCCATGACGTGCCAGTCGTTGACCGAAATCACCGCAATGTCATCGACGCCGCGGCCAAGGATCGCGTCGCGGTTTTCCAGATAGCCGGGAAGGTGGTTCAGCGTGCAGGTCGGGGTGAAAGCGCCCGGCACGGCAAACAGCACGACGCGCTTGCCCTTGAACAGGTCGTCGGTCGAAAGCTCGACGGCGCCGTCCGCCGTCTTTTCCTTGAATGTGGCCTGGGGCAGGCGTTCGCCGATTGCGATGGTCATCAAATCCTCCTCGCTGGTTTCGGTCGTGCCGGGCTCGGCTCGCCGTCAGTCGCGGAATATAGATTGACGCTAGTCAAAGGCAAGGGTGGTTTCCATGGCACGCCCGCCGGCCTTGACCAGCACGCCCCAGCTCTTGCCGTGGATGTCGTACTTGCGCGGCAACCCGCTGATCGGCAGGACGACGGACAGCGCATTGCCCTCAAGCCGACGCTCGCGTTCCTTGAAGAACACATGGCCGCTCGGTCCGGTGACGAAGATCTCGGCCTCGTCCGGCCGTGTCGCCTCGGGCACGGTCACGGTGAGCGAGAGTTCCTTGCCGTCGGCCGACAGAGCATGCGACTGGACCGCGAAGTCCGCGGACGGCGGTTCCGGCAGGCTCTGTCGCGCTGCGGCAACCAGTTCGGCCTCCGCCGCATCGGCCGTTTCGCTGAGCGTCAGCGACAGCTGGAATTCGGCCTGGAAGGGAATGCAGATATTGCGGCACAGGCCGATGAACACGGAAGCCTTCAGCTCGCCGGAAGAGGGGCGGCCATCGGCTGGCCCGGAAAGCGTCAAGGGCAGGGTCACCGGGCCGTCATAGCCGATGTCGCGCAGATCGCCGCTGTCGATCAGCTTCGGCACCGGATAGGCGACTTCGGTCAACGTATAGCCGGTGTCCGGCGCAAGTGTGATCGAGGGCGGTATGCCGGCATCGCCCGGCTCGCGCCAATAGGTGATCCAGCCCGGCGCCGGTTCGATCTGCAGGGCGCCGGCCCGCTTGCCATGTTCATCGGCCGGCAGCACCACCAGCCGCATGCGTCCGCCCTCGTTCACCGCCCAGTCGCTCATTTCCGCACGCGCCGCACCAATCGCGCCGGGCAGGGCGCCGGATATGGCGAGCGTCAGCGCGGTCAGCGCGAGGCACAGCCGGGAAAGTTTGGTGGGCGCGATGAACATCATGGACGAGCCGTTTAGAGCAAGCCTTGGCGCTTCACCAGTCACGCTTGCGAGACCGGGATCATTTTTAGTTGATTGATTGCTGATCCTGTCCCATCTTTCTAAGGCAGACGGGATCAGCGCCCGGCCGTCCGTTCTGGAGCCGGCGCCCGTCAGGGCCAGTGGAGGTGGAGTATGGCTTTCTCGACACTGAAAAAGGATCGTGAACGGGGCTTCCTCGACGGCCAGCTTCTGATCGCCATGCCGGGCATGGCGGACGGCAATTTTTCTCGCGCGGTCGTCTATATCTGCGCCCACTCGCCGGCCGGTGCCATGGGCTTCATCATCAACCGCAAGCAGCCGGTGACGTTCGCCGACGTGCTGTTGCACCTCGGCCTGATCGACAAGACCGATGCGATCATGCTGCCGCAGCATGCCCGGGACTTCCCCATCCAGAGCGGCGGGCCGGTCGAGACCGGGCGCGGTTTCGTGCTGCACAGCGACGACTACACCAGCGACAGCAGCATTCCGGTGAGCGATGACATTTCGCTGACGGCAACCGTCGACATCGTTCGCGCCATTTCGGAGGGTCGCAGCCCGCGCCGCGCCACCATGCTGCTCGGTTACGCCGGCTGGGGGCCGGGCCAGCTCGAATTCGAACTGGCCAATAACGGCTGGCTGAATTGCCCGGCAACCGAGGACCTGATCTTCGACCGCGCGCTCGACAACAAATATGACCGGGCACTGGCCCTCATGGGCGTCAGCCCCGCCATGCTGTCGATGGAAGCCGGTCACGCCTGAGTAGAGGCCATCGAAGGCGGGCGCATCCGTGCCCGCCGGTGATCTGTGATCTCACGCCCGCTTGGTCAGCGGAAAGCGTTCTTTCAGCAGCCGCTGCACCGAGTCCGCGCCGAGCGGTGCGCCGAACAGGTAGCTCTGGCCGAAATCGCAACCGAGCTTGCCCAGTTCCTCGGCATCCGCATCGCTTTCGATGCCTTCCGCCACCACCTGCATTTCCAGCCCGCAAGCCATGGCGATCACCGATTTCAGGAGCACGGCCCGCTTGTCGGAACGGTCGTTGACCAGCGCCTTGTCAAGCTTGATCGTGTCGAAGGGGAAGCGGGTCAGATAGGCGAGCGATGAATAGCCGGTGCCGAAGTCGTCGAGCGCCAGCGAGATGCCGGTCTCCTTCAGCTTCGCCAGAACCAGGCGCGCCTGTTCCGGGTTCTCCATCACGACGCTTTCGGTCAGCTCCAGCTTGATCCGGTGCGGGTCGCACTGTGTCTTGGTCAAAAGGGCGCGGACGTCGTTGTAGAGTTCGCTCGACAGGAGCTGGGCGCTCGACAGGTTGACCGAGACGAAGACCGGTATCTCGCCCGTCTGTCGCTCCCACTCCATCAGGTCGCTGGTCGCCCGTTCGAGCGCGAACATGCCGAGCGGTTCGATCAGGTCCGAGGTCTCGGCGATCGGGATGAATTCCGACGGCGGGACATTGCCGCGCTTGGGATGGTCCCACCGCATCAGCGCCTCGAAGCCGGCGACTTCGCCGTCGCCCAGCCGCACGATCGGCTGGTAGACCATCGACAGCTCCTTGCGCTCGATGGCACGGCGCAGGTCGGTCTCGAGTTGCAGCCGGTCCGTGCCGGCGCCGCGGAAGGCGGGGCGGAAGGGCTCGACCCGGTTTCCGCCCGCCCGCTTGGCGCGGTACATGGCAAGCTCGGCGTCGGACAAAAGTCCGGCCGCGTTCTCCTGCTGGTCGACCCAGGAAACGAGGCCGATCGAGGCGGTCAGGATGATCTCGCGATTGGCAAAATTGAGCGGCACCATGATCGCCTTCGACACGGCATCGGCAAAGTCGGCGATCTTGGCAGGATCGCGTTCTGACACGAGGATCAGGCCGAACTCGTCGCCCGAAAGCCGTGCCAGCGTGTCCTGCGGCTTCATCAGGCGGCGCAGCCGACGCGTCAGCGCGATCAGGATATTGTCGCCGGCGGCGATGCCGAGACTGTCGTTGACCTGCTTGTAGCGGTCGATGTCGATCGCCATCACGGTCGGGCGCACCGTCTCCGTGCCGCTCGCCAGCGTCAGCACCGACTGCAGCCGGTCAAGGAAGACCTCGCGATTGGGCAGGCCGGTCAGGTTGTCGTGCATGGCGTCGGCCAGCAGCCGGTCGATCGAGTTCTTCTGCTCGGTGACATCGATGATCGTGCCGACGCAGCGGATGACCTCGCCGTTCGAGCCGAGTACGGGGCGGGCGCGGATCTTCAGCCAATGGAAGTGGCCGTCTTCCGCGCGGATGCGGAATTCGTGGTTGAGGCGACCCTTGCGGTGTTCGAGCAGCACGTCGAGCGTGGCGCGGAAGCGGTCGCGATCGTCGGGATGGAGCCTCGGCAGCCAGTTGCGCGCCGGGCCGTGCATGGTGCCCGGCGACAGGCCGAGACGGAGCGAAATGTCGGGGGAGGTGACCACCCGGTCACGCGCCACGTCCCAGTCCCAGACCGTATCGCCCGAGCCGGTCAGCGCCAGAGACTGGCGCTCGAGGTCGGAGAACAGGCCCTGCTGGTAGGCCCCGCCCGCAAAGGCGTGCTGCATCACGGTGAAGCCGATCAGAAGCACGATGAGCACCAGCCCGCCGCCGAGCGCCGGCTGGATGATGTCATTGTCGAGCTGTCCCGTCACCGTCAGCCAGCCGCCGAACAGCCAGACGAGGATCAGTGCCCAGGTCGGGATCAAAAGGATGGCGCGGTCGTAGCGGTTGAAGCCGAGATAGAAGATCAGAACGATGCCGGCCGTCGCGGTCAGCGCAAACGACAGGCGGGCAATGCCGGCGGCGATCGAAGGATCGTAGATCGCCACGCCGAACAGGAGTGCCAGGCCGAGGATCCAGGCGAAGGTGGCGTAGCCGAGATGCACGTGCCAGCGATTGAGGTTGAGATAGGTGAAGAGGAAGATGACGAGGCTCGAAGCCAGCACCACTTCCGCGCCCGCCCGCCACATGCGCTGGTCGCCGGCAGTGATGCTGATCAGCTTTTCCAGGAAGCCGAAGTCGACGCAGATATAGGCGAGCACCGCCCAGGCCAACGCCGCCGCCGCCGGCAGCATCGACGTGCCCTTGACCACGAACAGGATCGTCAGGAACACCGCCAACAGGCCGGCAATGCCAAGTACGATACCACGATAGAGCGTGAAGGCGTTGACCGTGTCCTTGTAGGCGTCCGGCTCCCACAGATAGATCTGTGGTAGGCTGGGGGTCGCAAGCTCGGCGACGAAGGTGATCACGGAGCCGGGATTGAGGGTGATGCGGAAGACGTCGGCGTCCGGGCTCGGCACGCGGTCGAGCGCAAAACCTTCCGACGGCGTGATCGAGATGATGCGCTGCGAGCCGAGGTCGGGCCAGAACATGCGCGAGCCGGCGAGGCGGAAATGCGGCGCGACGATGACGCGCTCCAATTGTTCTTCCGAGACGTTGGCGAGCGCAAACACCGCCCAGTCCCCCTGATGCGCCGGCGAGGAGGCGCGCACCTCGATGCGGCGGCGAATGCCGTCGGCGCCGGCGGCGGTCGAGACCTGGAAGGCATTGCCCTGGTTGGTGTAGATCTCGGTCGTGGCGGTCAGGTTGAGCGCGGTGTCGTCGCGGGCGATCTTCACGGGTTCCGCAGCCAGCGCTATCGAGGAGAAAAGTGCGACGAACGCAAGCATCGCCGTGGCCAGCGCAGCCGCCAGCCACTGGCCGGCCCCCGCTTGCCTGTTCCGGTCAAACGTCATGAGTTCTCTTTGTTCCCGTTCCCCGCGGCGCGGTCGCTCAATCGCGATAACATCGCATGGTCGCGCCATTTCCCGTCGATTTTCAGATATTCCCGCAAGAGACCTTCCCGCTGAAAGCCGGCCTTCTCGAGGAGCCGGATGCTTTTTTCGTTTTCTGGAATACAGGCTGCTTCGATCCGGTGCAACTCGAGCACCCTGAAGATATAGGGAATTGCCATTTGAAGTGCGGCAAACATATGACCTTTGCCGGCATGTCGTTCGCCCATCCAGTATCCGATCATGCAGCTTTGTGATGCGCCGCGCCGGATGAGGCCGATGGTGAGCCCGCCGAGCAGGACCTGGTCGGCCTGGGAAAACAGCAGGAAGGGGACGGCAAGCCCGGATTGGAACTCCTGGCTGTTGCGCACGACGCGGGCGCGAAAGGCGCGCTCGGTCAATTCGTCGCTTCGCCAGGTCGGCTCCCAGGGCTGCAGGAAGGCGCGGCTGTCGCGGCGAAGCGCGTGCCACTGCTCGAAGTCGTCATAACGCGGCAGCCGCAGCCGGTGCGATGCGCTGTTCAGGTCCGGTGTTTCCGGCTGCCGCGACAGAAACCGAAAGACCGAACGTGTCATCGAACCCCCCGAAAGCCTCGGCCGGCGGGCACTGCCCGCTGGCGGAATCTGGTGCAATCCCGGCGCGTCGTCAGCCGGCGGCCTTAAGCGAAGCGGTCGATCCGGCCGAAAGCGCGCCCGAAATCTCGTGCATCGGGGCCAGGTGCTCGAGCGGTCCGATGGCCGACAGCGTCGGCGTCGTCTCGAAGAACAGCCTCCCGGCAAGATCGGTCAGTCGTTCCGGCGTGATTCCGGCGAGACGTTCCATCATCTCCTGGTTGGAGATGGGGCGGCCGTAGAGCATCATCTGGCGCGCGATCTGGCCGGCGCGGGCCGCCGGGCTTTCCTGGCCCATCAGGAGCTGGGCGCGCACCTGGGCGCGCGACCGGTCGATTTCCTGCAGGTCGATCCTCTGCGAGGCCTTGCGCAGTTCGTCGATGATCACCGGCACCAGTTCGGGCAGGTTCTCGCCGCCGGTCGCGGCATGGATGCCGAAGATGCCGCTGTCGGAAAAGCCCCAGTGAAAGGCATAGATCGAATAGCAGAGGCCGCGGATCTCGCGCACTTCCTGGAACAGCCGCGAGGACATGCCGCCGCCGAGGATGTTGGCGAGGATCTGCGACGCGTAGAAGTCGCGCGCGTGATAGGGGCGGCCCTCGAAGCCGATCAGCACCTGCGCGTCCATCAGGTCGCGCTCCTCGCGGGCTTCCCCGCCGGTATAGCGCGCCGCCTCGGCGATCGGGCTGATCTCCGGCTTGGTCTTGAGCGAGGAGAAGCGGTCTTCCACCTGACGGACGAAAGCGTCGTGATCGACGGCCCCGGCGGCCACGACGAACATCCGGTCGGTCGTGTAGTTGCGGTCGAGATAGGCCCGGATTTCCGCGCTTGAGAAGGACTGAACGGTTTCCGGCGTGCCGAGGATCGGTCGGCCGAGCGGCTGTCCGGCATAAGCGAGCTCGGAAAAGCGGTCGAACACCACGTCGTCCGGTGTATCGTTGGCCGCGCCGATCTCCTGCAGGATGACGTGCTTTTCGCGGCCGAGTTCGTCCTCGTCGAAGACGGAATCGGTCAGAATGTCGGCGAGGATGTCGACCGCGAGCGGAACGTCGTCCTTCAATATGCGCGCATAATAGGAGGTCGTCTCGGTCGAGGTCGCGGCATTGAGCTCGCCCCCGACATTCTCGATTTCCTCGGCGATCTGCCGGGCGCTGCGCTTGTGGGTTCCCTTGAAGGCCATGTGTTCGAGCAGATGGGCGATGCCGTGCTCGCCCTCCATCTCGTCGCGGGCTCCCGATTTGATCCAGGTTCCGAGCGCCACGCTTTCGAGATGCGGCATGGTCTCGGTTACGACCGTCAGCCCGGAGGGCAGCCGGGTACACTCAACACTCATCGATCTGTCTTTCTGCACTTCTTATTTTTCCCGTCGGGCATGCGCGCCGACGAAGGTTTCGACGGCTTTGAGCTCGGCGTCCAGGATGTCGAAGTGCTCCTCCCTGTTCATCAGGTCAGCAAGCCACGCCGGAAGCGCGGGGTCAATACCGCTCGCAGATTTTACCGCGGCCGGAAATTTCGCAGGATGGGCGGTGGCAAGCGTCACCATCGGGCTCGACGGCTTCTCGAACTTCTGCGCGACGAAGACCCCGACGGCGGTGTGCGGATCGAGCAGGTAGCCCGTCTCCGCCAACGTATCGCGAATGGTCGAGGCCACCTGCTTCTCGCTGGCGCGGCCGGCGCGGAATTCCTTGCGGATCGCTTTCAGCGCGCCCGGCTTGATCTCGAAACCACCGGATTGCTTGAGGCTTTCCATCGCCGCGCGGATAGCGCTGTCGTCGCGGTCATAGGCCTCGAACAGCAGGCGTTCGAAGTTGGACGAGATCTGGATGTCCATCGACGGCGAGGTGGTGGCCGAGACGCCGCGCATCTCGTAGCGGCCGGTCTTCAGCGTGCGGGCAAGAATGTCGTTCTCGTTGGTGGCGATCACCAGCCTGTCGATCGGAAGGCCCATCTTCTTGGCGACGTAGCCTGCGAAAATATCGCCGAAATTGCCGGTCGGCACGGTGAAGGAGACCTTGCGGTCCGGGCTGCCGAGCGAGATCGCGGCGGTGAAATAATAGACCACCTGCGCCATGATGCGCGCCCAGTTGATCGAGTTGACGCCGGAGATCTGCAGGCGATCGCGGAAGTCGATGTCGTTGAACATCGCCTTGACCAGGTTCTGGCAATCGTCAAAATTGCCTTTGATGGCGAGCGCGTGGACGTTCTCGGCCTTCGAGGTGGTCATCTGCCGCTGCTGGACGGGCGAAACCTTCTCATGCGGGAACAGAATGAACACGTCGGTGCGGGCCCGGCCGGCAAAGGCGTCGATCGCCGCCCCGCCGGTGTCGCCCGAGGTGGCGCCGACGATGGTCGCCCGTTCGCCGCGCTGGGCGAGCGCATGGTCCATCAGCCGCGCCAGCAGCTGCATGGCGACGTCCTTGAAGGCGAGCGTCGTGCCGTGGAACAGTTCCAGGATGAAGGAATTCGGCCCGGTCTGGATGAGCGGAGCGACCGCCGGATGGCGGAAGGTGGCGTAGGCCTCGTCGATCATGGCGCGGAACAGGTCGGCCTCGATCTCGCCGCCGGTGAAGCGGTAGAGCACCTCGAAGGCGATCTCCTGGTAGCTCTTGCCGCGCAGCGCCCGGATTTCCTTCTTCGTCATGTGCGGCCACTTGCGCGGCACGTAAAGGCCGCCGTCGCGGGCGAGCCCGGCGAGGAGAGCGTCACAGAAACCGAGGCTCTTTGCCTCTCCGCGGGTCGAGATGTAGTCCACGATGCTTGTCCTTGGTCTTGAAGAAGGAAGGCCTGTCTGGGGGTCGGAGGCTTACGCCATTCCGGGCGTGGTTACGGGTCTTTTCGTGCCGGCGATGGCGGACGGGATATTTGCACCCGGCAGCAGCGGATCGCCGCCGACGGGTTCGCCCGGTGGATGGATGGCCCGCAGCCGTTGAAAATTAAACCAAAACACCGGCGACCCAATCGATTTTTTACAGCGCCGCTGGTATAGACCATCGACAAGGGGCATGAAAAGGCCTCAATTCGAATGGCTTCTGGCTTCTCGAAGCCTGCATTGCGGAAGGTTGGAGTATCGTGTCTGTGAACGTATCGCGCGGGATCTTGGCCGCGTCCTTGTTGATGCTTCTTTCCGGCTGCAATGCCGGCAATCCGGGAGGCGTTCTCGGTTCGGCCGCCGACAAGCCGGCAGCGACGCCGGCCGTCAACGCGGCGGCAGCCGTTCAGGGCTTCTGCCCGCCGATCACCCTGCGCGACGGCACGGCCTACCATCGGGTCTACGCCAAGGGCGCGAAGGACGATCCGGCCAAGGTCGTCTACCAGGCCTCGCTGGCCGATACGACGCGTTCGTGCACACGCTCGGAAACCACGCTGACTATTACCGCCATGGTTCAGGGCAGGCTGGTGGCCGGCCCCGAGGGCAAGCCGGGGCAGTTCAATCTGCCGATCCGGGTTGCCGTGACGGAAGGCGAAAAAGTCGTCTTTTCCGAACTGACCCAGTTCCCGGTCACCATGACCGATGTCGCCCAGGCGACACAGTTCGTCTTCACCAAGGACGTGACCGTGCCCGCCGAGATCGGCGGTCTCACCAAGGTTCACATCGGTTTTGACGAAGGACCGACGAAGAAGAAGTAATCAGCAAGGGGAAGCGATCGCGGGCCGCCGCGTTTCATCCGGCGAACAGCGCCGTGAAACGCGCCTGTCTCCGTCGTCGCTGACACCCGAATGCCGGGGGGCAAGGGTGAAAATCGGCGTCATCAGGAATCCCGTCTCGGGCGGCCGTTCCGGCCGCGCGCAATGGCGGGGCATCAATATTGCATTGGCCACGCATTTCGGCGAGCGCGAGGTTCGCGAGACCGCGCGCAGCGGTGACGCCGCACGATTGGCGATCGAACTGGTCGAGGCGGGGTGCGACCTCATCATCGCCGTCGGTGGCGACGGCACGATCGGCGACGTGGTCGACGGCCTGATGCGATCGGCGAGGCCAGGCACGGCATTTTCCTTCATCCCCACCGGTACGGGATGTGATTTCGCTCGCAACTTCGCTCTGCCGCGCGATCCGGAGGCCATGGTCCGCCGGATCGCGGAGGCGTCGGTGCGCCGGATTGACGTCGCGCGCCTGACCGGTCCTTCCCTCGGCGGGCAAGAGGAGGCGCGGCACTTCGCCAATATCGCCAGCGTCGGCGTTTCAGGCCGCATCGTTCAGGCCGTCAACGGTCGCGGCCGGCGCGTGGCCAGCGGCTCGCTGCGTTTCTTTCTCTGCTCTGTGCGTGAGATCCTGCGCTACCGGCCCGAAACGGTGCGGGTGACTGTCGACGGGGAGGAAATATTCAAGGGGCCGGTGACGGTTGCGGCGGTCGCCAACGGCGCCTGGTTCGGCGGCGGCATGCATGTCGTGCCCTTCGCCGATCTGGCCGACGGCCTGCTCGACATCGGTATCCTGCGCGGCGCAAGCAGGATGGGGGTGCTCGGCATACTGGCGCGCCTCTACTCCGCCTCGCATGTCGGCCACCCGTTGATCAGTTTCCATCGCGGCCGGGTCATCGAGATCGAGCCGCTCGGCGATCGGCCTGTGTCGATCGAGGCGGATGGCGAGGCGCTGGCCTTCGACCGGCTGCGCGTCGGGGTCATGCCTTCGGCGCTCAGCCTGAAGATGTGAACGCAGGGCATCACGGGCGTCGCGGTGCCGCCATTCGTTTCAGAATACGCCGGTCCATTCCTCCATGGCGGCAATCACCGCCGGCAGGTCGACCATGCGCGAGATTACCGTCTCGGCGCCCGCATCCGTCAGCCTGTCGGCATGCGACGGATAGGTGTGCGAGGCGCCGGTAAAGCCGATCACCCGCATGCCGGCGGCGCGCGCCGCATGCACGCCGTGCACGCTGTCCTCGATGACCACGACCTTGTCCGGCGAAACGCCGAACTGGGCGGCGCCATGCAGGAAGATATCCGGCTTTGGCTTGACGCGGTCGGCGCCGAGATCCTTGGCCGAAAAGATGTGCGGCGCGAAGAAGTCCTTGAGGCCGACCTTGGTCAGCATCATGTCGAGCCGCTCGGCCGAGGAATTGGAGCAGATGCACCGCGGTCCCTTGATCCGGGCGAGCGCGAACTGCACGCCCTCGATGATCTTCACCTCGCGGGCCAGCCGCTGGTCGAGCAACTTCTCCGACTTGTCGAGCAGGCTTGCCGAAAGCGGAATGTCGACTTCCTGCTCGACCGCCAGCAGGATGTTCTTCCACGTCATGCCGGCGAAGCGTTCGCCCATTTCCTCGACCGAGATGGGATAGCCGGCCTCGGCGAGCAGCTTGGATTCGACCTTGGCCGCGATGATTTCGGAATCGACGAGCACGCCGTCGCAATCGAAGATGGTGAGGTCGAAACCGCTCATGGGGAGATCCGTCTTGTCGTCCTGGGAAGGCGCTTCCCCTACACGAGGCGGCGGCAAAGAACAATCGCCAAGTCGATGCTCAGGCGGCGGGCACGGCCATTCCCGAGGCGAGCGACAGCAAATGGGACCTGAGGCCTGTCAGGTCGCGTCGCGGGCCGGTGTCCGGCTGCAAGAGGTCGGCGAGCCAGACGCCGTCGGCCGCGAGCCGGACGATTTCGAGCATCGGTGCGCCGTCCGTTCCGCGATGGTCCGAAAGCCGGGCCTCCAGCCAGTCCGACCACAGCTGGCGGAGTGCCGGTTCGGCAATCAGCGAGACCGACAAGGCGGCCCAGGGGCTTCGCATGCCGAGTTCGTGATCGGCGAAGGCGGCGCGCACATAGGCGCGCGTGAAGCGGCCATAGGCTTCGTCATCCGCTGTCATATAGCCGTCGATCTCACGGCCGAGCTCCGCCAGTAGATCGGCAAAGACCGCCTCGACGAGGATCTGCTTGCTGGCGAAATGATGCAGCAGCCCCCCTTTGGTCACGCCCGCCGCCGCGGCGACGGCCTGGAGCGTGACGGCGGAAAGCCCGCCCTCGACCGCCAGCGTCGCTGCGCAGTCGAGCAGGGCGCGGCGCACCTGTTCCGGCTGTTTCTTGCGGCTGTAGGCATTGTCGCTCATCCGTGCGCGACCGCGCTGGAGAACGTGTTCATCACCACGACCCCGGCGACGATCATGCCGATGCCGATGAGGGCCGGCATGTCGAGCGTCTGCTTGAACAGGGTGACGCTGATGATCGCGGTGAGGATGATGCCGAGCCCACCCCACATGGCATAGGCAATCCCGAGCGGCATGCCCTTCAAGGCTTGCGACAGAAGGTAGAACGAGACGACATAGAGCCCGACCATGGCAGCCGTCGGCACCGGCCGGGTGAACTGCGCCGATTGCTGGAGAAAGGCGGTGCCGGCCACTTCGCAGACGATGGCACCGGCCAGCGAGCCGTAGGAGAGAAGTACGGGGTTCATCAGGGTCTCTTTCCTATACTGGCGACTGTCTAGAAAGATACCGTATGGTCGGTATCTTCGCAAGGGGCGTATCGGCCGAGGGCGCCCGACACTGTCGGCGCGGCGCTACGCCGGGACGGTGTCCGTGGTTTCTGCGGCAGTCGCCGGGATCGATCGGGCTGGTCCTGTCACGGCAGCGGGAACATCGCCGCAAACCGCCGCTCGCCCTCGGGCGAAAAGACGATCGCCCGGCTGCCCGGCGCGCGCCGCGCATGGCCACGGTCGAGGAAGTGGGCGAGCAGCGCCTTGCCAAGCGCGCCGGAGAGATGGATGCGCCTTTCGCTCCAGTCGAGGCAGGCGCGGCAGAGCGGCCGGCGTTGCGCCTTCAGGCCCGCAAGGTCGATGCCGTTGTCGCAGACCAGCGCCTCGCCGACGGGCGTCAGCTGCGGGTGCTCCTCCTCGCCGACGATGGCACCCAGGCTCCGCAGGCTATCGAGCATGCGCACGCCGTAATCGCCAGCGAGATGGTCGTAGCAGATCCTCGCTTTGCGCAGCGCCGGCTCCTTCGGCCCCGCCTTATGGCGCACATGGCCGCGCGCGGCGGCAAAGCCCATCAGGCCCTCGATCATGCGGCCCACCGCCGGGTCGGCCAGCGTGTAATAGCGGTGCCGGCCCTGCTTGCGCTGGGCCAGAAGTCCGCCGTCCTCGAGCTTGGCGAGGTGCGAGCTGGCCGTCGGCAGGCCGATACCGGCGGCGCCGGCAAGCTCGGTGGCGGTCAGCGCAAGTCCGTCCATCAGCGCCAGCAGCATGTTGGCGCGGGCGGGATCGCCGATCAGGGCGGCGAGGCGGGCAATGTCGGGTCCTTCACTCATGCTTCGATCGTAATCGAAGCATTGCCGTCGGGCAATATGCAAGGACGGGACATCGACAGGGCCACAGCATGAAAGGAAAACCCATGATCACCTGCGTCATCCGCTACGAGATCGACCCCTTCGCCAGGGATGCCTTCACCACCTATGCCCGCAACTGGGCCGAGGCGATCCCGCGCTGCGGCGCCGATCTGGTCGGCTATTTCGCCCCGCATGAAGGCTCCGCCACCACGGCCTACGGCATCTACCACGTCAAGGATCTCGCGGCCTACGAGGCCTATCGCGCCCGGCTCGCCGCCGACCCGCTCGGCAAGGCCAATTACGAATTCGCCCGCAATGCCCGCTTCATCCTCAAGGAGGACCGGCTCTTCCTCAAATGCGTATCCGGACTCCCTGCGCTCATGGTGCAGCCATGATCGCCGTCATCTTCGAGGTGACGCCCTATCTCGGCGAGCGGCACCGCTATCTCGACCTCGCCGGAGACTTGCAGGCGAAGCTCGAAACGATGGACGGTTTCATCTCCGTCGAGCGCTTCGAGAGCCTCACCGTTCGCGGCAAGCTCCTGTCGTTGTCCTTCTGGCGGGACGAGGCGGCGGTCGCCCGCTGGCGCGAGACGGAGGAGCACCGCCAGGCGCAAATGGCCGGCCGCGGCGGCGTCTTCGCCAACTATCGCCTGCGGGTTGCCCACGTGCTGAGGGATTACGGGCTTCAAGAGCGGGAGGAGGCGCCGGAGGATAGCCGGGCGGTTCATGGGTGAGGCTTTTGTCTCGTGCCGAACTTTTGCGGCAAAGGGCAGGGTTGTCGGTCTGACGCTACCCCCTCTGGCCTGCCGGCCATCTCCCCCACAAGGGGGGAGAAGACGTGCCGCCAAGGGAGGCGTTTGCGACGGCGTGCCAGTTTCCCCTTCACCCCGCCGGCGGTAAAGCCCCTCCCCCTTGTGGGGAGGGGTTGGGGAGGGGAAACCTCTGGCTCTGTGGGGGAAGGGGAGACCTGCTGGGAGAAGGAGAGGAATCTGTCAATGACGGGCCAGGAGGGGATCTGTCTCGTAGGATGGCAGCGACCGCGCCCCGAGCCGACTCGACCGGACCTGTCCCGCAACCCTCCGGCCCTTTTCGGCACAGGCGCCCCCCGGTCAGCGGAATTTCTCAACGCTCCTTCAGCCTTTGGTAACCAAGTTCGGTAACCATAGGCCTCTATTCCAGTGCTGCGTCAGCGTAAGAGTGAGTAACCGATGGCTTCCGTATTCCCGCTCGCCGATCTCCGCCGTTCCACTGACCCCTTCTCCTGGGTCAATTCGATCATCAAGGGCGACTGCGTCGCCGCACTCGAAGCGCTGCCCGACAAGTCCGTCGATGCGATCTTCGCCGATCCGCCGTACAATCTGCAACTCGGCGGTGCGCTGCACCGCCCGGACCAGAGCCTCGTCGATGCCTGCGACGACGAATGGGACCAGTTCGCCTCCTTCGAGGCCTATGACGCCTTCACCCGCGCCTGGCTGCTCGCCTGCCGCCGTGTGTTGAAGCCGACCGGCACCATCTGGGTGATCGGCTCCTACCACAACATCTTCCGCGTCGGCGCGACCCTGCAGGACCTCAATTTCTGGATCCTCAACGATATCGTCTGGCGCAAGACCAACCCGATGCCGAACTTCAAGGGCCGCCGTTTCCAGAACGCCCACGAGACGATGATCTGGGCCTCGCCGGATGCCAAGGCCAAGGGCTATACGTTCAATTACGATGCGCTGAAGGCGTCGAATGACGACGTCCAGATGCGCTCCGACTGGCTCTTCCCGATCTGCTCGGGTGGCGAGCGCCTGAAGGGCGACGACGGCAAGAAGGTCCATCCGACCCAGAAGCCGGAAGCGCTGCTCGCCCGCATCATCATGGCCTCCACCAAGCCGGGCGACATCGTGCTCGACCCGTTCTTCGGCTCCGGCACCACCGGTGCGGTGGCCAAGCGTCTCGGCCGCAACTTCGTCGGCATCGAGCGCGAGCAGGATTACATCGACGCGGCCTCGGCCCGCATCGCTTCGGTTACCCCGCTCGGCAAGACCGAACTGACCGTGCTGACCGGCAAGAAGGCCGAGCCGCGCGTCGCCTTCAACACCCTGGTCGAGAGCGGCATGGTCAAGCCCGGCCAGGTTCTCACCTGCGCCCGCCGCCGTCATTCGGCGGTGGTGCGCGCCGACGGCACGCTCGCTTCAGGCAGCGACGCCGGTTCCATTCACCGTCTGGGCGCCAAGGTGCAGGGCGTTGATGCGTGTAACGGATGGACCTTCTGGCACATCGATGACGGGCACACCCTGCGTCCGATCGATGAACTCCGGGCTGTCGTCCGCAGTGGGCTGGCAAAGCTGGACTGACGATCCGCCCAGCTTTGCCAGTCCGGAGTTTCCCCGGCCGGTCTTGTACCTCTAGTCCCGGCAGGAGAGCCTTGACGCCCGGTGCGAAAGCGCCGGGCGTCATTCGTTTCCAGGCACACCTGGTCCTAGACCTTGTAGTCGGTGACCTCGATCGAGACGATCTTGCCGTCGGCATTGAAGGTGATGGTCTCCTCGCCGAAGCGGATGAGCGGCTCGCCGGTCTCGGCATTCGTCGCCTTCAGCCGCCAGACCGCGCGGGCGGAAAGCGGCGAGACCGCCTCAATCAGTTCGTCGATCGCCTGCTGGTCGGGATAGGTTGTGAAATACTGCCGAAACGCCTTCAGGATCGCGTCGCGCCCCTGAAGGCCTCCGACCTTGACGGAGCCATAGACTGCCTCCTCTGCGTAGAAATCTTCGATGACGGCGAAGTCGAGATCGTTGACGGCGTCGAGATAACGCTTGGCGGCGGCGACGGGATCGAAGGTCATGGGGGCTCCAGGAGGCGCGCGGGGGGGGGCTGAAAGGCTGCAGGCGGATCGTTGCGGCCGGGCGCCACCTTCGCCCAGCCGACAGTTTCGGACAAGTCGGTCCGCCTAACCATGGCGGCGAAACATGGGGATGACGAAGACGTGACGGCATTGCTCGATCAGGCCAAGCGGCAGTTCAACGAGGGCGATCTCAAGTCGGCCCTGGCGACGCTGTATGCGCTGTTCGAGACCGAGCGCGGCGATGCCCAGCCGATGATCCTCGCCGCCACCATCCACGAGCGGCTGGGCGACCGGGGCATGGCCGCGACCTTCTATGCCGGCGCCATCGATCTCACCCCCAACCTCAAGCGCGAAGTCGCCTTCCGCGCCGCTTCCCACTATCTCGCCGTCGGCGACGGCGATGCAGCCCTTTCCGCCCTGCGGATGCTGGAAAGGCATCTGCCGGACGATCTTGATCTCGCCCATTCGATCTGCAGCCTTCATCGCGAGGCCGGCCGCTATTCCGACGCGCTGCCCTATGCCCGCACGCTGGCGGAGAAGGGCCAGAACTTCGGCAATTTCCTCAATGCCGGTATCGTGCTGTCGGGGCTCGGCCTCTATGAGGAGGCCTATCCCCCGCTGCTTCAGGCCTATGCGGCGAACCCGCAAGAACGGCTGGCACTGTCCGAGCTCTTCTGGTGCGCCGGAAACCTCTGCGATTTCCCGCTGGCCGACCGCTTGCAGGCCGAGCTTCAGGCAGCCTATGCCCGCGAGGGCGTGACCGCCGACATCCGCGAAAACGCCTTCCGCGCGCTCGTCTGGTCCGGCGACGAGGAATATCACGCCCGCTGCGCCCGCCGCACGGCGGAAGCCGTCTTTCCTCCGGTCGCACCGAAATGGTCGCGTGCCGAACGCACGCCCGGCCCGATCCGCATTGGCTATCTCTCGTCCGATTTCTGCGACCACGCGACAATGGCGCTGTTTGCCGGCGTACTGGAAGCCCATGATCGCGACAACTTCGCCGTCTACGGCATCTGCCACACGGCGGAAGACCAGCGCAAAGGCCCGGTGCGCGAGCGTTTCCTCGAGGCAATCGATTTCTATATCGACATTCTCGCCCTCGACGACGATGCCGCCACCGAACTGGTGCGCTCGCTCGAACTCGACATTCTCGTCGACCTGAAAGGTTTCACCCAGGGTAATCGGCTCGGCATCTTCTGCCGCCGTCCGGCACCGGTGCAGGTCACCTATCTCGGTTTCCCCGGTTCGGTCACGGGGGTGGGCATCGACTATGCCGTCACCGACCGCATCGTCACGCCCGACCGCTCGATCCCCTTCTACCAGGAAAAGCTGCTGCGTCTCGACGGCAGCTACCAGGCGAACGACCGCAGCCGCGAGGCGGTGGAGCGCGCCCCCGACCGCGCCGCGGCACGCCGGGCCCATGGCCTGCCGGTGGAGGGCGTCGTGTTCTGCTCCTTCAACCAGCCACAGAAGATCCGCGGCGACATGTTTGCCGCCTGGATGCAGGTGCTGGCCGCCGTCGAAGGTTCGGTATTGTGGCTGATGGAGCAGTCGCCGCTCACAAGGGCAAACCTGCAAAAGGCGGCGAAAGCGCATGGCATCGACCCGGCCCGCCTGGTCTTTGCGCCGAAAAAGCCGCTGGCCGAGCATCTGCGCCGCCTCGTCGAGGCCGACATCGCCCTCGATACCGCACCCTATAACGGCCACACCACGACCTCGGACGCGCTTTGGTGTGGTGTGCCGGTGGTGACCGTCAAGGGCACGAGCTTTGCCAGCCGCGTGTCGGAAAGCCTGCTTTCCGCCGTCGGCCAGCCGCAGCTCGTTTCCGGTGACCTTTCAGAATTCGTCCGCCTGGCGGTCGAACTGGCGCAGGACGGGGACCGCCATCTCCGCCTGCGCCAGGACTTGATCGCTGCGCGCATGACCGCGCCGCTGTTCGACACGGAACTCTTCACCCGCCGGCTCGAGGAGAAGTTCCTCGAGATTGCCGCGGGCTAACCCGTACTCCGACCTTAAACCTCGACGCCTAGATCCTTCAGGTCGGCCCGCAACTTGTCCGCTCCGAGGAACTGCACCGCCTGCCAGCCGGCGGCGCGGGCGCCTTCGACATTGACGGTGACATCGTCGATGAACAGGCTGGCCGCCGGGTCGAGACCGAAATCGGCCGCGTGGCGCTGGTAGATCGCTACATCAGGTTTCAGCAGGCCGATCTCGCCGGACACGGTCACGCCGCGCGGCAGGTCGAGGAACGGATACATCCGTCGCGCGTCCCGGAACGTGTCGGCGGCGAAATTGGTCAGCATGGTGACGTCGCGCCCGGCATCGATCAGGCCCTTCATGATCGCCACGCTGTCCTCATAGGCATACGGCACCATTTCGTGCCAGTTGAGCCGGAAGGCGCGGATCTGCTCTTCGCGCTCGGGATAGCGGGCAATCACCTCCGCCTCGGCCTCGGCCCATCCGCGCCCGCGGTCCTGCTCCAGGTTCCAGTCATGGGTGCAGACATTGTCGAAGAACCAGCGACGCTCCGCCTCGTCGGGAATGATGCGGGAATAGGGCAGGTTGGGGTCGTAATGGATCAGCACCTTGCCGATGTCGAAGACGATATGGCGGATGGGTTCTCGCATGTCTTATCCTTTGCTGGTCGGAAACGCGGTCGGAATAGCGGCGGCAATTGCTTTTTTCATGACAGTCGGCAGCGCCTCGCCGTCAAGATTTGTGACCGGCGCCCAGAAGCCGTGAACCGGGCCGGCCTCCGCGCGGGACACCAGAACGCGATAGACGCCGAGCCGGAGCTCGAAATGGGTGAATACATGGGTGACGGTGCCGCAGGCCTGCCAACCGGCGGCAAAGGGCGCCGCCTCGACCCCCGTCTCGCCGTCGACCCGCGACGTCCAGGCCGTCGTCGGCACCTCGGTCATGCCGCCGAGCAGGCCGCTGTCCGGCCGGCGCCTTAAGAGCAGGTGGCCGTCCGTATCCACAGCGACGAAGGCGGCGCCGAGCCGCACCGGCTTGTCCTTCTTCGCCGCCTTGACCGGAAACCGCTCCGGATCGTCGGTGGCCAGGGCGATGCAGACATCGTTGAACGGACAGAGCGCGCAGGCGGGCCGTTTGGGCGTGCAGATCGTCGCACCGAGATCCATCATCGCCTGGGCGAAATCGCCCGGCCGGTCCTGCGGCGTCATCGCCGCGACGCGTGTCTTCATCTGCGGCTTCGAGCCGGGCAGGGGGGCGTCGATGGCAAAGAGTCGCGAGATAACCCGCTCGACATTGCCGTCCATCACCGCCGCGGGACGGTTAAACGCGATCGCCGCGACGGCGGCTGCCGTATAATCACCGATGCCGGGAAGCGCCTTCAGCCCTTCCTCCGTGTCGGGGAAGCGTCCGCCATACACCGACGCCACCGCCTCGGCGCACTTCTTCAGGTTGCGGGCCCGGGCGTAATAGCCAAGCCCCGCCCAGGCGACCATCACGTCTTCGGAGGGAGCGGCCGCCAGATCGCCAACGGTCGGCCAAAGCCCAACGAACTTGGCGAAATAGGCCTTCACGGCGGCGACCGTGGTCTGCTGCAGCATCACTTCCGACAGCCAGATGTGATAGGGATCGGGCGTCACGCCACGCGCGGCCATGGCCGGCGATATGCGCCAGGGCAGGTCGCGGTGGTGGCGATCATACCAGGCGAGCAGGGGCGCGGCCGCGGGTTTCTTCTGGATTGTCACGCTGGTCATTTGCCGCTTGAAGGGAAAGTGCCCTATATCTGGCCAAATCACCCGGCCGTTCAAGGGGTGAGGCGAAAGGCGTCCACGGTATTCCATGCGTGCTCCCAGAAAAGGCGTGATCCAGATTTCCGAGGTGGCGAACGGCATCATCGATCCGGTGCTCGCCCGCCGCGCCGGCATCACCACGGCGCTGCTCGGCTCCTGGGACGAGATCGCCGGCGAGAATTTCGCCGATTGCACAAGGCCGGAAAAGATCGCCTGGCCGCGCCGCAGCGATTCCAGCGACGAAGGCGGCCACAGGCCCGGCGTGCTGACCATCGCCTGCGAAGGCGCCCGCGCGCTCTTTCTCTCCCATGCCCAGGGCGAACTGATCGCCCGCATCAACGGCTTCTTCGGCTATCCGGCGATCGGCCAGATCCGCATCGTCCAGAAGCCGGTCTCCACCGCGACGCCGAAGCGTCCGCGGCCGCGCAAGCTGGAGGGCGAAAAGGCGAAGAGGCTCGCCGGCATGATGGAAGGCATCACCGACGACAAGCTTCGCCTGGCGATCGAGCGGCTGGGTACGGGCGTCATGTCGGCGCGGCGCAAATAGCCGATACGCCGCGAACATGAAGAAGATTTAATGCGTTAGCCTCCTGAAGTCACGATTCTTTGATGCATCGGGCCGGTGCCCGCCTTGTTTGCTGCCGATTGCCGCGATAACGGTTGGCAACGTCAAAAACAGTCTTCAGGGTGCATCGATGCCGAAACTTGATCCGATCCTCACCAAGAGCCGCCTGCTCGGCGGCGCCGCCGTCATCGCCATGGCCGCCGTGCTCGCGTCCTGCAGCGACGACAGCGAAAAGAAGCCTGCCGACGCAGCGTCGAAGCCGGCCGAAACCAGCACGACGGCGCCTGCCGCTCCTGCCGCTCCGGCCGCACCCGCAGCCCCGGCCGAAACCGCAACGGCGCCTGCCGCAACTCCGGCTCCTTCACCGGCTGCCACCCCGGCTCCTGCCGCCGGCGAGACCGCCCAGGCTCCGGCCCCCGCAGCCGAACCGGCAGCACCCGCCGCCAAGGTCGAACCGCCGACCTCCGACCGCGACATCGACATGGCCGAGGCGCTGAAGCCCGGCCCGTTGAAGGAAATGGCGCTCGGCGATCCGAACGCTCCGGTCAAGATCATCGAATACATGTCGATGACCTGCTCGCACTGCGCCAACTTCCACACGAGGACCTTCGACGCGATCAAGGCCAAGTATGTCGACAGCGGCAAGGCCTATTTCATCGTCCGCGAATTCCCCTTCCCGGGCGACACCGCATCGCTCGCCGCCTTCATGCTGGCGCGCTGCACGCCGGAGGAACGCTACTTCCCCTTCGTCTCGATGTTCATGAAGCAGCAGATGACCTGGGCGGCCCCGGCCAACAACGATGTGCGCGGCGCCATGCTGCAATTGTCGAAACTCGGCGGTTTTACACAGGAGAGCTTCGACGCCTGCTTGACGAACCAGAAACTTGCCGCTGATGTGTCCGCAGTCCGGGATCGCGGGGCCAAGGATTTCGGCATTCAGTCGACGCCGACCTTCCTGATCAACGGCAAGAGCTATTCGGGGGACATGTCGGTTGATACCATGTCGGCGCTCATCGACAGCATGCTCTGATCGGCGCTCCGGCATCCTGGCGGGCGGCGGGGAAACCCGCGCGCCCGTTTTGCTGTCTGCAACAATGGTGAAGGCGAGCACTTGCCCCTCACCCCAACCCTCTCCCCGCAAGCGGGGCGAGGGGGCGCCGACGTCGCAGCAATCGTACTTCTCCCCGTCGGGACGGGGAGAAGGTGCCGGCAGGCGGATGAGGGGCTGCGACATCGACCTGCTGGTCCGTGTTCAATCGTCAAGCCTGGGACTACCCCCCTCTGCCCTGCCGGGCATCTCCCCCTCAAGGGGAGAGATCGGCCGCACGCGACCCGCTCGACCCAACCATCGTCTCCAGCCGTCCCCGATTCCTGCGGCAATTGCGGGTGCTAAAGCATCGTCTGCGTGCTCGCTAGACGGTATCAAGGCGCCGGCCACACGCCGATCTCCCCCCTTGAGGGGGAGATGCCCGGCAGGGCAGAGGGGGGCGATCTTGTGCGGCTTCGCTCTTTCCCTCTTCTCCCCGGCGGGGAGAAGTGCCGAACGAAGTGAGGCGATGAGGGGGCTTCGCGCACGACGCTCCCCCTCATCCGGCCCTGCGGGCCACCTTCTCCCCGCTGGGGAGAAGAGGGGGCTTTCGGCATGAAGTTCAACCGCCTGCGCCTGCTTGGCTTCAAGTCCTTCGTCGAACCGACCGAATTCATTATCGAACGGGGCCTGACCGGCGTCGTCGGGCCGAACGGCTGCGGCAAGTCGAACCTCGTCGAGGCGCTGCGTTGGGTGATGGGGGAGAACTCCTACAAGAACATGCGCGCATCCGGCATGGACGACGTGATCTTTTCCGGCTCCGGCAACCGGCCGGCTCGCAACACCGCCGAAGTCGGCCTCTATCTCGACAATTCCGACCGCACCGCGCCCGCCGCCTTCAACGATGCCGACGAGATCCAGGTGACGCGCCGCATCGAGCGCGGCGAGGGCTCGGTCTATCGCATCAACGGCAAGGAAGCGCGCGCCAAGGACGTGCAGCTCCTGTTCGCCGACGCCTCGACCGGCGCCCGCTCGCCGTCCATGGTCGGCCAGGGCCGCATTGGTGAGTTGATCCAGGCCAAGCCCCAGGCGCGCCGCCAGCTGCTCGAAGAGGCGGCCGGCATTTCCGGCCTGCATTCGCGCCGCCACGAGGCGGAATTGCGCCTGCGCGCCGCCGAGACCAATCTCGAGCGGCTGGAAGACATCACCGCCCAGCTCGAGGCGCAGATCGAAAGCCTGAAACGCCAGGCCCGCCAGGCCAACCGCTTCAAGATGCTCTCCGCCGACATCCGGGCGCACGAGGCCATGCTGTTGCACATCCGATGGAGCCAGGCCAAGCAGGCCGAGGGCGAGGCGGAAAGCGCGCTGAACCAGGCGACCTCGATCGTCGCGGAGAAGGCGCAAGGCCAGATGGAGGCGGCCAAGGCGCAAGGCATCGCCAGCCTCAAAATGCCGGAACTGCGCGAGGAGGAGGCCCGCTGCGCTGCCGCCCTGCAGCGCCTGCAGATCGCCCGCACCCAGCTTGACGAGGAGGCCGGCCGTCTGCTGCGCCGACGCGACGAACTCACCCGCCGGCTTGCCCAGCTCGGCGAGGACATTCGCCGCGAGGAACGCCTGGTCGCCGAGAATGCCGAAGTGCTGGAGCGGCTGACGGCGGAAGAGGTCGAACTCGAGGACATCCTCGCCGATTCCGGCCGCACCGGCGAAGAAGCCCGCATCACCTTCGAGGCGGCCGCGGCAACCCTGTCCGACAGCGAAAAACGCTTTGCCGCGCTCACCGCCGAGCGCGCCGAGGCCGCTGCCGGCCGCAACCAGCTGGAACGCCTGATCCGCGACCTCGCCGACCGCCGTCAGCGGCTGGAGCGTCAGGTGGCGGAGGCCAATGGCGAGCTCGAACAGATCGCGGCGCGCATCTCGGCGCTGCCAGATCCGGACGAAAAGCGCGAGATGGTCGAGGCCGCCGAGCAGGCGCTGGCCGACAGCGAGGGAGCAACCGCCGAGATCGAGGACCGCCTGGCCGAGGCCCGCCGGGCCGAAAGCCTGACCCGCGCCCCGCTCGAGGCCGCCCGCTCGAAACTCAATGCGCTGGAAACCGAGGCGCGCACCATTTCCCGCATGCTGGCCTCGGCCGTCTCGGGCGATTTCACCCCGGTGGCGGAAGAGCTGACGGTCACCCGCGGTTTCGAGACGGCGCTCGGTGCAGCGCTTGGCGACGACCTCGACAGCCCGCTTGATGCAGCCGCGCCAGCCCACTGGATGCTGAACGGTGACGGTGCCGGCGATCCGGCCCTGCCGGCGGGTATTGCCTCGCTGGTCGATCATGTGCGCGCGCCGCCGGCGCTGACGCGCCGCCTGCGCCAGATCGGCATCGTCGACGAGGGGACGGCCCTTCGCCTGATGCCGGAGCTTCGCCCCGGCCAGCGCCTCGTCACCCGTGAAGGCGCCGTCTATCGCTGGGACGGCCATGTGGCCGGCTCCGAAGCCCCGAGCGCGGCCGCTCTTCGCCTGGCCCAGAAGAACCGCCTGACCGAGATCGAGACGGAGGTCGAAGAGGCGCAATATGCGCTCACCGACGCCGAGGAGCGTCTCGCCGAAGCGCTCGATGCGATCCGCAGCGAGGAGTCTCGTCTGGCCGAGGCGCGCGACAGGCAGCGCCTGTCGATCCGCCACCTTGCCGAAGCGCGCGAGGCGCTGACCCAGGCCGAGCGCGCCTCGGGTGATCTGATCCGCCGCCGTGTCGTCATTGAGGAGGCGGTGAACGGCCTGAAGGCGCAGATCGAGGAAGCGCTCGAACAGGAGGAGAACGCCCGCATCGAGATCGAGGAGACGCCGGACCTGTCGGCCCTCGATGTCAGGCTGCGCGAGGCCGAGGCCGAGGTCGCGACCGACCGCGGACGGCTTGCCGAGGCGCGCGCCCGTTTCGAGGGCCTTGCCCGCGAGGACGAGAGCCGTCGGCGTCGCATCCTCGCCATTCGCCAGGAGCGCTCGACCTGGCAGGCGCGGGCGCGAAACGCCGAGGAGCATATCGCCACGCTGCGCGACCGCGTCGCCGAGGCGGAAGACGAGATGATCGGGCTGGAAATGGCGCCCGACGAGGTCGAGGAAAAGCGCCGAGCCCTGATGACCGAGCTGGAAAAGGCCGAGGCCGCACGCCGCGCCGCCGCCGACCGGCTGGTCGAAGCCGAGACGCGCCAGCGCGAGGCCGACCAGAAGGCCGCCGCAGCGCTCGCCGAGCTCGCCGAAAGCCGCGAGAAACGCGGCCGCGCCGAAGAACGCCTGGTCTCCGCCCGCGACTGGCGCAAGGAGGCCGAGACCCGCATTCACGAGGCCTTGGCCGTTCTACCGCACGAGGCCTTCCGGCTTACGGGGCTAAAGGATCCGTCTGAAATCCCCGACCTGCGCGAGGTCGAACGTGATCTCGACCGCCTGCGCATCGAGCGCGAGCGCCTCGGCGCCGTGAACCTCAGGGCCGACGAGGAACAGAAGGAGCTGTCGGAGCGGCTGGCGGCGCTCATCAAGGAGCGCGACGACATCATTGACGCGATCAAGAAGCTGCGCGGCGCGATCCAGAGCCTCAACCGGGAGGGCCGCGAGCGCCTGATCGCCGCCTTCGATGTGGTCAACGCCCAGTTCCAGCGACTTTTCACCCACCTCTTCAACGGCGGCACGGCCGAGCTGCAGCTGATCGAGAGCGACGACCCGCTCGAAGCCGGTCTTGAGATCCTCGCCCGCCCGCCGGGCAAGAAGCCGCAGACCATGACGCTGCTTTCCGGCGGCGAGCAGGCCTTGACGGCGATGGCGCTGATCTTTGCGGTCTTCCTCACCAACCCCGCGCCGATCTGCGTGCTGGACGAAGTGGACGCGCCGCTCGACGACCACAATGTCGAGCGCTACTGCAACCTGATGGACGAAATGGCCGCCTCGACCGAGACACGCTTCGTCATCATCACCCACAATCCGATCACCATGGCCCGCATGAACCGCCTTTTCGGCGTCACAATGGCCGAGCAGGGGGTCAGCCAACTGGTGTCGGTCGACCTGGAGACGGCCGAAGCGCTGCGAGAGCGCGACGCGGTCTAGATCGCCGGCATGGTCGGCGCTTGCCTTGAGAGCTGCGGCTTCACGCCGCCAGGGCCAGGCGGTCCCGGCCTTCGTGCTTGGCCTGGTAGAGCGCCTGGTCGGCGCGCGAATAGACGGCCTGCGGCGTGTCCCCGGCCTTGATCTCGGCGAGGCCCGCGGAGAAGGTGTAGGCGAAGTCCTGAGCGTCCGGCAGCGGCCGGCGTTCGTGGATCGCGGCAAAGATCCGATCGACGATCTTCTTTGCATGGAGGATCGAGGTGTCGGGCATGAGCAGCATGAACTCCTCGCCGCCGATGCGGCCAAAACCGTCCCGCAGTCGGATGCTGCCCTGAACCGTGCGGGCGAAGTCGACCAGCACCGTGTCGCCGGCCTGGTGGCCGAAGCGATCATTGATCTGCTTGAAGAGGTCGAGGTCGAACAGGCACAGGCAGCCCTGTCGCTTGGTCGACGGGTGTGTGCCGCCGAGCAGATTTTCCAGCAGCGCCCACATATGGCGGCGATTGGAAATGTCGGTGAGTTCGTCGGTCTCCGAGGCGCGGGTGGCCAGGTCGCGGAGTTGCCGCAGTTCGCGTTCGTCGCGCCGAAGTTCGGTGATGTCCGTGGCGATGAACAGCATCCAGCCGTCCGGCTGTACGGTCTCGACGATCCACAGCCAGCGCCCGTCGACGAGATCGCTTTCAAACGAGCGGCGCGGCACCTTGCCCCGGCGCGAGATGGCCGAGGCGAGCCAGGCATCGATGTCGGGATGGGCGATGATTGCGCCACGCCCCGCCTCCCAGTTGCGGCGCCACAGGTCCGACCACAGGGGCGTTTCGCCGGGTTGGACAAAGTAGGTCTTGCGGAAAGCGGCATTGGCGTAACGCAGCCGGTCTTGCGCGTCGTAGACGGCAATGAGGGCCGCCGATTCCTCGCGAAGCTCCGCCAGTTTGTCCGCAATCTGCACTGTATTCACCGGCTGTTGGTTCCCATCGTTCAGGCAATTTCGATGGTCATTATGGGCCGGAACTATGAACTATGAATAAATTAGGGAAATCGAAGGTTTCCGATTCCCACCTTCTGGCGCCGGCATGGGGCTCCTGAGGTCGGCCGCCGGCTGCGCCTTGTCAGACCGGCTTGACCGCCGAGATCGCGTAGCGGTGCTGCGTTGCCCGCTCCAGCCCCTTCAGCAGCGAGAAATTCTTGCGCTGCTGGCGGTGGATCGCCTTGAGGTCGAAATCGACACGGATGTCGGTGAAACCGGCTTCGGTCAGCAGGCGCGCGACTTCCTCGGCCCGCGCACCATTGGAAAAGTAGACGCGCGACAGGATGCTGCGATGGGTTTCGCCCAGCGCGCCGGGTCCGTGTCGCTTGTCGGGCGCCATCAGGCCGAGTTTCTGCGCAAGCGCGGAGAGGCGGGAGAACAGCCGTGACAGCGGGCCGGGATTGACGAAATCGCCGTCGACGATCAGCAGCTTGCCGCCGGGCTTCAGGATGCGGTGCCATTCGCGAAAGGCCGCGGCCGGATCGACCAGTGTCCAGACGAGGTGACGATTGGTTACCACGTCGGCGGAATTGTCCGGCTCCATCGTCACCTCCGCATCGCCGAGCAGAAACTCGATCGGGCGCTTGCGGGCCGCGGCCTTGCACCTTGCCCGCTCCAGCATGGGCTCGGCCCAGTCGATGCCGGTGACACGGAAGCCGATGTCGTCGAGCAGGTGGGAAATCACCGCCGTGCCGCAGGCAAGGTCGACCGCCCGCCGTCCTTCGCCGCGCCCCAGATGCCGGATGAACAGTGCCTGCCAGGCGGCGCGTTCCCCTTCGGAGAAAATCTCGTGACCCGGCTGTTCGTCGAAGGTCGCCGCGCGCTCCGACCAGTAGGCCTTGATCTCGTCCTTCAGGCTGAAATTGCTCGCCAGGTTCATTCTCTTGCTCCGATACACGCCGAGTTTGGAAGCGTTATAAAAGATAAATCTTGACTGTAAAGATCATGAAACATATTCCAGCACTAATTCAGGTGCTGGAGAGAAAAATATGAATATCTTCAATAAGGTGGCGTCAGCCGCCCTGGGTCTTGCCGTGCTTTTTTCCGGCAGTGCTTACGCCCGGGACAAGGTCAAGGTGACCGACATCACCGGCCGTGAGGTCGAGGTGGCGGTGCCGGTCGAGCATGTGATCCTCGGCGAAGGCCGGCAGATGTATTTCGTCGCCGCTCTCGACAGCGAAGAGCCGTTCAAGCGCGTGGTGGGATGGCGCGACGATTTCAAGAAGGCCGACCTCGACGGCTACAATGCCTATCTGGAAAAATTCCCGCAGATGGAAAAGCTGCCGACCTTCGGAGGCATGAAGGACGGCACCTTCGACATCGAGCAGGCCGTGGCGCTGAAGCCCGACGTCATCATCATGAACATCGACGCCAAGACCGCCACCGAGGAAGCCGGCTACATCGAAAAGCTCGGCAAGGTCGGCATTCCGCTGGTCTATGTCGACTTCCGTGAAAAGCCGATGCTCCACACCGAGCCGTCGATGCGCCTGATGGGCGAACTGTTCGGCAAGCAGGCCCGCGCCGAGGACTTCATCGCCTTCCGCGCCGCCGAGATCGCCAAGGTCACCGACGTGCTCGCCAAGGTCGCCGATCTCAAGCGCCCGAACGTCTTCATGGAACGCGCCGGCGGCTATTCCGACGATTGCTGCATGTCCTTCGGCAACGAGAACTTCGGCCAGATGGTCGCGCTTGCCGGCGGCACCAACATGGCCTCGGATTTCATCCCCGGCACCTTCGGCACGGTCAATCCCGAGCAGATCATCGCTTCCAATCCGGACCAGGTCATCATCACCGGCGCCAACTGGGAGCTTTATGTCCCCGGCGGTGCATGGGTCGGCGTCGGTCCGGGTGCGGATGCCGCCAAGAGCGCCGAAAAGCTCGCCAAGCTGATGGAGCGCCCGGCGTTTACCGGCATCAAGGCCGTTAAGGACGGCAATGTCCATGCGATCTGGCACCAGTTCTACAACAACCCCTACCAGTTCGTCGCCGTGCAGCAGATCGCCAAGTGGCTGCATCCGGACCTGTTCAAGGATCTCGATCCGGACCAGACCTTCCGCAGCCTGCATGAGCGCTTCCTGCCCGTCGATTATCGGCCCGGTTACTGGGTCTCGCTGAACGCCGGCAACTGACATGGCCGCTGTCGTCGAAACCGTCACGATCAGGGAGGGGCGCGGTCATTACCGCGCCCTGTCCTTCAGGCGCATCCTGCTGATCGCCTTCCTGTGCTGTCTGCTGTTCCTGTCGGTCGCCGCCGACATGGCGGTCGGGCCGGCCAACTACACCATTGCCGAAGTGCTGAAGGCGCTGTTTTCCAAGGACAGCGTCGATGTCCAGCGCCAGGTGGTGATCTGGGACATCCGCATGCCGATCGCGCTGATGGCGGTGACCGTCGGCGCCTCGCTGTCGCTCGCCGGCGCGCAGATGCAGACCATCCTCGCCAATCCGCTGGCGAGCCCGTTCACGCTCGGCATTTCCGCCGCCGCCAGCTTCGGCGCGGCGCTGGGCCTCGTCGCCGGCGTCTCGCTCGTGCCGATCGCCGTGCATCTCATGGTGCCGATCAATGCCTTCATCATGGCCATGCTGGCCGCGCTCTTCATCCATTTCGCCTCGACGCTGCGCGGTGTCACCGTCGAAACCATCGTGCTGCTCGGCATCGCGCTCGTCTTCACCTTCAACGCGGCCCTGTCGCTGCTGGAATATCTCGCCTCCGAACAGGCGCTCGCCGCCGTCGTCTTCTGGACCATGGGCAGCCTGACCAAGGCGACCTGGGTCAAGGTCGCGGTCACCGGCATCATGCTCGTCGTCGCAATCCCGCTCTTTGCCCGCAATGCCTGGCAGTTGACCGCGCTCAGAATGGGCGACGAGAAGGCGGCAAGCCTCGGCGTCAACGTCCGCCGGCTGCGGCTCACCACGCTGATGGTGGTCGCGCTGCTTGCCGCCATTCCCGTCTCCTTCGTCGGCACGATCGGTTTCATCGGCCTGGTCGGGCCGCACATCGCCCGCATGCTCGTCGGCGAGGACCAGCGCTTCTTCCTGCCTGCCTCGGTGGTCTGCGGCGCGCTGCTGCTCTCGGCCACCTCGGTGGTCAGCAAGTCGATCATCCCGGGCGCCATCCTGCCGATCGGGGTGATCACCGCGCTGGTCGGCGTACCGTTCTTCTTCGTCCTGATTTTCACCCAGCGGAGGCGCGCATGGTAGGCCTGGCAATGCAGGATCTCTCCGTCCGCTACGGACGCACCGAGATCGTCTCCGGCATCAGCGCCGAAATTCCCTCTCCCGGCGGGTTGACGGCCGTCATCGGTCCGAACGCCGCCGGCAAGTCGAGCTTCCTGAAACGCATAGCCGGGCTTGCCAAGGGCACGGGAACCGTCGTCGTGGTCGAGGGCGAAAAGGGCGATGCCGGCATTTCCTACATGCCGCAGGACACCGCCTGCAATGCGGTGCTCTCGGTCTACGAATCCGTGCTGATGGCGGCCAAGCAGGGCTCCGGCTGGCAGGTGGCCGACCACGAGCTGGCCGATATCGACCGGGTGCTGGCCTCGCTGAAGATCACCCCCTGGGCCTTCCGCAACCTCGGCGAACTCTCGGGCGGCCAGCGCCAGCTGGTGGCGATCGCCCAGGCGCTGATCCGCAAGCCGGAAATCCTGCTGATGGACGAGCCGACCTCGGCGCTGGACCTTTATCGCCAGATCGAGGTGCTGACCTATATGTCGGCGCTGGCAAAGCGCACCGGCATGGCGGTGGTCATCGCGCTTCATGATCTGAACCACGCGCTGCGCTACTGCGAGCGCACACTGGTGATCGCCGAGGGCAGGCTGGTCGCCAGCGGCCCCTCGGAAGAGGTGATCACCCGCGACATGCTGCGCGACATCTACCGCGTCGACGCCCGCGTCGAGCGTTGCTCGCTGAGCCGTCCGATGGTCATCGTCGACAGTTCGATCGTCTGACCGCGGCCCGTGCTCCCGCACGGCCCCTGTCGACTGCGCCCGACCACGATTTCGCCCTTGGCAATGGCTCTTCCCATCGCGCCGACATCGCGAAAGGATGGGGAGGGCGCCCTGGCGTCTGATTCGTCAAGGAGGACCGAGCGCGATGAGGACAGGAAGACAGCAGTGGGCATCGGCACCGGTTTTCCTGCTTGTGCTCCTTATGGCGCTCGCCGGCCCGCCCGTCGCGACCGCTGCCGAACCCTCCCTGTCGGGCAATTTCCTCCCCGCCGTCCTCGCCGGCTCCGAGCCGCATCGCCAGGCACTGGTCGGCCTGATCCGCGGCAAGCCCGGCCTGCCGGCCTGGGTGCGCAACATGGTGAGCCGTGACCGCTACGTGGCGCTCGCCTCGAAACGGGTGGAGATAGAGGGCAAGTCGATGCAGCTGTTTGCCGCCTGCCAACCGGGAAATTGCGCCGCCAGTGCGCTCCGCGTTCTCTATTCCCAGGACGGCAAGCGGGCGGTGCTGCGGATCGCTGACGTGAGGCTCGGAACCATCGTGCTCGGCGAGCCGAACCCGGCCGAACTCGACGTGCTTGCCGCGGACTGAGCGTCGATCGACCACGACCGGTGCCTTCTGCATTAACTCTCTGCCGCAATTATGATGCAATGCAACATAATCATGCGTGCTCGGCGTTTTCATTCCGTCACATATGCTGTAAACCGTCGACAAATGGCCTGTTCGGGTGGAGATGAGGCATGAGGAAATGGGTTTATACCTTCGGCAACGGAACGGCCGAGGGAAGTGCTGCCGACCGGGACCATCTGGGTGGCAAGGGCGCCAATCTCGCCGAAATGGCCAGCCTCGGCCTGCCGGTTCCCCCTGGCCTCACCATCATTACCGACGCCTGCGGCTTCTACTACAAGAACGGCCGCAGCCTGCCGGATGACCTGAAGGCCCAGGTGCTGGAAGGCATCAAGGGCATGGAGACCGTCACGGGTCGGGGCTTCGGCGATACCACGCTGCCGCTGCTCTTGTCTGTCCGCTCCGGCGCCCGCACCTCCATGCCCGGCATGATGGACACCGTGCTCAATCTCGGCCTCAACGACCAGACGGTGGAGGCGCTCGGTCGCAATGCCGGCGATGCCCGTTTCGCCTGGGACAGCTACCGCCGCTTCATCCAGATGTATGGCGACGTCGTCATGGGTATCGACCACGAGGCCTTCGAGGAAATCCTCGAGGACGAAAAGACCCGTTTCGGCCACGAACTCGACACCGACCTTTCCGCCGTCGAATGGCAGCATGTCACCGCTCTCTACAAGGAAGTGATCGAGGAATCGCTTGGGCAACCCTTCCCGCAGGACCCCCATGTCCAGCTCTGGGGCGCGATCGGCGCGGTGTTTGCCAGCTGGATGAATCCGCGCGCCGTCACCTATCGCCATCTCCACGCCATTCCCGCCGAATGGGGCACGGCCGTCACGGTCCAGGCCATGGTCTTCGGCAATCTCGGCTCGTCGTCCGCCACCGGCGTCGCCTTCACCCGCAATCCCTCGACCGGGGAGAAGGCCCTCTACGGAGAATTCCTGGTGAACGCCCAGGGCGAGGATGTCGTCGCCGGCATCCGCACGCCGCAGTCGATCACCGAGGCCGCCCGTATCGACAGTGGCTCCGACAAGCCGTCGCTGGAAAAGGTCATGCCCGAGGCATTCGCCGAATTCGGCCGCATCTGCGACCGGCTGGAAGGGCACTATCGCGACATGCAGGATCTCGAATTCACCATCGAGCGCGGCAAGCTGTGGATGCTCCAGGCCCGTTCCGGCAAGCGCACCACCAAGGCGGCGATGAAGATCGCCGTCGACATGGTGGCCGAAGGGCTGATCACCGAAGAGGAGGCCGTGCTGCGCATCGAGCCATCCTCGCTCGACCAGTTGCTGCATCCGACCATCGACCCCAAGGTCGAGCGCCATGTCATCGGCTCGGGCCTGCCGGCCTCGCCGGGGGCGGCCACCGGCGCCATCGTCTTTACCGCCGAAGAGGCGGTGATCGCCGAGGAGGAGGGCCGCAAGGTCATTCTCGTCCGGGTCGAGACGAGCCCGGAAGACATTCACGGCATGCATGCGGCCCAGGGCATCCTGACCACCCGCGGCGGCATGACCAGCCACGCCGCCGTCGTCGCGCGCGGCATGGGCATCCCTTGCGTCGCCGGTGCCGGCACCATGCGTGTCGACTTGCGAAACGAATTGCTGATCGGCGTCGGGATCACGCTGAGGAAGGGTGACGTCATCACTATCGACGGCTCGACCGGCCAGGTGCTGAAGGGCGAAGTGGCCATGCTCCAGCCGGAATTGTCCGGTGATTTCGCCCAATTGATGGAATGGGCCGACAAGGCGCGTCGCATGACGGTGCGCACCAATGCCGACACGCCGGTCGACGCGCGCGCCGCACGCTCCTTCGGCGCCGAGGGCATCGGCCTCTGCCGAACCGAGCACATGTTCTTCGAGGGTGATCGCATCCAGGTTATGCGCGAGATGATCCTCGCCGAGAACGAGGAAGGTCGCCGCGCCGCGCTCGGCAAGCTTCTGCCGATGCAGCGCTCCGATTTTACCGAACTCTTCTCCATCATGCACGGCCTGCCGGTGACCATCCGCCTGCTCGATCCGCCGCTGCACGAATTCCTGCCGAAGACCGAGGAAGAGATCGCCGAAGTGGCGAGCGCGATGGGCATGGACCCGCACTTGCTCAGCCAGCGGGTCGACGCGCTGCACGAGTTCAACCCCATGCTCGGCCATCGCGGCTGCCGCCTGGCCATTTCCTATCCGGAAATCGCCGAAATGCAGGCCCGCGCCATCTTCGAGGCCGCCGTCGTTGCCGCCCGCGAAACCGGCGCGGCCGTCGTTCCGGAAATCATGGTGCCGCTGGTCGGCCTGAAAGCCGAGCTCGACTATGTCAAGGCGCTGATCGACAAGGTGGCGAACGACGTCATGACCGAGGCGGGCCTTGAAATCTCCTATCTCGTCGGCACGATGATCGAGCTCCCGCGCGCGGCGCTGCGTGCCCATGTCATCGCCGAGGCCGCCGAATTCTTCTCCTTCGGCACCAACGACCTGACGCAGACCACCTTTGGCATCTCCCGCGACGATGCCTCGGCCTTCATCCCGACCTATCAGCGCAAGGGCATCATCGAGCACGATCCCTTCATCTCGCTCGATTTCGACGGCGTGGGCGAACTGATCCGTATCGCCGCCGAGCGCGGCCGCAAGACCCGGCCCGACATGAAGCTCGGCATTTGCGGCGAACACGGCGGCGACCCGGCCTCGATCCACTTCTGCGAAAGCGCCAATCTGGACTACGTGTCCTGCTCCCCTTTCCGCGTGCCGATCGCCAGGTTGTCGGCGGCACAGGCGGCGATCGGCAGTGCCGCGAAGGTTGATCCCTAACCGGGCACCGCCGGAACGTCGCGCTTCATGTCCGGCTCGTCGTGCATGAAGGTGATCTGCAAGGTGGCCATGCGCTCGGCCGCCGGATTTGCAGGGGCCGGGCCCGCCTCAGGCTCATCGACCGCAATGTCGCCTTCGCGCAGCGCGGCAATGAGGGCAGGGTAGGCGCCGGCGGTAAGCGTCAGGCGGATCGTGTTCATCAGGTTGGAATACATCTGCACGTCGTCGATCCAGCCGCCGAGCCGATTGACGGTGTCGAAGACGAAACTGGTGGCGTCCTTTCGCTCGCGCCGCGTGACGGCGTTCAACATCAAGATCCGCATCATGTCGGCCATTCCCGCACTTGCCTGTCTGCCGGCCTGTCTGCCGGCGATTCTCGTCACGGCGGATGACAAAGCAAGCCGTTTGTGGAATAGCCGAGGCCTAGCCTTTCAATCGAGACAGCAGAAAGACGGGACGACCGATGAGCAAGCGCCGCCAGAGCCAGAGATCCCGTCCGAAGGCAAGGGTAAGGGCCGACGGCAGCACCGCGAACGGCCAGCGTTCCCGCCCGGAGACGGCCACGCCCGCGCCGAAGGGACAGGCTGAAGTCAAGGTCAAGACCAGGGGCGCCGCCAGTGCGAGCGGAAAGTCCGCGGCCGGTGCGGCTGCCGCCTCCGCCCAGTCTGCCGCCTCGGCCGCAAGCCCGGCCGACGCCGGCAACCGGCCCGATTTCGCCGCGATCTTCGCCAACCCGTCGTTTCGCCGCTCGCTCTGGCTGCTCAATGCCGGCGTCATCGGCCTGCTGCTGTCGCAGGGCATCCCACACGACTACGGCTTCCTCGAACTCGGCGCGCTGTTCACCTTCTCGGTCTACGACCTGGCGCTCGCCATGCTGGGCCTGGCGCTCGGCGCCGCCATGGCCGAGACCCGCCGCGATTTCCTCGCCGTGGTCGGGATCTTCCTCGGCGTGCTGGCCGTCATGCTGACCTTCTTCGATCCGATCTTCCGCCTCATTCTCTCGTCGCCGCTGGGCGAGGTGCTCTATCTGATCGCCCCGGCGGCTGTCATATCGACCGGTGCGGCGCTCTGGTTGACCGGGCGCTGGCGTCAATGGGCGGTGATGCTGGCCGCCGCTGCCGTGGCCTTCTCCTTCTCTCTTTTCGTCGGCCTCGACGACCTCGGCGTCGGCCTCGTGGATTTCGCCTTCGGCACGGTCTTGAGCGCACTCTGGCTGGTTCTCGCGCCCGCCCTCATGCTGCGCCATTTTCGCGGCCCCTGGCTCAAGATCCCTTCGCGCATCGTCGGAAGCTGGCTGATCGTCATCGGCGTCATCGTGCTGGTGTCGCTCTATGTGCCGATGCCGCTCAAGGCGCCGTCGCTGCCCGATCCGTCGCAGCCGGATGGCGGTGCTATCGAACTTCTGGTCCCCGAGGACGGCTCGGCGCCGACGCTGAACGGCGAGGTCCTGGATCTCGACGGCACGGTCGGCGCACCGGAGCCGACGGCCCCTGCGCCATCCACATCCGCTGAGCCCACGCCGCCCAAATCCTAGGTCGCGAGCGCAAGAGGCGGGCACGCTGTGTCCGCTTGTCGCCCAAACGGCCAGACGATAAACAGGGTCGACTGCTTCGCTTCTCCTCCCGACTGATCCGGTGTCGCCCCGATGACCATCCGCTATGACAGACCCGTATCTCGCTCGGCCTTCCTCGCCTGGCGGCTCGGGGTCTTTGGCGCCGCGGTGCTGGCGATCGTCGTCCTCGCCCACCGCTTCGGGCCGCTCACCACCCCGGATTTCGTCGCGCTGTCGGCGCTTGCCGCCGTGCCGGCGGCGCTCGCCGTGCCCTTTGCCCTGATCGGCCTTGGCCGGCTCTGGCAGGTGGGAGCGCTCGGCGGAGTGGCCGCTGGCTGGGCGCTGTTCTATGCCACGCTGCCGCTCGGGCTGACCGGCTGGGCGGCCTGGCGCTATCTCGATCGCCCGCCGATCTACGACGTCTCGAGCGATCTCGTCGATCCGCCGCAATGGCTGCGGGAACCCACAGCCCGGCAGCAATGGCTGGACCGGCCGCCGGTCACGCGGGAGAGCCGCGACCTCCAGGCGCGGGCCTATCCGGGCTTTACCGGCCGACGCTATGAAGGCGCACTCGACCGCGTTTACGAAGCGGTGCGCAAGGTGGCCGATGCCAACGGTCTTATGGTCATCGCCGAGCGAGGGCAGGAATTTGCCGTGCCCGAGTTCCAGCCACTTTCGCCTGCGGCACCGGAGGCAGCCGACAATCCCGGTTTCGATCCGAATGCCGCGCCGCAAGGCGTTCCCGTTCCTCTGCCGCGCCCCGAACCCGAATCCCCCGCAACGACCCTGCCGCCCGAACCGATCGGTACCGTGCGGTTGCAGGCCGTGACCCGCACCTTCGCGCTCGGCCTGCCGTTCGACGTGGTCATCCGCTTGCGCGAGGAGGTGGAGACGACCCTGGTCGACCTGCGTGTCGCCAGCCGCTATGGCCCGCACGATCTTGGCATCGGCACCGAGATCGCCGAACATTTCCTGCACGCGCTCGACGCGGAACTGCTCGGCATTGCCGGCGACTGACCCGTCTCGCGCTTTCAGCCGAGCCGGTAGACGCCTGAGAGCCGCGCCGGCCCGTCGGTCGCCACTTCGCCCTTTTCGACCAGGTCCTCCAGATGGGCCAGCACGGAGAGCGCTGCCGCGCCATGCAGGCGCGGGTCGGTGCTGGCATAAATCACCTTGACCATGTCGGCGATCAGCCGGTCGCCGGCCCGGATGCGCTCCAGCACGGCCCGCTCGCGCATGCGGCGGTGGGTGCGAAGCCCGCGCAGGAAGGCCGTCGGGTCCTTTACCGGCCCGCCATGCCCGGGAAAATAGATCCGGTCGTCGCGCTCGAGAAGCCGCTCCAGCGAGGCCATGTAGTCGCCCATCGCGCCATCCGGCGGGGCTACGATCGAGGTCGCCCAGGCCATGACATGATCGGCGGAAAAGAGGATGCCACGATCGTCGAGGGCAAAAGCTGCGTGGTTGGCCGTGTGTCCGGGGGTGAGAATGGTGGACAGCCGCCAGCCGTCGCCCTCGATCACGTCTCCATCGGCAAGGGTGATATCGGGGACGAAGTCGAGGTCGGAGCTTTCGGCAAAGGGATTGGCCTCGCCCTCGTGCAGCGGCCGCGCCGGGCGATAGGGGCCTTCGGCGACGATGATCGCCCCGGTTTCGGCCTTCAGTCGGCGGGCCAGCGGCGAATGGTCCTTGTGGGTATGGCTGACGGCGATATGCGTCACCTCGCGGCCGGCAAGTGCCGCCATCAGCGCGGCGAAATGGGCCTCGTCTTCCGGACCCGGATCGATCACGCAGACGGATTTTTCGCCGACGATATAGCTGTTGGTGCCGTGGAAGGTAAACGGGCCGGGATTGTTGACCGTGATGCGCTGGACATCCTCGGCCACCGGCACCGCCTGCCCATGGAGAGGCTGGAACGAAAGGTCGAATTCCGGCGCCTCGGCCTGATCGCGCGGCGCGCTCATTTGTATTCGATCTCGATGAAGGACATCGGCTTCTTGCCGCCGTTGATCACATTGTGTTCGACCCCCGCATCGCGGCGATAGACCTCGCCGACCGGCCTTTTCAACCGATGTTCGCCGGTCGCGTCCTCGATCAGGAATTCGCATTCGGTCATGGTGACGACGACATAGCCCATGCCGTGGACGTGATGACCGGTTGCCGCGCCCGGCTCGAAATCCCAGCGGGTCACCCGCACCACGGCGTCGTCGACCAGCAGCGTGGGAATGGCGGGCGGGCGGGCGGAATATCCGGGCATCGAGAAGCTCCTTTGGCGATGCGAGACTAGGCCTCAGCTATCGCACCGCAGGAGGGTTGCCGTAAAGGGCCATGCGAAACCTCCCGTTACCGCGCTCCGGCATAAATCAGGAGGTTCGCGAAGCGAGCGTGGGAAGGCGAGGCGTGCGGGAGGCAAATGTACGCCTGACGTAAAAAACCTCTCCCGGTCGAGACCGGGAGAGGGGGCATCCGTCCTCGGACGGAGTGCGCAAGCCGGATGACGCTCATTGCGCCCGCGAATGCGCAGCTTAAGCCGCGCGGCGGTCGTGACGGCCTTCCTCGACCTCCTCGACGATCTTGGCGACGAAGACATCGAGGTCGTTCGGGTTGCGCGAGGTGATGATGCCCTGGTCGGTCACCACCACCTCGTCGCGCCAGGCCGCGCCGGCGTTCATCAGGTCGGTCTTGATCGAGGCATAGGACGTCGCCTTGCGGCCCTTGAGCGCGCCGGCCTCGACCAGCAACCACGGACCGTGGCAGATTGCGGCGACCGGCTTGCCGGACTGCACGAAGCTCTTCACCAGGTCCACGGCACCCTTGTCGGCGCGCAAGATATCGGGATTGATCTGGCCGCCGGGGATGACCAGCGCGTCGTAGTCATCGACCGCGACATCGCCGACAAGGTGGTCGACATTGACCGTGTCGCCCCAGTTCTTTTCGTCCCAGCTCTTGATCGGCTCCTTCTTGAGCGAAGCAATTTCGACCTTGGCGCCATGGGCCTTCAGCTTGTCGAGGGGAAAGCGCAGTTCGGAGCGCTCATAGCCGTCGGTGGCGAGAATGAGGATACGTGCGGAATTGATGGAGGGCATGATAAACTCCTTGTGCCTGGTTGCGTTGAGCGGTGGATGCAAGGCAAAACCCCCGACGGCGCCATTCGTTCCGTGCAAAAAGGATTGGCCCCGACTGTACCCGTGCCAGCCAGGGCCCTTTGTGTCGGCCGAAACCTTCGACCGTCTTGCGCCTCCAAAAAAAGCGTCACAAGGTCATTGCCGCTCGGGCCGGCCTTTGCTAATCAGACGCCCATCCGCAAGCGGCTTATTCGCCGCCGCGCACGTTGGGGCGTCGCCAAGCGGTAAGGCACCGGTTTTTGGTACCGGCATTCCCAGGTTCGAATCCTGGCGCCCCAGCCAAGTCTCTCCTTTTCAAGCCGAAAGCCAGCATTTCCAGCATATTCCGTCAGCTTGGAATCGATCTTGACACGTTGTCGTCAGCGATTGTCGTCAGCGATTGTCGTCATTGACTGCCGTACATGACTGTCGCCAAGGGAAGCGTCCGCTCCTGCACGGTGAACCGCCTCGGCTTTGCCGGAGACCGTTTGGTTTAGATTATGCGGCCATGGCGGGCGCTGACGACCAGGATCCTGGCCCCGTCCAATGGGATTGCGCTCACGGCGACGACGGGTCTTGTCTCAATCCTCCGCATGGAAGGTCGAGAACGCGAGCCGTCATCGACGAAGTCTAAATGGCTCCGCTGCTTTGGGACAGATGCGAAACTGCGCGGTCAGGTGTCGATCCTGATCCGCATCATGCGTTTCGGGAAAACCCCGTGGCCATAGAGGATCGGTGTCCCGGCGCCGTCGGTGTCGACATAGGTCATGATCATGACCGGCAGCGAAATGGATACGGCAAGCGCCGCCGCTTCGCGCGGCCGCGGCATGCGGCAGTCGATCCAGGTCGAGGCGCGGAAGAAGGCATCGACGCCGAAGGTGGCAAGCGCCCGGGTGAAGCTCGCGGTCTCCTGGAAAGCCGCGGCTATTCCCTCGAACCTCTGCTTTTCAAACATGTGATAGCCATAGGTGGCGATACCGGGACCGACCGTGCGCAGGGTTTCCGTGACGATCAGCGGCGTGCCGACCTCGAGTTGAAGCGCGCGGGCGATCGCCTGGCTGGCGGGTTGCTCGTAGCTGTCGAGAAGCCGTCCGCCGGAGCCGCCGTCGAAGCGCTTCTCCACCTCGCTCCATTTGGCGTTGCGGTCGAGCCGGTATTCGAATGGTTCGTCGGCAACGAAGACACCCTTGCCCTGGTGTGCCTTGACGATGCCTTTCTGTGCCAGGCTGGCAAGCGCCTGGCGCACGGTATGCCGGTTGACGCCGTATTTGGCTGTCAGTTCATGCTCGCTCGGCAGCCTTTCGCCGGCGCCGAACACGCCGGTCTGGATGTCCACCTCCAGGTCCGCCTCGATTTGCCGCCAGACCGGCAGTTCCCGGTCGCGCCACATGGGGTTGTTCGAAATGTCCATTCGCTGACCCTTGCCTGACCGAAATTGAGGCGCTGTGCGCGCCGTATTCCCTCTTTGTCCGGTGCTTCCAGCCGGCTCAAGCCGCGTCACAAAACAATCATGTGTCGGCAACATCGCTGTAACAGAACATGTCCATACAGTCTAGACAAGTTACGAGGTGGAGCGAATGTTCGAATTCGTCATCAGCAGAGTGTTGCGTACGTGCCTGACCGTCGCGGTCATCGTCACGGCGGTGTTTTTCGCCACCCGGCTTTCCGGCAATGCGATCGATTTCCTGGCCGGCGAGGGTCTCGGTGCGAAGGACCGCCAGTTGCTCGTCGAGTATTACGGGCTGGACGGCTCTTACGGCGAGCAGTTCGTCCGCTACATCGCGTCGTTGATGGACGGCAATTTCGGCCTGTCGCTGATCGAGCGGCGTCCGGTGGCGGTCATCTTTGCCGAGCGGGTCTGGCCCTCGTTGCAGCTTCTGATCGGCGCGGTGCTGCTGACGCTCGTGGTGTCCGTGCCGGCGGGCATTGCCGCCGCGATCTATCGCAATTCATGGATCGGCAATGCTATCATGGGGGGCGCCTTCTTCGGCTATGCCATCCCCAATTTCGTTCTCGCCATCCTGCTGCTGCTGATCTTCTCCTTCTGGCTGGGTTGGCTTCCGTCGACCGGCAATTCCACCTGGCTGCACTTCGTCATGCCGGTCACGGCGCTTTCGACCTTCTATATCGCGGGGATGACGCGCTTCACGCGCAATGCCATGCTGGATGTGCTCAGCCAGGAATACCTGCGCACGGCGCGGGCGAAGGGGCTGCCGGAGCGGGTCGTCATCTTCAAGCATGCGCTGCGCAACGCCAACATCACCATCCTCTCGGTGCTGGGCCTGCAGATCGCCGGCCTTGCCGCTGCCGGCAGCGTCGTCATCGAAACGGTCTTCTCCTGGCGCGGCATTGGCGAGCTCCTGGTCTCCGCGGCCATTCGCCGGGACTATCCGGTCCTTCAGTTCGGCGTGCTTGCCGTTGCGCTCGCCGTCATCGTCATCAACCTCCTGGTTGATCTTGCCTACGGCCTTGCCGATCCGAGGGTCCGCCTCGGAAGGAACGCGTGAGAAAGGGTGGCGAAAATGTCCGATACCACGATTGATTCCTTGCCCGAAACGTCCCGCAGCCCGCTCTTTGCTCGCCTGCGGTGGCCGGCCACGGTGCGGCGCGTCTGGTCCGGACTGGACTGGCCGATGCGGCTGGTTCTGGTTCTGGGCGCCTTGCTGGTGTTTGCGGCTCTCGCCGCGCCGCTCATTTCGCCGTTCGAACCCAATGCACAGAGCCTGCTATCGCGGTTGAAGCCGCCCGTCGGTTTTGCCGGCGCGAAGGTCGGCCATATCTTCGGGACCGACGAACTCGGCCGAGACGTGCTGTCGCGCTGCCTCTACGGTTTGCAGATGACGCTGTCGATCGCCCTTTCCGGCGCGATCATCGGAATGCTGATCGGCGGGACGCTCGGCCTTCTGGCCGGCGCTGCGGGCGGGCGCGCGGATGCCCTGGTCATGGCGCTTGTCGATATCCAGATCGCCGTTCCCTTCACCCTTGTCGCCCTCCTGGCCGTCGCCGTCTTCGGCAGCGACATGCAGGTGCTCATCGTCGTGCTGGGGATCGCCTATTGGGAGCAGTATGCCCGCATCATCCGCGGTGAGGTGCTGAAGCTTCGCGAAATGCCCTTCATCGAGGCATCGCGCGCGGCCGGTGCTTCGCCGCTCCGGATCGCCTTCCGGCACATCGTGCCCAACGTGGTTTCGCCGCTTGTCGTGATGTTCACGCTCAACTTCTCGAACATCGTGCTGCTGGAATCGAGCCTTTCCTTCCTCGGGCTGGGCCTCAGGCCGCCGACTGCGACGCTCGGTTCCATGGTCGGCATCGGCCGGGATTACATGCACACCGCCCCCTGGATCGTCGCGGCGCCGGCCCTGCTGATCCTGTTGATTACCTTCGTCGTGCAAATGCTCGGAGACCGGCTGCGCGATCGTATGGACGTGCGCCTGCGGGACCGCTGAGCGCCAAGACCCCAAGCGGCGGTCCGCCGCCGACCTCATTGCCGGCGGCCTGACAAACCGTCCGGATCTTTCAAGCCCTGCAACGGAGACCACCATGAAGACCACGATGATCATCGCTTCGACGCTTTTCGCGCTCATGAGCGGCAGTGCCCTTTCCGCCGAGCTGAAGGTCGGCTCGGCCAACATGCCGCCCTATCTCGATCCGGGCCGCGACCACTCCAACGTCGGTTCGCAGTTCTACTACAACAGCTTCGACGTCCTGATCGACAAGGATTCGGAGACCGCCGAGACGACGTTCCGTCCGGGCCTCGCGACCGAATGGAAGCTCGTCGAGCCGACCGTGATGGAGTTGAAGCTGCGCGAAGGGGTGGTCTTCCAGAACGGCGACCCGATGACAGCCGACGACGTCATCTTCTCGCTGAACCGCATGCTCAAGCCGACCTTCAAGCCCTATATCGTCCGCGCCAAGGACCGTCTGGGCAATTTCGACCGCGCCGAGAAGGTCGACGATCACACGATCCGCATCGTCGCCAAGCGCCCCGAGCCGCTCTGGGAAACCCTGATCAACATGCAGCAGCTGATGGTCATTCCGGAGAAATACACCAAGGCGCTCACCGGCGATCCGAACGTCGCCGAGGATGCCGACTTCGAAGCCTTCTCGCTCGCCCCGGTCGGCACCGGCCCCTACAAGATCGCGCAGTTCGTGCCCGGCGAAAAGCTCGTCTGGGAGCGCCATGACGCGTTCTGGGGCGACAAGGCGCCCTTCGATAAGGTGACCGTCTCCTACGTTCCGGAAATGGCGAGCCGCATCACGGCGCTGAAGAACAAGGAAGTCGACCTCATCACCAACGTGCCGCCGGACCAGCTGTCAACGATCGAGGCCGACAGCAATCTGAAGGTTGCCAGCGACGTCACGCCGCTGTTCCACATCCTGATCTTCAACACCCAGAACGAAGTGATGAAGGATCCGAAGTTCCGCCAGGCGATTAGCTACGCGGTCGATCGCGAAACGCTGAACGAGGCGCTGTGGCTGGGCAAGGCCGTGGTCCCCTCGACCCATACCTACAAGCAGTTCGGCGAACTCTACATGCCGGAGCTGAAGACCTTCGAATACGACCTGGAAAAGGCCAAGAAGCTGCTGGCCGAATCCTCCTACAAGGGCGAGGAGATCCGCATGGATACTTCGGCCGTCTATTACACCAACGGCTTGCTCGCCATGCAGGCGATCGCCGAGATGTGGAATGCGATCGGCATCAAGACCAGCATCAATGTCGACGACAAGTGGACGGGCGGAGATCCGACCATGATGGTGCGCAACTGGTCGAACCCGATGTACTTCGCCGACCCCTTCGGCTCGTTCGGCGTGATGTGGGCACCGGAAGGTCCGTCGGAAGGCGAGGGCCGATTCAAGACCGACGAAGCCTATGCCAAGACCTGGGAGAAGTTCCGCTTCTCCGAGAAGGTCGAGGACCGCAAGGCCGCCTATGCCGAGCTGATGGACCGGATCAAGCAGGACCCGCCGATGCTCGTCCTCTATCAGCCCTACGAATCCTGGGCCATGCAGAAGGGCATCCAGTGGGCTCCGAAGCCGGGCCACATCCCTTACGTACTCGACTTCCGTGCCGGCTCGATCTCGGTCGCTTCCAACTAAGACCCGATACTGCCGGGCGGCGCCTCAGCCGCCCGGTTCCACTCCCATTCACAAGCGGAACTCCCATGGCCACGACACGCCTCTGCATCGTCACCGATATCCATCACGGCAAGGACAACTTCACCAAGAAAGGTTCCTCGGCGCTCTCCCTGCTCGAGGAATTCTCCCGTTTCGTCGAGGCGACCAGGCCGGACGCCGTCATCGACATGGGCGACCGCATCTCCGATTGCGACAAGCAGACGGACAAGCAACTGGAGCAGGATGTCGCCGCGATCTTTTCTCGCATGAACGTTCCGCGCTTTCACATCTGCGGCAATCACGACCGCGACTATCTGAGCGTCGACGAGAACGCCGCCATCCTCGGCCAGGATCTCTCCAGCACGACGGTCGACATGGGCGACTGGACGCTGGTGATCTGGCGGGCCGACGCCAAGATCCACAGGCCGGGCGGTTTCATCCTGCCGGAGGCCGACCTGCTCTGGCTGGCCGGCGTGGTGCGCAATGCAACGCGTCCGCTGGCGATCTTCAGCCACGTTCCCGTCTCGGGTCATTCCCAGGCCGGCAATTACTATTTCCAGCGCAATCCGGACGCCTCGACCTATCCGGGGGCTGCCGAGCGGGTGCGTGCCATTCTCGCCGGAGCCCGCGTGCCGGTCGCCTGCTTTGCCGGCCACGTGCACTGGAACACGCTCACCATGGTCAACGGCCAGCCGCATTTCACCCTGCAATCGCTGACCGAGACCTTCACCACCCATCCCGAGCCCGCCGGTTCCTATGCCCTGCTCGAACTTTCCGAGCGGATCGACTGGACCGTGTTCGGCAAGGATTCCATGCGGGTCTCGCTCGATGCCGAAGAGACTGCACGCCGCTGGATCGAGCCGCTGCCGCCGTTCCACGAGCACCCGGAGATCCGGCTTCGCCATCTCCAGCAAGCGGCCGAATAGGTATGACGATGACCGGCAATGCCAGAACCCCGCTGCTCTCGGTCGAGAACCTGTCGGTCTCGTTCGGTCCGGGCCACACGCCGCTGGCCGCGGTTCAGGATCTCTCCTTCGATCTCTTTGCCGGCGAGACGCTGGCGATCGTCGGGGAATCCGGTTCCGGCAAGTCGGTCACCGCCCTCTCCATCCTGCGCCTCATCGAGCGGGAGGGAGGGCGGCTCGACAAGGGCCGTATCGCCTTCCGGCTCGATGACGACAGCGTCGTCGATCTCGCCGCGAGCAGCGAAGCGCAGTTGCAGCGCATCCGTGGCAATTCCATCTCGATGATCTTCCAGGAGCCGATGACCTCGCTCAATCCGGTGCTGAGGATCGGCGACCAGATCTGCGAGACCTTGATCCATCACAAGCAGCTGTCGCCGAGTCAGGCGCTGCGCGAGGCGCGCGACCTTCTCGACCGCGTCCGCCTCTCCGACCCCGGCCGCCGGCTGTCGCAATATCCGCACGAGCTATCGGGCGGCATGCGCCAGCGGGTGATGATCGCCATGACGCTGGCCTGTTCGCCACGGCTGCTGATCGCCGACGAGCCGACGACGGCGCTCGACGTCACCATACAGGCCGGCATTCTCGATCTTATCCGCGAGCTGCAGCAGAGCAGCGGAACGGCGGTCGTCTTCATCACCCATGACATGGGAGTTGTCGCGGAGATCGCCGACCGGGTCGTCGTCATGCGCCAAGGCCGAATGATCGAGACGGCCGACACCGGTATGCTGTTTCGCCAGCCGCGCGCCGACTATACCCGCCAGTTGCTCAATGCCGTGCCGAAGCTCGGCTCCGGCGCCCCCGTCTATGCCGCGCCACGCTCCACGGCCGGCGAGGAGGCGCGCCGGAGGGAAGAGGGCCGGGCCGCCGAAACGGTGCTTGAGGTCAACAACCTCGTTACCCGGTTTCCGATCCACAAAGGCATGCTGAAGCGGCTCGTTGCACGGGTTCATGCCGTCGAGGATGTCAGCTTCACCCTGCGCGCCGGCGAGACGCTCGGCCTTGTCGGTGAATCGGGCTCCGGCAAGTCGACCATCGGCCGTTCGGTTCTCAAGCTCGTAGAGCCGGAAAGCGGTCGAATCCTCTTCGCCGGCAAGGACCTCATGCCGCTTTCGCGTCGCCACATGCGGCCGATGCGGCGGGACCTGCAGATGATCTTCCAGGACCCCTATGCCAGCCTCAATCCACGCATGTCCGTGGCGGAGCTGGTAACGGAGCCGCTCATCATTCACACCGCCCTCAACGCGCGTGAACGGCGCGACATGGCGGTGGAACTGCTGGCCCGGGTACGGTTGCCGGCCGCCAGCATCGATCGCTTTCCCCACCAGTTCTCCGGCGGCCAGCGCCAGCGGATCTGCATCGCACGCGCACTGTCGTCGAAGCCGCGAATCATCGTCGCGGACGAGGCGGTGTCGGCGCTCGACGTCTCGGTCCAGGCGGAAGTCATCGACCTGATGCAGGAACTGCAGCGCGAGGACGGGATCGCCTATCTCTTCATCTCGCATGATATTGCCGTCATCGAAAAGATGAGCCACCGGGTGGCCGTCCTCGACCAGGGGCGGATTGTCGAGATCGGTGCGACGGATGATGTCCTGCAGCGGCCACGGCATGATTACACGCGCCAGCTGCTTGATGCGGTTCCAGTCGCCGATCCGAGCCGCCGCCGCGAGCGTGCCTCAGCCGCCCAGATCGAGCGCAAGACCCCGATCCGTCCCGTGGATTATCGGCCGGTGGCGAGCGAGTATCTGAGTGTCGGCGCGGATCACCTGGTTCTCGCGCAATAGGAAAGTCCGTCCGCCTGGCAGCGGACGGACCTTTTCAAGACCGCATCAATGCGAGCCGCATGGGGCAGGAAACGGCGCATACAGTTCGCACTGACGTTTCGATCTGAGAGAACTTGCCGCAAGGCGGAGAAGGTCAGGAACCTTCGCCGGCTTCTTGCTAGGCTGCCATGCGCTCGCAGCTCTCCGCACACCGACGGCAGGCTTCTACACAGCTCTGCATGTCGCCGACACGTTCGCAGTCTTCGGCGCACTCGCGGCATATCTCCGCACATTCTCGACAGGTGTGCTTGTGATGCTCTGTGCCGATCAGCATGAAATGGGCAGAGGTCCGGCAAATTTCGGCGCAAGCCATCATGAGCTTGAAGTGCTTCGGTTCCGTGTGTTTACCACCCATTTCGAGGCAGTGCCCCATCGCCATCGAGAGACATTCACTGTAGCAGGACAGGCAGTTGTCGATGCATTCCTTCATTTCCGGGGACATGTGATGCATGGCTCACTCCTTCACTTTCTTGTCGACCTCAGACCGACAGTTCGATTTGCTCGGTCTGATCATCGATGATCTCAGGGCGGCGATTTTCGACTCGTCATCGCCGCCAAAGGGCTCATCGGAGAACCAAGGAGGTGTCGAAAAGTTCCGCAGCACCGATTTGCGTGCGTCTGCCTACCACGCGAATTACGGTTCAACTCGACAAGAATCGTCAGCCGAACCGGGCCGAGCGGCGTTCATCGCTTCAGTGGGCGGTCGAGTTTTGCCGGGGCGGTTCATCCTGTCCGACCAGTCTGCTGTGCGTTCTGCGGATTTCGATCGCGGCTCGCTGGAATGCAATTTGGCCCGGGTCCCGCATCACTGCGGAACCCGGGCCCTTGGCGGTCGGATCGGTTCGCCGGATCCGTTCAGCCTGTCGTGGGGCCGGCAAGCCGCGCGCGATAGTCGAGCACCGGCAAGCCGCCGACGCCCCAGTCTTCGGTCTCGACCTCGTCGATGACGACGAAGGTGGTGGCCGGCGATTTGTTGAGGACCCGCACCAGAAGGTCGGTCACGCCGGCGATCAATTCCGCCTTCTTCGCCGCCGTCGCGCCTTCACGGGTGATTTTCAGGTTGACGTAAGGCATCAGCGATCCTCTTCGGAAAAGTGAAAGACCTTCGAGATGATCTGCCAGCGATCTTCGATATGGATCAGCGACAGGAAATCGATGAAGTGCCGCGAGGCGATGGAACAACGCAGATTGACCCGCGCCGTCGCGGGGCCGGCGAACTCGATCGGGACGATCTCGTCCGTGCGGCTCTCTCCACGCGAGGCGGGGGAGGGGCGATGGTCGACGACGTCGAAATAGGTGTCCATGTCGCGGTGGAGCAAAGTCCCGTCCGACACGGTCACATACTGGGCAAGCGGGTGAAAGACCCGGCGAAGGCGATCGGTATCCGAATGGTGGAGACCTTCGAAATAGGTCTCCACGACCGATGCCACCGCCTCCAGGGAATGGCGATCGCTCATCTTTATACGAGCCCCTCTGCGCGCAGCGTCTTCTGGACGGCGGGACGTGTGGCGACCCTGTCCATGAAGGCCGAAAGGTGCGGCCAGTGGCTGAGGTCGATGCCGGTGAAGTTGGCCCAGTTGGTGACGACGAAGGCATAGGCATCGGCAATGGTGAAACCGTCGCCGATCAGGAACCGGCGACCGTCGGAAAGGCGCTGTTCCAGCCAATCGAACTTGGCAGCGACGGCGTGGCGTGCGGCCGCCTTGCTGCCCTCGTCGGCGGCGGGATTGAACAGCGGCCCGAAAGCGACATGCAGTTCGGTGCCGGTGAAGTTGAGCATTTCCGCCAGGCGTGCGCGGGCGAAGGTGCCGGCCTCGGGCGCCAGATCCCGCCGCCCCTTGCGGTCGGCAACGTATTGCAGGATCGCCGGACCCTCGGTCAGGATCTCGCCGTCGCTCTGAAGTGCCGGAACCTTGCCCTTCGCGTTGATCTTCAGATAGTCGGCGCCCGATGCGGTGCGCTTTGTCTCTGTGTCGACGGCTTCGATCGAGAACGCGTCGCCGATCTCGTTCAGCACGATGTGCGAGGCCATGGAGCAGGCGCCGGGCTTGAAGTAAAGTTTCATGGGAACTCCCTGTTTGCTGTTGCAGGTCCCATCTAGCTCAAAAGTCACCATAGGTAATCTGGGAACTTGAGGTTCCCATCTGAATGCGGTATCCCTGCGGTAACCACCACCCCGCACGGATCGGACGCCCATGCCGTTGAAACGCCGAAAGAACCGCACGCCGACGCCCTTGTGTCCGCTATCCGAATGCATGGCCGTCCTCGGTGGCGCCTGGACGCCCAACATCCTCTGGTATCTCTCGTCGGGGCCGCGCCGCTTCTCCGAGCTGCGCGCCGACATTCCCCTCGTCTCGGGCAAGGTCATCACGCAGCGCCTGCGGGAACTGGAGGAGCGCGGCGTCATCAGTCGCACTGTCATGCCGACCTCGCCGCCCTCGGTCGAATACAAGCTGACGGAGCATGGACAGGAGTTCCTGCCTGCCATCCGTGCGATCGTCGATGTCGGCTATCGCCTGAAGGCAAAGCAGAAGGGCGGCACTGCGCCGCCCTCGGAAACCGTGGAGGTCGAAGGCAGCCCCACCGACATGGAGCTGCCCGCCGCCGTTTAAGCCGGCATCAAAGGCTCGGGCCGTCGACGCGAATGCTCTGCTCCATCGCCATGCACTGGTCGTAGATGAAGACGTCGAAGGCAGAGAGCTTGTCGCGCCATTTCGGCGTAAGCGACGCGACGCAGGTCACCGTCACCCGGTCGATGTAATTGTCAAAGACCGCCCAGGGGTTGGTCTTGTCCTGCGTCCGCATGCCTTCGCCCGGCGTGGTCGAACCCAGCGCCGTCGCGGCGGCGGCGTGCAGGTCGGTCATGAAGGCCAGCTGCTGTTCGACGTCGCCACGCGTGCCCGTCCGCCCGACATGTCCGGCGATCAGGCGCGTATAGTCGTATTTCGCGTTGATGCCGCCGACGAGATCGAAGACGCCGGGTATGTCGTGGGCGATCGCCATGCGGCGCCACATCATCCAGCCCGGGAAGATGACATCGACCAGCATGAGCGTGCGGCTCTTCTCGTGCCAGATCTCGATATTGCCCGGTTCGTGGTTCGGTCCGGAATAGTTGAGCCGCAGGGTCTCGCCGCCGACTTCGAGGGAGAACGGCTTGTCTGTTCCGTCGAAGACCTCGGTCGGAAGCGGCCGGCTCTTGTCGTTGGCGCGCTGAAGGATAGCGCCTGTTTCGCCATGCGCGACGATCGTCAGTCCCGGATTCGCCGCGAGCAGGGCTCCGGCATGGCCGATATGATCCACATGCGCGTGGCTGTAGACGAGGTGGGTGATCGGCTGGCCGGGTGCGATCTCGTTCGCCGCAGCCATTATCCTGTCGCCGATCGAGGGCGGCGCATCGACGACGACCAGGCCGGTGCCCGTGCGCAGGATCATCATCTGGTAGATACCTTCGGTGACCATGAAGGCACCGGCGCCCAGATCCTCGATCCGGTAGCCTTTCTTTGCGTCGACGAGCGGCCCGAGGCCCTCGGCATGGACGGCATCATAGGCATCGTTGCGTGCCATGGGTGGCGCGATGTCGGCGGCGCCGTGATAGGGGTGAAGCTCGCCGGTCAGCGCGCTCGTCGCGTAAAGCAGGACCATGCCCGCCATGAGGGTGGTTTTCATCTGACTTCCTTTCGTGGCCGTCAACTCACTGGAGTTGCACTGCACGTCCGGTCTAGCCAAGTGATCACCTAAAGTAATCTGAGAACTTTTAGTTCCTTTCAGTATCGGGTATCCGCACGGTAACCGCTGTCGCGGGTAGCGGTTCTCTCCCGCGCATTCCGAACGGCTTGCCGAGGGTTGGCACCGTCGGCCCGGCAGAACGCGTTGCGCACCCTGCCGCGCGCGGTGCGGTCAGCGAATATCGACCGGGCGGCCGAGGCGCAGGCGGTCTCCGGACACCATGGCGAGGTCGACCGAGATGTCCCGCTCGAAGTCGAGGATGGCGCGGATGGCGTCCGGCTCGAGAAGGCTGAAGGCGGTGGAATACGCGTCCGCCGTGGTCGCATCCGGGGCGATCACCGTCATGCGCCGGTATTTCGGCGCGGTGCTCCCGAGCCGCGGGTCGAGGATATGGCCGAAGCGGGCCGCCGTGTCGAAATGGAAGCCCGAGGCGCTCGAGGTTGCAACCGCGCGGTCGATGATTGCCGCGACGGTGTCGGGTGTCGCTTCGTCCTCGGTTTCTCCAAGGCCGATGCGCCAGGGACTGCCGTCGGCCTTCGCCCCGATCGCCCGGCTTTCGCCCATGCTGACCAGGCTGCTGGTAACGCCTTCGGCCCGCAGAAGCGCGACCACCCGGTCGGTGATATAACCCTGGGCGATCCCGTTCAGCGTCAGCGCCATGCCGGCGCGGGGAAGGGCGATGCGGTCGCGATTGAAGCGCACGCGGGAAAAATCAACCAGCGGCAGGGTCTCGTCCAACTGCTGCCGCGATGGTCCGGCCGGATCCGATCCCTTCTTGGAGAAGTGGCGGGCATAGAGCGACCAGAGCGGCTGCACGCTCGGATCGAAGGCGCCGCCGCTGGTCTTCCAGGCCTCGTGACAGGTCGCGAGCAGGGCGACGAGTTCGCCCGGAGGTGCGGCGAGCGCGCCCATGAGGTTGAGCTCGGTCAGAGCGGAGTTCTTCCGATAGAGGCTGAACACCGATTCCAGCCGGTCGACCTCGGAGACGACCCTGACGACCAGCCTTTCGGCCTTGGCCCGGTCGGGATGATTGAGGACCAAGGTGGCCGGCGCGCCGAGCGCCTGGCCTTTCCAGACGACGGGTCCGGCCGCGGCCAATGCCGCCCCGGCAAAGGGAATGAGCGGCAGGCCGGCGGCGGCGGCCATGATGGTCATCGCCCGGCGGCGCGTAATCGGTTCAGCCATGATCGTGTCCTTCCGCGTTGTCGCTATTGGCCTCAGGGTCGAAGGCGGAGCCGTCGGTCGGGGCTTCGCTGCCCGAGCCGAGGATGTAATCCTTGGGCATGGCGTCGAACGAGACCAGCCGGCCGCCGTGCGTTTCGGCAAAGGCCTTGGCGTCGGCCTCGCTGGAAAAGGGAACGGCCTCCTCGGTGCCCATGCCGCCGCGCTGGGCGCTTTCGATGACGAAGAAGGCCTTCCTCGCGTCGATCCAGTTCTCTGCACCGGGCTTGTCCCAGTTCGTCGCCTTGCTCATGTCGGAGACGTAGATCGCGGCGATGTCGCGCGGCTCCTCCGGCAGCATGGTGAAGGCGATCGTGTCGCGGGCGGAGGAAAACCAGATGGCCTCCGGGATCTGCTCCAGGATGATCTGACCCTTGGGGCCGGCATGTTCGAGCACGTTCATGCCGCAATAACGCCCCATGGCCTCCTCTGTGAGGGCAAACGGGGGCGGCATGGCGGCTTCCTCCTTGTCGTTGCAGGCGGCAAGCAGGAGCGAGGCGGCGAGTGCGCCGATGGCGATGGAAAGTCTCATACTTCCCTCCTTGAGAAAATGACGGTAGCCCAGCCGAGAGGCACGATCGTCCACAGCGCCAGCGTGGCGACCAGGACCGGGGCTGTGAGGCCGGTATGGGCGGCGATCCCTCCCATGCCCGACAATGCGCCGGCATTGCCCGATGCGAGATTGAGCAGGCGGTAGACATCGGTCGGATTGGCGAGCAGCAGAAGGTCGAGCCATAAGGCCGGCACGGCCTTGCCCTTGGCCGCGACCAGCCCGCCGAGCAGTGCCATGTCGTATATTAGCACAAAGAACAGCCAGATGCCGATGGCAATGCCGCCCGCCGTGCTGCGTTCGCCGACCAGCGTGCTGGTGAGATAGCCGATGGCGAGGAAGACGGCCCCGAGCAAGACGGAGGAGGCGACCATGGACAGGAAGGCGCGCCAGCTGTCGGCCGCGATTTCGCTTCCCGTGATGGTCAGGGCGCCGGCCGCCGCGCCGTAGCCGATTGCTGTTGCAAAGGCGAGGATGGCCAGATGACCGAGGAACTTGCCGAAGATCACCTCGCTGCGGCCGATCGGATAGCTCAAGAGCAGCAGCATGGTGCCGCGCTCGGTCTCGCCGACGATCGCGTCGTGCGACAACAGGAGCGCGATCAGCGGCACGAGGAAGATGGTCAGGCTTGACAGGCTGACGATCACCACGTCGAGGCGATTGACGCCGACATTGCCGGTCGGTGCGCTGCCGAGGAAGGAGAGAGTCAAAGCCAGCGCCGCAAGCAGAAGGGTGGTCGCCAGCACCCAGCGATTGCGCAGGCCTTCCTGGATCTCCTTGCGGGCGATGATGAGGAAATTCGTCATGTCGGCGACTGCCCTTTGAGGAAATGCGCATAGAGCTCGTCGAGCGTCGGTTCGGCAACCGAAAGCGCCGCGAGCAGGGAAGGGTCGGCCGTCATGTCATGGAGCAGGGCGATCTTGTCCTCGGGCGCCACATTGGCCTCGAACAGGCCGCTTGCGCCACCTTTCCACTCGGTGCCGCCGCGCGTCCATCCGGGGCTGGCGCCCGTGTCCGCCAAGCGAACGCCGATGCGGGTCGGCAGGCGGGCAATGCCGCGCAATTCGTCGAGCGTGCCGTCGGCGATCTTGATGCCGCGATCGACGATGATGACGCGATCGGCCCGGTCCTCGAGTTCGGTCAGGGCATGCGACGACAGGAGCACCGTGGCGCCGGCGGCGCGCAGATCGGTGATCAGGTCGTAAAAATTGCGCCGCAGCGCGGGATCGAGGCCGCTGGTCGGCTCATCGAGCAAGAGGACGCGTGGGTTCCCGAGCAGCGCCTGGGCAAGCCCGAGGCGCTGGCGCATGCCCTTGGAATAGGTGCGCACCGGCCGGTCGGCCGCTTCCTGTGCGAGGCCCACGCGCTCGAACAGGGCGTCGGCGGAAGAAAGCGTCACGCGCTTAAGGCGGGCATAGAAGGAAAGCGTCTCGCGCCCGGTCAGCGCCATATGGAAGGACACGCTTTCCGGCAGGTATCCCAGCCGCTGGCGAACATGAAAATCGCCGCGCGCCGGGTCTTCGCCGAGCACGCTGATGGTCCCGGTGGTCGGACGGATCAGGCCGAGCATCAGCTTGATCAGCGTCGTCTTTCCCGCACCGTTATGGCCGACGAGCGCAATGGTCTCTCCGGCATTGAGCGTGAAGCTCACGTCCTTCACCGCCTGAACTGCGCCATAGCGTTTGGAAACGCCGGCGGTACTCACAGTCGCCGTCATTGAAGTGCTTTCTTCGGCGCGATGGGCGCCATCAATGGATGGTTGTCGACCACGCCGCCGGGCAGGAGAGCAGGGAACTGGGCCTGCGCCCAACGGATGACCTGCACGGCCGGACTCGACATCAGGATCTTTGCCTGCGGCGAGGTCCACAGCACCTGGTCGATCAGGTCGTTCGGTCGGTAGGGATTGTCGGCTATGCCGTCGCCGTCGAGATCGAAGGCCGGATTGTCGCTCCAGTAATTGCCGCGGCCCTCATCCGACCAGTCGAGATAGCGCGTTCCGACATATTTGACCTGGTTGCGGTTGTTGACGAAGGCGTTGCCGCTCATGCGGTTGCCCTCGGAACCCGCGGTGAAATGGATGCCGATCGAGCAGTTCTCGAAGCTGTTGTCCATGAATCGGTTGCGGTTGGCATTGTAGAGGAAGACGCATTTTTGCGGCCCGAGGCGCTGATCGCCGAGGACGGCCGCGTCTGTGCCATCAGAGGCGGGAACACCGTGCTCGCCGGTCTGTTGCCCGGCCGAGAGCCAACGATCGATCGGCTGCAGCCGGCCGATCACCACATTGTCGCGGATCTCCGAACCGTTGGCGGAATTGACCAGGAGCCCATGGTCGCGGTCGCCGTCGGAAATGTTGCCGGTGATCTTCAGCCGGTTGGAAAACATGATGGCATAGCCGACCGAATTGCCGATCGAGACATTGTCGCTGATTTCGCTGTCATTCGTGTACATGTAGTGGATGGCGAAGCGCAGGTCGCTGAACCGGTTGTGGCTGAAGACGTTGCGTTTGCTGGCCATGGTGGCTATCCCGTCGCGGCCGAAGCGGATGTCGTTGCCGATCACCTTGGCGCCGGGAGCGTTCCAGATGGTGACGCCGCTGCCGACCTCGCTCATGCGGCCAGACTTCAGCCCGACGACCCGGTTGTTGCGGGCGATGGAATCGACCGCGCCGTAGAGATAGATGCCGAACATGTTGTCGGTGACGGTGTTGTCCTCGATGATCGCACCGGTCGCTTCCTTGGCGGCATAGATGCCGGAATCCCGGAAGGTCAGGTCTCGACCGGACCCGGTCACCGAAAGTCCCCGCACGGTGACCCCGGGCGAGGCGATCGTCACCACGCTGCCCTTGCCGTTGCCGATGACGGTGGCGCCTGGCTTGCCCGCAAGTGTGAGCGACTTGGCGATGGTGATCGGCCCGGCATATTCGCCCGGCTCGAGCGTCAGCACATCGCCTGGCGCCGCCTGGGCGACAACCTCCTGCAATGCCGGGCCGGCCGGCGAAACGATGCGTTCCGCCGCCGCTGCCATGGCTGGAATGGCGGCCAGGAGGGCCGCCATTCCAAGTCTTTTCGTCAGTGGACGAAGGATCATCATGCCGCCTTCGGTTCGACGAACATGCGGCCCTTCATCTCCATGTGCATGGCATGGCAGAACCACGAGCAATAATACCACCAGACACCGGGCTTCTTGGCCTTGAAGGTGACCGAGGCGGTGGCCTGCGGCGGAACCTCCATGTTGATGCCGTAATTGATGATGGCAAATCCGTGGGTCAGGTCTTCCACTTCATCGATATTGGTGACGTAGACGGTGACTTCGTCGTCCTGCTTGACCTGGAAACTTTCAAGCCCGAAGGCCGGAGCGACCGAAGTCATATAGACGCGCACCTTGTTGCCGTCGCGGATGACGGTGCTGTCGGCCATCAGGTCGACACCGTCGGCCTTGGCCTGTGCCACCGCATCGGCGAAGAACGGGTCCTCGCGGTTCCACACGTTGACCGGGTTGATCTTCGAGGCATGCACGATGGTCGCGTCATGCGGCTCGGCAAAGGACGGGCCGTCATGAACGATGACCATCTCGTCGCCGGAAATGTCGATCAACTGATCGTTCTCCGGCTTCAGCGGCCCGACGTTCAGATAGCGGTCCTTGGAGAACTTGTTGAGCGAGATCAGCCACTTCCCGTCGGCTTCCTTGGTCTGGCCCATGGACGTGTGGTTGTGGCCCGGCTGGTAGTGCACGTCGAGCTTCTGGCGGATCGGATCGACCTTCTCGCCGGCATAGGCCTTCTTGGCGTCCTCGATGTTCCACTTGCACACCTGGCTGTCGATGAACAGCGTGGTATAGGCATTGCCTTTGCCGTCATAGGCGGTGTGGAGCGGACCAAGGCCCAGTTCCGGTTCGGCGACGACGCAGTCGCGCGGCTTGATCTTGTCGTCGAACAGATCGTCGAACTTGCGCACGTCGAAGACGGTGACGGTCGGCGACAGCTTGCCGTTGGCCACGACGTGGATGCCGTCCGGAGCGGTGTTGATGCCGTGCGGGCTGTTGGCCACGGGGATGTAGCGGGTATAGGGCGAGCCCTTGCGACCGTCGATCACCGGAACGCCGCCCATTTCCTTGAAATCGCCCTTGGCGACCGCTTCCTCGATGCGCTTCAGGTTGAACACGACAATCCAGTCCTGTTCGTTGCCCATCATCTCGGCGAGATTGACGCCTTCCTCCGAGTTGTAGCAGGTGGCGAAGCAGTACTTGCCCTGATAGTCGGCATCGACATTGTCGAGGTTGCCGTCAACCATGACCTGCCAGGCGACCTTCATCGTCTCGCCGTCCACCGCGGTGAAGATGGCGTGATACTGCTTGTGATCGTCGAGGATCTTGCCGTCGTTCGGGATCGGCACGCGGTCTTCGCCGTTGCAGAAGACATAGCCGGTCTTCGGATACTTCTGCACGCGCAGGCCGTGGACCGTATGCTGGTTCGGCAGCTGGATGATCTTGTCGCACTTCATGACGTCGAGGCGGATGCGGCAAACACGCGTATTGGCCTTGTCGTTGGCATAGAGATAGCGGCCGTCATAGGTCCCGTCCGTCTGGGACGGATGCGGATGGTGCAGGTCGCCGTTCAGGAAGATGCCGCCCTGGTCCGCCATGAATTCGCGGTCTTCCGGCAGCATGCCTTCGAGAAGGACCTTGCGGCTTTCGTTGGTCAGGCCCCAACCGGTGGCGCTGCAGCGGTTGAAGACCGGTATGCGCATGAGTTCGCGCATCGACGGCAGCCCCACGACGCGGACCTCGCCCGACTGGCCGCTGGAGAAGAAGGTGTAGTATTCGTCAAGTTCGCCCGGCTTGACCTCATAGCTGTGTTCGTCTGAGTCCTGTGCTGCCGCCGGCGTTGCCGAACCACCGGTGAGGCTGATGGCGCCACCGACGGTCGCCGCCCCGGCCGCGGCCACGAAAGCCGTGGATCCCAGCATCTGGCGCCGGTTCAAGCGCATCTGGTTTTCTTCGTTTGACATGATTGCCTCTCCTTGGCTGGTTGATCACGCAGGCTGTTCGGACGCGCCGTCGGCTTTGCCGATCGGTGCGCCATTGTGGGTGACGGCGACCTTCGGCGGGATGTCTCCCCGCGTGGCCGGCGACGAAAGGGCCATGAATTTCTCCCGCTTCAGCCGCACCTGGATCATGTGCGGACAGCGGTGGTCGTCATGGTAGAGTTCCTGGCAGTGCATGCAGTAGATGCACTCGTTGACATTGATCTGCCCCTCCGGATGGATCGACTGGACGGGACATTCCTTGGCGCAGCGCTGGCACGGCGAGCCGCATTCGGGATAGCGCTTCAGCCATTCGAACATGCGGATGCGACCGGGGATGGCGAGCGCCGCACCGAGCGGGCACAGATAGCGGCAATAGAAGCGCTCGATGAACAGGCCGGCCGACAGCATGGTCAGCGCGAAGATGACGAAGGGCCATTCGCGGGCGAATTTCAGAACGATCGCGGTCTTGAACGGCTCGACCTCGGAGAACATTTCGGCGAGCGCCAGTGAATAGAGGGACAGTCCGAACAGGCCGAGGAAGATCATGTATTTGATTGGCCAGAGGCGTTCGTGCAGGCCCCAGGGCAGGCGAACCTGCGGCACCTTCAGCCATTGCGCCAGATTGTTCGTCAGTTCCTGAAGCGCGCCGAACGGGCAGAGCCAGCCGCAGAACGGCCCGCGCCCCCAGAACAAGAGGCCGGCGGCGACCGCGGCCCAGAGAATGAAGATCAGCGGCGCCGACAGGAAGAATTCCCAGTTGAAGCCGGTGATCAGCGAGTTGACGAAGGTCAGTACATTGACCACGGACAGCTGCGCATTGGCATACCAGCCGAGCCAGACCAGCGTGAACAGCAGATAGCCGCGGCGCACCCATGCAAACAGAATGGGACGCTTCACCAGCCAGTCCTGGAAGAAGAAGATGGCGGTCAGCACGATCAGCGCGGCGATGGTGATGCCGATATTGATGCGGTTCATGTCCCACATGCGCATCCACAGCGGCTGGCCGTCGGCGATCTGCTGGTCGGTCAACTGGTCGCTGCCGGCGCCCGTTGCCGGAGCAGCCGGTGCCGCGGTGGCCGGCGCCGGGACTGCGGCAGGGGCGGGGATCTGCTCGATCGTCACATATCTGTCGGGCAGGATGTAGGAGAGGTTATAGGGCAGAATGGACTTGTCGCGTCCCTGGGCACTGCGCTGCACGAGCATCTGCAATTCGAACGGCTGGGTGACGTCGAAGGCGAATTCGGCGGGCACGACAAACAGCGCGATCTCGCGCAGGCGCGGCGCGCCGTCGGCGGCGAGCGCGGGCAGGCGGGTATGGTCGCGGTCGCGGAAGCGCACGCCCTGGCCGTTCTGCAGGAGTTCGATCCGGTCGAAGATCCCGCCGCGCACATAGCCCGAGCCCTTGAACGAATAGGCGCCGTCGCCGGCAACCAGAAGGGCCGTCTGTCCCGGCTTCAGCCGCGATGCCAGTCGGTCATAGGCCGCGTCGCCGAGCAGGGTCCGGCCGATGGTCGGAACGCTGACGGGGGCGAGGTAGAGATCGATGAAGCGGTCGCCCGGCGTCTTGGTCTCGGGCTTGTCGGCGGCGATCGTCTGGCCTGCCTGCCGGAAGGCCTCGGACACTTCGCCGACCGTCATGCGCAGGCTGCGCACCGAGCCGTCACCCAAAAGCGTCTGCCAGTCGCTGGTCTCGGTCTTCGACAGGTCGAGCTTGCGGGTCTCGGTCGCGGCGGCAACGCCGGTCGCCAGGTCCACGCCCAAGCGATTGCTGCGAATGAGCTGGACGGCGGCGCGCGACACGCTGTCGCCCATGACCAGAACGGTGACGGTCGCGCCGCTGACGATGTCGACCTGCGGCGGGCGTTCGGCGCCAGAGGCGACGCGCCCCATGTCCTTGTCGATGAGCGCGTTCATCGAGGCGACGACCTTTTCCTCGGGGATGCCGATCAGCACGATCGGCTCCTTGTGGTCGACCAGCTTGAAGCCGCGAATCACGCCCTTGGGATCGATGCCGACGACGATGTGGATCGGCTTGCCCGAATAGCCGATCGAACTGGAGAAGTCGGAATTGAGATAGGCATAGCCGAGCAGTTCGTCGCCGCGCATGACGGGCGCGATCGGTGGATCGCCGCTCAGCTCGCCGAATCGGTCGGCCCCGTCGAACAATTCAGAGGGCTCGACCTTCTCCAGATAGGTGGCGAGCTGGCCGGCGGCATGGCCGGGAGAGGCGAAGGAAAGGGCGGCAATGAAGGCGATCACGAGGATTGCGAACCAGGCCGGGAGCGAAGGAATGCGGTGCTGAAGTGTCGCGCTCTTTGTCATCGGCCTCGTCTTTTTCTGCGGGTGCTCGTGCGATAACGCTGTGTTTATTCAGCCTAAAGCAAAAACTCGTTGATTCAAATCAAATATACAAAAGGTATCTTTTCGGCATAATGACAGCGGTTGAGTGAGGCCTTGTGACCGATCCGGGGGAGTGCCATGACGGACAGCAGAGACGAGCCTTGGGCAGTCGAGACGATGGACGAACTTCTGGCGCTCGCCAGAGCGATGGAGCAGGAGGCAATCGCCGGCTATGTGGCGCTTGCCGAGCGCATGCGACACGAGAACCGGCCCGATCTGGCTGCCGTCTTCGAGAGGCTGGTGGCGGAGGAGGAGGGCCATCTCGGGGCCGTCGACCGCTGGATCGCGCACTCGAACGTCGCCGTTCCGCCGCCGGTTGCCCTGCAGGAGCCGATGTTCGACGATGAGGGCGCAGCCTTCGTCGCGCCCGAACTCCTCAATTCCTACCGCGCCTTTTCCATGGCGGTGCGCAACGAGGAGCGCGCCTTCGTCTTCTGGAGCTATGTCTCGGCCCACGCGCCGTCCGAGGAGATCCGTCAGGCGGCGGAGCGGATGGCGAGGGAGGAGCTTGGCCATGTCGCGACCTTGCGGCGCGAGCGACGCCGGGCGTTTCATGACCTGCGCCGTTCCGGCGCAAGCCCGGCGCGCGGCGAGATCGCCGCCCTGGAGCTTCGCCTCTCCGACCATCTCGAGGCGCGGGCGCTCCGGGTTGCGGGCAAGGAGGCCGAGCGGTTTCGCGCCCTGGCCGAGGCAGCGCAGGCGCGAAGTGCGGCGGCCGTGGCGAGGCCCTTCGGCAGGTCGGCAGTGCTGGATGCCGTACCGGAAGGGGCGGACGCAAGGCTGGTGCCGCTGTGCGAATTGCTGCTCGACTGTTATCTCGATCTTGCCGAGCGGGAAAAGGAAGAGGACGGGCGGTTAAGGGCCCAGGCTTGCGCCGGCGAGATGATCGCCTGCCTGCAGGCCGTCAGGCAATAGGCCGGGATACGGCGCTATCTTGATAGGCGCCAGCCATCCGCGACGCCGGCCGGTCCCGGCAAGGCAGTGCCGGCAGGTTGAAGATCTTATGCCGCCCTGGCGAAGCCGAAATCCTCGGGCCTGAGGACCAGTTCGGCAAGCGTATGGCGATCGAGAACCTGGAGGAAGGCGCCGAGCGCCTCGCCCAGCACGCCGCGCAGCCGGCAAGCCGGCGTGATGCGGCACTGGTTGCCGGGCCCCATGCATTCGACGATGGCGAAATCGCTTTCCGTGGCCCGCACGACGGCGCCGATGGTGATGCTTTCGGCGGGCCGCGCTAGGGTGAGACCGCCGCCGCGCCCGCGCACCGCCTTGAGAAAGCCCTCGCGCACCAGCAGCTGCGCCACCTTCATCAGATGGGCGCGTGAAATGTCGAAGGTTCGGGCGGTTTCTTCGATCGTGATGCGCCGCTCGCCGTTGGCGGCGGCCATCATCATCAGCCGCAGGCCATAGTCGGAAAAGCGTGTCAGTTGCATCGCGCTGCCAAAGCCGTCTGTCATGACGCGGTCACAGGATTGTGCCGTGCAGCAAATATATACGGTTTTCTATGCTTTCTTGTCAAATCGGCGCAGGGCGGGCGTCCGGCTTGGCTGGCGGACGGTTCCTGTCGCTTAAGGGGGACCCATTGCCCTCATCCCTCTCACTCACAGCGACCGGGAATATCCAGCCTATAGGTCGTCTTGCCCGGTCCCTCGGGCAAGACCGGGATCAGATAGACCGTGAGATCGCACTCCTGGGTGCGGACCTGCCATTCGCTGGCTCCGTCCCCGCGCGTGCCGGTGTTGGCAATCGACTCGACCGGTGCCTGGCCGACGGCATCCGCCACCAGGCTGCTGGAGAGGATCGTCGTGATCTTTTCCGCGCTGTCGTAAAAGCCCGAAAGCGCCGCCAAGGCGGGCGAGGCGAGAGCGGCAAGGAAGAGGGCCTTGAAGACGAGGCCGGCGCCGGTGATATGCTTCATGCTTGTCCTTCCTTGAGGTCGGCCCAGTTTTCCATGCGCTTGCCGATTGGACAAGTGCAGAAAGGGAGTGCCGCACGCTGAACTTGACTTGGCGGCCGACTGCTTTATTCAGGCGCTTGCCGAAAAAATTTGAGGCCGGTTTGGTTATTCCGGTCCCCGCCTTGCGGGATAAAGTCGCATCTCGCGAACCCACGGCACCAATCCTAATCCAGGGTGGTGCCGTGACGGGTTTTTGGTTCCTGTCACGCTCGACCCTTAGACAGTGAGACCCCTTATGCTCGACAAGAAAACCCTGCTGCTCGCCCAGATCTTTATGACCTTCATGATGGCCTTCTCCATGTCCGGGATCATGTCGTTGATCGCCTTGGGCCCTACCGCCGAATGGCTCCATGTCTGGCCCCGGCAGTTTGCCATGGCCTGGCCGATCGCCTTCGTGCTGACGATGTTCGTCAGCAGGATCGGCTTTGGTCTGGCCGTCCGGATCCGCGGAAGGAAGCCGATCTCGGGCGAGTAAGGCGCCGATCCTAAGGTCTGCCCCGCGCCCGCAGGCAAAGCAAGACGCGCCGGTGCTCGCAGGCGAAACCGCACAAGACCGATGGGCCGGCCACGGCCTGTCGGACCGTGGTCTCGCGTACGGGTACGGGTGTCGCCCAAATCACAGAGAAGTCGAGGGAGGTGAGCGCACGCATAGATACCACCCGGAAAGAAATAACTGACGGTCGCCATGGCGCTTCCCCTCTTGAATGAATAATGACTGCGAAGTCAACATTTCGTCATGGCGTTATTTCTCGATCGGTAGCGAAGTACAGTTCGAATAATAATCGATTATAAGTCCTGATGACGGAATCTAATGACGGCGCAATTCTATTATGGATTGCGAAGAAACAATTGCGCATCACTGTGGCAACCGGAATGCCCGCCCGGTCGTGCCCCCATTTATCCCCGCACCTTCACCGGCCGCCAGACGATGGTCTCCGGCGTGCGGTCGAACGGCCAGTCCATCAGCGTCACCCGGCAGTCGCGCCGGTCGCAGGTCTTGCAGCGGAAGGGCAGGGTGCGCGGGTCGCGCCCATGGCCGTAGAAGCCGGCGAGATCGCTCGCGAGGAACCGCGCCTGCCGCTCGCAATGCCGGCAGGTTGCCACCACGAGCATGTTGTGGCGGGTTGCCTTTCCGAGGGTGTCGATGCTGACGGCCATGAGTATCGGATGGAACAAAGAGGGAACGAAGTCAAGGGGGCGCGCATAGACGCGCTTGGTTCCTGCCCGGCCGCGTCCACAGGCCATCCCGCCTTTGTTGGAGGTTTTGGCTAAGCTCGTGTAATACACTGAATATTAACCATAAATACCGGAGCCCGTAAGGCATGCGTTAACCCTAACGCATGTATAAACACATGGCTTCCAGTCGGTAGTGCGTTCGTGAGGCGTGTTTGTTCTGAGTTTCTTTCGGGAGGGTGTCATCCACGACGCCCTCTTCGGACGAACAGTATTGCGTAGGTGTTGTATGCTGAGTTTTAACACGAATAACGGCGCTATTCTTGCGCTCGACGTTCTCCGGTCGACGACGGGCGATCGCGACGCCACCATGGGGAGGATGTCCTCCGGTCAGCGGGTCGCCACGGCGGCAGACAATGCCGCCTACTGGTCGATCGCCACGACCATGCGCTCCGACAACAAGATGCTGTCAGCCGTCGAGGATGCGCTTGGTTTGGCGAGCGGCATTGTCGACAGCGCCAACAACGGCTTCTCCGCCGCCACCGACACGCTGGTCGAAATCAAGAAACTGCTGGTTCTGGCGCGCGAGCCGGGGGTGGACCGGGACAAGGTCAATACCGATCTCGACCAGCTGAAGGATCAGCTGAAGACCATCGCCAGTGCGTCGAGCTTTTCCGAACAGAACTGGCTGAAGCGCACCGACCTCGCCGACGACGTCGATCGCGAACTCGTCGGCTCCTTCCGGCGCGATGCGGATGGCGGTGTGACGGTGACGAGCATAACTTACGAGATTGCCGGGACGGCCGGCACGACCGACGTCAATTTCCTCGTCGACGACCTGTCTGGCGACAGCGGCATCCTCACCGGCTCGGGTTTCGCCACCGAGCTCGGCACCTCCAAGTCCTGGGTGCTGTTCAACGGCGAGAACGGCGGCGCCTATGACGAGATCATGTTGACCGAGGCGACGACCGACGCCGAGATCGAGGAAATGATCAGCGTCGTCGATGCCATGGCGGAACGCACCATCGAGGTGGCGACATCGCTCGGCGCGATCAGCACGCGCATCGAGCTGCAGTCGGAATTCACCAAGGACCTGCAGGATTCGATCGAATCCGGCGTCGGCAAGATGGTCGATGCCGACCTCAATGCCGAAGCGACACGGCTGAAGGCACTGCAGACCCAGGAACAGCTCGGCATCCAGGCGCTGCAGATTGCCAATTCCGGAACCGAGCGCTTCCTCGACCTGCTGCTCTGACGTTACCCCGCAGCAAGCGACGACGACGAAAAAGCGCCCGGGAATGATCCGCGGGCGCTTTTGCCTGTCACGAACGAGTCGCGGCGATCGATCATTCGCCGGCGAGGAATTCCTCGCAATAGCTCTTGCCGTCCGTGCGCTTGTCGACGACGGTGCGCACGCCGCGGATCACGTAGTCGGGCGACACCGTCAGTTGCACTTCGCAGCGCAGATATTCGGAGCGCGCCGGCTTCAGTAGCTTGCCCTTCTTGCCATTGCCGAGATCCTCGTAGACGGCCGGCACGGCGCGGGTCTTGTAGCCGCCGCGCCAGGTGTAGAGCGTCGTGCCACCGGTCTCGACATCGGTAATCGGCGGGCCGAACTTGGCGAAGAAGGCGCCGGCCTGCTGGCCGTTCCAGCGCGCCTCGATCGGGTTCGTGGCGACACCCGTAGTGGTGCAACCGGCAAGTGCCAGCGCAAGGCCGGCCATGGTGATCACGCGGAAATTCATTTCTCTGTCCCTTGAGCTCATGTCGGCGAAGACGGCCGCCCGGAGCCCCTGATTCTCCGCCCATCGGCGCCGTTTCGCAATGCCGGCTTTAGCCGCAAACCGGGTGGATGAAAATCGCCTCTTCCGGCTGTACCGCGTATTTTTCGCCAATGATGCCAAGGGGCCACGTTCCGCCGTATTTTCAGGCGCTCCCGCCCTCTTGGGCGGAGAGGACGCGCCCGCATCCGTCACGAAATTTACGTCTTCCGCAGGAAATCTTCAAATCACCGCTTGTGCAAGAAAAAACGCTGGTCTATAGAGGCGCCGCTGGCACGGAGTGTAGCGCAGTCTGGTAGCGCACCACGTTCGGGACGTGGGGGTCGAGTGTTCGAATCACTCCACTCCGACCAGCTAGAAAAGCCCGCGATTGCGGGCTTTTTTCGTTTCAACACTATGCCTTTTTCCAGATTCGCAAAGTTGTCGTCTTCTTGGCATTGCCCTTTAAGAACTGGATCGCTCACGTCCCCGGATGAAGAGGACCTGGAGAGCGGCTGCCAACGAGGTCGCTCCGCTCCCGGCACGGTCACCGGCAGGCGTGTCCGGCGCCTGAAGAAACATTCCGGTGCAGGGTGCAATTGCGCAACTTCCTACCTTTAACAAGAAGCCGATCTGGCCAATAAGGGGGGACCTGTTTCCTGCCAACGCTGCCAGAATTCCGGGACAAAGCACTTCGATGACCACCAGCGATCCCGCCCGCCGTTCGGCAAGGGCTGCCCTCAGGCAATTGTTCAACCCGATCCTTGCCGGCGCGACACTCACCGAACGGCTCATCGGTTGCCTCGGCGCGCTGGTCGCGACGGCCCTGACCGGCTTTCTCTGCGGCCTGCTGCTCGGTCCCGATCCGCATCTGCCGTTGATCGTTGCGCCGATCGGTGCGTCCGCCGTCCTTCTTTTCGTCGTTCCCGCCAGCCCGCTCGCCCAGCCCTGGTCGATCATCGGCGGTAATTCTCTTTCGGCGCTTTCCGGCCTGGTCGTGGCACATTTCATCCATGAGCCGGCCCTTGCCATTGGCCTTGCCGTCTCGCTGGCGATCGCCGCCATGTCGCTCACGCGCTGCCTTCACCCGCCGGGCGGGGCGGTCGCAATGATGACCGTGCTCGGCGGGCAGGCGATCGCCGACTGGGGGCTGCTCTTTCCCATCGTCCCGGTCGGCCTCAACTCGGCCATCCTGGTTACGCTCGGCATCGTGGCACACAAGCTGTCGCGCCGCGCCTATCCGCACCTTGCCCCACCCGTCGTCGCCAATCTCCATCAGACGCGCGACCTTCCCCCGCAACTGCGCGCAGGCTTCAGCGAGGCCGATATCGAGGCGGCCCTTGCGGCCATGCACGAGACCTTTGACATCGACCGCGGCGATCTCAAGCAATTGCTGAGGCAGGTGGAACTGCAGGCCACCATCCGCCGGCATGGCCCTCTGTCCTGCGGAGACATCATGTCGCGCGACGTCATCCGGGTCAGTGAGAACGATACGCCGGAGACGGCGCGGGCGCTTCTGCTGCGGCACAATATCCGCACGCTGCCGGTCACCGATGCCGAAGGCCGGCTGCTCGGCACGGTCGGTCTTCGCGAGTTGATCGGCGCCGACGGTGCGATCGGAGCGAATATCTCGCGGGCTGCAACCGCCTCGCCGCATGATCCGGCATTGGCGCTCCTGCCGCTTCTGACCGACGGAAAGGCCCATGCCGTGGTCATCATCGACGAGGACGAACGGATCGAAGGGCTGATCTCGCAAACCGATCTGCTCTCCGCCGTTTCACGTGCCCTGGCCCTCGGGGAGGGGCGGGACTTGAAACCTCAGCTCAATAGGCCGATGCTCGCGGTCGGCTGAAACGGATGAACGCGAAGGAGAAGCGGATGCAGATCGAACGCGACGGCAAGGGCGACTTCATCCTCGATCCGGCCGAGATTGCCCGGCGTTTCGGCCTGGCACCCCAGGATTTTCGCCGCCAGCAGGCGCAGGGGCTGGTGAAAAGCACCGTCGAGGTGGGCGAGGGCGAGGATGCCGGCACCAGCCGATTGAGCCTGCGCATCGGCAATCGCATCTGGCGCGCCGTTCTGGATGGCGACGACCGGGTCATCCGCGAGGAACTGAACATCGCCCGCGGTGCCCCGGTCCGCCGCGACCACAAGGCCTGATCCTCGAACCATCCGAACGAAAAAAAAGCCCGCTCCGGGTGAGGGAGCGGGCATGTGGGACGCTTGGCGTCCGGGGAGAACCTCGTGTCAGCCGTCGATGCCGTCGATGAGGTCGCGGGCGGCGGCATTAGTGACGCGGCGGGTTTCCACCTCGTCGCGGCGGCTGGCGAGCAGTTCGGTGGCCATGATCTGTTCGGCGAGATCCGCCGGCAGCGACAGGATCACCCGGCCGTCATTGGCGTTGAGCCCGCCCAGATCGGCCCGTTTGGCCGTCACCATGCCGCCGGCCACCGTGTTGTTGGTGTCCGGATCGATCAGGATGAAGGCGCCGGTCGAGCGGTTCTGCTCGTAGGGGTCGAAGATCGCCGCTTCGTCGAAGGCGAGGTGCACCTTGCCGATGGCGTTCATAGCGAGCGCCTCGGCCGGGTTCCACTTGCCCGACTTGAGGTCGAGCTGGGAAACCGGATTGACCTGCACGCGCTGGCGGCGCGAGCCGGATTTCAGCCAGTAGCGCCTGCCTGGCTGGATGCCGTCCGGCTGGAGCGCCACGAGATGGGCGTCGAAGGACATGCCCGACTGCGGCTGGCTGTCGAGCGAGACGATCATGTCTCCGCGCGACACGTCGACCTGCCGGTCGAGCACCAGCGTGATGGCGTCGCCCGCAACCGCGGCATTGCGCACCAGGTCGAAGGTGACGATCTGCTTGACATTGGCGATCTGGCCCGACGGCAGGATGATGACGCCGTCGCCCGGCTTCACCGCGCCGCCGGCGACCGTGCCCTGATAGCCGCGAAAACTTTCGCCCGGGCGGCAGACGCGCTGCACCGGCAGGCGGAAGCCCGTGGTCTGGGCAGACCGCAGCGTGGCGAGTTCCAGCGCCTCGACCAGTGTCGGGCCGTCGTACCACGGCATCACGGCTGCGCCGGAATAGACGACGTTTTCGCCCTTCAGCGCCGACATCGGGATGGCGGTGACCTGACGTACGCCGAGGGTCAGCGCCAGTTCTTTAAAGTCATGGGAAATCCGGTCGAAGACGGCGCGGTCGTAGCCGACGAGGTCGAACTTGTTGACCGCGAGCACGAACTGCTTGATGCCCATCAGCGAGGCGATGGTGGCGTGGCGGCGGGTCTGTTCCAGCAGGCCGGTGCGGGCATCGACCAGCAGGATGGCGAGATCGGCGGTCGAGGCGCCGGTCGCCATGTTGCGGGTATACTGCTCGTGGCCGGGCGTGTCGGCGACGATGAAGGAGCGCTTGTCCGAGGCGAAATAGCGATAGGCGACGTCGATGGTGATGCCCTGTTCGCGCTCGGCCTGCAGGCCGTCGAGCAAAAGCGCGAAGTCGGGCAGGCCGAGGTCGTTCTGCTTGCCCGAATCGCGGTGCAGCGTCGCGGCCTGGTCTTCCTTGACGGCCTTGGTGTCCCACAGCAGGCGGCCGATCAGCGTCGACTTGCCGTCGTCGACCGAGCCGCAGGTGATGAGCCGCAGCGGACGTGAATCGCGGGTCACGAAGGCCGGATGGACGTCCGGAAGCTCGGCGGCGAGGGCGGTAATGGCGGCGGTCATCTCAGAAATATCCTTCGCGTTTCTTCTTCTCCATCGATCCCGACTGGTCGCGGTCGATGGCCCGGCCCTGGCGCTCGGAGACCGTGGCGATTTCCAGCTCGGCGATCACCTCCTCCAGCGTCGTCGCGTGGCTGCGGATGGCGCCGGTGAGAGGGAAGCAGCCGAGCGTGCGGAAGCGGATCATGCCTTCCTGCTTGACCTCTCCGGGCAGCAGTTCGAGGCGCGGATCCTCGGCGAGGATCATCATGCCGTCGCGCTCCACATAAGGCCGTTTCTTGGCGTAGTAGAGCGGCACCAGAGGAATGTCCTCGGCCTGGATGTAGCGCCAGATGTCGACCTCGGTCCAGTTGGACAGCGGGAAGGCGCGCACGCTCTCGCCGCGGCGGATCTGGCCGTTGTAGAGGTTCCACAGTTCCGGGCGCTGGTTGCGCGGGTCCCAGCGATGGTCGGGGGTGCGGAAGGAATAGATGCGCTCCTTGGCGCGGCTCGCTTCCTCGTCGCGGCGCGCGCCGCCGAAGGCGGCGTCGAACTGGCCGGCGTCGAGCGCCTGGCGCAGGCCTTCCGTCTTCATGATGTCGGTGTAGAGCGCCGAACCATGGCTGAACGGGGTGACGCCCTCGGCCGCCCCGCGCGGATTGATGTGCTCGATCAGGTCGAGGTCGTAGCGTTCGACGATCTCGTCGCGAAAGGCGATCATCTCGGCGAACTTCCAGCCGGTGTTCACGTGCAGGAGCGGGAAGGGCACGCGGCCGGGATAGAAGGCCTTGCGCGCTAAGTGCAGCAGCACGGACGAATCCTTGCCGATCGAATAGAGCATGACCGGCTTGTCGAACTCGGCGGCCACTTCGCGGAAGATGTGGATCGCCTCGTTCTCGAGCGCCTTCAGATGCGGATCGAGCGGCGGCTTGGCCGGCTGGTCCTTGGAATGGGGGTCGAATTCCGAATGATGCATTGTCTCTTGTCCTTGGCGCCCGGTGATGCCGGGTATCATTTCGTCGGGCCTTGCCCCTCATCCGGCTGCCGCCACCTTCTCCCCGCAGGCGGGGAGAAGGGACTTGCCGCACCGTCTCCGCCCCTTTTCAGCATAGAGATCGGGAGAAGGCCGCATTGCGCTGTCTCCGTCCCCTCTCCCCGCTTGCGGGGAGAGGGTCAGGGTGAGGGGCATTTCCTTCAAATCAGGCCGGTGTGCGTTCCAGCGGCGTCGCTGCCGCTTCCGGCACGTGCAGGCCGCATTCGCGTTTTTCGTCGTTCTCCCACCACCAGCGGCCGGCGCGTTCGCTCTCTCCGGGCTTGATGGCCCTTGTGCACGGCTCGCAGCCGATCGAGGGATAACCGCGCTTGTGCAGCGGATTGGTCGGCACCGCCTCGGCCTCGACATAGGCATTGATGTCTTCGAGCGACCAGTCGGCCAGCGGGTTCACCTTGATGAGATCGCGCTCGGCGTCATATTCGGCAAAGGGGGTGGCTGCACGGTTGCCCGACTGGCCGCGGCGAAGGCCGGTGATCCAGATCGTGGCGCCCGAAAGCGCCTTGGCGAGCGGCACCAGCTTGCGCACATGACAGCAGGCATGGCGGGCCTCGACGCTCTCATAGAAGCCGTTCAGGCCATACTTCGCCGCATAGGCGTCGATGTCGTCCTGTTCGGGATGGAAGCGCCTGATGGAAATGCCGAAGCGCTCCTCGGTCTCGCCGATCAGATCCGCGGTTTCCTTGAACAGCCGGCCGGTTTCCAGCGTCGAGATCTCGACCGGCAGCCGCGCCAGGCCGATCGCGGCGGTGATCACCTGGTCCTCGATGCCGAGGCTGGTGGTGAACACGGCGCGGCCGCCGAACGCGGCGACGAGGGCCAGCCGGCCGGGAAGGTCGAGGCCGGCCAGTTCGGCATCGAGCCGTTGCGCACGCATCTCATGGTCTTGGGAGGTCATGTGTCGATCCTGCTAGCTGAGCTGTGTGAAAGTATCGCAACAAAATGCCGGCAGGACGAGAAACAGCCATTCCCAAACAACCGGACCGGCGAGCAAATATCTCTCTCACTGGCGGTTTCGGAAGAAAAGCCGCCGCGGGTCCGCTCCTCGTCTCTCCGCTAGGCGTGCAGGCGCCAGTTTGTTTTTCCATGCGAATTGGGCTAAACGCTGCGAAGCAGGCGGTCGGGCGACCGCATCGGCCAGCAATCGGTTCTTCGATGATTTCGCAAAAAGCCAAATACGCCTTGCGAGCGCTTTCGGCCTTGGGGCGCGCCGAGGCCGGCGAACCCTTGCAGATTTCCGACATCGCCGACCGGCAGAACATCCCGAAGAAGTTCCTCGAGCAGATCCTGCTGGACTTGAAGCGCAACGGCCTGGTCACCAGCCGCCGCGGCAAGCAGGGCGGCTATCTTTTGCTGAAACCCGCAAACGAGATCACCTATGGCGAGGTGCTGCGGCTGATCGACGGGCCGATCGCGCCGCTGCCCTGCCTGTCACTCACGGCCTATCGCCGCTGCGAGGACTGCAATGGCGAAAGCGATTGCGAGGTCCGCCATGTCTTTGCCCGTGTCGCCGACGAGACGCGCGCCGTGCTGTTCTCCACGACGATTGCCGATGCTCTCAACGGGCATCCGGCTCGGATTGCCATCGAGGAAACGGTGTAGATCTGCCGCCGGGAGCGGAAATGTTTCGCTCCTGCACTTTTGGGCGGTGGTTTTCGCAAACGTGACTTTTCTGTGACATCCCGGTTTGGCGAACGAAATTACCTGCATTCTTGCGCCGGGCACCGTCCCGCATTTTCCCTCGCCCTGTGGCTCAGGGTACTGTTTTGCTATTTTTCCGCTCGCGTTGACTAACACGACCTGACCAGTAGTCTTAACGTGAGGAAACGGGGAAGGACAGGTTGCGATGAACAGCTTCACGAAACAGTTGGGCAGGTTCCTTGTCGGGCTGTCGCTGTCCACAGGTCTCGTCGTTCCGGCTCATGCCGACACCCGTCTGCTGAATGTCTCCTATGATCCCACCCGGGAACTCTACAAGGAGTACAATGCCGCCTTCGCCAAGCACTGGCAGGCCGAGACCGGCGAGGACGTGGCCATCCGTCAATCCCACGGCGGTTCCGGCAAGCAGGCCCGTTCCGTGATCGACGGCCTCGATGCCGATGTGGTCACCCTGGCGCTCGAAGGCGACATCGACGCCATCGCGGAAAAGACCGGCAAGATCGCCAAGGACTGGCGCGGCCGTCTGGAAAACAACTCTTCGCCCTTTACCTCGACCATCGTCTTCCTGGTGCGCAAGGGCAACCCCAAGGGCATCCGCGACTGGGGCGACCTGGTGAAGGGCGACGTGCAGATCGTCACGCCCAATCCGAAGACCTCCGGCGGAGCGCGCTGGAACTATCTCGCCGCCTGGGCATGGGCCCACAAGCAATATGGCGGCGATGAGGAAAAAATCCGCGACTATATCGCCGAACTGTTCAGGCGCGCGCCCGTGCTCGATACCGGCGCACGGGGCGCCTTGACGACCTTTGCCCAGCGCCAGATCGGCGACGTGCTGCTTTCCTGGGAGAATGAAGCCTATCTTGCGCTGGAGCAGTTCGGCGACAGCGCCGTGGAGATCGTCGCCCCGCCGCAGTCGATCCTCGCCGAACCTCCGGTTGCCGTGGTCGACGGAAATGTCGATGCCAAGGGCACGCGCAAGGTCGCCGAGGCCTATCTGCAATATCTCTATTCCGAGGAAGGCCAGAGGATCGCGGTGAAGCACTTCTACCGTCCGTCCAGGCCGGAATTGGTGGCGGCGGAAGACCTGGCCAAATTCGCCAAGGTTGATCTTGTCACGATCGACGATCCGATTTTCGGCGGCTGGGCCAAGGTGCAGCCCGCCCACTTCGCCGATGGCGGCATCTTCGACCAGATCTACAAGCCGGCTCGGTAGGCGATCGTCGATCGGTCGATGAAGCCCCGACCTCAGTAATCGTCCGGGGCTTGTGGCAGGCGGTATTCAAGGCATTATGCGGGTGGGCCCAAGGCAATGACGACGGGACAGATGATGAAGAACTGGCGCCAGCCGAGCATCCTGCCGGGCTTCGGGCTGACGCTCGGCTACACGATCTTCTATCTCACGGTGATCATCCTGATCCCGCTGGTGGGCCTGGTCTGGCGTTCGGCCTCGCTCGGCTGGGCGGAGTTCTTTTCCATCGCCGCCGACGAGCGTACCATGCTCGCCCTGAAGGTAAGCTTCGGCTCGGCGCTGGCGGCCGGCGCCATCAATGCCGTTTTCGGCGTCATCGTCGCCTGGGTGCTGGTGCGCTATGATTTTCCCGGACGACGCCTGCTCGATGCGGTGGTCGATCTTCCCTTCGCCCTGCCGACCGCCGTTGCCGGCATCTCGCTTGCCGCGCTCTACGCCCCGAACGGCTGGATCGGCGCGCTGCTCGCCCCGCTCGGCATCAAGATCGCCTTCACCCCGGTCGGCATCGTCGTGGCGCTGGTCTTCGTCGGCCTGCCCTTCGTCGTGCGCACGGTCCAGCCGGTGATGGAGGAGCTCGACCGCGAGGTCGAGGAGGCCTCGGCGACGCTCGGCGCCACCCGGTTCCAGACGCTGCGCATGGTCGTCCTTCCGGCGCTGACCCCGGCGATCCTCACCGGCTTTGCGCTCGCCTTCGCCCGCGGCGTCGGCGAATACGGCTCGGTCATCTTCATCGCCGGCAACATCCCCTACGTCTCGGAGATCGCGCCGCTTCTGATCGTCATCCGGCTGGAGGAGTTCAACTATGCCGGCGCCACCGCGATCGCCTGCATCATGCTGGTGATCTCGTTCGCCATGCTGCTGTTCATCAACCTTTTGCAGATGTGGAGCCGGAGGAGATATGCCAATGTCCGCTAAGCCCTCCTCCATGGCCAAGCCCCGTTTCCGCGACGCCTCGACCGAAGGCCCGCTCGCTCGGCTGTCGCTGATGGCGGTGGCGCTTGCCTTCATGGCCTTCGTGCTGCTCCTGCCGCTCGTTCTGGTGTTCATCGAGGCCTTCCGCGAGGGCGTGCCGGCCTTTTTCGAGGCGCTCGGCGATCCGGATACGCTCTCGGCAATCCAGTTGACACTGACGGTCGCGGCGATCGCCGTGCCGCTCAACCTGGTCTTCGGCGTGGCCGCAGCCTGGGCGATCGCCAAGTTCGAATTCAAGGGCAAAACCTTCCTGATCACCCTGATCGACCTGCCCTTCTCGATCTCGCCGGTCATTTCCGGCCTGGTCTATGTGCTGCTGTTCGGCTCGCAGAGCGTGCTCGGCCCGTTCCTCAAGAGCTACGGCATCGAAATCCTGTTTGCCGTGCCCGGCATCGTGCTTGCCACCGTCTTCGTCACCTTCCCCTTCGTCGCCCGCGAACTGATCCCGCTGATGCAGGAACAGGGCACAGGCGACGAGGAGGCGGCGCTTTCGCTCGGTGCCAGCGGCTGGCAGACCTTCTGGTACGTGACGCTGCCCAACATCAAATGGGGCCTGCTCTATGGCGTCCTGCTCTGCAACGCCCGCGCCATGGGCGAGTTCGGCGCCGTCTCGGTGGTGTCGGGCCATGTGCGGGGGCTGACCGAAACCATGCCCCTGCATGTCGAGGTCCTCTACAACGAATACAATTTCGTCGCGGCCTTCGCCGTCTCGACGCTCCTTGCTCTCCTTGCCCTCGTGACGCTGGCGCTGAAGACCGTTCTGGAACTTCGCTACGGCCACGCGATCGCCGGCAGCCGCAAACACTGAAAGGTCCTCCGATGGATGTCACGATCACCAATATCCGCAAGGAGTTCGGCCAGTTTCCGGCCCTCTACGACCTCTCGCTTGATATCCGCTCCGGCGAACTGATCGCGCTGCTCGGCCCCTCAGGCTCCGGCAAGACGACGCTTCTGCGCCTGATCGCCGGCCTCGAACAGCCGACCGCCGGCAAGATCTTCTTCGGCGAGGAGGATGCCTCGGAAAAGAGCGTGCAGGAGCGCCATATCGGCTTCGTCTTCCAGCACTACGCGCTGTTTCGCCACATGACCGTCGCAGAAAACATCGCCTTCGGCCTGAAGGTGCGCCCCAAGGCCAACCGCCCGCCCGCCCATGAAATCCGCAAGCGTGTCTCCGACCTGCTCGACATGGTCCACCTGACCGGTCTGGAAAAACGCTATCCGGCGCAGCTCTCGGGTGGCCAGCGCCAGCGCGTGGCGCTCGCCCGGGCCATGGCGATCGAGCCAACCGTGCTGCTGCTCGACGAGCCTTTCGGCGCGCTCGACGCCAAGGTGCGCAAGGAACTGCGCCGCTGGCTGAAGGAATTCCACGACCGCACCGGCCACACGACCTTCTTCGTCACCCACGACCAGGAGGAGGCGCTGGAACTCGCCGACCGTGTGGTCGTCATGAGCCAGGGCAAGGTCGAGCAGGTCGGCACCGCCGACGATGTCTACGACACGCCCAATTCGCCCTTCGTCTTCTCCTTCATCGGCGAGTCCTCGCATGTGCCCGTGACGGTCCGCGACAAGATGGTTCTGTTCCAGGGCGAGCCGATCGGCACGACCGAGAACGGCGAGGGGCCGGGCGAGCTGTTTTTCCGCCCGCAGGACGTCGTGGTGACCACCGACAGCCAATCCCTCTACGGCAAGGTCACCGCCTGCCGCCGCCTTGCGGGAACGCGCATCGCCGAGATCGACGTCGCCAACAACGGCCACGAGCCCTACCATCTCGAGATCGAAGTACCCCTCGACGCCCCCGTCGCCGTCGGCGCCGACATCCGCTTCCGTCCCACACGGTGGAAGCTGTTCGGGCAGTAGAGGGCGGTTTCGATCGAGGCGAGGGCGGGAACCGGGCTTTAAATCTGCCCGCATCGGATGTATATCATCGTGCGATATCAGTTATGAGGTTTCGCCATGCGCACGCTCGTGGACATTGATGAGAAAGCCCTGGCCGCTCTCGATCAGATTGCGCAGCGTCAACGGGTTTCGCGCGCATCCCTGATCCGTGAAGCCGTCGGCGATCTTTTGGCCAAGAAGCAGCGGCCGGAGGAGCAGGCGGCCTTCGGCCTTTGGGGCGAGGCGGGTGTCGATGGCTTGGCCTATCAGAAGGCACTGCGGGAAGAATGGTAGCGGCGCTGTTCGATACCAATATCCTGATCGACTATCTGAACGGCATCCCGCAGGCGAGGGAAGAACTCGGCCTCTATGAGGAGAGGGCGATCAGCATCGTCACCTGGATGGAAGTCATGGTCGGCGCGCCGGCGCCGCTCGCCGAGGCGACAAGGTCGTTTCTGTCCGGTTTCGAGGTGATCCAGCTGGACGAGGCGGTGGCGGAGAGGGCGGTCGAACTGCGACGAACGCAACGCATCAAATTGCCAGATGCGATCATCTGGGCGAGCGCCGACAGTCGCGGGGCGATCCTGGTCACGCGCAACAGCAAGGACTTTCCGCCTGATAATCCGGGAATGCGCATGCCCTATCAGCTCTGAGGCGACGGAACCGACGCTGAATGGCACGCCAGATGGAGGAGTTCTGGGTCGGTTTCAAAGCAACGGCCCCGGCGAAGTTGACCACGTCCATACGCGGCGGTACGATGCATCGCATTTGCAACGCAGGAGGTTCCCATGAAGACCGCAACGCTTCCCTCGCTCCGCGTCGATCCCGAACTGCGGGCCGCCGCCGAAAGCGTGCTCGAGGAGGGTGAAAGCCTCTCCGCCTTCGTCGAGAATTCGGTCAAGGCCCAGATCCACTACCGCAAGACCCAGGCCGAATTCATCGCCCGAGGGTTGGCGTCGCTGGCGGAATCGGAGCGGACGGGGGTCTATTTCACGTCGGAAGAGGTGTTGAGCGAACTGAAGGGCATGCTTGACGCCAAGCGCGCGGAAAGCGCCGTAAAATGATCTACGCGGTCAAGTGGTCGGTAAAGGGACGCGAAGATGTGCGACGGCTCTACGCCTATCTGCTTGATCGAGATGAGGACACGGCGGTACACGCCTATGAGGCGATTGCAGAAGCCGTAACGTTCTTGGAACGATTTCCCTTCAGTTGTCGAAAGGCTCGCGGAGGAGATCCGTTTCTGCGCGAACTCGTTGTTCCTTTCGGCTCGAGCGGCTATGTGGTGCTTTTTCGCGTGGATGACGGCGGAACGGTGACGATCGCCGCCGTCCGCCACCAGCGCGAGGATGATTACCACTGAGCCTTACCGGTCGCTGGTCTGCCAGCGCGGATTGGTCCACGGCTCCTGGTTGGAGCGGGGCAGGGGCTGTTTGCCGAGGATATGGTCGGCGGCCTTTTCGCCGGTCATGATCGACGGGCCGTTGAGGTTGCCGTAGGTCACGTGCGGGAAGATCGATGAGTCCGCCACCCTGAGCCCCTCGACCCCGATCACCCGGCATTCCGGATCGACCACGGCCATGGGGTCGTCGGCGCGACCCATCTTGTTCGTGCCGCAAGGGTGGTAGGCGCTTTCCAGGTGTTCGCGCAGGAAGGCGTCGATCTGATCATCCGTCTGCACATGCTCGCCCGGCTGGATTTCCGGGCCGCGGAACTGGTCGAAGGCCTGCTGGCCAAAGATCTCGCGGGTCAGCCGCACGCAGTGGCGGAACTTCTCCCAGTCCTCCGGATGGCTCATATAGTTGAAGCGGATCACCGGATCGGCCATCGGGTCGGGCGAGCGCAAAGTCACGCTGCCGCGCGACTTCGACAGGTTGTAGCCGACATGCACCTGGAAGCCGTGGCTCTTCGCCGCCGCCTTGCCGTCATAGGAGATGGCGACCGGCAGGAAATGATACTGGATGTCCGGCTGCTTGAGGCCCGGCGCGGAGCGCAGGAAGGCGCAGGCCTCGAACTGGTTGGAAGCGCCAAGCCCGCCCTTGGAGAGCAGCCATTGCGCGCCGGCCACCCCCTGCCAGAACCACGGCAGCCAGGAATAGAGCGATACCGGCTTGGTCGAGACCTGCTGGAAGTAGAATTCCATGTGGTCCTGCAGGTTGGCGCCGACGCCGGGACGGTCGGCGACGACCTCGATCCCCATCTCCTTCAGATGCGCCGCCGGTCCGATGCCCGACAGCATCAGCAGTTTCGGCGAATTGAACGACGAGGCCGAGACGATCACCTCGCGATTGGCGCCCACCACCTCGATTTTTCCGTTGCGCTCGATCTCGACGCCGGTGGCGCGGCCGTTCTCGATGATGACGCGGCGCGCGAAGCAGCGGGTGAGCGACACGTTGGGCCGCTTCAGCGCGGGTTTCAGATAGGCATTGGCCGCCGACCAGCGCCGGCCCTTGTGGATCGTCTGCTCCATCAGGCCGAAGCCTTCCTGCTTGGAGCCGTTATAGTCCTCGGTCAGCTCGAAGCCGGCCTGCTCGCCGGCCTTGATGAAGGCATGGAAGAGGGGGTTGTTGACCGGCCCGCGCCGCACATGCAGCGGCCCGTCGGTGCCGCGCCATCCGGCCTCGCCGCCGCTCGAGGTCTCCATCCGCTTGAAATAGGGCAGAACGTCCGCATAGGCCCAGCCGCGCGCGCCAAGCTCTTCCCAGCGGTTATAGTCCTCGGCGTGTCCCCGCACATAGACCAGGCCGTTGATCGACGACGATCCGCCGATCACCTTGCCGCGCGGCGCGGTGATGCGCCGATTGTTGAGGTTCGGTTCGGGCTCCGACAGGTAACCCCAGTTGTAGCGCTTCATGCTCATCGGCCAGGCGAGCGCGGCCGGCATCTGGATGAACGGCCCGACATCCGACCCACCATATTCCAGCACCAGGACGGTGTGCTTGCCGTCTTCCGACAGGCGGTAGGCCATGGCCGATCCGGCCGAGCCGGAACCGATTATGATGTAGTCTGCGTTCTGCATCTGGACTGCCCCTCATCCGGCTGCCGCCACCTTCTCCCCGCAAGCGGGGAGAAGGGATATGCCGCGCCGGTTCCATTTTTGGTGACGCCCCTTGGGCCGCGTCCCCTCTCCCCGCCTGCGGGGAGAGGGTTAGGGTGAGGGGCAGATTTCAATCAATACGGCGCCTCGCACTTGCCCATGCCGACATAGACCGTCTTCAACTCGGTATAGTGCTCCAGCGCGGCGGCCGAATTCTCCCGTCCGAAGCCGGATTGCTTTGAGCCACCGAAGGGAATCTCGACCGGGCAGAGATTGTAGGTGTTGATCCACAGCGTGCCGGCTTCCAGTTCGTCGACCACGCGATGGGCGCGGGTGATGTCGGCGGTGAAGACACCGCCCGCAAGCCCGAATTCGCTGGCATTGGCCCGCGCGATCACGTCCGCCTCTTCCTCGAAATCGAGCACGCACATCACCGGCCCGAAGATCTCTTCCCTGGCGATCGTCATCTCGTCGGTCACGTCGGCAAACACGGTCGGCTGGACGAAATAGCCTTCGCCCGAAACGTTGTTCGGGATGCCGCTGCCGGTGACGAGGGTGGCGCCTTCCGCCTTGCCCTTGGCGATGTAGCCGAGCACCTTCTCGCGCTGCGCCCAGGAGACGAGCGGTCCCATCTGGGTTGCCTCGTCCTGCGGGTCGCCGATCAGGATCGCCTCGGTGCGCTCTTTCAGCCGGGCGAGGAACTTCTCCTTGATGCCCTTGTGCACGAAGACGCGCGTGCCGTTCGAGCAGACCTGGCCGGTGGAATAGAAATTGGCGAGCATGGCGCCCGAGATCGCGCTTTCGACATCGGCATCGTCGAAGACGATCAGCGGCGACTTGCCGCCGAGCTCCATGGTGACGTGCTTCAATTGGCTCGCCGCCGCCCCTGCCACCTTGCGGCCGGTCGGCACCGAGCCGGTGAGCGACACTTTTGCGACGTCGGGATGGGAGACCAGCAGCGGCCCGGTGTCGCGGTCGCCCTGGATGACGTTGAACACGCCTTTCGGCAGCCCGGCCTCGATCAGGATCTCGGCGATCTTCAGCGCCCCGAGCGGGGTGACTTCCGACGGCTTGAACACCATGGCATTGCCGGCGGCGAGCGCCGGCGCGCCCTTCCAGCAGGCGATCTGCTGCGGATAGTTCCACGCGCCGATGCCGACTACGACGCCGAGCGGCACACGCTTGGTATAGGCCCAGTCTCCGCCCAGCGGGATCTGGCTGCCGTTGAGCGCGGTCGGCGCGATGCCGCCGAAGAATTCGAAGGCGTCGGCCCCCGAGGTCGGGTCGGCGACGATCGTCTCCTGGATCGGCTTGCCGGTGTCGAGCGTTTCGAGTTCGGAAAGCGCGCGGTTACGCTCCCGCATGATCTCCGCGGCGCGCTTGAGGATCCGGCCGCGGGCCATCGGGCTTAACTTCGCCCATTCCTTCTGCGCCCGTTTGGCCGAAGCGATGGCCTTCTCGACAATTGACGGCGTTGCCGCATGCAGCTTGGCGATCACCTCGCCTGTCGCCGGATAAAGGCTCTCGATGACGGCACCTTCGGTATCCTCGACATATTCACCGTCGATGAAATGGCTGGCTTTCGGCTGTGCGCGCATGTTCGACCCCAGTCTGGCAATGATCCGGCAAATTCTTCGCTGAGCCAAGCATATAAGCGGGCAAAGGGCCAGAGTCCCCTTTTAGCGAGGCCAGATTCCGTTCCGTTTGCGACACCTCTTGATCGCCGACAGCGGCGGCCCCGCGATGGGCTGGAAGTCCGGTTTAAAACATAGATTGACAATCTATGTTTTAACGATCAGGCTTGATCCCACGATGAGAGACAAGGAGCGGCAGGCGTGATCGAAGAAAGCCGGATCGACAGGACCATCCTCATAGACGGCATCCCCTTGCCCGACATGCTGGACGAGCAAACGGTCCGCGCCGTGGTCCATGGTTTTTATGACGAGATCCGCGGCGACGACCTGCTCGGACCCGTCTTCGCGGCGGAGATCGCCGCCGACGAATGGCCGGCGCATCTCGACAAGATGTGTGACTTCTGGTCGGCGACCCTGCTGCGCACGTCGCGCTATGACGGCCGGCCGCTGCCGCCGCATCTGGCGATCGAGGGCCTCGACGAACGGCATTTTCGCCGCTGGCTCTCACTGTTTCGCGCCACCGTCCGGCGGCTCTGTCCGCCCGAGGTCGCGCAATTGTTCATCAACCGCGCGCTTCGCATCGCCCACAGCTTCCGCCTGGCGATCGCCTTTCACCGCGGCGAGAACGCCATGCACATCCTGCCGATCGGCGAGGACGCGCTGTGATCGCGGCGGGATATGCCGCTGAGGTGACGCAGCGCGGAGCACGGCCATGCGCCTGACGAGTTTTTCCGACTATGCGCTGCGCATGCTGATGTTCGCCGCATCGAGCGGCGAGACGTCGTTCACCATCGAGGCGGCGTCGCGCGCCTTCGGCGTATCGAAGACCCATCTCAACAAGGTCGCCAGCACGCTGACGCGCGGCGGCTTCCTCAAGGCGCTGCGCGGCCGGTCGGGAGGGCTGCTGCTCGCCCGGCCCGCCGAGACGATCCGCATCGGCGATGTCGTCCGGCTGACCGAACCGGATTTCGCCGTCGTCGAATGTTTCGCCACCGGCAACCAGTGTGTCCTGACCCGCACATGCAAGCTTTCGGGCATGCTGGGCGATGCGATCGGCGCTTTCCTGTCGGCGCTGGACCGCTACACGCTCGCCGATATCGCGCTCGAGCCCGCCGCCTTCGCCGCCTTTCTGCCCGACGCGCCGCCCCGCCCGCGCAGGCCCTATCGCCGGAGGGCCGAGACCGTGTCCTCCGTGGGGGACACCACGCCGGCCGCCCCAAGAACCCTGCCCTGACAAGAGGAGAACAACCATGGCCGAGACCCCCGAGAAAGACACTCCGAAGACGCTGGCGGCCGAGACGATCGACGGCGGCAGTTCCCTTTTGCCGATGCTGATCGTCGGGCTGATCATGATCACGGTCGGCTATGTTGTCCTGATGATGTTCGTCTGATCGCAGGCCTTGATCCGGGCAGCAGGTGAGACCGGATGCGTGGTCCGGCGGGCCTGTGGCTTGACGCAACGGACGGCCTTTCAACGCGTCGTCCGTGCTCGACCGCGCAGTGTTCCGCTGTTGAAACCTCTTTCTCGCGCAGCCGCAGCGCCCTCTCGAGTTGAGGCCGTGTCGGCAAACATGCTAGAAGCGTCGGGACCGCTTTCGCCAAAGCCGGTCGGCATCGGTGAAGGCTGAAGGGGTCTTATGAAGCTGCATATCCATCTTGGCGCCCACAAGACGGGCAGCACCTCTCTTCAGTTTCACTTGCGCAAGAACGAGGCGAAATTCGCGGACGCCGGCATGGCCTATATCCCCATGCCGGAGTTCCGAAAGCGTTATTCGGCCTTTCTCAACCGGATTGAAAACAGATACCCCGCCTTCATCAGGCTGCTTTCGCCGACGATCGAAAGCAGGTTTCGCGACCAGCTTGTCCCTTCGTCGGGCTCGTCCCTGGTGGTGATCTCGGATGAGAACCTTTTGGGCGGCCTGGCACCGATCGCGGCCAAACACAGGCTCTATCCCCATGCCGTGCGCATGGTCTCCGCGGTCAAACGCGCGGCCGGGCCGAACGACGCCCACTATTTCCTCTGCATCCGCAACTACCCGGAATTCATCGTCTCGATGTACCTTCATCTGGTCATCCAGGGCAGGCGTGTGCCTCCGCTCGAAAGCGTGACGGCGGATTTCCTGGGTGGCGCGCGTGGCTGGGCCGAGGTCGTGGCCGATGTTGCAAACGTGGTGGGCGCCGACCGGCTGACGGTCTGGACCTACGAGCACTATCGCGATGCTCCTGGCGCGGTGCTCGATGTTCTGGCGCCCGGTGTCCCTGTCGAACTTTTCGTTCCGCCGGGAAATCTCGCCATCAATCGTTCGCTGACCGCCAAGGGCTGGCAGGTGATGGAGGCCTTGCAGGACATCCTGACGCGGACGGAACTGGCCAGCATGGGTACGCTGATAAGGAAGTTCCCGTTCGAGGAACCCAATCCCAAGGTCGTGCTCGACGATCCCGAGGCGCTGGCGGAGCTCGACGACAAATATCGCCGGGACAAGAACGCCATCGTCGCGCTCGGCTGTCGCCTGCTCGATGGCGCCCGAGCCGTCTGATCCCTCAGCCTTCCCCGCGCATGCCGTGCCGCGCGAGAGCTACGCGCCGCCCGCTTCGTCGGCAGCGGGCCTTCGGCTTTGTCCGGTCCGTGGGTCATGAAACCTTCATCGAACCTTCACATTTCGGAAAGGTTTTCTTGACGATTTCCAAGCAAGCCTTGCGGCCATAAAAACAAATGGATTTTGGAGAAAGACAATGGTTACTGGCGCCGCGTTGGAGACGGGCATCTTGCGCCGCTTTGCCAATGACCAGTTGCTGACCCTTGCCAAGCTGGTCGTCGAAAACGCCCTGCAGCCGATCGTCGAGGTCGGCACGGGCGCCGTGTTCGGCTATGAGAGCCTGATGCGCGGCCATGATCGGATCGGCTTCGATAGCCCCCTCGACCTGCTCGACCAGGCGGCGGCCTCTGGCCAGCTGGTATCGATCGAGCAGATGGTGGCGAGCCGGGCGCTCGCCAAGTTCGCCACGCTGCCGCATTTCTCCGACACCACGCTCTTTCTCAATCTCGACGTCCGGTTGATCGCCCAGGGCGACGAACTGCTCGACAGCGTGCTGCAACACCTGCGCCTGGCCAATATACCGCCATCCTCGGTGTGCTTCGAGCTGTCCGAACGCTTCGACAATACCAGCGTGCCGGAATTTGCCGGCCTCGTGGCGCGGCTGCGGAAATCCGGCTTCAAGCTGGCAATCGACGATTTTGGCGTCGGCCACGGCGAGATGAAGCTCTTGTGCGACTTTCCGGTTGACTATGTGAAGATCGACCGCCACTTCATCGCCGGCCTCGACGGCAATCCGCGCAAGCGCCATCTGGTCAAGAACATCGTCAACTTCTGCCACGTGCTCGGCGTGCGGGTGATCGCCGAGGGCATCGAGACGGAAGCCGAATTCATCGCCTGCCGCGAATTCGGCGTCGATCTGGTACAGGGCTGGTTCATCGCCCGGCCCACGACGCTGATGAACGAGCTGAAGCCGTCCTTTCCGCACCTGCAGGAGATCGGCAAGGTGCGCCGCTCGACGCAGTCGCTCGACGAGATCCTCATCCGCCGGCAGATCGAGCACATGCCGACCGTTTTCGAGCACGAGGGCATCGACAGCGTCTTCGACCTGTTCCGCCGCAATCCGCGCCAGTCCTTCTTCCCCGTTCTCAACGCCAATGGCGAGCCGCGCGGCATCATCAACGAGTTCCATCTCAAGGAATTCATCTACCAGCCTTTCGGCCGCGACCTCTTGAAGAACAAGATCTACGAACGCTCGATCTCGCATTTCGTCGAGCGTGCCCCGATTGTCGGCCTCGATGCCGATGCCGAGCGGCTGATGTCGATCTTCGCCAACATGGACGGTTCCGACTGCGTCATCCTCACCGAGAACATGCGCTATGCCGGCGTGGTCTCGGCCGCCTCGCTGATCCGCATCATCAACGAGAAGCAGTTGAAGACCGCGCAGGACCAGAACCCTTTGACCGGGCTCCCCGGCAATCGCGCCATCCGCGACCTGATGCAGGATTTCGCCCGCGACGGCGATGACAGCCGGTTCTTCTGCTATTGCGATTTCGACCACTTCAAGCCGTTCAACGACCATTACGGCTTCCAGAGCGGCGACCACGCCATTTCGCTGTTTGCCGCCCTGCTGCGCCGCTACTTCTTTGCCGAGGGCGATTTTCTCGGCCATGTCGGCGGCGACGACTTCTTCATCGGCCTGCGCGACTGGAGCCGCGAGGAACTGACCGAGATCCTCGACCGGCTGCTGTCCGATTTCCACGATGACGTGATCGAGCTCTATTCCGAAGAGGACCGCAACACCGGCCGGATCCATGGCCAGGATCGCCATGGCCGCGACCGCGAATTCCCCCTGATGCGCTGCTCGATCGGCGTTCTCGAACTGCCGCGCGGCCTGGTGATCGACGACGTCAACCGGGTCTCGGCCGAAATCGCCGAGCTGAAGAAGAAGGCGAAGAGCAGCGACAGCGGCCTGGTGATCGACGTCTACCTGGGTCGCTGAGACCCGCCCGATCGCGCCCTACGGGCGACAGGCGATAGCGCAAGCCGGGCAGGACGGAAGCCGCCGCGTCAATGAGCCTCCTTTCCAGATCATGCCCCATGGCTTATGTCGGGACATCGACGCCGAGTGAGAGGACACCCGCCATGCCGCTTCCCGCATCCATGCGATACGTCGACCTGCCGTCCTTCGGCGAAGCCGGGGTCATGGCCTTCGCCACCGGTCCGCTGCCTGCGCCAAGGCCCGGTGAAATCCTGGTGCGGGTCGAAGCCGCCGGCGTCAACCGCCCGGATGTCGCCCAGCGCCAGGGCACCTATCCGGCGCCGAAGGATGCGAGCCCCGTGCTCGGGCTGGAGATTGCCGGCGCGGTGGTGGCGCTCGGCGAAGGGGTCACCGAATTCGCCGTCGGCGACAGGGTCTGCGCGCTCGCCAATGGCGGCGGCTATGCCGAATATTGCGCGGTTCCCGCCGGCCAGGCGCTGCCCTGGCCGAAGGGTTTTGACGCGGTGAAGGCCGCCGCCCTGCCGGAAACCTTCTTCACCGTCTGGGCCAATCTCTTCCAGATGGCGGGCTTGACCGAAGGCGAAACCGTGCTGATCCACGGCGGCACTTCCGGCATCGGCACCACCGCGATCCAGCTGGCCAAAGCTTTTGGCGCCGAGGTCTTCGCCACCGCCGGTTCCGACGAAAAGTGCAAGGCCTGCGTCGATCTCGGCGCCAAGCGCGCGATCAACTACAGGACCGAGGATTTTGTCGAGGTCATTAAGGCCGAGACGGCCAAGCGCGGCGTCGATGTCGTGCTCGACATGATCGGCGCCGCCTATTTCCAGAAGAACCTCTCCTGTCTCGCCAAGGACGGCTGCCTGTCGATCATAGCCTTCCTCGGCGGCGCCGTCGCCGACAAGGTGGATCTCGGGCCCATCATGGTCAAGCGCCTGACCGTCACCGGCTCCACCATGCGCCCCCGCACCGCCGACGAAAAGCGCGGCATCCGCGACGAACTCGTCGCCGAGGTCTGGCCGCTGCTCGAAGCCGGCACCGTCGCCCCCGTCATCCACACCGTCCTGCCCTTCGACGCCGTCGTCGAGGCGCATCGGCTGATGGAGAGCTCGCAGCATATCGGCAAGATCGTGATGACGCTGGGGTGAGGGCAGGGGCGTTTCCGCTCTTTGTAACCGTTGCAATTATGTACTCCATAGGGTACATAGTCCATTATGGCGACGATAGAGAAGACCGAGGCTTTTGCCGAATGGCTTCGCGCGCTCAGGGATCCGCGAGCCATAGCCCGTATTGCCGTCCGTATCGACCGGCTGGCGGCCGGCAATCCGGGTGATGTCCGACCCGTCGGGGAGGGCGTCAGCGAACTCCGTATCGATTACGGCCCCGGCTACCGCGTCTACTATATCCAGCGTGGCCCGGTTCTCGTCATCCTGCTCTGCGGCGGCGATAAGAGTTCGCAGCACGCGGATATTCTCAGAGCCAAGAGCCTGGCAAAGGAATGGAAGGACGGAACCGCATGACACTCAAGACCAGCTCTTATGACAGCGCGGAATTCCTCGATACGGAAGAAGCCGTCGAGGAATATGTCGCGGCAGCCTTCGAAACCGAGGATCCGGCCTTCATCGCCAAATGCCTGGGCACCGTCGCCCGGGCGCGCAATATGAGCCAACTGGCGCGCGACGTCGGGATGAGCCGAGCCGCACTCTACAAGGCGCTGAGCGGGCAGGGCAATCCGGAATTCGGCACGATCATGAAGGTTCTGCACGCGCTTGGCATAAGGCTCAAGCCGACCATGGACGGTGATCGGTCGGAGACAGTTCCGCCCTTGGCGATGTCGACCTGAACCTGTTGTCGCACCCCATCCCCCCCGTCGCCAGCCTCGTGCAACCGTCGGTCCGTAAGCCTGCCGGCGACGGAGGGAGGCGAAAGCCATGAAGAAGAGCTTTGAGCAGGCGCTGAAGGAATATCAGGCCGGGCGGCTGCCTGCGGCGTTGAAATTCGCAGAAAAGGCCGTGGCCGAAGGCGGCGCCGGCCATCCCGGCCTCCTGGCGCTGATCGGCAACATCCAGTTCAAATCCGGCGATCGCGCCGCCGCCGCCGAGGCCTTTACCCGGGCGGCGGAAAAGGCCGACGACAAGGCCGCCGCCGGCTTTCTCAAACTTGCCGTGACGCTCGCCCAGGCGGCCGGCCTGACCGATCTGCTGCTCGCCGTCGGCGTCCGGGCGGTGAAACTGAACCCAACGGAACCGGAACTGGCCTTCACCGTCGCCAGCGCCTTCTTCACCCGCGGCCGCTGGGGTGACATGGACCCGATGCTGGAACGGCTCGATCGCGGCAACGACCGCCACATGGCGCTGATCGTCAATCATCATCGGCTGATGAGCCGGTTCGATGCCCTCTATGCCGAGCTCGACCGGGCGCTCGCCAACCGCCCCGACGACCTGTTCCTCAATGTCTCTAAATTCGCCGTCGCCCGCGAGGTTCTCGATTTCCCCACCATCGAGCGCCACGAGGCGTTGATGCGCCAGCCGGACGCGCCCTTTGCCGCCGGACTGATGGCGCGCGAGCCGGCGCTCGGCCGCATCCTCTGGTGCGACGACGAGGCGCTCAACGCCCGCCCGAGCCAGGAGGCATCGAGCTATGCCGCGACCCTGCCGTCGGCCACCGGCCGCACCCGCCGGGCCTTCTCCGCCTCGGGCGAAAAGATCCGCATCGGCTACCTGTCCAACGACTTCCACGGCCATGCGACGATGACGCTGTTCCTCGAGGCCATGGCCGCCCACGACCTGGAACGGTTCGACGTCACCCTGTTCTGCTATACCGAGCGCCATTCCGCCGCCCAGCAGGCGGCCTGGCCGGAGCACTTGCGCGCCCGGATCGTCCCCATCGGCCATCTCTCCGACGAGGCGGCGGCCGCCCTGATCTCCGAGCGCCGGACCGACATCCTCGTCGACCTCAAGGGTCACACGATGGGGGCGAGGCTCGGCATCGTCAATCTCTCCGACGCGCCGGTCAAGGTCACCTATCTCGGCTTCCCCGGCTCCGTCACCGGCGTCGATCTCGACTATGCGATCACCGATCCGATCATCACTCCCGACAGCAGCAAACCCTTCTACGCCGAAAAGCTCTGCCGCTTGCCGGAGACCTACCAGGCCAACAACTGGCGCACCCGCCCGCGGCCGCGGCCGATGGAGCGCAGCGATGCCGGCCTGCCGGAGGACGCCTTCGTCTTCGCCTCGTTCAATGCCAGCTACAAGATCACGCCGGCCACGCTGTCGCTCTGGGTCGCGGTGCTGTCCGCCGTGCCGGATTCGCTTTTGTGGATCCTCTGCCGGACGCCGGAGGCCCGGCGCAATTTCACCGCCGCCATGCGGGCGCGCGGGATCGATCCGGCGCGCCTGATCTTCGCCGAGAACCGGCCCTATGCCGAGCATGTCAGCCGCCTCCCGCTCGCCGACCTCGCGCTCGACACCCGGCCGTGGAACGGCCACACGACCACCTCCGACATGCTGTGGGCCGGCCTGCCGGTGCTGGCGACAAGGGGCCGGACCTTTGCCAGCCGGGTATCCGCCAGCCTTTTGACCGCCATCGGCCTGCCGGAGCTGATCGCCGAGAGCGACCGCGACTTCGTCGACAAGGCGGTCATGCTGGCCCGCGATCCTTACGCGCTGACGGCCTTGAGGTCTCGCCTCGACGAGGCCCGCTTCACCGCGCCGCTGTTCGACAATGAGCGCTTCTGCCGCCATCTGGAGCGCGGCTTTGAGGCCATGGCCGCGCGGGCGAGGGCGGGTCTGCCGCCCGACCATATCGACGTCGAGGCGCTGCCGCCGCGCACCACGCCCTTCTCCGGCGAAGCCTCCTGATCGACACCCCTTGAAACCGCCGTATTCGACGCCCATCTTTCTCACAGTGTTAACGAACGAAAGGGAGGTGATCGAATGTCTAATGAGATTTCGGTTTGCATGACGGGCTTGGCGAAGACGATGGTCTCGACGGGGCAGCCCTCGGCCTGACCTCGCCTTGCTACGGATCGCGCCGCGTGATCCGGGTCCGGAATGGGACCAAACTCATGGAAGGGCCGCCTCGCGCGGCCCTTTTTTGTGGCCAGACGCTTGAAGCATGTTTCCCGGACGAGATCGCGCAAGATCCGCGCCCGCAACCCCATGGCAGACGGTCTCACTCGAACCCGCTCAATCGGGCCAGCCGATCGCGCCAAATCCCGGCAGCTTGAGCGCTGGCTGCTGGAAATCGAGCCCCGCCACCAGCCCGAGAAGATTGACCTCGAGCCCGCTGCGGGCGCCGAGCGAAAGCCCGGCCAGCCCGCCGAGGCTCAGATGAAGGTCGCGGCCGTCGCTGTCGAGCGCATAGAAGGCCCCATTCGGCAGGTAGTCGCGGCCGACCGCATCCGGCGGCAGAACCGCCCCCAGTTCCGGCACGGAACGCAGCACATGGGCGACGAAGGTGTTCGAGTTCGGCCCCGGATAGATCCGATAGCCGCCGGGCTCGCCGTGGGGATAGCTGGAGATCGCCGCCTCCATCTTCGGGATCAGCCGCTCGGCCTGCGGGCCCTTCACCGAGGTGACGAGGCGCGGCGGATTGGAATACCAATAGCCGTCCGGCGGCCGATGATTGCGACGGATCGGCGCGCCCCAGCCGACCTTGTCATAGCGCTGATACTGGCCGTTCTTCTGCTTCGTGACGATCCAGGCATGGCTGGCGACCGAACCCTTCATGCCGCCCGTCATGGCCGAAAAGACATAGATCGCGGCTTGTGGGGTCTCCTCAGCCTTCGGCAGGATGCCGGCCGATCCCCAGTCCGCCTCGTTCCAACGCGCCGGCCGGTCCTTGGCCGCCCACAGCCCCGCCGACACCAGGGTCGGCAGGACAAAGACAAGGGCCAGCATGGTGAGCAGACGCAGCATGGTTTTCAATCGCGGACCTCGTGCATCGGGCGTTTGTTTGCGCTATGAGCCGGAGACAATCCGGAATTTTTGAGGCAAGCCATGAACAATCCGATCACCGTCGAAGTCACCCGCGGTAAACTTGTCGAGAGCCGCCATCGCGGCCTGGCCGTCGTCACCGATGGCGATGGCGCGATCGTCTTCTCCGCTGGCGATGTCGATGCCGTGACCTTCCCCCGCTCGGCCTGCAAGGCGATGCAGGCCCTGCCGCTCGTCGAGACCGGCGCGGCCGACGCCTATGGCTTCGGGATGAAGGAACTGGCGCTCGCCTGCTCCTCGCACTCCGGCGAAGACGAGCATGTGGCGCTCGCCGCCTCGATGCTGAAGGCCGCCGGGCGTGATGAAAGCGTGCTCGAATGCGGCGCCCACTGGTCGTTCGAACAGCCGGTGCTGATCCACCAGGCCCGCACGCTGGAGAAGCCGACCGCGCTTCACAACAATTGTTCCGGCAAGCATTCCGGCTTCGTCTGCGCCTGCTGCCATTCGGGCGAGGATCCGCGCGGCTATGCCGGCTACGACCACCCGCTGCAGGCGGAAATCCGCGGCATCATGGAAAGCCTGACCGGCACGCCGCTTGGCCGCGACAATTGCGGCACCGACGGCTGCTCGATCCCGACCTATGCCGTGCCGCTCGTCGCGCTTGCCCGCGGCTTCGGCAAGATGGCGACCGGCAAGGGGCTGGAGCCGGTGCGGGCCGCCGCTTCCAAACGCCTGATCGAGGCCTGCATGGCCGAGCCCTTCTACGTCGCCGGCACGAAACGCTTCTGCACCCGGCTGATGCAGGTGGCGCCGGGCAAGATCTTCGCCAAGACCGGCGCCGAGGGCGTGTTCTGCGCGCTCCTGCCGGAAAAGGGCCTGTCCTTCGCCGTCAAGTGCGAGGACGGCACCACCCGCGCCGCCGAATCGATGATCGCCGCCCTCCTTGCCCGCCATTTCGACAAGGACATGCCCGAGCACGCCGCCCTGATGGCCATGGCCAACCACTCCATGCGCAACTGGATCGGCCTGCATGTGGGCGACGTGCGGGTGACGGACGTGCTGTTTGGGTGAAGGGGCGGCCAGGCGGTGCCGCTTGTCCCTTCTCCCCGTCAGAACGGGGAGAAGGTGCCGGCAGGCGGATGAGGGGCGGCTCACGGATGCGAGGATTGCGGAAGGCGGCGGGGAGCCTGCAATCGGCAATGGCCGCAATGGGGCCGATGGGGGACTGTCCGATGTTGGGGGGGGCGTAAGGCGAGAGCCGACATTCGCGCTTCTGGTGCTGTTGTCCGAGTTTGACCCTATGCGGACGCGGACTTACTCTTCTCCACGATCGACAATCATCAGACTCGGGTCACTTGCAGAGCGATAAATGAAACACTCAGGATTTGGCCAGGTTGGGATTCGGCCAATCCATATGTCACCGGCACCGAGATGAATCTTGCACCACTCGTCAGACCAAACCAATTCTTTGACTATTACTGGAGCATCGTCGAAGAAGATCTCGATTCTGACTTCGGTCCAAGCCGTTATCGCGCCATCTTCAAAGACGATGATTATGCCATTTGCAGGCTCGTGCCGGATTTCCCTCAGCTCTTTTCCGACGAGCCTATCGGCCATTAAATCCATCTGTCAGCCCCCGTGTCAGGTCGACCATTACCGCAGGCTGGGATGTATTGCCAATGACTGCTTCTGACGCGCAGGCGACGTGATGCCCCACGGCGCTATGTTCGCTCTCGGGCCTGATAGATGACCACGTCTACGACAGAGTTGAAAGCGCAATTCGTCATGTCGTTCTTGCCAAGAAACCCCTTCGAGCCCGACCCCACTCCATCATCCCCCCTCTACGCCCCATCAAAACCCCCTCTGGCCTGCCGGCCATCTCCCCCACAAGGGGGGAGAGGACGCACGGTTGGCGCCGCGGCTAGCCCCTCCCCCTTGTGGGGAGGGGTTGGGGAGGGGTGGCCGGGAGCAGGACGTCGGCGGCGATGTCCAAGAAACGTGAACCACCTCCACCGCCGCCTCATTCCATCACCGCCACCCCCGCCTCGCGATAGGCTACCAACCTCTCCGCCGCGATCCCGGCCGGCACGATCAGCCCGGTGATGGCGTCGAGCGGCGCGATGCGGCAGGGGGAGACGGCGTCGAGCTTTTCCTCCGTCACCGCCACATAGGTTTTCGCGCTGGCGTCGAGAATGTGCCGCTTGATCGCCGCCTCCTCGAAATCGCCGGTCGACAGGCCGTGGCGCGGATGCGCGGCGGTGACGCCGAGGAAGAAGAGGTCGGGGCGGATGGCGTCGATTGCCTGAATGGCCGCGGCCCCGACCGAAACCATGGAATGGCGGTAGAGCCGCCCGCCGATCAGGATGACCTCGACCATCGGGTAATGCTCGAGTTCAGCGGCGATGGTCGGTGAATGGGTGGCAACGGTAAGCGCCATGTCGCGCCGCAGATGTCGCACGATCTCGGCCGTCGTCGTGCCGCCGTCGAGGAACACCATCTGGCCCGGACGGATAAGGGCCGCCGCCCTGGCGCCGAGCGCCGCCTTCTCCGCATGGGCAACGCCACGCCGGAGGCCGAGGTCCGGCAGGTCGGGCGCGACCGGCAGCGCCCCGCCATGCACCCGTTTAAGCAGCCCCTGGGCCGCCATGTCGCGCATGTCGCGGCGGATCGTGTCCTCGGATACGTCGAGTTCGCGCGCAAGCGCCCCGGCGAGCGCCTGGCCGTCCCGCCGCAGCGTTTCGAGGATGTGGGTTCTGCGCTGGCTGCCGAGCATTGCACGTTCCTGCACGAATGGTGCTAATGATTCACGATAATGCACGAATAGATTCGACATGCCAGCAGAAACACGCAAATGTCGGCAAGCCTGCAGGAAACAGGCGGAAGAAACCATGGGAGATGAACGCATGCTGATATTGATTGCCGGCCCCTATCGCTCCGGCACCGGCGACGATCCGGTGAAGATGGCGGACAACCTGAAACGGCTGGAGGCGCCGTCGCACGCGCTGTTCAAGGCGGGGCACGTGCCGATGATCGGCGAATGGGTGGCGCTGCCGGTCTGGCATGCGGCCGGCGGCAAGACGATCGGCGACGATCTCTACGAGGAGATTTTTCACCCGGTGGCGGGGCGCCTGCTACAATTGTGCGAGGGCGTGCTGCGCCTGCCCGGCGCCTCGAAGGGCGCCGACAACGACGTGCGTATCGCCGCCGAGCGCGGCATTCCGGTCTGGTATCGGCTGGAGGACGTGCCCGGCTGCGCCTGAGACGGCCCGTCGCGATGACGACCGCCGGCGCACCCCTTCGCGTCAGGGGAGGGGTCGCCCATCCCGAATATGTTGAACCGCGCCGCGGCGGCCCCGGCAGAAGGCCTCATACGGCAAAAATCGCCGCGTCGTCGTTGAAGGCCTTGAACTCCAGCGCATTGCCGGAGGGGTCGAAGATGAACATGGTGCGCTGTTCGCCGGCCTGCCCCTCGAAGCGCAGCTTGGGCTTCAGCCCCCAGCGTGTGTCCGGGTCGGCTTCCAGCCGTTCGACCAGCGCCAGGAAATCGCCCATGGCGAGGATCACGCCGAAATGCGGGATCGGCACGGTGTCGCCGTCGACCGCGCCGCTTGCCGTGTCCTTGGGCATTTCCGCTCTCAGATGCGCCGACATCTGGTGCCCGAACAGGTCGAAGTCGATCCACTTGCCGGGGCTTTCGCGGCCGATGCGGCAACCGAGCACCGTGCCGTAGAAATGCCGCGTCGCCTCGATGTCGGTGATGGGAAAGGCCAGATGGAAGGGTCGCATGGGGTCTCCTCGATTTCTTGTCTGCCCAGACTAGCGCGATCCGCCCCGAGCGCAAGCCGGCACGCCCCGGCAAGGGCGCCCCGGCGCCGCTTGGCAATTGACAATTGCATGTTGCGATGCACAATCAATGCCATCGACCGCAGCGACGATGGGCGCCAGGCCCGGCCGGGATGTGCACGAGGTGCGTGTATGAGCAGGATGACGCTTTCGTCGCGTGAGATTGCGGCGGTGGATTATGATCCGAACGCCTTGCGGCTCGAGGTCGAGCTGCGCAAGGGCGGCGTCTACGAGATCCTCGGCGTGCCCGAAACCATCTACCAGACCCTCATCACCTCGCAATCGCCCGGCACCTATTATCACCTGCATATCCGCAAGGGCGGCTACCGGATGACGCGGCTGCGCTGAAGCGGTCGCTGACCGCCGCCGGGCGGGCGCAAGCTGGCCCCCCCCGGCGCTCTCCTCACTCCTGCTCGTCGAGACGCGCCTGCCACATCGCCTTGAAGGCGGGGCGCTCATGGCAGCGTTTCAGCCAGGCCGAAACATGGGGAAAGGGCTCGAGCGCCGGCGCATAGGGCTGCGCATAGCGCACCACTTCGGCGAGGTTGATGTCGGCCACGGTGAAGCGTCCGCCGACGGCATAATCATTTCCGGCGAAATGCTGTTCCAGCACGCCGAACGGCCGCTTCAAGAGGCGCGAAGCGACGTCCGCCTCCGCCTGTCCGGCCTCGGTGGCAAGCCGCCCCTGCGCATTGGCCATGGAGATCTTCAGCGCATTGGCTTCCATCTCCGACACCGCGAAGAACGACCACTGGGTGATCAGCGCGTCCTCGAAAAGGTCCCTGGGCGCCAGCGGCCCGCCGTGCTTCTTGGCGAGATAGAGGTTGATCGCCATGCTCTCGTAGAGCCGCAGGCCGTCGTCGTCGATCGCCGGAATCGCCCCCATCGGATTGATGGCGAGGAATTCCGGCGAGCGGGTATTGGTCCTCACCCCCGGCGCCATCGGGTCGGCGAGCTTGTAGGCCTGGAGAACCGGAACGTGCTCGAACGTCAGCCCGAGTTCGCCGGCAAGCCAGAACGTGCGCGTCGCCCGCGACTTGTAGACGCCATAGATCTTCAACATGAAAGAAACCCTCCGATTGATTTGCCGGAAGGCTATCGGTCGACCATGGCGATGAAAAGCCGCGGATCGCTGATCCGGCCATGAATTTCGCTGATGGTCGAAAGCGCCGAGGAACGTGCCGTCTCAGCCGGTGGCGCTGAGCGGGACTTCGTTTTCACCAAGCGGCGTGCCGATGACTCGGCCCTCCTTCAGCAGCGTCGAAATGGCCGTACAGTCGATCGCCCGCGCGTAGAGATAGCCCTGGGCATAGGTACAGCCCAGCCAGTGCAGCGTCTCGGCCTGTTCCGCGGTCTCGACGCCTTCGGCGACGACGCCGATTCCAAGGCCCCGGGCAATGTCGATCAGACCCTTGATGATGACGGCGCCGCGCCGGTCGTTGACCATGCGCTGGACGAAGCACTTGTCGATCTTGATGACGTCGACGGGCACGGTGAGCAGATGGGTGAGCGAGGCGAAACCGGTGCCGAAATCGTCGAGAGCGACGCTCATCCCGGCCGCCCGCAGTTCGCGGATCTGCCCGGCGACGATCTGGTCGCGCTGGTCGAGATAGACGCTTTCGGTTACCTCCAGGGTAACCTTGCGCAAGGGGATGCCCGCTTCGTTGAATTGGCTTGCCACCCTTTCGGCAAGCCCCGGTCGGTAGAAGTCGGCCGCCGACAGGTTGACGCTGACCCGACCGAAATCGATGCCCGCATCCATCCAGCGCCGCGTGTCGGAAGCAACATTGCCGAGCATCCGCCGCGTCAGCTCGAAGGCGATGTTGACGTCCTTGGTCGCCTCGTGGAAATGCGCCGCCGACAGGATTTCGCCGCTTCGCGTCTTCATCCGGCAAAGCGCCTCGAGATTGGCGACCCGGCCGGTCGCAAGTTCGACGATCGGCTGGTAATAGGCTTCGATACGGTTCTCGCGCAGGGCTTCCGTAACGTCCTGGATGGCGCGGAACCGCTTGACGATCGCAGTGCCCAGCCCCGGCACGTATTCGATGTAGTTTCCGCGCGCCCGTTCCTTGGCGTGGTAGAGCGCATAGTCGGCGTTCTGGCGCACCTGCTCGGCGCTGTCGCCGGCCATGGCCCCGGCGCCGCCGAGCGTGACCGACGGATAGATCACATGGTCGAAGCAGGTGCAGGGGCGCCGGACCGCGTCCAGCACGCGCGCGGCGATGGTAGAGAGATCCCTGCTCGCCTCGCCGGTCACGATGATGGCGAATTCGTCGCCGCCGAGGCGAAAGCTCATGCCCGGCTCGCCGATGGAGGCGATCCTGGACGCCACGGTGCAGATCAGGTCGTCGCCGGCCCGGTGGCCGAAGGTGTCGTTGACCAGCTTCAGATTGTCGACATCGCCGAGCAGCACGCCCCAGGGCGCGCCGGCCTCGTCCTGTGCGGCAATCACGTCGTTGAACCGGCCGCGATTGGGCAATTGCGTCAGTGCGTCGGTCTCGGCCAGCCTTTGCCGTTCGGTGACGCGCTGGTCACGCTCGATGGCGATGGCGCAGAGGTGGACGCAGGCATCGACGATCTTCTGCTCGAACTCGGAGGGGCCGCGCGGCGTGCGGAAATAGAAAGCGAAGGTGCCGAGCACCTTGCCCGAGCCGATGATCGGCGTCGACCAGCAGGCGGCGAGCCCGAGCGGAAGCGCATAGTGCTTGAAATCGGCCCAGAACGGGTGGGTGGCGATATCGGTGACGGTCACCGGGCTTTCGGTAAAGGCGGCTGTGCCGCACGAACCGACGCCGGGACCGATGGCCGTGCCGTCCAGCGCCGCTGCATAGGCCTTGGGAAGCGAGGGGCCGGAGAGGTGCCGCAACCGCTTCTGTGCATCGAGCGCCAGCACGGAGCAGACGATGTCGGGAGTGGTCTGCTCGACGGTGCGGCACAACAGGTCGACGGTCTCCCCCAGCGATTGGCCGGTGGCGATCATTTCGAGAATCTTGTTCTGCAGTCGTGTCAGCATGGTTGTGCGCGGTTCCCGTGTATCGTCAATGAAAACACGCGGCCCTTAAATACTTGTTACGGAAAACCTAAAATAGCGATGCAACCACCAATCCGGTGGCCACGCTCGAGAGGCAATCGCCTGGCGGTCGCCTCAGCCTCGCCGGTTGCCCTCGACCGTCAGGTGAGGGTGGCCTGCGGCGCCGTCGATCAGTTCGTCGGTCGCCTTGTCGTTCCAGCGATAGCCGAGGATGGCGCCGTCGGGTGCCGCGCCGATCACATTGCCGGAAATCAGCGTCGTGCCCGTACCCTCGACCACCGAGACGGCGATGCCGACCGGGCAGTCGCGGATGATGTTGGCGCTGGCAACGACATTGCGCAGATAAGGCCCCCAGCCGAGCATCAGCCCCCATTTCGGTGCCTTCTCGATGACATTGCCGCTCACCACAGTATCTGCCTCCACCGCGATGCCGAAACCGAAGCCGGCGCCGTCATGGCTGTAGGGGCCGTCGCGCTTCAGGTTGCGCACGATATTGCCGGTGACGCTCGACAGGCGGCCGCCCTCGTCGAGATTGACGACGAGAATGCCGTTGGCCGCGCCGTCGACCAGATTGTCGGCGATCAGCGCACCCTCGAAGGAAAATTCCGCATAGATCGCCGTCTCGCCCGAGCGCAGGCACTGATTGGTGGCGATGGTGACGTTGGACGCCGAATTGGCGCGGATCGCCGAAAAGGCGCAGTCGGAGACGTGATTGTTGGAGATCAGCACATTGTCGGCGCGGAAGAGGTTGATCCCATTGCCGTGCTGCCCGGTGCCGCCGGCCCGCGCGCCGATCCGGGCGATGCGGTTGCCGCTCACCATGGCGCCGTCCTCGCCCTTGGTCCAGCGATGCACCAAGATGCCGCCATTGCCGCAGTCGGTGACGTCATTGTCCTTGATCGTCAGCGCCTTCGTCTCGATCGCCAGCAGTCCGGCATCGGCGGCCCCGGTGATGCGGCAGTCGCTGATCCGTCCGCCGCAGCGCTCCAGTTGCAGCCCATGCTTGCGGCTGCCGACGATCTCGCAGTCGCTGACCAGCACCTCGTCGACGGCGCGAAACGAGACCAGCGCATCGGCATAGTCGGCGAGCCAGCGATTGGCGCCGTCGAGCGTAATGCCGGAGAGCGCCACATGGCGTGCGTCCCGCGCGGTGATCAGATGGCCGTCGCCGGTATAGGTGAGGCGGGTGGCGCCCGGCACGCCGAACAGTTTCGTGCCGTCCGGCAGGTCGAGATTGGAGACCTCGTAGGCGCCGGCCGGCAGGAACACCGGCTGTCCGCTGGCGGCGGCGGCATCAAGCAGCGCCTGCAGCTTGCGGCTCTGGTTGTCGGCGGCCCCCGGCACGATGCCGGCCTGCGCGGCATCCAGCGCCCCGCGCAGTTCGGCGGCGATCGGCAGTGGCTGGGCACGCGCTTGACCGGCGGAAAAACCCAGCCGCAAGGCCGGCAGGCTTGCCAGCCCTTGAAGGATCATCCGCCTGTTCAGCATCATCGCTCCCCGTTGACGACCGGCCCAAGGGGCACGAAACGGTTCCCTGCCCATCCGGGACGGCCGGAGCTTGGCCGAAAGCGCCGGATACGGCAAGCACGGCTGCGACAAATCATCCGCCTGTCGCCTGGCCGGAACAGTTTGCGCCAGATCAATGCCGGAGCTTTGGCAAGGTCTAGTCTTCAGACCAGAAAGTAAATCGATGGAGGGCTTCATGCTTCGTCTTTCCGCAGTTCTTTATATCCTGGTTGCCAGCGCCTTGGGCGGCGCGGCCGTCACGGCCGTCCTTGCCATGCGCATGTTGGAGGCTTGGCAGATCGCCGGGGCGTTTGCCGCCGGCTGCGTGCTCGCGCTGCCGATCTCGGCCATTCTCGGTCGCAAGATCTACAATGCGATGAAGACCCCTTCGGCGACTGCCTGACGCAGTCGCTGGACCGTGCGCTGAGCCTGCCGGTGTTCCCTGGGGCGGACCGATACCGGCAGATCGGGGTTCAATGTGCGCGACGCAGGCCGGCTTCGTCCTTGAGCGGATGAGGCCGGTCGCAACGGTTTCGCGATAGACATGAACGGCGTTTGTTCGCGCGTCGCTATTCTTCGCCTTCCGTCCTGACCTGCGATTCGATCTCGAACTGCTGCCGGCGCCGGTCGAATCCGCAAATGAAGCGGTCATAGAGTTCGGCGAAGCGTTCGACATCTTCGGCCGGCCAGTCCGCGACGATATCGCGGATCGTGTCCCGCTTCACCTCGTCCGCCTTCTTCAGCAGGTCGTGGCCGACCGGCGTGATGACGACGATGGCCCGCCGCGCGTCCTCCTGTGAAACCTCCCGCTTCAGCAATCCCCGGCGCACGAGATCGGCGACGATGCGGCTGGATCGCGACGGATCGACGCGCAGTTCCTCGGCGATCGCCCCGACGGTGGCCTCCTGGTTCGCCTGCAGCCGCCTGACCGTTCCCACCACATCGAGATGCGACAGTTCCATGCCGCCGCCGACGCGGCTGATCACCAGATTGCCGATGAAACGCCGGCCGATCATCAGCCGCATGCGCGCCATGGCGTTTCCAATGCGGGCAATGGTATCGGCGGCGAGGCCGGCGCCGGGCGGGGAGGGTGGGCTCGTTTCGTTTGACATGACTCTGGATAGCAGATGTTCGCCTGCCTTCCAACAAATTTCGTGCAGCCAGCATGTAGCTGCGATTGACAAATACATGCTAAAAGCACATAAATTGACGAACTTCAAACCTGGACCCCCGCCATGGACATGAAATCGTCTTCGCAGACGGCCGCGCCGGCCGTTCCCGCCCCGCCGCCAACACCGATGCCGGCACCCTTCGTCTCGCTCGTCGCCGACCCCCGCCGCCGCGTCGTCGTCTTTGTCCTCTTGCTGACGGCGCTGTTCATGGCGACGCTCGACAACCAGATCGTCTCCACCGCGCTGCCGACCATCGTCGGCGAATTCGGCGAACTCGAGCGCTTCGGCTGGATCGGCTCCGCCTATCTGCTCGCCTCGAGCGCGGTCATGCCGCTCTACGGCAAGCTCGGCGACCTGTTCGGCCGCAAATACGTGATCATGGCGGCGGTCGCCATCTTCACGCTGGGCTCGCTGGTCTGCGGGCTGGCGGTCTCCATGGACACGCTGATCGCCGCCCGCGTGCTGCAGGCGCTCGGCGGCGGCGGCATCATGGTGTCGATCTTCTCGATCAATGCCGACCTGTTCGAGGCGCGCGAGCGGGCCCGCTACCAGAGCTATGCCAGCCTGGCGCTGATGGCGTCGGGCGCCGTCGGTCCGGTGCTGGGCGGCACCTTGAGCGACCTGTTCGGCTGGCGCTCGATCTTCCTGGTCAACCTGCCGATCGGCATCCTCGTGCTGGCCGGCCTTGCTTTCCTCTTGCCCTACCGCAAGCCGCATCGTCGGCCGAAGATCGACTATGCCGGCGCTATCCTCTTGGCGGGTGCCGTCGCCAGCGTCGTGCTGTGGGCCGACAGCGCGCAGATCTTCGGCTCGCTCATAGCCACGCAAAGCCTCGCCGTGATCGCCTTCGGCCTTGTCTGCGCGCTTGGCTGGATCGCCGTCGAGCGGCGTGTCGCCGAACCGGTCGTGCCGCTGTCGCTGTTTTCCAACCGCACCATCAATCTCCTGCTGGTCGTTTCGCTCGTTTCGGGCGCCATCGGCATCGGCTCGGTCAATTATGTCGCCCTGTTCCTGCAGACGACGACGGGGCTGACCCCGACCCATGCCGGCCTGCTATTCATCGCCATGACCGGCGGCATTGCCGCGGGCTCGCTCTGGGCCGGCCGGCGGATCTCTAAGAGCGGTCTCTACAAGCCCTTTTCGGTCGCCTCCACGGCGCTCGGCGTCGTCAGTCTGGCCTTCTTCAGCCAGATGCACGCAGGCACCTCGGTCGTCCTCATCGCCGCCGTCATGCTGCTGCACGGCATTAGCATCGGCATCGGCCAGCAGGTGCCGGTGCTCGGCGTGCAGAACGCCGCCTCGCGCGACGATGTCGGGGCCGCCACCGGCACGGTGACGCTCGCCCGCATGTCGGGCGCCGCTATCGCCATCTCGATCTATGGCGCGATCATCGGATCCGGCCTGTCGCATCTGACCAACCAGATCCCGGGTGTCGCCGACTTCCAGCAACTGACCCCGCAAATGCTGGCCGCCCTGCCGGAGGCGAGCCGGGCCGCGGTCGCCGAGGCCTATGCGGGCGCCTTCTTCCCGCTCTTCCTCACCGCCTCGGGCATCGTCGCCATCGGCCTTGCCGCCGCGCTGATGCTGAAGAACGTTCGCCTGCCGGTCGCGGGCAAGGGGAGGTAGGTCAGAGGCGCCGAGAGCGGGCCGGCGCGAATGCTTCACGACAGCTTCGCGCCAGCCGCGTTTGCCAGAGTGCGGCCAATATCTCGGCATGAAGCGGTGAACGATGTTGTCCAAGCGATTTTCTCAGCAGTCCCTCTCGACCGTCGCGCAGGCGCGCCGCCTGGTCGGCCTGGCCTCCGGTACGGCCTTGCTCTCGATCCTGTCCGGCTGCCTGTTCGTCACCGACACCAGCCGCATGAACATCGATGTCTTCCAGGACGAGGTGGCGCCGGTCTATTACGATCCGGCCCGCGTCCAGCCGGCCGATCCGCAGCCGGTTCCGCAGAAGCGCGAGCTCTACACCACGCAGTTCCACCAGACCTACGGCCTGCCGGTCAGCAATCCGCTGCACCGCGTCATGTACGGCGTGATCCGCGACGACGGCCACACCCTGCCGGCCATCCCGGTCGACCGGGTTGATCGCGCCCAATTGCGTCAGGAAATCACCTATTCGACCAACGAGGCGCCCGGCACGATCGTCGTCGATACCAAGGCGCGCTATCTCTATCTGGTCCAGCCTGGCGGCAAGGCGATCCGCTACGGCGTCGGCATCGGTCGCGACGGCTTTTCGTGGTCGGGCCGCGGCACGATCCAGATGAAGCAGAAATGGCCGCGCTGGACGCCGTCCGACGAGATGGTGGCGCGCCAGCCGGACCTGCGCAGCGTGTCGGCCTCCGAAGGTGGCCTGGAAGCGGGGCTCAACAACCCGCTCGGCGCGCGTGCGCTCTATATCTACCAGGACGGCAAGGACACGCTCTACCGCGTCCACGGTACGCCCGACTGGCAATCGGTCGGCAGGGCGACCTCGTCCGGCTGCGTGCGCATGTTCAACCAGGATGTCATCGACCTTTATGACCGCGTCGGTCCCAAGGCGCAGATCGTGGTGATCTGACGTCGACTGTTGACGGCTTGCCACGCACTGTCGCAAAAACGACAGCCTCCCAAAGAGTTGACCCGGCTTGGCGGTTGCATCCCGCCCGCTTTCCTGTTGCATTGCGCAAAAATCGGGAACAAAGCTGATCCTCGGGATTTTAGCTGCGTCCTCTTGCCGTGTCGTTCACAGGAAGCTTCCTCGTCCATGCCTTCATCGGATCAATTCTCGCGCCGCACCTTCCTCTCCCTCTCGGCTGTCGGCGCCGCCAGCCTGCTCGCCGGTTGCGCCTCGTCCAGGCCCGTCGGTGGCCCGATCGCCACCACGATCACCTATCGCGACGGCGGAAGCCGGCTCGACCGCCCGATGGCCGTGGGTTCGGCCGAGCTCGACGCCATGTATGGCGAGATCTATGACGGCGGCTATGTCATTCCGGCCGTGCCCTATCAGAGGATCGATCCGCGCTTCTACCGCCAGCGGGTCGTCGACCCGACCGGCCAGCCGCCCGGCACGATCGTCGTCGACACGCCCTCGCGCTTTCTCTATCTCGTCGAATCGGGCGGCACCGCCATGCGCTACGGCGTCGGCATCGGTCGCGAGGGCTTTGCCTGGCAGGGCACCGGCGTCATCCAGTGGCGGCAGAAATGGCCGAAATGGACCCCGCCGGACGAGATGATCGCCCGCAAGCCGGAGCTTGCCGAATATTCGGCGGACAATGGCGGCATGCCGCCGGGCCTCGACAATCCGCTCGGCGCACGCGCCCTATACATCTTCCAGAACGGCGAAGACACGCTCTATCGCCTGCACGGCTCGCCGGAATGGAATTCGATCGGCAAGGCCGTTTCGTCGGGCTGCGTGCGCCTGCTCAACCAGGACGTCATCGACCTCTACGAGCGCGTGCCCAACAAGGCCAGGGTGCTCGTCTGGCAGTAAGGCGGGCGCCGTCCGAGCGGCGCCGGTCTGAATGTCCTTCCTTCTCCCCATCGTGGGGGAGGGGAGCCGTGCGCCTTTCGCCAGGCTCAACGTATGGCGGCCAGGCGGCGATGCCGTTTCACCCAGCGCCAGCCCATCATGCCGCGGATGCGCTACCTTCTCCCGGCTGCGGATGAGGGTAACGGACAATCCGGTACGGACCGCTCCTACTCCAGTTCGACCAGCCGCTTCTTCAAGCGCTGGAGACTGTCGCGCAGCGTGCCGAGTTCACCCATGGTGCAACCGGTCTGCTCGCCGATCGCCCGCATGATCTTGGCCGCATGACATTTCATCGCCCGGCCGGGTTCCGTCAGGGTGACGAAGACCTGCCGCTCGTCGGCGGTGTCGCGCCGGCGCTCGACATAGCCGGTCTGTTCCAGCCGCTTCAACAGCGGCGACAAGGTGCCCGAATCGAGCCCCAGCTTTTCGCCGATCGCCTTGACCTGCTGGCCGTCCTCTTCCCATAGCGCCATCATCACCAGATATTGCGGATAGGTGAGGCCGAGCGGCTCCAGAAGCGGCTTGTAGGCGCGATTGAACGCATGGGCCGCGCCATAGAGCGCAAAACACAGCTGGCGGTCGAGCGTCACTTCCTTTTCCAGGTCCGCATCACTCATGTTCGACGTCGAAGCTCCCTCTTGATATCCCCGTGCGAACTGTCGCCAATTCTGATCTTCGGGGCAATGCGCAAAAAATAAATTGCGCACAATTTAATTGTGTCATATATAGCGTCCATTCCAACGCGAAACAAGGAGCATTCCCATGGCCATCCTCTACACCGCCCAGGCATCCGCAACCGGTGGCCGTTCCGGCCGCGCCGTTTCCGACAATGGCGTTCTCGACGTCACCCTGACCGTTCCGAAGGAACTCGGCGGCGACGGCGCCACCGGCACCAATCCCGAGCAGATGTTCGCCGCGGGCTATTCCGCCTGCTTCCTCGGCGCGCTGAAATTCGTCGCGGCCAAGGAAAAGGTGAAGATTCCGGACGACGCCAAGATCACCACCCGCGTCGGCATCGGCCCGCGCGACGATGGCACCGGCTTCGGCATCGACGTGGCGATCTCCGCCGAACTGCCGGGCATCGAGCGCGAACTGGCCGACAAGCTGGTCGCCGCCGCCCATATCGTCTGCCCCTACAGCCACGCCATGCGCACCTCGACCGAGGTTCCGGTCAGCGTCGCCTGAAGGGGGGGAGGCAGTAGGCAGTAGGCAGTAGGCAGTAGGCCCGCCGCTGAGCGTCATCGCCTTCCTCGCATTTCCAAACCGATCCACCGCCTGAGGGCCGGCCGCGTGCCGGCCTTTTTCCGTATGTCGGGCCGTGTTCAGGGAATGGTGAGCCCTCACCCTGAGGCGGGAGCGTCGGCGACCCTCGAAGGGCGAGGGCGGGCGGAGTTGCAGCTCTCCATCAGCCGCTCGCGTTCCGCCGACCTTTGCCCCTCACCCTGACCCTCTCCCCGTAAACGGGGAGAGGGGACGGCCACGGCGGTGCCGCATGGTCCTTCTCCCCGTGAGAACGGGGGTGAGGAATGGTCGGCGAAGCCGACGAAACGATCCATTGAATCGTTTCGAATGACGAACGCCCTGAGCCCAGGCGAAGGGCCGGCAGAGGTGCCGGCAGGCGGATGGGGGGCGGAACGAATCTTCGCAACCTCAATTTGTGACACCTCTTCATCTAAGGACGATAATGTACTATATTCTTTCCACGGAAAGGATCGTGCCATGCTCCATCAACCGCTCGAATACGCAAAGCCGCCCGTCTCGGAAGGCGCGACCGTCACCAAGGCGGTGATTGCCGCCGCCGATCGGCTGGGATTGTCGGCGCGCCAACTATCGGCCGTGATCGGCGTCTCCGAAGCCAGCATATCGCGTATGAAGCGGCTGGATTTCCGTCTCGAGCGTGGCACCAAGCCGTTCGAGCTGTCGCTGCTGTTCATCCGCCTGTTCCGCTCGCTGGATGCCATCACCGGCGGCGACGAGGCGGTCGCGCGCGCCTGGCTGAGGGGCGAAAACACCGTGCTCGGCGGCGCGCCCCTCACCAAGATCGCAACCATCTCCGGTCTCGTCGATGTCCTCGCCTATCTGGACGCCCGCCGCGCTCTCGTCTGAGGCCCGCGCCGCAGCTGGGGCCTTCTGGCGGCTGGTCGAGGCGCAGCATCAGGTCTCGACCATGAAACTGGTCGACAGCGTCGAGGAGCAGACCCTGCTCGAAAGCCTGCTGGAAGAAACCAAGCCGGCCTTTCCGCCCGAATGCGCCGGGCTCGACTATCTGCTGGCGACCCCGTTCCGCTATGGCGGTGTCTATCCGCACGGCTCGCGCTTCCGCCGCGCCGGCCGCACGCTCGGTGTCTATTACGCGGCTGAAAACGTCGATACGGCACTCGCCGAAATGGCCTTCTACCGCCTGTTGTTCTACGCCGAATCGCCCGCAACGCCGCTGCCGGCCAATGCCAGCGGCTACACCGCCTTTTCCGCCCGGATCGGCACCGACCGCGCCATCGATCTGACCCGGCCGCCCCTGGTGAGAGACGAGGCGGCCTGGACCGATCCTGCCGACTACACCGCCTGCCAGGCGCTCGCAGACACGGCGCGGGCCGGCGGGATCGAAGCGATCCTCTACCGCTCGGTCCGCGATCCGAAGAGGGCTAAGAACATCGCGCTGCTGACCGCAAGCGCCTTCGCCAACCGCGAGCCCGTCGAGCGCCAGACCTGGCGCATCCGCCTCTCCTCGACCGGCGTCCAGGCCCTGTGCGACTTCCCCCGTCGGCTTGTCGGCTTCGCGATCGCGGATTTTGCCGGGGATGAAAGGTTGAAGGAAAGGTTCGGGTGACGCCTGTTCCCCTGCCGCAATCCTCGTGCTTCCGCCCCTCACCCTGACCCTCTCCCCGCAAGCGGGGAGAGGGGACGGCCAAGGTGGTGCCGCACGTCCCTTCTCCCCGTCAGAACGGGGAGAAGGTGCCGGCAGGCGGATGAGCGGCAGTTCGCGCGAGCCGTTCCTACCGCCCGATCTCCAGCAGATCCCGCCGCAAACCATCCGGATCGCCCGACGAAAGCTCGGCCTCGACCGCGGCATGGGTTTCGCGCCAGATCGGCACGGCGGCCGAGAGGACGGCGGCGCCGTCGGCGGTGAGGCGCAGCCGCTTGCCGCGCCGGTCCTTCGGGTCGGTCTCGATCGACACCCAGCCGCGCCGTTCGAGCGGCTTCAGCGCCGCCGTCAGCGTGGTGCGGTCCATGGCGAGCAGATGCGCGACCGGCCCCATCGGCGGCGGCTCCGGGCGGTTGAGCGCCATCATCAACGAGAATTGGCCGTTGGTCAGGCCCAGCGCCTTCAGTGCCGTGTCGAAGCGGCGCGCCAAGGCTCGCGCGGCTCGCTGGGCATGAAGGCACAGGCACGTATCGCGCACATGAATGGTGGTGGAATAGGGAATCAGGGGCTCGGTTGACATGTATCAAATATGTTGATATCAACCTAAATGTCAAGATGAAACCGGTCCCGGAGGAGGGGAGAATGGAACATTCTGTCGTATCCCGTGAGGAATGGCTTGAGGCGCGCCGCGCCCTTCTCGTGAAGGAAAAGGAAATGACCCGGATGCGTGACCGGGTGAATGCCGCGCGCCTGGCGCTGCCCTGGGTCAAGGTCGACAAGGACTATGTCTTCGACACCCCCGCCGGCGCCAGGGCGCTGGCCGACCTGTTCGACGGCCGCAGCCAGCTGGTGGTCTACCATTTCATGTTCGGCCCGGACTGGGAGGCCGGCTGCCCCGGCTGCTCCTTCCTCGCCGATCACCTGGACGGCGCGATCGTCCATCTCAACAACCACGACGTTTCATTCGTCTGCGTGTCGCGCGCCCCGCTCGACAAGATCGAGGCCTACAAGCGCCGCATGGGCTGGCAATTCCCCTGGGTGTCGTCCTTCGGCTCCGACTTCAATTTCGACTACCACGTCTCCTTCACCAGGGAGGATCTCGCCGCCGGCCCGGTCTTCTATAATTTTCGCGAAACGCCGCCCGAACAGGCCCATGACGAACTGCCGGGCCTGTCGTCCTTCTGCCGTGACACCGATGGAACCGTGTTCCACACCTATTCCAACTATGCCCGCGGCGGCGAGGAAATGCTGGGCACGATGATGATCCTCGACTGCGCCCCGCTCGGTCGCAACGAGGGCTCGACCATGGACTTCGTCAAGCGTCACGACGAGTACGAGACCCGGCCGAAGGCGGCGGCCTGCTGTCATTGAAGTCCAGGCGAATCAAGGAGGAAACGTCATGGAATTTTCCAAACCGCGCGAGGAACATCGCTTTCTCGAAAAGCTCGTCGGCGACTGGGTGGTCACCGCATCGACCGGCCACGAAGGCTACGATCCGAACGATCCGGCGAAGGTCTGGACTGAGACCGTTCGCTCGGTCGGCGGCCTGTGGTTCATCGCCGAGGGCAGGGGCGCCATGCCCGACGGCAATCCCGGGCAGATGGTCATGACGCTCGGCTACGACCCCCGGCTCGGCCACTATGTCGGCACCTGGGTCGGTTCGATGATGGACAAGCTGTGGATCTACAAGGGCTGGATCGAGCCGGACGGCCGGACGCTGACGCTCGAGGCCGACGGCCCGAGCTTCGACGATCCGCAGAAAACCGACGTTTATCATGATGTCATCACCTTCATCGATGATGACCGGCGCACCTTCTCCGGCAGCGTGCGCCTGCCGGACGGCACGTTCAAAACCTTCATGACCAGCGAAATGCAACGCCGGACATGAGCCTTGGAAAACCGCCGGACCCCGCGCCTTGAGGCGCGGCCGTCCGCCCGCGCAGAGCCCCGACCTGCCCATCCGACGCGTGCCCTGCCGGGCTCGGCCGTCAAGAAGAGGAACGCATGATGAAGGTCTCCCAGCATCTCTGGTTCGAAAAGGATATGGAAGAAGCCGTGCGCTTCTACACCTCGCTGATCCCCGGTTCCTCTGTGGATTGGATCTCGGCGGTTCCCGCCGACACCCCGAGCGGCCCGGCCGGCAGCGTCAGGCTCGCCGGCTTCACCCTCGGCGACCAGCGCTACATGGCGATCGAGGCCGGCCCGCTCGATACGTTCAACCACAGTTTCTCCATCATCGTCGGCTGCGACAGCCAGGAGGAGATCGACCGGTTGTGGGAAGCGCTAAGCGAGGGCGGCCAGGTCGAGCAGTGCGGCTGGCTCAGGGACCGCTGGGGTCTTTGCTGGCAGATCACCCCGACAAGGCTCGGCGAACTGATGTCCGACCCGGATCCGGAAAAGGCGAAGCGCGTCGCCGAGGCCATGCTGAAGATGGTGAAGTTCGACATTGCCGGGCTCGAGGCTGCTGCCCGGGGCTGACGCATCACTGACGCATATTGAACCGGGCCGCCGGCCAAGGCTGGCGGGCGGTCAACCACTGATCCGTATTCCGCAACCGAAGAGAAAAGGAACGGTCCATGCAAGGCAGCTTCATCTGGTACGAACTCATGCCCACCGACGCGGCCTCCGCCGTCGAATTCTACACCAGGGTCGTCGGTTGGACGGCCAAGGACAGCGGCATGCCCGGTGCCGGCTATACGATCTTCTGCGTGCCCGGCTTTGACATGGGCGTCGCCGGCATGATGCAGCTCACCGACGAGATGAAGGCCAGGGGCATTCCGCCGAACTGGGCGGGTTATGTGGCGGTCGACGACGTCGACGCCATGGCGAAGAAGTTCGCCGACCATGGCGGCGCGGTGCATCACGCGCCGGAGGACATTCCGGGCGTCGGGCGCTTCGCCGTCGTGGCCGATCCACAGGGCGCGGTGATCAGCCTGCTCAAGGTCATCATGCCGGAAGGCCCGATGCCGCCGGAGCCGGAGCGCGGCACGCCCGGCACCTTCGGCTGGGTCGAGCTGATGGCCGGCAATGGCGAGGAGGCTTTCGCCTTCTATCAGACGATGTTCGGCTGGGAGAAGGACATGGCCGTCGACATGGGCGAAATGGGCACCTACCAGTGCTTTGCCAAGGACGGCAAGGTGCTCGGCGGCATGATGACCAAACCGCCCATGGTGAGCGCACCCTTCTGGGGCTATTACATCACCGTCGAGGCCATCGACGCGGCGGCCGAGCGGGTGAGGCAGGGCGGCGGCAAGATCCTCTTCGGACCCGAAGCCGTGCCCGGCGGCAGCTTCATCCTGCAATGCCAGGACCCGCAGGGCGCCTATTTCGCGCTCACCGCGTCGAAGCGCTGACGTCTCGCGTCCTGAGCGTGTCAACTTCAGCCTCGCCCGGTCCAATTTTGGGTGGACCGGGCGAAAGCCGTATCGGCGATCTGCGATTCCGCACCGGTTCTGCTATGGCCAGAATGCCCGGTGCGACCAAGCTCCCTTGGCGGCCCGGCATGGTTCTGCTCAAGACACGGATAGGTTCATGAAATCGACCCTGATCGCCGCCCTCTTCACCCTTGTCCTTCCGGTCGCGGCCTTCGCCGGCGAAATCCGGCTGCCCGCCGCGGCACCGGTCGCGAGCGTCACCATTCCCGACAACTGGAACCCGACCGAAATCGACCACGGCGTCGAAGCGGTCTCGCCGGACGATGCGGTCTATCTGTCGATCGAAGTGGCGGATGAGCAGACCACCGACAAGATCATCGACGACATCTTTGCCTTTCTCGAGGAGAACGGCGTGAAGGTCGATCCGGCCACCCAGACCGAAGCCGACAACAAGCTGAACGGCATGGATGTCTCGACCATCGACTGGGAAGGCGAGGACGAGGACGGACCGGTTTCGGTCGGCGTCACCCTTCTGTCGCCGAGGCCCGGAAAGCTCCTGCTGATGACCTATTGGGGATCGAAGGGAGAACAGGAAAAGCATCTCAACGACTTTGTCGCCATCATCGCGTCGATCAAGCCGGTGAAGTGACAAAGGCAGGCGGCGCCGGCCCTTGGCCGCGGTCGTCGACTACGCCGCCGCTGCGGTGCGCTGCCGGTAGAGATGCGCAAGCATAGCACAGGCGAGCGCCCAGCCGGCCCCGATCGACCAGCCGGCCAGCACGTCGGTCGGATAGTGGACGCCGAGATAGACGCGGCTGAGGCCGACGATCACGGTGAGCAGTACCGCCGATCCGAGATAGAGGATCTTCTGGCTGCGGCTCTCCGCCATTTCCGAAAGAAGGGCGCCGAGCGTCAGGTAGACGACCGCCGAAACGGTTGCGTGGCCGCTGGGGAAGCTGGTGGTGAAGACGCGTGCGACGCCGGTAAGATCGGGGCGAGGGCGGTCGAACAGGGATTTCAATCCGCTGCTCAGCAGCGTGCCGCCGATCACGGAAACCGTCAGAAACCAGGCCGCCCGCGTTCTCCCGATGAGGAAGAGATGGGCGACGACGACGGCGATCAGGATGAAGAGCACCGAGAAACTGCCGAGTGCGGTGATGTCGCGGGCAGCTTCCTCCAGCCAGGCGGGGCCGATCGGGTCGGCCGGATCGCCGGGCGCCCGCAGCGCCATCAGCACGGCCTGATCGATCTTCATCGTCTCGCCTTCGCTCACCTCGTCGGCAATCGCCCCGAAGCCTGCCAGAAGTACGGCCAGCGCCGCTCCGGCGACATAGGAGGATGTCGAACCGCCGCTTTTGTGCCAGATCATTTGTCGTGCTCTTACCGTTTCGAGTGCCATGCCGAACCAGCCGCCCGATTGGGACGGGTCCGCTTCGACGGCCTATAGACTGTCGCCGCGCGCTTCCGCAAGGCTAGCGGAGTTCGGTTTGTCCGCGCCCCAGGGCAATCATGGCAAGGAAAGGGAATCAATGCTGCGGTCAAGCGCCAGAGCCTGACGGGGCGGGCCGTCAGACGTCCTTGGCCGTCTTCTTCGTCGGCCGCTTGACGGGCTTTGCCGCCGCTTCCGGGGCAGCTTCGGCTTCGCGCAGCATGCGCAGCGCCTTCAGCTTTTCGGTCTTCTTGTCGCGGGCCGTCGATTCGGCCGCGATGATGGCGCGGGCGGTATGATCGGTCGTCGCCGCCTTGTCGCGCGCGTCGACCCTGCCGGGCTTGAAGAATTTGTCTTTTGTCGCGGTGGTCATGGGATCAGCCTTCCGAAAGGTGACGGAGGACGGCTTGCGCCCAAGCGAGGACGCAGGCCGCGGGTGAGGCCATTAGCGAGCGGGGCGAATAGCAGCCTTCTTCGGCATCGGCAGCAGGCCTTCGCGCTGCATCTTCTTGCGGGCCAGCTTGCGCAGGCGGCGAACGGCTTCGGCCTTTTCGCGAACGCGCTTTTCAGAAGGCTTTTCGAAGGCGCTACGGGCCTTCATTTCGCGGAAGAGACCTTCGCGCTGCATCTTCTTCTTCAGTACCCGGAGTGCCTGGTCGACATTGTTGTCTCGAACGAGAACCTGCAAGGGATTTCCTTTCCATCGGCGCCCGAGCGCCGTTTAGTGTTAGAGGGTTGAAAGACTAACGCCCGACGCGGATCGAGGAGGGCTTCAGCCAGGGTTCGGCCTTGACCGTCGCCTGCTGCTGCTTCTCCACTGTTCCCAACGACGTTTCAATGCCGTCGATGTCGGACAGGGTGACGCGGCGTTCGAAATTCTCCGCGTCGAAACGGACGCGGTATTCCGGCTCGCCATGTTCGGCGGGCAATACCGTAATGATGCGACAGGCCTGCCTGTTCCGGCTTGTGCCGGAAATGCCGTCCCGAAGCAGGACCCGATCACCCACACGGGGAGACGATTTACGCATGATAGGGTCCTTTCACGACCTGTCCCGCGGAACACGAGAACCTGGGACAAATCAAAAAGGCCGGGCGTTACCCCGACCTCTTCCTGTCACTCAAAGCCTTGACTGCCGGTACATCCGTGGTCAGTCGCGGCGAATGACAATTACGCAGCCCGCAGGTTGTCCGCCGAGTTCTTGCCCGACTTCTTGTCGCGCACGATGTCGTAGGAAACCTTCTGGCCTTCAACGAGTTCGCGCATGCCCGACCGTTCAACGGCGGAGATGTGAACGAATACGTCGGTCGAGCCTTCGTCAGGCTGAATGAAGCCGAAGCCCTTGGTGCTGTTGAACCACTTTACGGTGCCAGTATTCATAACGATATCCTTTCAATCGTTGGGTTCGCCGGTGAGATATTCGTCCGGCTTGATCGACGTTGAGAGGAAATCTGACGGTGCGCAAAGGCGCGTAGACAAACACACTAGCAATCTTCGATAGCGGCAATATAAACCTTTTGCCACGGATTGCAATGAACGAATGAAGAATCTTCGGGACTTCGATTTTCACGCGAGATCGAATCCGCCCCAGGCCACGCGGGCAGGCCGGCCGAGACGCCACGCTGACAACGGCCTGGATCTCACGCCACCAGCCCCTGGGCGATCTTGTAGCGCACCTCCGTCTGCTTGTCCTTCTCCGCCGGCCGCTCGAAGTGATGGACGAAGATCCTGACGGCCTCATGCAGGCTGGTTGTCGCCGCGAAAGCCTGGCGATTCGCCTTCTGGTAGGGCTTGGCGATCTCCGCCAGCATGATCTCGACATTGCGTTGCGGATCCCTCAGCACATGATCGGGAAAACCCGCGCCGACGCCGCCGTTCTGGTTGAGCTGGAAAAGGCCGAAGCTGCGCTCGCCCTTGAGGTTGGACGCGTCCGGGTCGAGGCCGGATTCGGCGATGGCATTGGCGATGGCGGCGATCTGCTGCGCCGTGCCGTAGCCCTGCGCGGCGAATTTGGCGGCGATCATCTCGGCATGCTTGCGGCGCGATGGTTTGATGCGCGCGGACGCATAATTGATCGCTCCGGGCGAGACCGGCACGCCGCCGCTCGACTGAAGCATTCCCGCGACGTGTCTTTCCACCGCGCTGGCAATGAAGGGCCGGCTTTCCTCGAAGGCATTCTGCAAGGCGCCGGCGATGCCCTCGACGATCCGCTGTCCGGTCTCCCCTGTGAGCAGCGCCGCATCCCGCCCGGAAAGCGGTTCGATGTCGCGCCGATCCTGGTCCGCCGAACTCGCCGCCTTTGCCAGAAGGTCCGCCCTGCTGGTGGCCGGCGTTTCGATCGCCAGGACGGCCGCCTCGCGCCCCAGGATCTGCGACAGCAGCAGCTGCGCCATCGATACCGGCCGGCCCAGCGCCTCGGCGAGCGTCTCCTGCGCCTGCGCTGCCATGATCGCGAACAAGGTGCACTGCGCGCGCCAGTCAAGGATGTCTTCGGCACTGTAGTGGATCCCGTAACCGGGATCGGCGCCTTGCAGCGCCCACTCCTTTGCGGAAAAGACAAAGAGGCCGTGACCGGACGAGCCGACCGGCGGGGTTTCGCGCACATTGCTGCGCAGCTGCGCGACGGCCATCAGGTAGAAGGCATTGCCGCCGAACATCGAGGCCTGCTCGACGCAGTGCCGCGCAACCAGGTCCTTGTCCAGGGGGCCGAGGGTGTCGGCCGTCTTGTCGATCGCGTCGTCGCTGATCCACCCCTCGGTCTTTTCCCCGGTCGCAAGCCTGATCTTGGTCCAGGGCAACTGCGTGTCGTCGATGATCTCGACCTTCATTCCGGCCTCGGCCTTCACGCCGAGCGGCTTGCCGCCGCGCCCGTCCCGCATCATGCGGGTCTGCTTCATCACCGCCATGGATCAGATCCTCCCACCCATCTCCATCATTCGTCGCGCGAAAGGTTTCCCACCTCGAACGCGGTCTTCACGCCACGCGCGGCGCACGTCCTGCCGCGGGCCAGTTCCGCCACCTTGTCCAGCAGCCGGACATCCTTTTCGGTGAGGCCGGTCGCATCGAGATCGGGACGCTCCTCGCCGCGGCCGCGGAAGAATTCCTTGATCGCGGCGCGTGTTTCCGGCCCGAGTTTTCGGTCGGGCGTCAGGCAGAGCGTGCTCTGGATGCGTCCGACCACCTCCCCATCGATTACATAAGGCGAGGTCGGCTTCGGGCGCGGCGACGACGGCAGCGGCGCCGAGGAACCAGCCGGCTCTTGCAGCGCGCGAGCCACCTCTGGGCTTCGAATGCTCGCCACCGCGACCGTCACGCCGGAACTGTGCGGATTGGCCCTGGCGGTGGCCGTTGCCGCGCCGATATGCTCGATCAGCTGTGCCTCGATCCCGGCCGGAAGGCACAGGTCGAGATAGCCGCGAATATGGCTGTAGGCGACAACCGGCGAAGCCGCGATCGACTCTCTCTGCCGCGCGGTGCCGTCACGATAGGCTGCGGCGAGCTTGGCGACGAACTGCCGGGTGGGCGCCGGCGGCAGCTGGTACAGATAGGTGCCGGCGGCAATGTCCGTCAGGCTCGAACTCAGTCCGAAGGCCTGCGCCACCACGGCCATGCTCAGCTGCGCGGCGCCGGTGACGGCGAGCACAGCATTTGTGGTCTGGCCGATGACGGAAATCGCCGAACGGGCCGCGTCGCGCTTGCGCTGGAGCTTGAACAGCCGGTCGAAATACTGCGAGCAGCTGTCATCGACATAATTGAAGCCGGCGACCGTCACGTCGTACCAGTCGACGGTCTTGTCGCCATAGCCCGCGTCGCGCACCAGCGCGTCGAGAATCCTTTTCCGATGGCTGGCCGCACGCTCGACATCGGCGGCGTCAAGGACGGGCGGTAGCCCGCCATAGAACTGATCGGCCGTAGAGCACGACGAGACAAAGGCGACGACGGCGAGCATTGCGATGCCGCGCGCCTTGCCGATCAGAGCCCATGCCCGATTGTCCGACATCATGTCCCCCCTGCGGCGCTATGCCCCCCGGCCGCGTCGGTGCGCGCATTCATGCGCCATCCGATCAGGTTATACCGTCTCAAATGCAATTTAAAGAGGATTTGTCATTTCATTTAATCTATCTAAGATTGCAATTGATGGTGCGAAGAATTCGCGTCTCCCGGTCCCGGTCCCGGTCCCGGTCCCGGTCCCGGTCCCGGAGGCGGAGGTCAGCATCCTTGCGTGCCGGATGCTTTCCTTCTGCGTCGCAAGGCCTATGCTGGCTGCGGCTCGCTGCCATGGATGCTTTTTGCGGAGCGTGTGATGATCGGATCGATTGCAAGGGTGGTGATCTATGGTCTGCTCGGCCTTGTCGGCCTGCCGATCGCAACGACATTGCTGGTGCTGGCGCTCTCCCACGCCTTTGACCCGCGCTGCGGCACGCCGGGCGATTCGGGTGGCTGCGAAATGGGCGCCGTCTCGATCGGCGTGCTGGCCGCCCTTCCGGGGCTCGCCATCGGCGTGGCCCTTGCCATTTTTCAGGAGTGGCGCAAACGGCAGCGTGGCTAGTATCAGGGCTTCTGATGGCGCAACGCATTGACCAGCAGGGAAAAGGCCGGCGAGGCATGGCGGCGGCTCGGATAATAGAGGTGATAGCCGGCAAAGGGCGGCGTCCAGTCGTCCAGCACCTGCACCAGGCGGCCCGCCGCAACATGATCGCCCACCATGTCCTCGAAGAGGAAGGCGAGGCCATAGCCATCGAGCGTCGCCCTCAGCACCTGGCCCACATCGTTGAAGATCAACTGGCCCTCGACCCTGACGCGCAGTTCCTGGCCGTCCTTCTCGAACTCCCAGGCATAAATGCCGCCATAGGTCGGCAGGCGCGTGGTGATGCAGTCGTGCTGGGTCAGGTCGCGCGGCGAAACGGGTAGGGGGCGGTTGGCCAGATAGCCCGGCGCGCCGACCACGACGAGACGTGCGTCCGGCGCGATCCGCACCGCGACCATGTCCTTCTCCACCTGCTCGCCGAACCGTACCCCGGCGTCGAAGCGCTCGGCGACGATGTCGGTCAGCGCCAGATCGGAGAACAGCTCGACCCTGATATCGGGATTATGCCGCAGCACCGGGGAGAGCTTCGGCCATAGCACGGTGTCGATCGCGTGCTGGGTGGCGGTGATGCGGAAACTTCCGGCCGGCCGGTCCCGGTATTGGCCGAGAACCTCGAGTTCCTGCTCGATGCTGTCGAAGGCCGGCCCAAGTGCCGCCAGCAGCCGCTCGCCGGCCTCGGTCGGGGCAAGGCTGCGGGTGGTGCGGGTGAGAAGCCGCACACCGAGCCGTTCCTCCAGCCGCCTGACGATCAGGCTGAGCGAGGACTGCGAGGTGCCGAGCCTTGCGGCAGCGCGGGTAAAGCTGCGCTCCTCCGCCACGCTGCGAAAGGCCATCAGGTCGCCCAACTCTTCGCGCCGCATTCATTGATCCTCGATATAGGTGCAATCTCTTTATGTAGCCTAATCGAAATAAACAAGGTCGGCTATAGTCTGTCGCAAGGGGTGGCGAGCCGCCCCGCTCAACAAGGCTTGCGGGAGCGCATCATGGACATCAAGAGAGTGGGAACGCGACCCTCGACCAAGGGTCCGGCGGACTGGTTCACTGGAAGCGTGCGCATCGATCCGCTGTTCCAGGCGGAGACACCGGCCCGCGCCAGTGGCGCCGCCGTCACTTTCGAGCCTGGCGCCCGCACCGCCTGGCACACCCATCCGCTCGGCCAGACGCTGATCGTCACCGCGGGCCTCGGCCTCGTCCAGCGTGAGGGTGGACCGATCGAGGAGATCCGCCCCGGCGACGTGGTCTGGTTCGCACCGGGCGAAAGGCACTGGCATGGCGCCTCACCGACCGTCGCCATGACCCATATCGCCATCCACGAGGCCCTCGACGGCAAGACCGTCGACTGGCTCGAACCGGTTACCGACGACCAGTATTCCGGCCGCTGATCCTCCCCGCGGCCGCCTTCGCCCCGGATCTTCCGGGGTTTCATCCCTCAACATCATTGGAGAATGCCATGCTGACCAAGGCCTTCGGCGCCTATGCCGCCGACAAACCGCTCGAGCCGATGCAGATCCCCCGCCGCGATGTGGGGCCGAACGATGTGCAGATCGCCATCGCCTATTGCGGCGTCTGCCATTCCGACCTGCACACCGTGCGCTCCGAATGGGCGGGAACGCTCTATCCTTGCGTGCCCGGCCACGAGATCGTCGGCCATGTCACCGCGGTCGGCTCGGCGGTCTCCGGCTTTGCCGTCGGCGAAACAGTCGGCGTCGGCTGCATGGTCGACAGCTGCCAGAGCTGCTACGCCTGTGACGATGGACTGGAGCAATATTGCGAACACGGCTTCACCGGTACCTATAACGGCAAGACGGCCGACAAGCCTGGCCATACGCTCGGCGGCTATTCGCAGTCGATCACCGTCAAGGACAAGTTCGTCGTCAAGGTCCGCCATCCGGCCGAACAGCTCGCCGCCGTCGCGCCGCTTCTCTGCGCCGGCATCACGCTGTGGTCGCCGCTGCGCCACTGGAATGCCGGACCGGGCAAGAAGGTCGGCATTGTCGGCATCGGCGGTCTCGGACATATGGGTGTAAAGCTCGCCCGTGCGCTCGGCGCCCATGTCGTCGCCTTCACCACCTCGGAGAACAAGCGCCAGGCCGCGCTGGATCTCGGCGCCCATGAGGTCGTCGTGTCGCGCAATGCGGACGAGATGAAGGCCCATGGCAATTCGTTCGACCTGATCGTCGACACCGTCGCCGCCAGCCACAACCTCGACAGCTTCGTCAATCTGCTGAAGCGTGACGGCACGCTGACGCTGGTCGGCGCGCCGGAACACCCGCATCCCTCGCCGGCCGTCTTCCCGCTGATCATGAAGCGTCGCTCGATCGCCGGCTCGACCATCGGCGGCATTGCCGAGACCCAGGAGATGATGGATTTCTGCGCCGAACACGGCATCGTCGCCGACATCGAGATGATCGCGGCAGCAGAGATCGAGGCGGCCTACGCCCGGATGCTGAAGAGCGACGTCAAATACCGCTTCGTCATCGACAGCGCGACGCTCTGAAGGGGAAGGCCATCTTCTGCCCAGTGGGGAGAAGTGCCGAGCGCGCCGCGACGTTTCCGGCCTCCTCTCCCCGGCGGGGAGAGGTCCGCCGAGCGAAGCGGAGGCGGGGTGAGGGGGAACCGCGCGCGCCAAGGCAAAGAGCCACGCCCCATGCTCCCGGCCTTGCTTCGCCCCCTCATCCGGCGCTATGCGCCACCTTCTCCCCCATGGGGAGAAGACAGCCCGACAGCGCTCGCTCGGCCGAGGAAGGCAACGATCGTCGCGTGGCGAATGGGCGTTCGAGGCGGTCGCGAACGAGGACCCCGCCGCTTACTTGTTCTGCAAGAGCCACATCTTGCCGGCCATGGTGATGCCATGGGCGGACTGGTCGACGGCGGTGTCGCTGTTGATGGCCTGAAGCAGGCCATGCTCGCGCAATTCGTTGACCGTCGTCGTCTTGATCGACTTGATCTTCTGCGGCCGCTCCTTGAAGCGGTCGGTGCGGGCATAGGTCACCTGCGCATTGAGGTGGGTCCAGTTGTTGCCCTCGGCGGGAAAGAGGTCGCCATCCTTGGCAAGTTTCAGTCCGCGGATCTGGACGGGGGTGAGTTCGAGCATGGTCGGTCCTTGAAAATCTGTCGTGGTGTCGGTTCGAGTGCCGCGGCCGGCTTCAGACTGGCCGCCGGCGGATCAGGCAGCGGCGAGTGCGCCTTCGGCCTCGCGGAAGGAGAGCAGTCGGCCACGCTTTTCGTCCCACAGGGCGAGCTTGACGCAGGCGAAGCTGTCGCGAAGCGTGATGCGGCCGATGCCGGCGAGTTGCGGATGGTCGCGCAACACTTCCGGCAGGCGGTAATAGGGAATGCGGCTCGCCAGGTGGTGGACGTGGTGAATGCCGATATTGCCGGTCAGCCAGCGTAGCGCCAGCGGCAGGTCGTAATGCGAGGCGCCGTGCAGCGCGGCCTTGGGAAACTGCCAGTCATCGCCCTTCGACCAGTGCGTCTCCTCGAACTGGTGCTGGACATAGAACAGCCAGATTCCGGTGGCGCCGGCGATCAGCACGATCGGCAGGTGGATGACCAGGAAGGGCACGAGGCCGACCGCCCAGATCATCAGGGCAGACACCACGGCAATGCCGAGATTGGTCCCCATGGTCGAGATCCACGGCTGCGCGCCGTCCTTCATCATGCCGAAGGGAAGGCGCTGCTTGAACAGGAAGAGAAAGGCCGGGCCGATGCCGAACATCACCGCCGGGTGACGGTAGAGGCGATAGCCGAGCCGGCCGCGCGGAGAAAGCGCGCGATATTCCTCGAGCGTCAGCGTGGTGATGTCGCCGATGCCGCGCTCGTCGAGATTGCCGGCGCTGGCATGGTGGGCGGCGTGCGCCCGGCGCCAGTAGCCGTAAGGGGTGAGTGTCAGAACGCCGATCAGCCGGCCGGTCCAGTCGTCGAGCCCGCGGCGCGCAAAGAACGAGCCGTGGCCGCAATCGTGCTGGATCATGAACAGGCGCAGCAGGAAGAAGCCGGCCGGAACGATGGCGATGAGGCCGAGCCAGACGCCGTTGACCAGCGAAAGATAGGCAAGCGTCCAGAACAGGACGAACGGAACAAGCGTGATGACCAGCTCGAAAGCGCTGCGCCCGAGGCGCGGCTGTCGATAGCGCGCCAGGATCTTCAACCACGCGCCGACATTCTCATCGGCAGGTGCAGTAGGTGCGTGGATGGTGACGTGGGCGTTCATATAGTCCGATCCGTTTGTTTCAAAGGCGCGCCAAGCCGGCGCTGGCTTCCTCGAAGCTGCGCGCGTCTTTGCGTGCGGCTCGATGGTGCAATTTTAGCGAGTTTTATTTCTGCCTGCATCCCTGACGTTCAAGGCTGTGCAAACGCAAAAAGGCCAGACATTCGCCTGGCCTTCTCAACTTCTTTAAGCCCGCCACGCCAGTACATCCGTGGTCGCGGCTAGCTGAAGCTTCAAGCGGCCTGCAGCTGGCCGGCGGACATCTTGCCCGACTTGTTGTCGCGTTCCAGCTCGAAGGAGATCTTCTGGCCTTCGACGAGATCGCGCATGCCGGCGCGCTCTACGGCCGAGATGTGGACGAACACGTCCGCGCCGCCGTTGTCAGGCTGAATGAAGCCGAAGCCCTTGGTGGAATTGAACCATTTTACTGTGCCGGTGGTCATGACGAACCCTTTCATAGCAACATTGAGATCCGCCGAACGACGCTCGACGGTTGATTTCGACTTTTGAGAGGGGGAAGTTCGTCCAGAGGCGCAAGCGCCATAAACAAATATCGGCAAACAAAGTATCGATAAGCCATAGATACACGCTCGCCCGTCCGGCGTCAACTTTTTGTTTGTGTTCCTTTTGTGTGCGTCTAATGGTTGTGTTTGTCCCTGGGCCGGTTCCACCGCGAGGTTGTGTCGTAGCCGTGCCGGGCAGGGGCTCGGGGTCTCTTCGGCGAATGAGGGCGGGCAGGAATGCAGCGGATGCAGAGATGTGTGCCGTTGGCCAACTGCCCCTCATCCGCCTGCCGGCACCTTCTCCCCGCAAGCGGGGAGAAGGGCTAAGCGGCACCGCCGCGGCCGTCCCCTCTCCCCGTTTACGGGGAGAGGGTCAGGGTGAGGGGCAAGGGCGTGCTCCGAATGCGGTGGAGATCCCTCGCATTCTCCTGTGTGACCAAAGGGGCCAACGGCACGAAAGGCAAGAACCGCCCGTTACCGCCTCAAGCTTCCCAAGATCCCGCGCACGATGGCGCGGCCGACCGAGGTGGCGACCGAGCGGGCGGCGCTCTTCATCGCCGCCTCGATCACCGTTTCGCGCTGGTAGCCCGAGGTCTTGCGCGTCGTCGGCTTCGTCGTGCGGTCGTCGTCATCCTTGTCGCCGAAGCCCGGCAGCGACCAGCGGCCGGCGGCCGAATCCTTGTCCTCGCCGCGGGCCTCGCGCTCCTCTTGCGTGCGCCTTGCGGCCTCGGCCTCGGCCGCCTTCTGCTCGCGGGCCATCAGGATCTCATAGGCCGATTCCCGGTCGAGATCCTTGTCGTAGACCCCGGCGACCGGGCTGACATTGATCACCGCGCGGCGCTCGGCCTCGCTGATCGGACCGGGACGGCCAGCCGGCGGGCGCACCAGGGTGCGCTCGACGATCGAGGGCACGCCCTTGGGTCCAAGCGTCGAGACCAGCGCCTCGCCGATGCCGAGCATGGTGATTGCCGTTTCGCAGTCGAAGGCCGGGTTGGGACGGAAGGTCGTCGCCGCCGTCTTCACCGCCTTCTGCTCGCGCGGCGTATAGGCGCGGAGCGCATGCTGGATGCGGTTGCCCATCTGCGCCAGCACGGTGTCGGGCACGTCGAGCGGGTTCTGCGTGACGAAATAGACGCCGACGCCCTTGGAGCGGATGAGGCGCACGACCTGCTCGATGCGCTCGATCAGCACCTTTGGCGCGTCGTTGAACAGAAGATGCGCCTCGTCGAAGAAGAAGACCAGCTTCGGCTTGTCCGGATCGCCCACTTCCGGCAGTTCCTCGAACAGCTCCGACAAGAGCCATAGAAGGAAGGTCGAATAGAGCCGCGGGTTCATCATCAGCTTGTCGGCGGCCAGCACCGAGATCGCCCCGCGCCCGTCATTGGTGGTGCGCATGATGTCGGTGACGGCGAGCGCCGGTTCGCCGAAGAAATGTTCGGCGCCCTGCTGTTCCAGCACCAGAAGCCCGCGCTGCAGCGAGCCGACCGAGGACTTGGAAATGAGGCCGAACTGGTTGGACAGTTCGCTGGCGTGCTCGCCCATATAGTTCAGGAGCGCCTGCAGGTCTTTCAGGTCGAGCAGCGGCAGGCCGCCCTGGTCGGCGATCTTGAAGGCGATGTTCAAGACGCCCTCCTGCGCCTCCGACGCGTCCATCAGCCGCGACAAGAGCAGCGGGCCCATCTCGGCGACCGTGGTGCGCACGCGGTGGCCCTGCTCCCCGTAGAGATCCCAGAAGATCACCGGGAATTCCTGGTAGGCGAAATCGTCAAAGCCGATCTGCTTGGCCCGCTGGTCGACCCAGTCCTTCTTCTCGCCCATCGCGGCGATGCCGGAGAGATCGCCCTTGATGTCGGCGCAGAACACCGGCACGCCGGCATTGGAAAAGCTCTCGGCGAGCACCTGCAGCGTCACCGTCTTGCCGGTGCCGGTGGCGCCGGTGACGATGCCGTGGCGGTTGCCGTATTTGAGGTCGAGATATTCGCCCTTGTTGAGGCTGTCGTCGGGATTGCGGCTGGTGCCGATATAGAGCTTTCCGTCTTCGAGCATGCGCCTCGTTCCCGTCTAATGTTTCGGCGACCGGGCCGATCGGCAAATTGCGCGCGCCCCGTCATTCCCTGAATCGTCACCTTGCTGTTATAAGGATAGTGTGAAACATCGACAACAGCCCGCGGGCTGCGCGGCCGGCGTCGGACTTCGACCTTTCGGCCGCGGACAAATTCGGCCGGCGGCGGCCTTGGCCGCTTGAGTTCGGCAAAAACTTGAATTACGTTGACGTTAACGTCAATTTCACGCCAGGAGGCTCCTCATGAACGAACTCGTAACCCGCATCGCCGACAAGGTCGGCATCGAACCGGCCCTCGCTGAAAAGTCCGTCGGCATGATGCTGGGCTTCCTGCAGCGCGAAGCGGCCGACGGCCCGGTCGCCAAGATGATCGAATCCGTGCCCGGCGCGCTCGACCTCGTCGCCAAGTACAATGGCGAAGGCGAAGGCAAGGGCCTGCTCGGCGGCCTGATGAGCGCGCTCGGCGGCGGCGGCATCATGGGGCTTGGCCAGCAGCTGATGGCCCAGGGCCTCGGCATGGGCGAAATCTCCAAGCTCGCCAAGGAAACCATGGCGGCCGCCCGCGAATATGCCGGCGACGAAGTCGTCGACGAAGTCGTCGCCTCGGTCCCGGGCTTGAGCCAGTTCGTCTGAGACGGGCGCAGGGTTGGAATGATGAAGCCGCCGGAGCGATCCGGCGGTTTTTTTGTGCGTGGGGGAGAGGGCATTCTCGTCGTGGGGCCACAAGTGACTACGACATTTGCTGGCCTTTTAGACGTGGCGTCATTGAGTGTTCGTCACCTAGGACGCGTAAAAGCAAGTCCCGGGCGAGCATCTGAACGCTGTGAACGTGGGCAACGGTCAGGCTTTTGGTCCGTTTGGAAGTCCGATGGGCGCTGACTCTGCTTCGCAGGAGGCCCGCGTAATTGATTGCATCACAGATTGGGATCTCTCTGTCCCTTACCATGCCTCGTGCCCAAACAGCTGCCTTGCCCTCAGGTGGCTTATGCTTCCGTTCGATCCGTGTTGGGGTGCCGCGCAGCAGCCAAATTGCAGTAGATTTCGGCGGTATCCCTAGCGCAGTCAATCGCCCTTGGAGATCGCTCAAGACAAGTGGATTCCACGATCCGTCCGCCAGCTTGCTCGGACACTTCTCTGAGGCCTTGACGTGCGCGTTCAACTCTTCAATCGCTGAATAATATGCAATGATCGCTAGGGCATAATTCGTATATACTAGCGGGTCGGCAGTAGTGGAAATTTTCTCTCCATGAGTAGGATGAGTGTCCATCCAATGTCGCCCAGCCAGCCTGAAACCGTGGAAGTATTTAGCTAGGGCGTTCTGATACACGAGTTTCTTTGATGCCGCTGCTGCAATCCGAGCTGCCCGGAAATTCCCTTCAGTCGCCGATCCTTTTCTCAGTGCAAGCTCCATCTCCGAGCTACTGCCGGCGGGGTAGTCAGCAGGGTTGTCCGGAACCGCAACGGCATCTTCGTCCAGCAGCATCATGTCGGTGAGCGCATAGCCAGCACCGATTAACCGCATGACTCTTTGTGCCTGGTCGAAATCTCTGGCCTCTAAGATCAGTTCGGGTGCAAGCTTTGAGCATAAATAACCATCCTTCTCGAAGCTACTACCAACAATGGCACGCATGTGGTGGTGCTCCTCGGGATCAGGGTCCGGACCCGCACTTCGGTTAGCTGGGAACCGCATCTCAAAATGTCGTTGCGTCACGGACCAACCCAAGCCCCACGCACCAGCGTTGGGCGGCAACTCGGTGCTGAGTACGAATAGACGAGTGCGAAACTTCTTCATCAGAACCCATTTGCGAATCTCATCGCCAGTTTAATTCTAGACTTAGGATTTTAAGTCTACTGAGTTGCAGGATTGTCCAATTAGATAGCCAAAATTTACCGGTTTTACTCGATGAGTTTTCCGAATACCGGTTGATATCCAAGTCAATCTGAGGGATTTTTTCGGATTAAATTCATAGATTATTGATATTAATATCAATGGCGGTTTAGATTGTTTCTTCGCCGAAATCGATATTTCTTTCCGGGCTCCAGTCAGCTTGGTCTTCAATGTCGGGGCATCTTAACTTCTCCCCTTTCACCCCTTCTCTCCCAGCCATACGCGAAGCGTGGCATCGATCCGCGATTGCCAGCCGGGGCCGGTCCGACGGAAACGCTCCAGCCCATTCGGATCGAGCAGAATGGTCAGTCCTTCTTGCCCGGACCCTTCGGCCGCCCAACCCGCACAGCTGCCGCGTCCAGCTTTTCGCGCCACGGCGCCTCGCTGAGGTCAGGCGCGTCGTCCGGGTCCTGCCCGGCACTCGGTTGAGGTTTGCTGTTCTCGGCCATCGGCGTCTCCCGCTCCCAACACCAGAATGCCAACCTTCCCCGCCGCGATCAAGGCTCCCTCAATCCCATTCCGGCGCCAGATGCCCCGGGTTGACGATCCGCCCGTCCGGCCTTGCGAGCGCCGAAATGGCGTCCATTTCCGCGGCGTCGAGCGAGAAGTCGAAGACGGCGAAATTTTCCGCGAGGCGGCTTTCGGTCGCGGTCTTCGTCAGTGCCGCGACGCTCTGCTGCTGGATGAGCCAGCGCAAGGCCACCTGGGCCGCCGTCTTGCCGTGGCGGGCGCCAATGTCCTGCAGGAGTTCGTCCTTCGGCACACGACCGTCCGCCATGGCGTAATAGGCCGTCACCGACATGCCGTAGGAGCGGGCGGCCGAGAGCACGGCCGTCTGGTCGAGATAGGGATGATATTCGATCTGGTTGGTGACGATCGGCGCCTTCGACAGGCGCACGGCCTCGCCCATCAGCGCGCAATTATAGTTGGACACGCCGATATGGCGCACCTTGCCGGCATCGACCAGCGCGTTCAGGCCCTCGATCTGCTCTGCGAGCGGCACCGGGCTTTGCGGCCAGTGCAGGAGCAGCAGGTCGACATGGTCGGTCTCCAGCTTCTTCAGGCTCTCCTCGACCGAGGGTCCCATGTCGCGCCTCGAAAACTTGTCGACCCAGACCTTGGTGGTCAGGAAAATGTCGCCGCGCGCGAGCCCCGAGCGGGCGATCGCCTCGCCGACTGCGGCCTCGTTGCCGTAGATCTGCGCGGTGTCGATATGGCGAAAGCCGGTCTTCAGGGCGAGCGGCAGGATCCGCAGCACGTCGGCGCCGGGCATGCGGAAGGTGCCGAAGCCGAGGGCGGGAAGATGCGCGCCGTTGGCGGTGACATATTTCATGTAAGGACTCCTCTTTCGCGCGGGGGGCGAAGCACGGGGCAGGGCGAAGCCGCGATCAGTCCTCCAATAAGATGACCCTTTTGCCCTCAGCTTCAAGGTGGATTCGACGGCAGCACCCTTGCGCCGACATTGGCCCCTCTAGTCGCGGATGGCGATCCCCGCCTCGATCGCTGCGGCGATGAAGGCGCGGCGGGCGTCCTCGTCCTTCTTCTTGCCGGCGACCACGTCCATGCAGGTCAGCAGCGCCTTGTCGAGCGCCGGGCCGTCCTCGGTCGGCCAGTCCTCGATCATCGCCCAGGAGGCGGCCTCCGTGCTGTCGATCGTCACGTCCTCGCCCTCTTCGCCGAGCGCGAGGGTGACGGGTTTTGTCCAAAGGGTGCTCATCGGCGGAAGCTTTCAAAAATTCGGGTGGCGTCGAAGCGCCGTCATGGTCGAGATTGCCTTCTAGCGAAGTTACGCCTTCACCGCCACGACAAACAGACGGGGAAACCTGAGTAGCACCCGCCCGTCGGCCATCGGCGGATAGGCGCGGGCGATGCGGGTGGTGTAGTCGGCGAGGAAAGCCGGCGCATGCTCTTTTCCCGCGGCGTCGAGATAGGGGCGAAGGCCGGTGCCCTTCACCCATTCGACGATCGCCTCGGCATCGGCCATCGGATGATAGTAGACCGTGTGCCAGACATTGACGCGCGCGGTCTTGGGCGTAAGCCGTTCGAGATAGGCGGCGGGCGAGGGGAGGCGGGCGCGCCTGAGCCTGCCGCCGGCAAAGGCCGGGGCCCAGGGCCCGGCGGCCCCGGTTTCCTCCATCAGCAGATGCGTCGGCTCGTCGAGATTGTCGGGCATCTGCACGGCGAGAACCCCGCCCGGCGCCAGATGGTCGATCAGGCTCTCCATCAGCGTGAGATGGTCGGGAAGCCATTGCAGCACCGCATTGGCATAGAGCAGGTCGGCCGGCGCCTCGGGCCGCCAGGTGGAGAGATCGGCCGCGACGAAAGGCGTGCCCGGCAGGCGCGCCCGCGCCTTGTCCAGCATGTCGGCATCGCTGTCGAGACCGGTTACCGCCCCCTTGCCGAACCGCCCGATCAGCAGTTCGGTTGAATTGCCCGGCCCGCAGCCGAGATCGTAGACGCGTCTTGCTTCGCCAAGCGGCACCTGCGCCAGAAGATCGCGCGCCGGTCGCGTCCGCTCTTCCTCGAATTTCAGATATTGCGTCGCCGACCAGGCCATGGCGTCAGGTCCTTCACAGGCTGGCGAGGTTGGGCAGGATCAGGTCCGGCCCGTGGTCGGCATATTCGTCGGGCAGGTCGAGACGGTTGATCCACACCGTGCGAAAGCCGAATTTCTGCGCGCCGGCCACGTCCCAGCGGTTCGACGACTGGAAGGACACCGCCTCCGGATAGAGACGATAGGCGGTGGTCACCATGTCGTAGACCTGCGGCGCGGTCTTGTAGGCGCGGATGGCATCGACGGAAAACACGTCGTCGAGGATCACGTCGAGCGCCGCATTCTTCACCGCGGCTTCAAGCATGGCCGGCGAGCCGTTGGAGAGGATGGCCAGTTTCGCGCCCCGGCTCTTCAAGTCCTTCAGCACGGCCGGCACTTCCGGATAGCAGTCGAGCGTCCAGTAGGCGGAAAGCAGGTCGGCGCGCAGGCTCCGGTCGACGCTGGGGAACCGCGCGAGCGTATAGTCGAGCGCTTCCTCGGTCAGCTGCCAGAAATCGCGATAGCTGCCCATCAGCGTGCGCACCCAGGAATATTCCAGCTGCTTGGCCCGCCACATCTCGGAAAAGCGCTGATACTCAGGCCCCGCCTGCTCGGCATGGCGGCGCACCGCTGCATGCACGTCGAACAGCGTGCCGTAGGCATCAAAGACATAGGCTGCGGTGGACATCGCTCCTCCCTCGATCGAACGCATCGCAGTGATAGGACGCGGGCGGCAACGCGGCAAGGGCGGCCAAGTCGGGAGCGCCGCGGCCGGAACTGTCGCGAAGGGGTTGGCCCGGGCAAGAAAAAGGCGGCAGCCGCTGTTGCGCGGTTGCCGCCTTGGATCACATGGGACGTTCGACGTCAGCCGTGGGCTTCAAGGACGGCCTCGCGCACGTCTTCAGCCTTGTCCGCCAGGGTTTCGACCTGGGTCGAGGTCAAGCCGAGGTCCATGATGATGTTCAGGGCGATCGCGGTATCGGTCGAGATCGGTACGGTCTTGTCCGAAGCCACGCCGAGGAAGATCGCCGCGAGGTCAAGCGTGCTCGCCGGATTGACGTTGATTGCCGACAGGTTCAGCGTGCCGTCGAGCAGAGCTTCCATCAGGGCAAGGTTCTGCAACGGCGAGTCGACGATATTGATCGAGTCCCAGTTGGCCTTCACATAGTCCGCGAAGGCAGCGGCCGTCATGCTGTAAAGTGCCGAATTCGCCGGAACCCAGTTTGCCAGAACCTCGGCCAGCGCGCGGTCGAGAACCTTATCGGGCGAGCGCGCGACGCTCAGGCGACCGAGTTCGACTTCCGGAATGCCCTCCTGCGCCCATGCGGGCTTGCCGGAGCTTCCGGGCTTGCCCTGCGAACCAGCCTTGGGTCCCTTGCCCTCGCTGTCGTCGCTCGGGCCGCCCTTACCGCCGCCGTCGTGACCCTGACCGCCCTGGCCGCCCTGGCCGCCTTGACCGCCCTGGCCACCTTTGCCGCCATCGTGTTCCTCTGCATGCGCGGAGGTGGGGAACACGGACACGCCGGTCACCAGCGAAGCCGCAGAAATCGCGAACAGTGCGTAAGCGACGCCCATCGAAAGGGACCTTTTGTTCTCTTTCATCATTCTTCTTTCCTCCAATTCGGTCGCGGCACCTCGTCGCAACCCGCTAACGATTGAATATCGTTATATAGCAATTAAGCAATGAATGAAGAAATTAAATTGACGTAGATCAAGAAGCGGAAAATTTTTCCCAGCGAAAACAAGACTGCGAATTCTAATCCCCAATAAAATGGGGGGGCATTCAACACTCCTGCCGTGTGGCCCAACGAAAATGGCCCACGCGGGCGCGGGCCAAGTTTCCAAAGCGGGTCACGGAACTCCGTCAGAAACGGTAGTTCACCCCGACCGCCAGGGAGTGGATGCCCTGGTCGACATTGAATACGGCCGTCCGACCGCCTTCCGACACTTCGGTGTTGTTGATGCCAAGGTAGGTGAAGCTGTAGTCGAACTTCAATGACCACTTGTCAGTCAGGGCCTGTTCGACACCGGCGCCCACGATGACGCCGAGTGTGGTTTCGGAACCCTCGAAATGGCGAACTTGACCCGGCTGACCGCCGGTGTGGGTATAGTCTACGCCCGCGAAAGCCAAGCCGGCCTTGCCGTAAACCAGGGTCTTGTCGAAGGTCATGCCGCCGCGCCCGGTCAGGCTGGCGATCCAGTTGATGTCGCTCGACGCATCACGGAAATAGCCGGAACTATTTGTCCATGTGCCATAGCCCTCAAGGTCGGGAATGGTGAGTGCCGCTTCGAGACCGTAGACGATCTTGTCGTCCTGCCAATTGCGACCGATCTGAATGCCGCCGAGCATGCCCTCGAACTCGGGTGAGGTCTGGGTCTTGCCGATGTCGCCAGTCGAATGGCCGCTCGCATTGTTCACGAGCACCCAGTCGCTGTCTGCGAAACCGTAGCCGACATTTCCGCCGACATAGAAACCGCTCCAGTCATAGGCGGAGCCATCCTGAGCAGAGGCCTCAGTGGCGAGTGCTGCCGCGAAGACTGCGGCGAGAAGGACGGCGGTATGTTTTTTCATCACAGAATCAGCCCAGTTCGAATTCTCTGTTCGTCTAATCAATCGACTAGCATTGTTAAAAAACGATGTCTATTGCCGGAGAGCCACATCCCGTGTCTTTGTCTGCCTCGGAGGCAAGCGTCAGCGCGCCTGCGCCTCTTCGGCCCTCAGCCCTGCGACATCGTGGTCGATTTCGGTCAGTGCCCGGTCGAGATGCCCTTCGAACACCAGCATCGCCTCTTCCGGTACGATGGTGATTTCCGGCGCGCCGTAGATGCGCACATGCAGCGATTGCGCAAGCCCCTCGTCGAGGCCGCGGGTTAGCAGGTCGATATAGCGCGTGCCGTGGCCGGTGATGACGATCGGCATGTTGTCGTGGAGGCTGAGCACCCGCGACAGCCCCTGGCCGAGTGCCAGGCCCGCCTGCCGAAAGGCATATTCCGACATGCGGTGTCCCTGGCGGGCGCGGGCGGCGATCTTGTCCATTTCGGCCAGCGGCACGAACTTTGCCGGGATCGTGTCGGGAGGCACCTCGAATGCGGTCCGAAGGATGCCGTAGAAGCCGGCCGAGGCCTCGACGCAGCCGATGGAGCCGCAGCGGCAGAGCTTGCCGTCGGAGGCGTTGAGCATATGGCCGAAGTTCGGCGCGCTGACCTCCAGTTCGCCGGAATGCCCGCGCCTTGCGATGCCGAGTCCGATCGAATGGCCGAGCGACAGCGTGGCGAGCGCCTGGAACGGTTTGCCCGGCTCCTTGTCGGCGCGAAGCCCCAGCGCATGGGCGACCAGCAGCGTCTCGTTGTTGAGACGGATGCGGGTCTGCGGCGATAAGGCAAGCGCGGTGGAAAAGTCGATCTCCGCCCGGCCGAACACCGGCGACCAGAGGAGGCGCGAACCGCCGGCATCGACCATGCCCTTGGAGCTGATCGACACCGCGGCGATCCTCTCGGGCAAGAGCCGCGAGCGGCCGGCCATGCGCGACAGCGCCTCCCGGAACCCGGCGATGAAGGCGGCGGGGGAAGGGGTGCCATGATCGCGCGGTTCGTCGAACCGGTCGATCAGCGTGCCGGTATAGTCGGCCAGCGAATATTGCACGCTGTCGGACGAGATGCGCGCGGCGATCAGATAGCTGAAATCGCGCTTGCGGCCGAAGAGTACACGCGGCCGGCCGCGCCCGCCGGTCGCCGGCTGCTCGTGGCGCTCCAGCGCGCCAAGGCGCTCGAGATCGGCGGTGATCGCCGAGACGGTGGCCGAGGCAAGTCCGGTTGCGGCGGCAATGTCGGTATGGGCAAGCGAACCCTGCCGGCGAAGTGCGGCAAGCACCAGCGCACTGTTTTGCTGACGCACCATTTCGGTGCTCGATTTCGTCAGCATGGCAGGCGTCCGATCATAATGGTCCTTTGCGATATGACCTTCAGCAAGATCATCAGGCGGCGCCGTTTTGCAAGCCCTCCGGGGCCTTGTTGACAGCCTCGAAATCTTCTGACATTTATTTTCTCGACTGTCGAGAAAAACCAACGGCCGCTTGGCCAGGCAAGGCAGTATTCTTCGACGGGCCGCTTAGGGGGTGAACGGGAGGTTTGCCGGCGTGCCGCGTCTTTTCAAAGGGAGGCTTGAATGAAATCCGTCTTGAAGCTGATGGCGTGCGCCGCCGTCATCACCAGCCTGCACACCGTCGCCAACGCCAAGGACCTCGTGGTCGGCGTATCCTGGTCCAACTTCCAGGAAGAGCGCTGGAAGACCGACGAAGCCGCCATCAAGAAGGCGCTCGAGGCTTCCGGCGACAAGTATATTTCCGCCGACGCCCAGTCGTCTGCCGCCAAGCAGCTGACCGACGTCGAAAGCCTGATTTCCCAGGGCGCCAATGCGCTGATCGTTCTGGCGCAGGATTCCGACGCGATCGGCCCGGCCATCGAAAAGGCCGCTGCCGAAGGCATCCCGGTCGTTGGCTATGACCGCCTGATCGAGAACCCGGCCGCCTTCTACATCACCTTCGACAACAAGGAAGTCGGCCGCATGCAGGCCCGCGAAGTGTTCAAGGTGAAGCCGGAAGGCAATTACGTCTTCATCAAGGGCAACTCCGCCGACCCGAACGCCGACTTCCTGTTTGCCGGCCAGATCGAAGTGCTGAAAGAAGCCATCGACGCCGGCAAGATCAAGAATGTCGGCGAAGCCTATACCGACGGCTGGAAGCCGGAAAATGCCCAGAAGAACATGGAGCAGTTCCTGACCGCCAACGACAACAAGGTCGACGCGGTTGTCGCCTCGAACGACGGCACCGCCGGTGGCGCGATCGCGGCTCTGACCGCCCAGGGCCTGGCCGGCTCGGTTCCGGTCTCCGGCCAGGATGCCGATTTCGCCGCCTTGAACCGCGTCGCGCTCGGCACCCAGACCGTATCGGTGTGGAAGGACAGCCGTGAACTCGGCAAGCGCGCCGCCGAAATCGCCGTCGAGCTTGCCGGCGGCAAGAAGATGACCGAGATCGAAGGCGTGACCGCGTTCTCCGGTGGTCCGAAGGGCGTCGAAATGCAGTCGGTCTTCCTCGCCCCGCTGCCGATCACCAAGGACAACCTGAACGTCGTCATCGACGCCGGCTGGATCACCAAGGAAGCCGCCTGCCAGGGCGTCCCCGCCGGTTCCGTCGCAGCCTGCAATTGACACGGGCCTGACCTGACGGCCTCATGAACCTTGAAGCGTCGCGACCTCCACAAGGTCGCGACGTCTCATAGGGTCGCAAGGGAGGCCGGGCCGCCATTGCCGCACGCGCTGCGGCGGGCGCGCCATCGCAAGGGATTACCAAAAGTGGGAGAACGGCACGGCATGGCCGATATCACGAATACCACGCAGGCCGCGCGCGCCGGCGCGGGCGAAAACCCGGTGAAGCGCTTTTTCCGCGCCACCGAGATCGACACCCGCCTGCTCGGCATGATCGGCGCCATGCTGATCATCTGGGTCGGCTTCAACATCATTTCCGGCGGTCTGTTCCTGACGCCGCGCAACCTGTGGAACCTGTCGGTGCAGACCGCCTCCGTCGCCGTCATGGCGACCGGCATGGTGCTGGTCATCGTCACCCGCAACATCGACCTTTCGGTTGGCTCGGTACTCGGTTTCGTCGGCATGTTCATGGGCGTGCTGCAGGCCGAACTCCTGCCGCAGGTGCTCGGCTTCGACCACCCGCTGACCTGGATCATCGCTCTTGCCGCCGGCCTCGTCCTCGGCGCGGCGATCGGCGCGCTGCACGGCGTCATCATCGCCTTCCTCAACGTGCCGTCCTTCATCGTCACGCTCGGCGGCCTCTTGGTCTGGCGCGGCGCCACCTGGTTCGTCACCTCGGGCCGCACGGTCGCCCCGATGGACGCGACCTTCCGCCTGATGGGCGGCGGCACGGCCGGCTCGATCGGCGCCACCGCCAGCTGGATCGTCGGCGTCATCGCCTGCCTGGCCATCGTCGCGACGCTGGTCAATTCGCGCAAGCAGCGCCGCCGCTTCGGCTTCCCGCTGCGCCCGATCTGGGCCGAATATTTCCTCACCGGCGTCAGCTGCTCTCTGGTGCTGGCCACCGTCTATGTCTTCAACAACTATCCCTGGCCGGTGGCAATCGCGCGCAAGTTCGCCGATGAAAACGGCATCGCCTGGCCGGACGGCGGCCTGTTCATCTCCCACGGCATCGCCATTCCGGTACTGATCGCGATTGCCGTCGGCATCGTCATGACCTTCATCTCGACCCGCCTGCGCTTCGGCCGCTATGTCTTTGCCATCGGCGGCAATCCGGAAGCCGCAGAACTTGCCGGCATCAAGACCCGCTGGGTCACCGTCAAGATCTTCGCGCTGATGGGCATGCTGTGCGCCATCGCCGCGGCGATCTCCACCGCCCGCCTCAATGCCGCGACCAATGCGCAAGGGGAACTCGACGAACTCTACACCATCGCCGCGGCCGTCATCGGCGGCACCTCGCTCTCGGGCGGCATGGGCACGGTCGCCGGCGCCATGCTCGGCGCGCTCGTCATGCAGTCGCTGCAGTCGGGCATGGTTCTGGTCGGCATCGACACGCCCTTCCAGCGCATCGTCGTCGGCATCGTTCTCGTCGTCGCCGTCTGGCTCGACACGATCTACCGCGCGCGGGCGAGATAAGAGGATTTCATCATGACTGACAAACGCACTCCGCTCGTGCAGATGAACAATGTTTCCATCTCGTTCGGCGGCATCCACGCGGTCGAGAACGCCTCGGTCGATCTCTATCCCGGCGAGGTCGTGGCGCTTCTCGGCCACAACGGCGCCGGCAAGTCGACGCTGATCAAGATCCTGTCGGGCGCCTATCGCCGCGACGCGGGCGAGATCCTGATCGACGGGGAGCCCGCCGACATCGCCAATCCGCGCGACGCCAAGAAATACGGCATCGAGACGATCTACCAGACGCTCGCCGTCGCCGACAATGTCGACGCTGCCGCCAACCTCTATCTCGGCCGCGAACTCAGGACCCCCTGGGGCACGCTCGACGACGTGGCGATGGAGGCCAAGGCCCGCGAGGTGATGGGACGGCTCAACCCCAATTTCCGCCGCTTCAAGGAGCCGGTGAAGGCCTTGTCCGGCGGTCAGCGCCAGTCGGTGGCGATCGCCCGCGCCATCCTGTTCGACGCCCGCATCCTGATCATGGACGAGCCGACGGCAGCCCTTGGGCCGCAGGAAACCGCCCAGGTCGGCGAACTGATCCAGCAGCTGAAGAAGGAAGGCATCGGCATCTTCCTGATCAGCCACGACATTCACGACGTCTTCGACCTCGCCGACCGCGTCTTCGTCATGAAGAACGGCAAGGTGGTCGGCCAGGCACGAACCGAGGACGTCACCAAGGACGAGGTGCTCGGCATGATCATCCTCGGCAAATGCCCGCCTGGCGCGATCCCGGGTCCGGGCGCGATGCAGGTGGCGTGAGGGGAGGAGTGGTTGCGGGAGCAGGGCGTGCCCCATCACTTGCCCCTCATCCGCCTGCCGGCACCTTCTCCCCGTTTTGACGGGGAGAAGGGACGTGGGGCACCCGCTCTACCTAGCCACTTGCGTCGAATGCCTGGTGATTGTTTCAATTGCGCAGTGGCGGCTATTCATAGCTTTCTTGTCGGCCTGAAGATGGCCACGGCGGTGCCGCTTGTCCCTTCTCCCCGTCGGAACGGGGAGAAGGTGCCGGCAGGCGGATGAGGGGCGAGTCTAACAAGCGCCACGGACCGCGCATGCTCACTGACCGGAACCGGCCGGAAAATACCGCAAGTCACGGCAATCCACGGTCTCCGTCAGCCGGCCCTCGAGGATGGCGACGAGGGTTTCCAGTACGGCCGGCATGTCGTTCAGCACATCCATGTTCCAGATGCGAACGATCGCCCAGCCCTCTGATCTCATGAAATCGTCGCGCCGGCGGTCATACGGACTGCCCGCATGCTGGCTGCCGTCCACCTCGACGACGAGCATCCTCTCCCTGCAGGCGAAGTCCGCGAAATACGGCACGATTGCCAGTTGTCGCACGAACTTGAAACCGTTCAGCCGGCGGTTGCGAAGCTCGCTCCAGAGCCTTGCCTCGGCGTCATTGTCGACTTGGCGAAGCGACCGCGCCCGTGCTGTTGCCTGCTTGTCAGGACCGCGCATCTCATTCGCCCCCGATCTTGACACCGCGACACCCTCAAGGAATGCATAATGTGATGCTGGATTGCGTTGCGCAAGCGTTGCTGTCGTTCCTGTCTGGCGCTCCTATTTGCCCCTCATCCGCCTGCCGGCACCTTCTCCCCGTTCTGACGGGGAGAAGGGACAAGCGGCACCGCTATGCCAGGCCGCTGCAAGTGAATGTCAAGCGGCCCAAGTGCCGTCCATCCCCTCTCCCCGCGCGCGGGGAGAGGGTCAGGGTGAGGGGCAGAGGCGCGGCACAGCGCAGGCCGCTCGACCTCCATAGCGGCCCCCTCAGAACCGCGTGATCACGCTGATGCCGAGATCCGTCGAGCGGTCCATGGCAACCAGTGCCGGCACGGCCTCGTCGAGCGAAATCTCCCGCCCGATCAGCCGTTTCGGGTCGAGCTTGCCCGCGGCCATCATCGACAGCATCGCATCGTAGCGCCAGGCCTGCATCCCGTGGCTGCCGTAGATTTCGAGTTCGTGGCCGATCACCTGCGCCATCGGGATCTGCGGCGTCGAATGGTCCCCGAGCATCAGCCCGACCTGAACATGACGGCCGCGGCGGCGCAGATTCTGGATCGAGTTGAAGCAGGTGACGGGCGAGCCGAGCGCGTCGATCGACACATGGGCGCCGCCTTTCGTGATGTCGCGCACCGCGCCGGCGACGTCGTCGGTGTCGCGCGCATTGACGGCCGCGACGGCGCCGAGCGTGCGGGCGAAGGCGAGCTTCTCCTCCGATATGTCGATGGCGATCGGATTGGCGCCAAGCGCTGCGGCAATCATGATCGCCGAAAGCCCGACGCCGCCGCAGCCATGCACCGCCACCCATTCGCCGCCGCGCACCCTTGCCTGGTCGGTCACCGCCCGAAACGAGGTGGCAAAGCGGCAGCCGAGGCTGGCCGCGGTGGCGAAGTCGACGCTCTCCGGCAGATGAACGAGGTTCTGCTCGGCAAAGTCGATCGCCACATATTCGGCGAACGAGCCCCAATGGGTGAAGCCCGGCTGGAACTGCGCTTCGCAGACCTGCTGGTTGCCCGAGCGGCACTCGCCGCAGCGCCCGCAGCCTGACACGAAGGGCACGGTCACCCGGTCGCCGACCTTGTAGCGCATCACCCCGCGGCCGGTCGCGGCGATCACGCCGGCCAGTTCATGGCCCGGCACATGCGGCAGGCGGATGTCCGGGTCATGGCCCATCCAGCCGTGCCAGTCGCTGCGGCAGAGCCCGGACGCCTCGACCTTGACGACGACGCCACTCTCCGTCGGTGTCGGATCGGGCACGACCCGGATATCCGGCATCTGCTCAAAGGCCTCGTAATACATGGCGCGCATGGGTCGTCTCCGAAGGGCTGGGGCAAATCTCGCCGAAACCTAGCGCAGCGCTTGAGGATTGGGGCATGACTATTTTTGATCGATTTATTCACCCCAGTGCTGCTTTTTCCGGATAAAGCGGAGGAAGCGAAAGACAAGAAACAAGGACGAACCAATGGCTGTCGATACTTCCGCCCGCACCACCACCTGGACCTATGTCGATGGAGAATGGATCTCCGGCAACCCGCCGCTGATCGGTCCCGTCTCGCATGCCATGTGGCTGGGGTCGACCGTGTTCGACGGCGCGCGCTGGTTCGACGGCATCGCCCCGGATCTCGATGCCCATTGCCGCCGCGTCAACCGCTCGGCGGTCAACATGGGTATGACGGCCACGGTTTCGGCCGAGGAAATCGAACGGCTGGCCTGGGAAGGCGTGAAGAAGTTCGACGGCAAGACGGCGATCTACATCAAGCCGATGTACTGGGCCGAACATGGCATGCCCGGCTCCGTGGTCGCCGCCGATCCGGCCTCGACCCGGTTTGCGCTCTGCCTGTTCGAAGCGCCGATGCACACGGCCCAGCCGCATTCGCTGACGCTGTCGCCCTTCCGCCGCCCGACGCCGGAATGCGCCATGACCGATGCCAAGACCGGCAGCCTCTACCCGAATTCGGGTCGCATGATCCTCGAGGCACGCGCCCGCGGCTTCGACAATGCTTTGGTGCGCGACATGAACGGCAATATCGTCGAGACGGCATCGTCCAACGTCTTCCTGGTCAAGGACGGCGTCGTCTTCACGCCCGCCGCCAACCGCACCTTCCTTGCAGGCATCACCCGCGCCCGCGTCATCGGGCTCCTGCGCGAGGCGGGCCACGAGGTGCGCGAAGTGACGCTTTCGGTCGAGGATTTCATGGACGCCGACGAAATCTTCACCTCGGGCAACTATTCCAAGGTCGCCCCGGTCAACCGGCTCGACAGCCGCGAACTGCAGGAAGGCCCGGTCGCCCGCAAGGCTCTGGAGCTCTACATGGACTGGGCGCGGACCACGCGGGTCGGCTGACCGATCGGTCTTTCGCAGCCACAACGGCGATTCGGCGCGCAGGGTAGGAGCTTCGCGCCCGATTGCCGATGCCCTGGCCAGTGTTCCCTCCCAGTGATTGCTGGCGTTCGCAGCGCCGAACCGGAGTTCCCTCTTCTCCCCAGCGGGGAGAAGTGCCGAGCGAATGCGAGGCGATGAGGGGGCCAAGTGCGCGGCGCTTTCTGGGCTTCGCCCCCCTCATCCGGCGCTACGCGCCACCTTCTCCCCGCTGGGGAGAAGATGCGCCGCCACCTGCCTTGCCGATCCTCTGCACCTGCGGCGAAGCGCCACTTTGCAAGATAGATGTATCTTCATATATATGAAGAAACGTTTCTTTGCGGGAGAGCTCTGTGGCCAATATCACCGTTCTCGGTTCCGGTTTCGGAGCCCTCACCACCATCCGCGAACTGCGCCGCAACGGCGTCGAGGACGCGATCACGGTGATCTCGCCGCGCGACGAACTGCACTACCTGCCAAGTTCGATCTGGCTGCCGGCCGGCCTGCGCAAGGGATCGAAACTGAAGATCCCGCTGTCGAAATTCTTCACCGAACATCGCGTGCGCCACGTCAAGGCTTCGGTCACCGGGCTTTCCGCCGACGGCCGCGTGGTGCTGACGGATGCCGGCGAGTTTGCCAACGACCAGCTGGTGATCGCCACCGGCGCCCGCTTCATCCGCAAGCTGCCCGGCATCGAACATGCGCTCATCCCCTGCGAGGGCATTGCCGTGGGCGAGGAGATCGCCCGCCGGCTCGAAGGCATGGCGGGCGGTACGATCGCCGTCGGTTTCGCCACCAACCCCAACGAACAGGGCGCCGTGCGTGGTGGGCCGATGTTTGAATTCCTCTTCATCATCGACAGCCTCTTGCGCCGCCAGGGACGGCGCGAGCGCTTCAAGTTGATCTTCTTCAATCCGTCTCCGAGGCCCGGCCAGCGGCTGGGCGACAAGGCGGTTGACGGCCTGTTGAAGGAGATGGCGAAGCGCGGCATCGAGACGAGGCTCGGCCACAAGATGGTGCGGCTCGAAGCCGACAAGGTGGTGACCGAGGGCGGCGAGTTTTCCGCCGATCTCATCCTATTCATGCCGGGCCTCACCGGCCCCGCCTGGCTGGCCAATGCCGACCTGCCGCTGTCGCCCGGCGGCATGATCGCGGCCGACGAGAAATGCCGCGTCAAGGATCGCCCCGGTGTCTGGGTGGTCGGCGACAGCGGCAGTTTTCCCGGCCCCGACTGGCTGCCGAAGCAGGCGCACCAGGCCGACCTTCAGGCCAAGGCCGCAGCGGAAAACATCGCCGCGGTGCTGAAGGGCAGGGCGCCGGAGATCGATTTCAAGCCGGAACTGATCTGCATCGTCGACATGCTCGACACCGCCATGCTGGTCTATCGCAGCGAGACGCGCAGCTTCCTCGGACCGAAGATGAAGATCTTCCACTGGCTGAAGCGCTATTTCGAAGGCCACTACCTGCGCGCCTACCGCTGACGCCTCCGGCGCGATTGCGGCTTGATCGGATGCTGTAGCCTCTCTATCTCTCGAAGGATCGTTTCCGATTTCCTCGAAGAAGGAAGGCCTCCCCTTGTCCGTTTTCGCCAATCTGCCGAAGCCCGCCGTCGCGCCGAAAAAGCCCGTCTCAGACACCCGCCACGGCATCACCCGCACCGACGACTATGCCTGGATGCGCGCCGAAAACTGGCAGGCCATGTTCAAGGATCCGACCCTGCTCGACGCCGGGCTGCGCCGCCATCTGGAAGCCGAGAACGCCTATATGGAAGCAGCCATGGCTGACACCAAGGCGCTGCAGAAACAGCTCTTCGCCGAGATGAAGGGCCGCATCAAGGAAGACGACTCATCGATCCCGATGAAGGACGGCCCGTTTGCCTATGGCACCGCCTTCGTCACCGGCGGCGAGCAGCCGCGCTATTTCCGCATTCCCCGCGACGCCGACCACAGGGACGAAAGCCAGCGCCATCTGCTGCTCGACGGCGACAAGGAGGCGACCGGCAAGGACTATTTCCGCCTCGCCGGCATCGACCACACCCCCGACCATGCCTTCGGCCTCTGGGGCTATGACGACAAGGGCTCGGAATATTTCACCCTGCGCATCCGCGATCTGTCGACCGGCGAGGACCTTGCCGACGTGATCGAGAACACCGGCGGTGGTGGCGCCTGGGCGCCGGACGGCAAGAGCTTCTTCTATACGCTGCAGGACGAGAACCACCGCCCCTCCAAGGTCTTCCACCACGTGGTCGGGCAGCCGCAGTCGCAAGACCGGCTGGTCTACGAGGAAAAGGATCCGGGCTTCTTCATGGGCGTCGGCGGCTCGCTGCTCGACGACTTCATCTATCTCGACATCCACGACCACGAAACCTCGGAATACCGCATCCTCTCGACGAAGGATCTGACCGCCGAGCCCATGCTGGTCGCCGAGCGGGTCGAGGGCATCGAATACTCGCTGACCGAGGGCGGCGACGTCTTCTACATCCTCACCAATGACGGCGACGCCAAGGACTTCAAGATCGTCGAGGCCCCGGTGACGGCACCTGGCAAGGAAAACTGGAAGGAAGTGGTCGCCCATGTGCCGGGCCGCCTGATCCTCAACCACATGGCCTTCGCCCGCCATCTCGTCTGGCTGCAACGCCGCAACGGCCTGCCGGAAATCATGATCCGCGACCGCACGACGGGCCAGGAGCATTCGATCGCCTTTGCCGAGGAGGCCTATGCGCTCGGCCTGCAGGGGGCTGCCGAATACGACACCGACGTCATCCGCTTCTCCTATTCGTCGATGACGACGCCGACCCAGCTGTTCGACTACAACATGGCGACCCGCGAGCGCGTTCTCTTGAAGACCCAGGAAGTGCCCTCGGGCCACAATCCCGACGACTATGTCACCCGCCGCGTCTTTGCGCCGTCCCATGACGGCGTCGACGTGCCGGTCACGCTGCTCTACCGCAAGGATACGCCTCTCGACGGCTCCGCGCCCTGCCTGCTCTACGGCTACGGCGCCTACGGCATCTCGATCGCCGCCGGCTTCAACACCAATTGCCTGTCACTCGCCGACCGCGGCTTCGTCTATGCCATCGCCCATATCCGCGGCGGCAAGGACAAGGGCTTCCAATGGTACGAAGACGGCAAGATGGAAAAGAAGGAAAACACCTTCAAGGACTTCATCGCCGCCGCCGACCATCTGGTGAAGGAGCGCTTCACGTCCTACGACCGGATCATCGCCGAGGGCGGCTCTGCCGGCGGCATGCTGATGGGCGCGGTCGCCAACATGGCACCGGAGAAATTCGCCGGCATCATCGCCGCCGTGCCTTTCGTCGATGTCTTGAACACCATGCTCGACGACACCCTGCCGCTCACCCCGCCGGAATGGGGCGAATGGGGCAATCCGATCGAGTCGCTCGAGGAATACAACTGGATCGCCGCCTACAGCCCTTACGACAATGTCGGGCAAAAACCCTATCCGCCGATCCTCGCCCTCTCCGGCCTCACCGACCCGCGCGTCACCTACTGGGAGCCGACCAAGTGGATCGCCAAGCTGCGCGAAAAGGCCCCCGAGGCCGGCCCCTATCTGCTGAAAACCAACATGGCCGCCGGCCACGGCGGCAAGTCCGGCCGCTTCCAGCGCCTGGAGGAGATCGCCTTTGAATATGCCTTCGCGGTGAAGGTGGCGGGGAAGATGTGATCAATCCGTCCGTGAACTGCGGTTCACAGTCAAGTTGACGTCGATTGCGTTGTGAACTATAGTTCACGCATGATCGAGATCCGGCAGCATCCCGATTTTGCCGTCTGGCTCCGCAAGCTGAGGGATCGGCAGGCGCAAACGCGTATCGCTATCCGTCTGGTGCGGATCCAATCCGGCCTCATGGGCGACGTGAAATATTTCGGCGGCATCGGCGAAATACGGATCGACTACGGGCCTGGATATCGGCTCTATTTCGTCAAGCGTGGCGAAACGATCGTCGTCCTGTTGTGCGGCGGCGACAAGGCGGCGCAGGACAGGGACATCCGCCGTGCAATGGAATTGGCAAAGGACGTGTGACATGGCGACGGAAACCATCCCCTTCGATGCGTCGGAATTCTTCACCGAGGCCGAGGCCCAGGCGGCGCTTCTGACCGACGCGTTCGAAAGCGGCGATGCGGGGCATATCGCCAATGCGCTCGGCATCATCGCAAAGGCCAAGGGCATGACCAGCGTCGCCCGTGAGGCGGGTGTGACCCGGGAAGCGCTTTACAAGGCGCTGAGCGAGCGTGGCGATCCCAAATTCTCGACCGTTCTTGGCGTCGCGAGAGCCCTCGGCCTCAAGCTGACCGTGACGCCTGTCTCCGAACCGGCGGAATAGAGGTCAGGCCGATGCCCGTCTACGTCGCCCTCCTGCGCGCCATCAATGTCGGCGGCACAGGCAAGCTGCCGATGGCCGAGCTGAAGAGCCTGTGCGAGGGCCTCGGCTTTGCCGATGTCTCGACCTTCATCCAGAGCGGCAACGTGGTCTTTCGCGACAGCGGCGATCCGGTCACGATCGCCGCCCGCCTCGACGCCGCGCTGGCGGAAAGGCTCGGCAAGCCGCCAGGCGTCTTCCTGCGCCGGCCCGGCGAACTGGCCGCGGTTGCCAAGGCCAATCCCTTCGCCGCCATGGAGCCGAGCCGCGTGCTGGTGAGCTTCTTCGCCGAACCGGTTCCTGAGGATGCGCTCTACGGCCTCGTCGCCCCTGATGGCGAGGAGGTGGTGGCGCTCGACCGCGAGATCTTCGTCCATTATCCGATCGGCTCCGGCCGTTCGCGGCTCAAGCTGCCCGTTCTCAAGGCCGGCACGTCGCGCAACATCAACAGCGTGGAAAAGCTGCGCGACATCGCGCTGGCCCTCGAAAGGGGGTAGCGACAGCATGTCGACGATCATTCCGCTTCTGGCGCTCGGCGTGATCGTCACTGTGCTCGTCGCCGCGATCCGGTCGATGCGGCGGCCAAAGCCCAGGCGACCGCCCTACGAACTCATCGATGCGAGCCCCGAAGAGATGGAGCGTCGTGCGATGGATCTCCGCGACCGGCTGTCCCGAGATCCCTTCGGCCAGGCGCGCGCGACGGCGCTCTGGCGCAAGCTTGCCTCGGGCGGCGAGGGCGAAGGGCTGATCGTCGAATTCCACCGCGACTTCTGCGGCCATGGCCTCGTCCGTCGCAGCGACCGGGTGGTGCTCTGCGACGTCTTCGACGGCGGCGGGCAGACCGGCGAACCCATCGCTGCCTGGAACGACGAAACCGACTTCGTCGCCTTCTTTGCCGGCCAGTCCGATTTCTCCTGCAGCGGCTGGGACGCGCGCGAGCCGGTCTTCCACACCACCGATCCCTGGTATCGCAACAACCAGCGGATCACTGGCGCCGCCATCGATGCCTGGCTGGCCAAGGGTCGCTTCTGAACGAGGGGAAAGGAGGACGCGGCGTGTGACATGCGTCACGAAGCAGCGTCATGCCCGCAATGGAATGTCAAGCGCCCGAGGCGCGCATTCGCCCTCATGCTGCAGTGCGACGCAAGCTTCGCGCAAGCTTCAATGGTTAATGATTGGTTAACTACTGGAACGAGAGTGTGTGTCATGCGGATTGATAGCGGCCTCAGCGGCTATTCCTACCACAGTCGGTACATTCCGAGCGTCAGCGAAAGCGAAGACGCCTCGGTCGATACCTCGGCTGCCGCAAAGCCGCGCAATCCCGGCAACTCGGCCTTTTCCAGCACGCTCCTGTCGTCCAACCTCGCAACGGCCCTGTGGATCGTCGAGGGTGGCCGCAAGGCCTCCGCAAGCCTGCAGCCCGAACTGACCTCGGTCGCCGAAGAAGCATCCGCTCCCTCGGTTGCCGAGAAGGTCGAGGCACTCTACCGCGAATACGAACTCGGCGACGACGCCTGAGCGGCGAAGGCAGGTTTTCGTCGGCATGAACAAGGGCGCCATGGGCGCCCTTTCTCTTTGTCGTCGCCAGGCTGGCGCGGCCGAAACCTCGTCTGTCAATGGGCGTGGTCGTGATGATGGCTGCCGGCCGTGCGGTGGGCGTCGGCGCTGCACGACGTGCAGCCCTCCTCGGCCTTCCTGGCCAGAGCCTCCGCGCCGCCGGCCTTCCATTCGTGCCAGGACTGCCAGAGGATCTGCGCCGAGGAGTTGAGGAACAGGCCGGCCATGATGAAGGCGACGGCAAGGTCGGGCCAGGCGGTGGCCGTGCCCCAGACGCCGACGGCGGCGATCATGACGATGACATTGCCGATCGCATCATTGCGCGAGCACAGCCAGACCGAGCGCACATTGGCGTCGCCGTCCTTGTAGTTCATCAGGAGAAGGACGCTGGTGACATTGGCGGCCAGCGCCATGAAGCCGATCACGCCCATCACCGGCGCCTCCGGCATGCCGTCGTAGAACACCCGCCAGACGGTCGAGCCGAACACCCAAAGCCCCATGAGGAACAGGCTGATGCCCTTGGCGGCGGCGGCCGTGCTGCGCACCTTCAGCGACGCGCCGATCACGGCAAAGGAAATGCCGTAGGTCACGGCGTCGGCGAAGAAGTCGAGCGCGTCGGCCTGCAGCGCCTGTGAGCGGGCGAGCTGGCCCGCCGTCATCTCGACGAGGAACATGGCCGCGTTGATGGCGATCACCAGCCAGAGCCGGCGCTTGTAGGTGTCGGACATGCCGTCGAAGGGGGCGTGCTCGTGGCCGTGGCTGGCACTCATTTGGTCTTTTCCTTTTCGTCTTGCTCTCGTTCGCCGTCTTACCTAATCTCTATAGCGACTAGAGGTTCAAGAGGGTTTCTGACAAAATGTACGCGATCGGCGAACTTTCCCGCCGCACCGGCGTCAAGGTGCCGACCATCCGTTATTACGAGCAGATGGGCCTGATTTCAGCGCCGGACAGGTCGGAGGGCAACCAGCGGCGCTACGAGCGCGCCGATCTGGAGCGCCTGACCTTCATCCGCCATGCCCGCGATCTCGGCTTCCCGATCGAGGCCATTCGCGAGCTTCTGTCGCTGAGCCGCCATCCGGACGAACCCTGCGAACGCGCCGACCATATCGCCCGCGAGCAGCTGGCCGAGGTGCGCGAAAAGATCGCCCGGCTGCAAAAGCTGGAGCACGAGCTGGACCGGATCGTCTCCCATTGCGGCAGCCACACCGTCGGTGACTGCTATGTCATCCGGGCGCTGTCCGACCACGGCCTGTGCGACCACGAGCACTAGGAGGAAGATGCTATGTCGGTCATCAGGCAGCAGGACGCGCCACTGGAGGAGGGCAAGGCTCAAGGGATCAATGCCGAACTCGGCGCCTATGCGGCACGGCTCCTGTCCGATGCCGGCGGACTCACCCAGTTCGGCGCCTTCGTCGAGACCCTGCCGCCCGGCTCCTTCTCCTCGCACAAGCACTGGCACGAGCGCGAGGACGAATTCGTCTTCGTGATCACGGGCACGGTGACGCTGAACGAGGGCGGCAGGCTGACCGAGATGCGGTCGGAAGGCTCTCCTACAGCGCGTCCTTCTCCAGCAGCGCAAGACAGTCGTCGGCTCGATTCAGCAGGGCCGTCTGCTTGCCCTCGTTCATGCGCCGCCAGCCGGCGAGGATATTGGCCATGCGGTGATTGCCGCGGAGCTTGTCCTCGTTGACAGCGATGAAGCGCCAGTAAAGCGAGTTGAACGGGCAGGCGTTTCCGCCCGTGCTGTCCTTGATGTCATAGGAACAGCCACCGCAGAAATTGCTCATGCGGTCGATGTACTTGCCGCTCGCCGCATAGGGTTTGCTGGCCATCAGCCCGCCATCGGCGTGAAGCGCCATGCCGAGCGTATTCGGCAGTTCCACCCATTCATAGGCATCGGCATAGACGGCGAGATACCATTCGCACACCTCATCGACCGACAGTCCGGCGATGAGCGCGAAATTGCCGGTCACCATCAGCCGCTGGATGTGATGGGAATAGGCGTGCTCGATCGTGTCGCGCACGGCGGAGGCCATGCAGCGCATCTTCGTATTCCCGCTCCAATAGAGTGCGGGCAGAGGGCGATGCGCGCCGAACGCGTTGCGTCCCGCATAGTCCGGCATGAAGCGCCAGTAGACCCCGCGCACATATTCCCGCCAGCCGAGGATCTGGCGGATGAAGCCCTCGACCGCGTTGAGCGGTGCTACCCCTTCATGATAGGCGCGCTCGGCGCGGCGGATCACGTCGAGCGGCAGGAGTAGCCCGGCATTGAGATAGACGGCGATCATCGAGTGGAAGAGGTAGGGCTCGCCCGCCACCATGGCGTCCTGCCAGTCGCCGAAGGACGGCAGGATCTCGGTGACGAACTGTTCGAACTCCGCTTCGGCCTGCTCTGCGGTCACTGCGAAGTGGAAGGGGCGGAGCTGTCCGAAGTGATCGGAAAAACGCGCCTCCACCAGGTCCAGCACGTCGCGGGTGATCGCGTCATGCCGCCATGACAGCCGGCGCGGGCCTTTCAGCCCTTTCGGCGGCGACTTGCGGTTCTCCTTGTCGAAGTTCCATTGTCCGCCTTCGGGCTCCCCGTCCCGCATCAGCACGCTGAAATGCCGGCGCATGTCGCGGTAGAAATACTCCATGCGCAGTTCCCGGCGGCGGTCCGCCCAGCGCCCGAAGCCGGCCCGGCTGATCAGGAAGCGGTCGTCGTCGCGGATCTCGACCGGTACGCCAAGCCGCGCCTGCCAGCCGCGCATCTCGTCCATCAGCCGGTATTCGCCGGGCTCCGTCACGACCACGCCCGAGGCGCCGGTGTCGGCAAGCGCCCGTTCCACCTCGCCGAACAGCGACTGGCTGTTGCCCGGGTCGTTCAGCCTGACGTAGCGCACGGAAAATCCGCGCCCCCGCAATTCTTCGGCGAAGTGGCGCATCGCGGAAAACAGGAAGGCGATCTTCTTCTTATGATGGCTAACATAGCTCGCCTCCGCCATGACCTCGGCCATCAGCACGACGGAGCCTTGCGGCTTTGCATCGCGAAGTGCGGAGAGGGAATGGGAAAGCTGGTCGCCGAGAACGAGGTGAAGCAGGGTCATCATGGAGAAACGTCGAGCGGGTTCCCCCGGATCACTCCCGCATTGACAATCGATTGAAACCGGCGCATCTAACCCGCCATGATCATCGCACGCGCACCCATCTCCTGCACGTATTTTTGGGCCTACCGGTAACCGGCGGCTCGACAGATCATCATGTCAACAGGCCGCCGTCAGGCGGCCTTGTTGTTTTCCGAGACAAAAGCTTCCCCTGACGGCGCAAACGAAAGAAGGGAAGCCAGAAATGACCGAAGATACCGACATCACCCTGCCGCGACCGCCCGTCGTGGTCATCCGCGCCGCCAAACCCCATGATTTGCCGGAGCTCAACGCCATGATCGCCGCGCTCGCCCTGCATCATGGCGACGCCTCGGCGATGACGCCGGAAAAACTCGAGCGCGACCTTTTCGGGCCGCTGCCGTGGATTACCGCGCTGGTTGCCGACGGTGGCGAGGGACTGATCGGCTACGCTATCCTCGTGCCGCTCTACAGGGCGGACGAAGGCAAGCGCGGCATGGACCTGCATCATCTCTACGTGCGCGACGGCCAGCGCGGCAATGGCATCGGCCAGCACCTCGTCGCGCGTGCCCGCGAGCTTGCCCGACAGTCCGGCTGCGACTACCTTTCGGTCAGTGCCGCCACGGGCAACTTCGCCGCCCACCGCTTCTACGAACACATGGACTTCGTGCCGCGTCCCGTCACCGGCATGCGCTACATGCAGTCGCTGTCTTAAGCGCAGCCACGCTTTGCCTTTCGGTTTCGAGGAGATTTTGCCATGGCCCGTATCGCTGTTGCCCTGCAAGCCGATTTCGCCGATTGGGAGCCAGCGCTCCTGATGGCCGCCGCCCGCTACTATCTCGGCTGTGACGTGGTTACCGCCTCGCCGGACGGCCAGCCCGTCGTCTCGATGGGGGGCCTCAAGGTCACGCCGGACATCGGCTTTGCCGAGATCGACCCTAAGCGTTTCGACGCGCTGGTGATCCCCGGCGGCTATGCCTGGGAAAAGGGCGAGGCCTTCGATTTTACCGAGCTGGCCCGGGATTTCCACGCGAAGGGGAAGGTCGTGGCCGGCATCTGCGCCGCAGCCAGCGCGCTCGCCGCCACCGGTATCCTCGACGACGTCGCCCATACCGGCAATTCACTCGCCTCGCACCGGAAATATCCGGGCTATCAGGGCGCGGAGCATTATCGCGACCAGCCGCGGGCCGTCTGCGACAAGGGCGTGGTCACAGCGCCGGGCTCGGCACCCGACACCTTTGCCATGGAGGTCTTGAAGGCCCTCGATCTGTGGACGCCGGACGCGCAAGCCGAAATCTCGGCCTTTGCCGCCGAGCATCGCTAGCGTCTGCCAGAGAGAAGTGGGAGTCGATTTCCAGAAAAGACAAACGGAAACAGGGGCTTTAGAGTCTAGGCGGCTCACAATGAACCGGACCGACTCGATCGCATCGACCGGAGGCGAGGGGTCCCATCGGGCGTATAGTTTTCGAGACCGGAAGCGCCTTCGCCTCAGTGCCGGACCGGCGGGTTCTGCGACCACTGCTGCAGCGTCGTCTTGATCAGCACCAGCGCCGCCTGCTGCGCATGGTCGCGCTCGCGCGGATCGATAATGTTGGAGAGCCGTTTTTCGAAGGCCCGCACGGTCTCGTCCACCCAGCGGTGCAGCGCCGGATCCGGATAGCTGTCGAGCAGCGAGCGTAGCGCGCTTTCCATTCGCCGACGTTCCATGCTCATGCTTTGGTCCCTGGCCATTGTGACGAACCACACTCTGGCGGCACAGGCTTGCGCCATGCTGGAGGGGCGGGGGCGCGCTTCAGCTCTTCGGATGACTAAGCCGTTTGCTCGGCGGCCTTGCCGAGCACTTCCTCGGCCCATTGGTTGAGGCTCTTGCCGGAAAGCTCGGCCGCCTTTGCGGCGCGCGCATGCACATCGGGGTCGACGCGAAACATCATCTTGCCGGAATAGGATTTGTGCGGCTCGCGCCCCAGTTTGTGGCATGTCTCGATATAGTCGTCCACGGCCTCGTGAAAGGCCTGCTTGAGTTCATCGACGCTTTCCCCGTGAAATCCGACGACATCGGCTATGCCGGCGATATTGCCGAAGAAGATTTCGTCCTCGGCATCGAATGCGATCCGTGCCGAAAAACCTTTGTAGGTCATCACGTTCATGGCTTCACTCCCAGGTCATCGAGAAAGCGGCGCGCGTCGCGGATCTGGTAGCGCTTCGCTTCCTTTTCGGGGTGTGGGCGATGAAAGAAGGCCAGGCGCCCGTCCATCTCGAAACGGACGCGCGAACCATTGCCTTCGATCACGACGCAACCCACGGCAATCAGCAGGCTTTCAACGTCCGCCCAGGCGATCGAACCTGGAACCGGATCGGTGAAAATCGCAAGCAGCGTCTTCTTCTGCCGATTGTTCATTGATGAAATCATAGGGCATGCTAGCAGTTTTTGCAATCACTTCACCGCAGGCACGGCCTTCAGATAGGCAGCGATCGCCTCGCGGTCGGAGGCGGTAAGCTCCGCCATGTTCTTCTGCACCTCGACCATCGAGCCGCCGACGCTGTCGAAGTCGGGGGTAAAACCGGTTTCGAGATAGCTGGCAATGTCGCCGGCCGACCAGGAGCCGACGCCCTTGGAGCCGGGGGTGATATTGGGGATCGTGCCTTCGCCTTCCGGGTTCGGGCCGCCGGCCAGCCACTGGCCGCTCTTGAAGCCGCCGAGCATATCGCGCGGCGTGTGGCACTCGCCGCAATGGCCGGGGCCCTCGACCAGATACTGGCCGAGCTTCACCGGTTCGTCGGCATTGGCGAGTTCGACACGGGGCGCGTCGGTGAAATAGAGGAATTTCCAGCCGCCGAGGGAAAGCCGGATGTTGAACGGGAAGGGCAGTTCATGTTCGGGCGCCACCGCCTCGCTCGCCGGCAGCGTCTTCATGAAGCCGTAGAGATCGTTAATGTCCTTGGGCGCCATGCGGGCATAGGAGCCGTAGGGGAAGGACGGATAGAGGTGTTCCCCCTCGCGGCCCACCCCGCGCGTCATCGCATCGCCGAATTCGGAAAGCGTCCACGCGCCGATGCCGGCGGTCGGGGATGAGGAAATATTGGGCGCATGGAACGTGCCGAAGGGGCTCTTGAGCGGCGCGCCGCCGGACAGCACGAGCCTTGCCTCGCCCTCGGATTTCGCCGCCGCATGGCAGCTCGTGCAGCCGCCGGCAAAGAAGATGCGCCGACCGTTGTCGAGGTCGGGTTCGCCGAGATCGGCCCAGACGGACGGGTCCTGGCGCTCAGGCGCCGTGACGAACAGGAAGCCAGCCCCGCCGACCACGCCGAGCGCCAGAAGCGCGCCGAGCCTCTTCAGCCATTTCGATGCCATGACGGCCTCCGATCCTGTCTCGTGCGTTCATGCGGAACAACAGGCCGGGCGCCGACTTGCCGGCCAGCAAGCCGGCGCCCGGCCGGGGAAGGGACGATCCGCCTTACTTCTTCACGCGGTAGGTCTCGTGACAGCTCGAGCAGGTCGCGCCGACGGCCTTCATCACGGCGCCGGTGCTTGCCTGGTCGGTCGGCATGGCGGCGAGCTGGGCTTCGGCCACCTTGGTCAGTTCCGCCGACTTGGCCTTGAAGTCATCGGGGTTTTCCCAGATCTTCGCCGTGGCCTCGGTTTCAAAGCCGGTCTCGGAGCCGGCGGGGAAATGGTTGGGAAAATCCTTCGACACCTCCGCCATGGTGGTCAGCGAAGCCTTGACGACCTCCGCGTCGAACGGCTTTTCACCCTTGACGATCGCGCCGATGGCGCCCATCGCGCCGCCGACCTTCTTCATCATCTCCTGACGCACGACCTGCGGCTCGTCGGCGGCGGTCGCCGCGGTCAGGCCCAGTCCGGTGACGAGCGCGGCAGCCAGGACAAGTTTGAGCTTCATCGGGTTTCTCCAGTTTGGCGGGCCGGCGGACCGGCGCTTGGATTGCGGAAATACGCCCCGGCATGTTTGCAAAATTGTACGACAGGAATGAAGTCACATTCCGGTGAAGTTGCCGCCGCCGTCCAATGAATTGATAAATATCACGAATTGCCGCGTGGCCCGGAAGCCTCAGCCTGTGGCGAGCCCGTGCCACAGCGTGAGCGTCGCTGCCGCGATCAAAAGCCCGCCCGCCGCCCGCCCGACCCAGATCGTCGCCGTCGGATTGCCCGTCAGTGTCGCCCGCGCCCGGTCGGCGGCCAGCGCCACGCCGCCATAGACCAGCGCCTGCGTGACGATGGTCATCAATCCCAGCACCAGCCCCTGCAGCCAGATCGGCCCATAGACGGGCTTGAGGAACTGCGGATAGACGGCAATGACGAAGAGATAGGCCTTGGGATTGAGCAGGCAGGTGGCCACCGCCCGGCGAAAGGTCTGCCACAGGGCGCCCCGGTCGGCCCGCTCGACTGCGTCGACGGTGATCGCGCTCTTCACCAGTGTCCAGCCGATCCAGGTCATGTAGAGCGCGCCGGCGATCAGGATCGGGGTGAACAGTTTTGGTGCAAGGGCCAGCAGCAGCCCGGTGCCGAGCGTCCCGTAGAGCGTGTGCACCACGCCGCCCGTCATCATGCCGGAGGTGGCGACCAGCCCGGCGCGTCGTCCGCCCGAAAGCGAGCTCACCAGGACATAGAGCATGTCCATGCCGGGAACGATGATGATGCCGGCGATCAGCACTAGGAAGAGCCAGAGATTGTCGGCATAGCTCATGTCAGTATCCTCCGTCGTCGTGAAAGGCAGTTGCGCAATTTCCGGCGGAAATTCAGCCTGTTTCGCCTTTCCATAAGCGGGGCCAACTGACATGCTTGTGTCAGTAGCGTTTCCGGCGGGAGGCAAACATGCGAAAGGCGTCGCGGCTCTTCGAAATCATCCAGATCCTCAGGCTGTCCCGCCGCGTCGTCACGGCGGCCGAGATCGCCGAACAGCTCGAGGTGACGCCGCGGTCGATTTATCGCGACATTGCAGCGCTGCAGGCCATGCGCGTGCCGATCGAGGGCGAGCGGGGGCTGGGCTATATCCTGCGTCCCGGCTTCGACCTGCCGCCGCTGATGTTTTCGGTGGAGGAGACCGAGGCGATCGTGCTCGGCCTGGCGCTTCTGGAGCGCACGGCGGATACCGCGCTGAAACAGGCGGCCCGGCGGGTCAACGCCAAGATCGCCGCAGCCGTGCCGGAGCCGCTGCGCCAGGTGCTGCAAGGCAATGCCTTGCAGGCCTGGGGCTCCGTTGCGCCCGCGCCGGAAGGGGTCGATCTCGCCATGGTGCGCGCCGCCATCCGCGACGAGCGCAAACTGGTCCTCGACTATCGCGACGAATGGGGCAATGCGACGGAACGCACGGTGCGGCCGCTGGCGCTCGTCTACTATTCGGCCACCGCCGTCATCGTCGCCTGGTGCGAATTGCGTGAGGCGATCCGCAATTTTCGCGCCGACCGGGTCGAGGATTGCCAGCCGCTCGAGGCGTTTTTCCCTGGCGAGGGCAATCGCCTGCGTGACTTGTGGACCGCCGGCTGGACGGGCAGCACCGTCGCCGCACCTGCCTAGGCATGGCCCGGATAGTGGTCAGGTCTGCTCTGACAAGGGCTTGTGGTCACCTTGACACTCGAAGACGTCTTTCGCGAAGCCGGGGTCGCCAGGCAGCCTAAAGGGCGAGAACGCGGCTTTCCTCGCGGCCGAAGCCGGTGATCTCGATGCGATCGGCATGGACGGCGACAATCGCAAAGGCGTTCTCGTCGAAGGTATCGACCATGCCCTTGATGTTGACGAAATGGGTGCCGTTCAGCAGGCCGTAATTGCCGGCGTGGTTGTGGCCGCAGAAATAGCCGATGGCGGCCGGCGATGCGGCGATCAGCGCGGAGATTTCTTCCGCGCCCCACAGATTGTGGTCGCTCGCCGGGTGGAGCGGATAGTGCCCGAACACGATCGCCCGCTCGCCGGCCGCTTCCGCTTGTCTCAGCCGCTCGCCGAGCCACGCGACCTGCGTAGCGCTCATGCCGGCATTCCACATCTGCGCATTGGCAGCTCCCGCCGCCGTCAGCGCGGCGAGCCGTTCGGCCGCCTCGACCCGGCGCGGATCGTCGAGCGGGGGAGCGAACAAGGAAACCTCGTTGCCGTCGGTCAGGATCAGCCGCACGCCGTTGACCAGGAAATCATGGTAGGGCGCCGGCATGCCGAGCCGGGCGTGCACCTCCGCCAGCCTGTCGGCGGCGACGGCAAAATCGTGATTGCCCGGCAGGATGTGATGCGTGTGCCGCAGGGTCTCGTAAAGCGGCAGGACCCGGTCGAAATTCTCCCAGTCCCGGTCGATCACGTCGCCGAGCGTCACGACGAAATCGAGCGGCTCGCCATTGAAGCACGCAATCGCCGCCTCGAGCTTGCCGAGACTCTGCGCATAGTGGCGGTCGAGCCGGTCATTTGGCGCGATCGGCGCATATTGCGGATCGGCGATCAGGCCGAAGCGGAGGAGGGGGGAGGACTGTTGGGGGAGCATTTGCGCCACGTCATGAAAGGGATGGCCGGACATAGGCGCGGGGCATGACAGTCGTGTGACAGGGGATGGAACGCACTTCTCCCACGGTGGGAGAAGAAGCGAAATCGAGGGCTTAGCCGCAGGCTAAACCTCAGATTTCGCAGATGAGGGGGGGAAGGCAGGCGGATAGCCTGGCGCAATTGCCCCTCATCCGCCTGCCGGCACCTTCTCCCCGTAAACGGGGAGAAGGGACGAGCAGCACCGCCGTGGCCGTCACCTCTCCCCGTCAAAACGGGGAGAGGGTCAGGGTGAGGGGCAATGCCACCGGAGCTAGACGGACGGACGATCTCCAACGCGAGCGGGCAGGAGAGTTCGCTCAGATCACCCTCACCGCATAGACCTCGCCCCCGGCGAGCGGCAGCAGACGGTTGGCCATTTCGGCCTTCAGCTCTTCGTGACGGGCCACTTCCTCCGGGGTCTTGTCGGCCTTGGCGCCGAGGGTGACGAATTCCTCGCGCACGTGACCGGGCTTGATCACCGCCTCGACCGTCTTGTCGCGATAGCCGAAGCGGAAGACGTAAGGGCCCGGCGGGTCGTTGATCACATGGATCCCGCCGATCGACTTGTCGATGGTGAGCCGCCCGTCGGTCAGCGCGCGGGTGACCATTTCCAGTGCGTCGCGGCCGCCGGGGCCGGAAAAGGCGGTGACGATCTTCACCTCACGCCGCTCCAGCGGCGTGGCGGAGAGGAGGGGAAATGCCGCCTGCATGGCTTTCAGCGCATGCGCCACGCCGCCCGGGAAACCGCCGCCGTGATAGGCGTTGATGCTGTCGAAGGTGAAGCTGATCGGGTGTCCGTTGTCGAGGACGGTGATCTCGTTAGACATGGGCATAGGCCTTCAGGTTGGGAACGAACCGGTTGAGGAAGCGCGTCGTCGCCGGCATGAAATGCGAGCCGTGGTGGAACATCGGATCGAGGGAGGAGAGGATCATGGTGCCTGGCGTCGAGACCTTGTCCTCGTAGAAGATCGGCCGGCCTTCGCCGTCGCGGGCGAGAACCGTGGCGCCCTCCGGCGGCACGAACCAGCCGTGCAGGTGCCAGGTCGCTTGCCTGTCGCCGATGCCCGCCATCAGCGGATGGGCGGCGGCGGCCTCGCTCACCCTGACGCCGAGATCGGCCGACGGATCGAGCCACCACCACCAGTTCGTTTCCGTCTCGGTGAAGTCGACGGCCGGCAGCCAGAGATCGGACCGGCTCTCGCCGAGCGCGACGACCGTGCCGCCGGTCTCGAGATGGCGGGCGACGACGTCCTTCTGCGCGATCATGCGCTGCGCCGGCGTGCGGCACGGCACCCAGAGAATGTCGTCCGGCCGCAGCACGTCGCCGAGCTGTTCCGGCGTGCAGATCACGTCGAAGGCCTCGGTATAGCGCGGCCCTTCGAGGCTGCGGATATGGTAATAGGTGCCCGACGAGGGTGCGACGATGCGCCGGCCACTGCGGCTCGAGGTGCGAAGCCCGCGATAGGTTTCCGGCTCCGAAAGCGGCAGCACTTCGGCCGGCCTGGCCGGGTTTCCCGGCCACGGGTCGAGGCACGGCCCCCCGTTTGTCCAGGCGAGGATGCGGGCGGAAAGCTCCGGCGCCAGGCCCCATTCCAGCCCCATGCCGGCGAGGTCGTTGCCGGAATGCGAGAAGATCCGCCCGCCCTTCGGCCGCGCCCAGACCCAGTCGACCGGCACCTTGGAAGCGCCCAGCCCGTTGACGGCGACGGCGCCGTCGGGCAGCGGGTTGCAGCCGCGGCCGTAGAAGCCGGCGACGCCCTTGTTGGTCTCCAGCTTCTTCAGGTCGATGCCGTCATGGATCGGGTGCGGATTGACCGCAGAGAGGTCGAAATCGGCCCGCTTCGGTTCGGCGATCGGCCGGTACTGCCCCATGCCGTCGACGAGCGGGCGCACCATGTGACCGTTGAAGAACCACCGCCCGCCGCGGTCGAGAAAGGCCGCGAGCGCCGGCTTGAGCCTGAGCATCGCATCCTGGTCGAGCTGCTGGCCAGTGATCAGGCCGTGGTGGGCGGCGAGGATCTCCGCTGTCAGGTCGCTCTGCTCGACGATGACGGCCCCGCCGCGCTGGACGGCCTCGACGATGCCCGGCGACGGTTTGCCATGGGCGGATTTCAGATAGATCGTGCTCATGCTGCCTCTGTTCCGGAAAAAGCGGGCAGGATTGCCCGGCGTGTCTCGCCCGTGGGACCGTTGACCTCCACCCAGCGCATCGGCACGCCGTAGAGCTCGGAGAGCTTGTCCGGCGCGATCATCTGCGAAACCGGGCCGTGGATCTCGCCGCCGCCGGGCATCATCAGCAGAACGTCGTCGGCGGCCGCCAGCGCGTGGTTGGGGTCGTGGGTGGTGAAGATGATGGCGAAGTGGCGCCGGAGCCTCAGCGTATCCAGCAGTTCCAGCGTCTTTGCCTGGTTGCCGAGGTCGAGCGCCGAGGTCGGCTCGTCGAACACCAGCACCGGCGAGCCGGTGGCGAGCGCCCGGGCGATCAGCACCATCTGCCGCTGCCCGCCCGACATGCGGTCGTAGCGGAGATTGGCGAGCGAGCAGGCGCCGACCTGCACCAATGCAGCTTCGGCCGCCTCGCGGTCGGCGGCAGACGGCTGGCCGAAGAGGCCGAGCTGCACGGCGCGGCCCATGACGACGACGTCGAGGTCGGAAAGCCTGGCCTGCGAGGCGCCATGCTGCGGCACATAGCCGGCGACCTTGGGCGCATGGCGCTTGCCCGAGGCGAGCGGCTGGAAGCCGAGCAGCGCGCGCAGAAGCGTCGTCTTGCCGCGGCCGTTCGGGCCGAGGATCGCCATCGAGCGGCCGACCGGCACGGAAAAGCTGATGTCCTTGAACAGCGTGCGGGATCCGAAGGCGACGGATGCCTTGTCGAGGCCGATCACGGGCGGTTTGCCTCCTTGAAATGCTTGCGCAAGAGCACGGCGAAGACCGGCGCGCCGATCAGCGCGGTCAGCACGCCGAGCGGGATCTCGGCCGAGGTCAGCGTGCGCGACAGCGTGTCGATGAAGGTGAGATAGGCCGCGCCGATGATCGCCGAGGCGGGGATTAGCGCGCGGTGGTCCTCGCCGACGAGAATGCGCGCCGCATGCGGCACGACGAGCCCGATCCAGCCGACGATGCCGGCCACCGCGACCGAGGTTCCGGTCATCAGCGAGATGGCGATGAAGATGTACCAGCGTTCGCGGTCGGGATTGACGCCGAGCGACCGTGCCTCGCTGTCTTCGAGCGCGAGGAGGTTCAGCCGGTAGCGCAGCGCAAAGACGATGATGAGCCCAATCGCCATGCCCGGAACGGCGAGCCAGAGCCTCGCCCAGGTGGCGGTGGCAAACGAGCCCATCAGCCAGTAGACGATGGCGGGCAGCGAGGTATTGGGGTCGGCGATGAACTGGATGATCGACACCAGCGCCCCGAACAGCGCGCCGATCACCATGCCCGACAAAATGACAGTGATCACCTCGGTGCGCCCGTTGATGCGGGCAAGCGCGCCGACGAGGATCAGCGCCGACAGCCCGAAAACGAAGGCAAGCCCTAAAAGTACCACGCCGGAATAGCCGAACAGCAGCGCCATCGCGCCCCCGAAGGCAGCCCCCTGGCTGATGCCGAGCACCTGCGGCGAGACCAGCGGATTGCGGAACACGCCCTGGAGGGCCGCCCCGCCGACGGCGAGCGCCGCTCCGGAAAGCGCCGCGAGCAGCACGCGCGGCAGGCGCACCAGAAGCACGATGCGCTCGTCCATCTGGGCCGGAGCGAGGCCGGGGTTCATCGCCCCGGCCACCAGGATGTCGATGATGCGCGGCACGCTGACGGAATAGCGGCCGGCACCGATGGCAAACAGCATCGCGGCCACGAGGGCGATGAGGAGGGCGCCGAACACGCCGATCCGCATCACCGAGACGCCGCGTCGGACCGGTTCCGCCACGACCGCGCTCATCACTTGGCCTTGAACTGGGCGTAGTTGGTGGCGTCGCCCTGCATCTGCGTCCACAGGATGCCGTCGATGTCGTCATCGCCGAGGTCGTAATTGTAGAGCGCCTTATAGGCCTTTTTCATCTCGGCCCTGAGGTCGTAATGGAAGACGTCCGGATGCAGGAGATTGGCGAGCCACATCCAGGTCAGCGGGCTCTCCTGGCTCGGCGGGTCCCAGCGATAGCCGCCGAGCGGCAACTTGTAGACCTTTTTCTCCTGCGCGGCCTTGGTCAGCGACAGGATCGGATCACTGTAGATCCGGTCGATGCCGAGCTTGGCCTCGAAGCTGTTGAGCAGGATGACGTCGGGGTTCCATTCGGCAATCTGCTCGGGGCTGATCGTCGTGCCATTGCCCTCGACGGAGGCCGAGGCATTCACCCCGCCGACGAGGTCGATATACCAGGCATTGTAGTTGCCCTTGTTGCCGGAGGCGGTGAGGTTTTCCATGGCGCGGCCGAGATAGAGCACCTTCGGGCGCTTGTCGGGCGCAATGGCCTTGGCCTTCTCCGCCATCTCCTTGGCGACCGTGTCGCGCCAGCCGTTGATCGCGGCGGCCCGCTCCGGCTTGCCCATCGCGGTTGCGACCATCTCGTGGTAATAGCGGGTCTTCTCCTCCGTGCCGTAAGAAATGAGCGCGACGTTGAGCCCGGCATTGCTGATCGGGTCGACGAGATCGGCGCCGTAATCGGCCCACTGGATCACCAGTTCCGGATTGGTCGCCGCCAGTTCCTCGACGTTCGGGATGAAGTTCGGCGCGGTGATGTCGGAGGGAATGTCCTTGGCTTCCGGGAAGATCTTGCCGAGCACGCCCTCGACGATCGCCGACTTGGCGGTCGGGTTCATGCCGACCAGCTTGCCGGTGCCTCCGTCCATGGCGATGATGGTCGAGGCCATCGGGATCGGGATCGAGGCGATGCGCTCGGCCGCCTTCGGCAGCGTGACGGTGCGGCCCGCCTGGTCGGTCAGGGTGATCGGATCGGCGAGTGCTGCGCCGGCAAGGCCGAGAACGGTCGCCAGGCTGAGGGGGAGACGATGAGCGGGCATCGGAGGCCTTTCGCAAAGTGGAGTAGTTAAGTCATATTCAACGCGCCCAATTTGCAAACATGAATATTGTTGTCAAGATATGAGCGGGAAGCCACCCCTGTGAATTTGCGGGTATTCGCGGCGTCCGCGGCCGCCATTCATCGCTCCTAAAGGCTTTGCCATTATTTTCGTATATGCGAATTGAACGATGGGCGGCCGGCGACATGGCCGGTTCGACCGGTGGGAAGTCGACCCGCCCTCAAGGGTTCAGTCGCTGCCGCCCGATTCGCATGGGGAACCGAAATGGAGCTTCCTGCGATCCGTTTATGATCCCTTAACGCATGAATGTTATATCTCGCCTGTCTGAATGGACCCGGTTGTGGTCCCGCGTGGCATGAGGGCTGGTCCAGACACGGTGCTTTCGATTCTCAGACTCTCTGGAACGCCCATGGTCCTCATGCCCTCCGGTCGACGCTCGCAGCAAACCGTGTCCTGTTCGGATTGCGAAACCGTGGCGCTGTCGCCCGGGGCTATCCGCGACGAGATGGCGCGGGCGTTTCAGCCGATCATCCGCGCCTTCCTGGTTCCCGTCTTCCTCTTCTATCTGTTTATCGGCATCCCGCATCTCCTGCTGCGCTCACCCGCCGATGCCGCCCTGCTATTTTCCCTGTCGGCGTCGACGGCGGCAATCGCGCTCTATCTTCGCCGGTCGCTGCGGCTTGAGGAGGCGAGCTTTGCCCGGCTGGAAGTGATCGGCGCGGGCGTGCTGTTGCTGATCTATCTCAACACCTGCGCCTTGCTCTATGTCGATTTCCACCCGTCGAACCTGATCTATTTCCTGCTGCTGATGATGCTCGCCTCGACGGTCGGCATCAGCAATCGTGTGGTGGCGGGCGTCAGCGTGATCACGCTGGCCACCATGCTGGCGCTCGCCTATCTCCTCGGCAGGGATCCCTTCTTCTACTTTTCCTTCGTCAGCCTCGCCGGCGCCTTCAGCGCCATCGGCCTTGCGGTCCTGATGCGTGGGGCGATCACCAAGGCGGTGCGCTCCCGGCTGCTGGCGGAGCGGCTGCGCGAACGCGCCGAACGTCAGGCGGATTTCGACGCGTTGACCGGCCTGCCGAACCGCCGCAACTTCTTCGCCACCCTGGAACAACTGATCGGCGACGATACGGCGCCGAGTGCCGGCCTGCAGGTCGGCATCATCGATCTCGACGGCTTCAAGCCGGTCAACGACCTCTATGGCCATGCCGTCGGCGACGATCTTCTGGTCGAGGTCGGCCGCCGCATCCGCCAGACCTGTCCGCCCGACCATCTGGTCGCCCGGCTCGGCGGCGACGAGTTCGCGCTCGCCATCGGCCGTCCGTTGTCAGAAGATGGTCTCATCCGTCTCGGTTCGGCGATCTGCGAGACGCTGCGGCGGCCCTTCGTCGTTTCCGGCGTGGACATATCGATTTCCGCCTCGGTCGGCTTTGCCCGCTACCCGGAAAACGGCCAGACGGTGCGGCAGATCTACGAGCGGGCCGACCATGCGCTCTATCGGGCCAAGCGCCAGACCCGGGGCGACGTGGTGGTCTTCTCCGAATGCCATGAGGCGGAGATGAGCGATCTCGGCCGCATCGAGCAGGCCTTGCGCTCCTGCGATCTGGTCAAGGAACTCTCGCTGGCCTTCCAGCCGCAATTCGACCTGATGCGCCAGCGGATCTCGGGCTTCGAAGCCTTGGCCCGCTGGGAAAGTGCCGCGCTCGGCAAGGTCAGTCCCGACCTGCTGATCGCCGCGGCCGAGCGCACCGGGATGATGGAGCGCGTCACGGGCGTCCTTCTGGAAAAGGCGCTTGCCGCGGCGGCGGCCTGGCCGAAGGAAATCTCGCTTTCCTTCAACCTTTCGGTGATCGATCTCGTGTCCAGCCGTTCGATCGGCAATATTGCCCGCATCGTCGACGACAGCGGCATCGATCCCGAGCGGCTGGTCTTCGAGATCACCGAAACGGCGGTGATGACCGATTTCGAGCGGGCGCGGGATTCGCTCGGCGTGCTCGCCGCCAGGGGCTGTCGCATCGCGCTCGACGATTTCGGTTCGGGCTATTCGAGTTTTGCCTATATCCACCGTTTCCCGCTGCATCGGATCAAGACCGATCGCTGCTTCCTCACCCGGCTGGCCGAGGACGACGCCATCGGTCGCACCCTGCTGCGGGCGATCGCCGATCTGTCGGCCAATCTCGGCCTCGAATGCCTGGCGGAGGGGGTGGAGTCGCAAGAGGAATTGCGCACCGTGCAGTCGGCCGGCATTCGCTATGTGCAGGGCTATCTGTTCGGCAAGCCGATGGGCGCTGTGGAGGCGGGCGAGCGGATCGCCGGCCAGGCATCGACCGAAAGCCGGCGCGCCTTCTGAACCGGTCGTCGGACCGCGTCCGCAGATCGGCATCCAGTTTGTGCATCCACCGTCCCCCGGCGGGGAGAGGTGGATGCACACGCCAGTCAGTCGTCGAACTTGACGGCCTTCAGCTTGTCGATGCCGAGCACCTGCAGCGCGAGTTTCTCGTAGAACGGCTCGGCCGTGCCGCTCCTGATCTTGTGCAGGAAATATTTCTCGAAGCCGATCTTGGCGGCATGCACCCACTTGCCCTCGGACGACCAGTTGACATTGCGCGGCGGGATCTGCGGCTGGGCGACGAAAGCGATCCCCCCGTCGCCGAAGTCGGCCAGGCACACCGCATTCCAGGTGCCCTGGGCATTGGGATTTTCACCCCTGACCAACCGGGCGATGTTCTTGGCGGTCGCGGTCACCATGCTTTCGATCATGAAGCCGGTCTTCGGCACGCCCACCGGCACCGGCGTCTTGCCGGTCGGGGCAATGGCGATGCAGACGCCGACGGCGAAGATGTTCGGATACTTGCCGTTGCGCTGGTGCTTGTCGACCAGGATGAAGCCGCGCGGATTGGTCAGACCCTCGATGTCGCGCACCGCCTCGACGCCGCGAAAGGCCGGCAGCATCATCGTGTAGGTGGAAGGCACTTCGTGGATGGTCTTGGTCGATCCGTCCTCGTTGACCTCCTCGACGGTCACCTTGTCGGCCTCGAACTTCTGCACCTTGGCATTGCAGATCCACTTGATGTGCTTGGCGCGCATCGCGCTTTCCAGGAGCCCCTTGGTGTCGCCCACGCCGTCGAGGCCGAGATGGCCGATATAGGGTTCGGAGGTGACGAAGGTCATCGGCACCTGGTCGCGCACCTTGGCGTCGCGCAGCGCCTTTTCCAGGATGAAGGCGAATTCATAGGCCGGGCCGTAGCACGACGCGCCCTGCACCGCGCCGATCACCACCGGACCCGGCTTGGCGACCAGCTTTTCGAAGTTGGCCTTGGCGTCGAGCGCATGGTCGATATGGCAGACCGAGTGGGTATTGGCCTCGGGCCCGAAGCCGGGGATCTCGTCGAAGGCGAGTTCCGGGCCGGTGGCGATCACCAGGTAATCATAGTCGATGAACGAACCGTCGGTCAGTTCGACGCGGCTGTCGGCGGCATGCAGGCGCTTGGCGCCCTGCGGGTAGAGACCGATATTGCGCTTCTTGCAGGCCGGCTCCAGATCGACCTCGATGCTCTCCCGGTCGCGCCAGCCGACGGCGACCCACGGATTGGACGGGACAAAGGAATATTTCGAGCCCTTGTTGATGATGCTGATCCGGTCGCCTTGCGACAGGTTGTCTCTCAATTCATAGGCCAGGATGGTGCCACCGAGACCGGCACCGAGAACGACGACATGCGCCATGAAGCAACCTCCCATTTGCTGTAAAATATATGAGAAGCAGTATATACGAAGCTTCGTAGGTGTAATTTGATTTACGTCAAGTCCGGAAAATTTATTATCCTACGTCCCACAGGCGCGAAATAGGGGAGGAGCGCCCGCCGGGCCTCAGCCCGGCAGCTTGGGCTGGACCCGGGTCTGCGGCAGCATTTCGGAGGCGATGGTCATGGCGATCAGCGACAGCGGCACGGCCAGCACCGCGCCGATCGCCCCCCACATCCAGGTCCAGAAGACGATGGCGACGAAGACCATGAAGGGGTTGATCTCGAGCCGGCGCCCCATGACGGCGGGCGTCACGAGGTTTTCCATGATCGCATGCACGGTGAAGAAGGCCAATGCCGGCGCGAGCGCCACCAGCAAACCATCATGGGCGAGGAAGCCGGCGACCGCCAGCGAAATCGTCATCAGGGCGATGCCGAGATAGGGCACGAAGCTCGACAGGAAGGCGAACAGGCCCCACAGCGCCGGCATGGGCAGCCCGCCGATCCAGGCGATCAGCGTCATCACCACGCCGGCGACGGCATAGAGCAGGGTCGCGGTGGCGAAATAATAGCCCAGGGCCTGCTCTATGGAGTTGAGGATGCGGATGGCCGAAAGACGGCGGGCGCGATCGTTGAAGGCGATGATCAGGGCGCGGCGCAGCGCCAGCCGGCTGCCGAGGAAGAAGACCAGCGCGCCGAAGAAGATCAGCCCCTGAACCAGCGCCGGCGTCACGCGGGTCGCCAGCGTCGAGAGCACGGTGCCCATGTTCTCGATCAGCGCGTCGGAGGTGAGCGGCCCGGAACGGAACGTGGTGGCGGTGACGTTCAGAAATTCATAGCGCTCGAGATAGGGCAGCATGCGTTCGATGGCCCGCTCGATCATCGCCGGCGCCTCGCCGGCCAGTTCGGCGAGCGGGGCGGCCAGCGTGTTGACGATGAAGAACAGCAGGAGGGCAAACAGCGAGGTGAGAATGATGGCGGTCGCCATCGGCGGAATGCCGAGGGCGCCGAGCCGATCGGCGGCGACCCCCAGGATCAGCCCGACGACGATGGCAAGCGTAATCGGCATCAGCACGCTGGACGCCAGATAGACGACGGCCACCGACATGATCGAGAAGATACCGATGACCGACCAGATCAGCGCCAGGTCGAGCGCAGTCTTGCGCACCTTGACCCGGTGGGTCGCCTTGCGACGCGCCCGCTCGGCCGTCCAGGCCGCATGCTCCATCGCCTCGCGGCCCGTGCCCGACCGGTTCGCCCTGTCATTCATTTCGAAAACCCCCGATACAACTGCCCCACAACGCGGCACGGGGCAGAGTGTTCCATCGGGGGA
>NZ_UEYP01000015.1:0-81533 GCF_900492185.1 Paenirhizobium selenitireducens ATCC BAA-1503
TTTGCTTTTCCGCTTCACCGTCCATGCCGCCATACTTCGCCTTGTACTTGTAGAAGGTTGCATCCGAGATGCCGTGCTTGCGGCAGACATCGACTGTCTTCGCGCCCGCCTCCTGCTCCTTCAATATCCCGATGATCTGTTCTTCCGTGAACCGTGAACGCTTCATTCGTCCGTCTCCTTGATGTGACGGACTCTACCAAATTCTGGAGGAAGTTCAGGGTCTCAGGTCAGGCTAAGCAAAACATCCCGGACTGCATTCGCGAAGGCTACTGCAATTTCACGACAATAGGTGGTGTCTTTTGTCTGCTTGGCCTTGCGCGCTATGAGGGGCGCGGCACCTACAGCGCCACTGCGCCTGCAGATTGATTTGACCGCCGGAACAGCGTCCGACGGTCGAGGAAGAACCTCTTACCTGTTGTCCGGCTGTGACCTCACCAGCACCAGGCCGCGTTCGGTGATGCGGTAGGGGTGGCCGCCGGAAGACCTGATCGCCTTCTTCTGCTTCAGCTTGCGGAAGGCGATGACGTCGAGGCCGCTGAACACCCAGCCTTCGCGGGTGAAGAGCTGGATTTTCTCGATCTTTCGATTTTCATCACGCGTGAGTTCGATGCGCCCGCCCTGGGCGAGCAGGTGGAGGATGCGCTGTTCGGCGCGGGAGATGTCCATGGTGTCGATCCGGATAAGCGCTCTGGGGCGAGCGCACAAAAACGATACCGGCGCCGCAAGGGCGTCGGGGCTTCGCTTTTTTCGGGCCCAAGCGCGCGGATCATGAGGATCGCGGGCAGGGGCCTTTACCGGGACTCCGACTGACGGAACATCCAAACTCCATTGGTTACGGCTTGAAAATGGGCGTGGCCGGCCTCCCGGTCAAGCTCCCGATGCCGCGACAGGACGTCATCGGCGGGCGCCGTGTCGAATCGGACACATCCTGGCCTCAACCGGCGGCGGTGTTCGCGCAAGGTCTCGCAATGTCCACGACCGCAGCTAACCGACCGAAAAAACTGGAGAAAAAACGGCCGGCAAGGAGCGCCGGACGGCAGGCTGGAAAATCCCGCGGCGCGATGGTCTACTATCGGTGAAAGATGGGGTGCCGATGATCACCATACGCAATGCCCGCCGCGACGAAGCGGAACTGCTGGCCGCCATCGGCTTCCGCGCCTGGGAAAAGGCGATGATCCCGGTCGGCGAGACGAAGGCCATGGTCGAGGGCGCCCGGTCCGCCTTTCTCAATTTCACCCGCTCGGGATGGCTGACGATCTCGGTGATCGAGCTGAACGGCCAGCCCGCCGGCTGGGCGGCGCGCGAGGAACTCGACGAGAACATCACCGACTTCTGGATCGATCCGGATTTCCAGGGGCAGGGCTTAGGGGCGGCGCTGCTCGAGGAGATCGAGAAGGAGGTCCTGCACCAGGGCTTCACCAAGGCCAGTCTGCAGACCCATGCCAAGAACGACGAGGCGGTGCGCTTCTTCGAGAAGCACGGCTATGCGGTGCACTGGCTGACGATCGCCTACAATCCCAAGCTTGATCGCGACGTGCAGTCGGTCGGCCTGTCGAAGCAACTGGCCGCGCCGGTCGCTCCCGCCTACGGCCAGGAATTCTAGCGCCCGGCAATCGCCAGAACGCCGGCCCGGATGGCGGCAAGGGCTGTCTCCGGGGCGAGAAGCGTGGCGAGGCCGAGGAACACCTGCAGCACGAACAGGACAGGCAGCACCACATGGAAGGGCGGCTTGCGCGTCTTGTGGCGCAGCAGTCGCTGGCCGAGAAAGGCGCCGATGCCGCCGCCGAGCAGGGCGAGCCAGAGCAGGGTGGATTCCCGCACCCGCCAGTCGCCGTTGCGCGCCGCCGCCTTGTCGTAGGCGTAGACGCCGAAGACGACGAGGTTGTAGAGCGCGGCGATCGCCACCAGGATGGGCAGGTTTGCAGAGGTCATGCGCACCACCCTAGCGGCTGTCGTTTAACGCTTTGCAAGCAGCCGGAGCCTTCGGCGCGAACCGCACAAGCCTTGCGCCACCGCCGCATTTGTTCTACCTCACGGGCTTGAGAAATCCACGCATGACACGAGCAGCCGATGACCCTTGTTGACACCCGCACGCCCGATCCGAAACGCTTCATCCCCGGCGCTACCGGTGACTGGGAGATCGTCATCGGCATGGAAGTCCACGCCCAGGTGACGAGCAATTCCAAGCTGTTTTCGGGCGCGTCGACGACCTTCGGCAATGCGCCGAACGCCAACGTGTCGCTGGTCGATGCGGCCATGCCCGGCATGCTGCCCGTCATCAACGAGGAATGCGTGGCCCAGGCCGTGCGCACCGGTCTTGGCCTGAAAGCCCAGATCAACAAGCGCTCGATCTTCGACCGTAAGAACTATTTCTATCCCGACCTGCCGCAGGGCTACCAGATTTCGCAGTTCAAGGAACCGATCGTCGGCGAGGGCAAGATCATCATCTCGCTCGGTCCCGACCGCCAGGGCAATTTCGAGGACATCGAGATCGGCATCGAGCGCCTGCATCTGGAGCAGGATGCCGGCAAGTCGATGCATGACCAGCATCCGACCATGTCCTATGTCGACCTCAACCGCTCCGGCGTCGCGCTGATGGAAATCGTCTCCAAGCCCGACATGCGCTCTTCCGACGAGGCCAAGGCCTATATGACCAAGCTGCGCTCGATCGTGCGCTATCTCGGCACCTGCGACGGTAACATGGACGAGGGCTCGATGCGCGCCGACGTCAACGTCTCCGTGCGCAAGCCCGGCGGCGAGTTCGGCACGCGCTGCGAGATCAAGAACGTCAACTCGATCCGCTTCATCGGTCAGGCCATCGAATACGAGGCCCGTCGCCAGATCGCCATCCTCGAGGACGGCGGCGTCATCGACCAGGAGACCCGTCTCTTCGATCCGGGCAAGGGCGAGACGCGCTCGATGCGCTCCAAGGAAGACGCGCATGACTATCGCTATTTCCCCGATCCGGACCTGTTGCCGCTCGAATTCGACGACGCCTTCATCGAGGCGCTGAAGAAGGACCTGCCGGAACTGCCCGACGACAAGAAGGCTCGTTTCGTGCGCGAACTCGGCCTCTCGGTCTACGACGCCTCCGTGCTGGTTTCGGAAAAGGCGATCGCCGACTATTTCGAGGCCGTGGCCGAAGGCCGCGACGGCAAGACGGCCGCCAACTGGGTTATCAACGACTTGCTGGGCGCTTTGAACAAAGCCGGAAAAGCCATTGAAGATACTCCGGTTTCGCCCGCCCAGCTGGGCGGCATCATCGATCTGATCAAGGCCGAGACCATTTCCGGCAAGATCGCCAAGGACCTGTTCGAAATCGTCTTCAACGAGGGCGGTGACCCGGCCGAGATCGTCGAGAGCCGCGGCATGAAGCAGGTCACCGACACCGGTGCCATCGAGAAGGCCGTCGACGAGATCATCGCCGCCAACCCCGACCAGGTCGCCAAGGTGCTGGCCAAGCCGACGCTTGCCGGCTGGTTCGTCGGCCAGGTGATGAAGGCGACCGGCGGCAAGGCCAACCCCCAGGCCGTCCAGGCGCTGGTCAAGGCCAAGCTCGGCATCGTCGAGGAATAAGGTCTTGTTCTTCGTCCGCACCGCCAGCCTCAAGGACGCGGATGCTCTCCGCGCCCTGCTGTCGGAGACTTTTCACGCCACCTATGACCCGCTCTACGGTGAGGCGAAGGTGCGCGAACTGGTGGATGCCTGGCACTCGATCCCGGCCCTCAAGACACGGATCGAGAAGAAGGGCGGCGAGTTCCTCGTGGCGGACGATGGACGCCAGCTCGGCGGCATGGCCTATGCGGCCATGTCAACGAAGATGGCCAAGACCGCCTTCCTGCACCAGCTCTACGTCCGGCCTTCGTGCCAGCGCATGGGCATCGGCAGGGATCTCTTCGCCGAACTGGAAACCTGCTTTCCCGATGCCGAGATCATGCGGCTCGAGGTCGAGCCGCGCAACACGGCGGCGGTCGCCTTCTATCAGGAACACGGTTTCGTCGAGGTCGACCGCACGACGAGCTGTGGCGGGCCGGACAGCGGTCTGCCGGCCATCGTCATGGAAAAGCGGCTTGGTTGAGCAATGCCCTTTTGAGCCGGCCCGGCCTCAGTTGTCCATCTCGACTTCTTCCGACCTGCCGTCCTCGTCATAGATCAGAACCGGCGTGCACTCGATCAGATAGGGCCGCTTGATGTTGTCGCAGGCAATCTTTGCCGCGGCGAGCGCCAGTTCCTTGGTGTCCCAGCCGCAGTAATATTCGTGCCAGTGCGGCCCTTCCGACGACTGCATCACGACGTCGACGCTGAAGCGTGCCGGGAAGCAATAGGCCTGTTCCAGGCAGTCCTCGTCCGTTCCGCCGCCGTCGACGCATTGCTTCTTCGCGCAGTCGAAGGCGGTGGCGGCATCCTTGCCGGTGCACACCCCGCTGGACATCTCCGGTGCCTGGACGAAGGCGATGCCTTGGCGCCCGCCTTCCTCTGCGATCACACCCGTCGCCGTGAGCGCGAACACGAAAATAAGCGTGCAAAACCCTCTCACTGTCATGCGGCCCTCCTGCATTCTCCATAACCTCGGCATCAGTAACGCGCGGAAGGGAAGAATATGCAAGGGTCGGCGATCACCATCAGGAAGGCTCGCGAGCAGGACGTCGCGGCAGTCGTTGCGATCCTCGCCTCGGACGATATCGGCGGCCATGGCGACACGACCGACGAAGCCGCGCGTGCAGACTATCTGCATGCCTTCCGCACCCTAGAGCAGGCGCCGCGCGAAACCCTCTATGTCGCCGAGTGCGACGGGGAGATCGTCGGTACGTTCCAGACGCTCCTCACCACCACCCTGACCGGGCGTGGCGCAACCTCGATGATCGTCGAAGCGGTACAGACGCGGCCCGATATGCGGGGCCGCGGCATCGGCGGCCAGATGATCGGCTTCTGCCTGGAAGAGGCAAGGCGGCTCGGTCTGCGCCAGGTACAATTGACCTCGAATGCCGCCCGCACCGATGCGCATCGCTTCTACGAACGGCTCGGATTCGCCAAGAGCCATTTCGGCTTCAAGTACAAGCTGAAATGAGTCCTGCGACACGGCGAATCACTGGACAATCGCCCATCGAGGCGGCATAAGCGGAGAACGATGACAAGCCGGTGGTCGACAAGGCCCGGAGCCAAGGACGAGATATGAAGCAGCTTCTGTTGGAACTTTTCACCTGGTGGAACGGTCAGACCATGGGCACGCGTTTCTTCACCTGGCGCAAGGGCACGAAGGTCGGCGAAGACCAGTTCGGCAACATATATTACGAGGGCGGCACCACCACCTTCGGACTGCCGCGCCGCTGGGTCATCTACAAGGGCTATGCCGACGCCTCGACCATTCCGGCCGGCTGGCATGGCTGGATGCATTACCGCACCGACGTTCCGCCATCCAAGGAAGACTACAAGGCCGCGGAATGGCAGAAACCGCACCGCGCCAATGCCACCGGCACGGCGAATGCCTATCGTCCCCAGGGTTCGATCGCCGTTGCCGGCGAGCGTCCGCGCGTCACCGGCGACTATGACGCCTGGACCCCCGGCAACTGACACCGGATTTGGCCACAATTCGGTTCTAGGGCCTCTGTGTGGAGGCCGCTCTGATCGCGGCACCCGCATATTCGAAGGCTGGAGAATGGCAGACATGAAGCGTATCGGGCGTGGCTCAACCCTGGCTGTGATGGGCATGGCGGCCTTGGCCGCATCCATCGGCACCTTGGGGAGCGTTGGCCCGGCCTTGGCCGAGCGGATCTCCAACCCGGTCGCCGAGTTCGCCGGCATCGACAAGATCACCGGCCGCATTACCTCCTTTGATGTCTACATCGACGAGACGGTGCAGTTCGGCGCCCTGCAGGTCACGCCGAAGGTCTGCTATTCCCGAGACGAGAGCGAGGCGCAGAAGATCGACGCCTTCGTCGAGGTCGACGAGATCACCCTCGACCGCAAGATCCGTCGCATTTTTTCCGGCTGGATGTTCGCTGACAGCCCGGCGCTGAATGCCGTCGAGCATGCGATCTATGACGTCTGGCTGACCGGCTGCAAGCAGACCTCCGATGTTCCGGCTCCAAAGGGCGTCAAGGCTGCTCACCCGGCTCCGGTCCCCGCCAGCGAGGCCCAGAAGGCCGCGGAGACGCAGCAGCCAGTCCAAGGGCAGCAGCAGCCTGCCGCAGGCACGCAGCCGCAGCCGGCGGGTGAGCAGGGTGGTACGTTGCCTGCCGAGACCGCCCCGGTTGCCGCCCCCCCGCTCGATGCGCCGCAAGAGATACCGGATGATGTAACCGGCGACAGCGTGCCGCCCCTCGACTTGCCCCCAGGCGGGGAGGAAGTGCCGCAGGGGCAGCCTGTACCGCCGGCAGCGGTGACGCCACCGGGAAGTGTCGGACTGTTCTGACGTCCTGAGGCAAACGGCTCAAGTGGACGAAGGGTGATGCGGTGCCGCCGCTGCCTTCTCAAGCAAGCGCGCAAAACCAATCCAAGTACTTATCTTCGCAATTCGGTTCATCCGCACGACGCAAGGAGATGCGCCGCTTGACATTGTCTCTCAATGGGAACAATCAGGGAACGAACAGGAGTTGCGATCATGGCCCTTTCTGAAAAGTTCATCGTCTTGCCGTTCAAGAAGAACCGCGGCAATCTGGTTCCGGGCGAGATGCGCCAGGCCTCCAACGCCGCTGCCGCCGAGAAGATCGCCACCGCCATGTCGGCGCGCCATATCGGCGTCGCGGCCTATTCGGTGCAGGTGGACGAGGAGAGCGGCGACATGACGAGCCCGCGCCTGCTGATCCAGTTCGGCGAAACCGCCGATCTCAACGCCGCCTGAGCCGGCATTGCGGATCTTGTCGGTCGCCTGAGGATGGGGTTCAGAACGGCAGCGTTGCACTGTCGACCGCCTTGTCGAGCAGTTTCAGATAGTCCTGCTTGGGAACGTCGATGGCGCCGAAGGTCTTGAGGTGCTCGGTGGTGAACTGCGTGTCGAGCAGGGTGAAGCCGCGCATCTTCACTCGTTCGACCAGATGCACAAGGCAGATCTTCGAGGCATTGGTGCGCCGCGAAAACATGCTTTCGCCGAAGAAGGCCGAGCCGAGCGAAACGCCGTAGAGCCCGCCGACCAGCGCCTCGCCCTCCCAGGCCTCGACCGAGTGGGCGTGGCCCAGCTTGTGCAGCGCCCCGTAGAGTTCCTTGATGGTGTCGTTGATCCAGGTGCTCGGCCGGTCTTCGGCTTCCTCGGCACACTTCTCGACCACTGCGTCGAAGGCGGTGTCGAAGCGGATGTCGAAGGGCTTCTTGCGCACCGCCTTGGCGAGGCTCTTGGAAATATGGAAGGCGTCGAGCGGCAGGATGCCGCGCATTTCCGGCTCGACCCAGAAGATTTCCGGGTCGTCTGCGGCATCCGACATCGGGAAGAGCCCGATGGAATAGGCGCGCAGCAGGAGTTCCGGGGTTATCCTCTGGTCCCTGCTGCGGCGCCCTGCCATGTCTGTCTCACCTCACGGCGCAGTCCTGGCCAGGTAGTCTTCCAGCCAGTGGATGTCGTAGTCGCCATTGGCGATGTCCTGGTTGGCCACCAGATCCTGGAACAGCGGCAGCGTCGTCTTGATGCCGTCGACGACGAACTCGTCGAGCACGCGGCGAAGGCGCATCATGCATTCGACGCGCGTGCGGCCGTGCACGATCAGCTTGCCGATCAGGCTGTCGTAGTAGGGCGGGATCTTGTAGCCGGCATAGGCGCCACTGTCGACGCGAACGCCAAGGCCGCCCGGCGCGTGGAAATGCGTGATCGTACCCGGCGAGGGAACGAAGGTGCGCGGATCCTCGGCATTGATGCGGCATTCGATGGCGTGGCCGGAAAACGTGATCTCGTCCTGCGTGACCGACAGGCCGGCGCCGGAGGCGACGCGGATCTGCTCGTGCACCAGGTCGATGCCGGTAATGGCCTCCGTGATCGGATGCTCGACCTGCAGGCGGGTGTTCATTTCGATGAAATAGAACTCGCCGTTCTCGTAGAGGAATTCGATCGTGCCGGCGCCCCGGTACTTCATCTTTTTCATCGCGTCGGCGCAGATCTGGCCGATCTTCATCCGCTGCTCGACGTTGAGGGCAGGGGAGTTGGCCTCTTCCCAGACCTTCTGGTGGCGGCGCTGCAGCGAGCAGTCGCGTTCGCCGAGGTGGATCGCATTCCCGGCGCCGTCGCCGACCACCTGCACTTCGATATGGCGAGGCTTGCCGAGATATTTTTCCATGTAGACGGCGTCGTTGCCGAATGCCGCCAGCGCCTCGGAGCGGGCCGTGGAGACGGCTTCCTCGAGCTCGGCTTCGGTCTTTGCGACCTTCATACCGCGGCCACCGCCACCGGCTGTCGCCTTGATCAGGACAGGAAAACCGATTTCCCGGGCGATCTCCAGCGCATTCTCAGGCAGAACTTCGCCGGCGGAGCCCGGAACGACCGGAATGCCGAGTTCGACGGCGGTCTTCTTGGCGGTGATCTTGTCGCCCATCAGGCGGATATGCTCGGCGGTCGGCCCGATGAAGGTGATGCCGTGGGCGTCGAGGATGTCGGCGAACTTGGCGTTTTCCGACAGGAAGCCGTAACCGGGATGGACGGCATCCGCCCCGGTGATTTCGCAGGCCGCGACGATCTGGTGGATATTGAGATAGCTGTCGCGCGACGGCGGCGGGCCGATGCAGACACTTTCGTCGGCGAGGCGCACATGCATCGCGTCGGCGTCAGCCGTCGAGTGCACGGCAACGGTGGCGATGCCGAGCTCCTTGCAGGCGCGAAGCACCCGGAGCGCGATTTCGCCGCGATTTGCGATGAGGATCTTTGAAATGGTCATCGGCTTACTCGATGACGATCAGGGGCTCGCCGTACTCGACCGGGCGACCGTCTTCGACGATGATTTCGACGACCTTGCCGGAACGCGGCGCCGGGATCTGGTTCATTGTCTTCATCGCTTCGATGATCAGAAGCGTTTGGCCTTCCTTGACGATCGAGCCGACCTCGACGAAGGGACGGGCACCCGGGGCAGGGGCGAGATAGACGGTGCCGACCATCGGCGCGGTCAGGGCATTGGCGAGATTGCGGACAGGTTCCGCGGACACGACCGGAGCCGCCGGCGCTGCGACCGGTGCCGGGGCGGCGAACTGCTGATAAGCCATTTGCGGCATCGCCATCATCTGCGGCGCGGCGCGCGAGACGCGGATGCGAATGTCGTCCTGCTCGACCTCGATCTCGCTGAGGTCCGTGTCGTTGAGGATGTTCGCCAGATCACGGATCAGCGCCTGATCGATTCCCGATTTCTTGTCAGCCATGGAAAGGGGTCCTGTATTCTTGTTATTGCGTGAGGGTCTTCAGCGCATGGAGCGCCAGGATGTAGCTTTGCGGGCCGAAGCCGCAGATCATGCCTTTGGTCGCGGGCGCTATCATCGATTTATGGCGGAATTGCTCCCGCGCATGAATGTTGGAAATATGCACCTCGACAACCGGGATGCCGATGGCGCGGATCGCATCGTGCAGCGCGACGGAGGTATGCGTGTAGGCACCGGCATTGATCGCCACGCCGGCCGCCTTGTCGCTCGCTTCATGCAGCCAGTCGACCAGCAAGCCTTCGTGATTGGATTGGCGGAAATCCACCGAGAGCCCCAGATCCGCCCCGGCGGCCTTGCACTCGGCTTCGATGTCCGCAAGTGTCTTGCCGCCGTATATCCCCGGTTCACGCTTTCCCAGCATGTTGAGATTAGGGCCGTTCAGGACGAAAATTGTGTTGCTCATCTGCGGTTCCGTCGACTTTCAACCGCCTCCTATAGACCGGCGAGGCCGCAAGGGAAAGCCCCTTGCGGCCTCGGGCATTGATCGTTCCCCGGAAAATGGCGGGAAGGTTAAGCGCGGCGTGCCGGATGCTCAGCAGGTCGCCTCGCCGCACTTGCGGACGTTCGCCAGTTTCTGCTCGATCGCCTCGGAGCCGATCGCTCCGAACATTGCCTCATTGCCGACGATATAGGATGGCGTCCCGGTGATGCCGAGGCTGGTGGCCAGTTGATAGGCTTCCTTGACCGAAGCGTCATTGGGGTTTTCGGTCATCATCTTGCGGATCTGTTCTTCGCTGACGCCAAGCGATGTCGCAACCTCGATCGCGCTCTCCTCGCCGTGGCGGCCTTCGGCGGTCATCAGGGCGCGGTGGAAGTCGCCGTATTTCTCAGGGGCGATCTTGCGGAAGGCGTCCGACACCTTGTGGGCGGCCTCCGACTCGGGGCCGAGGATCGGGAACTCCTTGAGCACGAAGCGAACATTCTTGTCCTTGGCGATGATCTCGTCCATGTCGGACAGGGCGCGCTTGCAATAGCCGCAATTATAGTCGAAGAACTCGACGATGGTTACGTCGCCATTGGGGTTGCCGAGCGCGATGTCATGCTTCGAGGCAAAGAGTGCCTCCTGATTGTCCTTCACCGCCGCCGAAGCCTGCTGCAGGCGTGCATCCTGCTGCTTCTTCTCGAGCGCATCCTGGACATCGAGCATGATCTCCGGATTGGCGATCAGGTATTCCTTGATGAACGCGCCGAACTCCTTCTTCTGCGCATCGTCCAGCGCGCCGGCCGCGGTGGGCAGGGCCACCGGCAGGAGCACGAGGGCGGTCGCGGCAAGCTTCCTGAAATTCAAGGCCATGTCTTTCCTCTTGCATATTGTCCGCCATGGCGGATGTCGTGCGGATGACGGGGTCCATCCGAAACCGTTGATTTGCTGTAGCGTATCGGCAGCGAACGGCAAGTGGAATTGGAAAAATGGCCGCAGCGGAACGCTCTCGCCATTGTGAAGACTTGAATAATACGGCAATTGTCGGGCGCCCTCATCGACCGGAGTAAGTTGTTCGTGGTTTCCCTTTCAAGACGCAGCGCAGTCGAACCCTTTCATGCCATGGATCTTCTGGCGGAGGCGACCAGACGGCGCAATGCCGGGAGACCGGTGATCTCGATGGCTGTCGGCCAACCCGGCCACCCGGCGCCGCAGGCGGCACTTGCCGCGGCGCGCGAAGCGCTCGGTCACGGCCGGATCGGGTATACCGACGCGCTTGGTCTTGCCGAGCTTCGGGCCAAGCTCGCCGACTATTATCGCCGGCGCCACGGTGTGGCCGTGGATCCGGCCCGCGTCGTGGTCACCACCGGTTCCTCGGCCGGCTTCAATCTGGCCTTCCTGGCCCTGTTCGACGCCGGCGACGCCGTGGCGATAGCCAGGCCCGGCTATCCGGCCTATCGCGCCATCCTCTCGGCGCTGGGTCTCAAGGTGATTGAAGTGCCCGTCAATGCCGAGACACACTTCACGCTCACGCCGGAAAGCCTCGAAGCCGCCCAGGCGAGGGAAGGCGTGCGCCTGAAGGGCGTTCTGCTGGCGAGCCCCGCCAACCCGACCGGCACGGTGACGGGCCGCGCCCAGTTGAAGGCGGTCTATGACTATTGCCAGGGGCAGGGGATCACGCTGATCTCCGACGAGATCTATCATGGCTTGACCTATGCCGGCGAGGAGGCGACCGCGCTGGAAATCGGCGATGAGGCGATCGTCATCAATTCCTTCTCCAAGTATTATTGCATGACCGGCTGGCGTATCGGCTGGATGGTGGTGCCCGACCATATCGTCAGGCCGCTCGAATGTCTTGCGCAGAGCCTCTACATTTCCGCACCCGAACTGTCGCAGATCGCAGCGATCGCCGCACTCGGCGCCGAACAGGAACTGGAGCACTACAAGGCGAGCTGCCGGAGGAACCGTGACTTCCTGATGGCGCGCCTGCCGGAACTGGACCTGCCGCTTCTCTCGCCGATGGACGGCGCGTTCTACGCCTATGTGGATGTCACCCGCTATACCAATGACAGCATGGCATTTGCCCGGCGGATGCTTGCCGAGATCGACGTGGCGGCGACGCCCGGAATGGATTTCGATCCGCTCGACGGCCATGGCGCGCTGCGCATTTCCTATGCCGGGACCTATGCCGAGATGGTCGAAGCGACCGACAGGATGGCTGCCTGGCTTCCCGAAATTGCAATCTGATCAGATGGTTATGCGCGCAGGCGGAATCGGATCGCGAAGCGCTTGAATCACTCTCTGAACGATGACCGCAAACGAAGAGGGCCGCGTCGAACGCGGCCCTTTTGATTTCAGCGATGGCGATGCGCTTCTCAGAAGAAGCCGCGCTTCTGCCACCAGCCGCCCTTTTTCGGCTTGGTCGGTTCATCGTCGCCGTCCGTCGTGGCCTTGACCGAGGTCACCACCGGTTCGGAGGAGGTGACGTTGGATTGGCGATTGGCGCGGGCGGGCTTCGCCTCCTCGGGGGCTTCCACCACCGCTTCGGCCTCGGCAGGTGCCGCCGCGTCTTCCGCAACGGGCTCCACGGCAACGGGCGCCTCGACCTCGGCTTCTGCCACGGCGACCGGCTCGGCTGCAATCACGGGCTCCTCGACGGGAGAAGCGACGACCTTGGCCTTGCGGCTGCGGCGCGGCTTCGGCTGGACCACCTCCTCGGCGGATTCGATCGCCGTCATGGCTGCCGGCTCTTCGGCGACGGCCTGTTCGGCGATCTCCTCGATCAGCGCGGCTTCGGTATCGCTATCGTTGCTTTCGCCATCGTCACCTTCGGCCGATCCTTCGGCGCCGTTTTCCAGACCCTCTTCGCCCGGACGGCTACGGCGACCGCCGCGCTTGCCGCGGCGGCGGCGCTTGCGCTTCTGGCCGTCTTCGCCGACGGTTTCGTCCTGCTCGCGGGCCTCGCCGGCGGTCTCGACGGCGCCGTCTTCGTCGCCCTCTTCACCGTCGTCTTCGTCGCCCTCCATCTCGCCCTCGGCGCCGGCCTGAGCGCCGTTGCCGGGCTGGCCGTTCTTGCCCCGGCGGCGGCGGCGGCGCTTGCGCTTGCGGTTCTGCTCGTCGCTATTGGCCGAAGCCGCGGGCTGCGCGGCCGGTGCGGCTGCGATGATCTCTTCCTCTTCGTCCTCTTCCTCCGGTTCGGGGACGTAGTCGTCCTCCTCGATCGCCGGCAGAAGCTGCATGAGGCTCTCGATCTTCACCGGATTGGCAACCGCCTCGCCACGATCGATACCGAAGTGCTGGGCGCCGACCGAGTCGTCGCTGTCGATGGTGATCGCGACGCCGAAGCGGTGCTCGTAATCGACAATCGTGCCGCGCTTCTGGTTCAAGATATAGAGCGCCGTCTCCGGCGTGGTGCGAACCGTGATGTCGTGCGTCGTGTTCTTCAGCAGATATTCTTCGATGCCGCGCAGGACATGCAGGGCGACCGACGACTGCGAGCGGATGAGGCCCGTTCCGCCGCAATGCGGGCAGAGCTGGGTCGTCGATTCCAGGACGGAGGCGCGAATGCGCTGGCGCGACATTTCCAGGAGGCCGAAATGCGAGATCCGGCCGACCTGGATGCGGGCGCGATCGTTCTTCAGGCAGTCCTTCAGCTTCTTCTCGACGGCGCGGTTGTTGCGCTTTTCTTCCATGTCGATGAAGTCGATGACGATCAGGCCGGCAAGGTCGCGCAGGCGCAGCTGGCGGGCCACTTCTTCCGCCGCTTCGAGATTGGTCTGGAGCGCGGTGTCCTCGATCGAGTATTCGCGGGTCGAGCGGCCGGAGTTGACGTCGATCGCCACCAGCGCTTCGGTCTGGTTGATGATGATGTAGCCGCCGGATTTCAGCGTCACCTGCGGCTGCAGCATCTTGTCGAGCTGGCCTTCGATGCCGGAGCGCGAGAAGATCGGGTGCAGGTCGCGATAGGGCTGAACCACCTTGGCGTGGCTCGGCATCAGCATCTTCATGAAGTCTTTCGCTTCGCGATAGCCTTCCTCGCCGGCGACGACGATCTCGGAAATGTCCTTGTTGTAGAGGTCGCGGATCGAGCGCTTGATCAGCGAGCCTTCCTCATAGACCAGGCAGGGCGCAGTCGAGCTGAGCGTGAGCGTCCGCACGTTTTCCCACAGGCGCATGAGGTATTCGAAGTCGCGCTTGATCTCAACCTTGGTGCGGTTGGCGCCGGCGGTGCGCAGGATCACGCCCATGCCCTGCGGCACTTCGAGACCGCGGGCGATTTCCTTCAGCCGCTTGCGGTCGGTCGGCTGGGTGATCTTGCGGGAAATGCCGCCGCCACGCGCCGTGTTCGGCATCAGCACCGAATAGCGGCCGGCGAGCGACAGGTAGGTGGTCAGCGCCGCGCCCTTGTTACCGCGCTCTTCCTTGGCGACCTGCACCAGCAGGATCTGGCGCCGCTTGATCACTTCCTGGATGCGGTACTGCTTGCGCGGCTTGCGCACGATCCGGTCCGGAACCTCTTCCATGGCGTCTTCGGCGCCGACGGATTCGATTTCTTCCTTCTCCTCGATGTGGTCGTCATCGTCGTCGTCGAAATCGTCGTCGCGGCCGCGGCGTCCGCCGGCATCTTCGGAGATCTCGTCGTCGGTCTCGAACAGGGCGGCCATGTCGCCCTTGCCGTCGTCCTCGATGGCCTCGGCGGCCTCGGAGACCTGTTCCTCGGTCTCGGTGGTTTTTTTGGCGCGCGGCTTGCGGGTGCGCTTCGGCTTGGCCTTGGGGGCCTCTTCGGCGGCGGCTGCCTCGTCGGCCACAACTTCGGCCGAAACTTCAGCTTCAGCTTCCGGTTCAACGGTTTCGACCGGCACGATGCCGACGTCGGGCTGTTCTTGTGAGGCCAGATCCGAGGCGGGCGCCTCGTCGCCGTCCGATTCGTCTTCGCGCCGGTGTTCTTCGGCTTCGGCGTTCAACAACGCCTGCCGGTCGGCATAGGGGATCTGGTAGTAGTCGGGGTGGATTTCGGCGAAGGCCAGGAAACCGTGGCGATTGCCGCCATAGTCGACGAAGGCCGCCTGTAGCGAAGGTTCGACGCGTGTCACCTTCGCCAGATAGATATTGCCCCGTATCTGCTTCTTGTGCTGGGACTCGAAATCGAATTCTTCGATGCGGTTACCGCGTACGACGACAACCCGCGTCTCTTCTTCGTGAGACGCGTCGATCAACATTCTGTCTGCCATTTAAGCTGTGCTCCTCGGCGCCGCCGGGAAGGGGGTCACTCGCTCGCTGTACTCTGGTGCGGGTGATGCCTTGGGGGCTTGGCGCCGGATATAAATGTTCCCGCCCGACGGGGTGCGCTAGCAGCAATTGAACAGCTGCCGGGGTGCTTGAAAAGCCCGATCCGCCAAAAGTGTTCAAGATCAACTGCAATGACATCAAAGACCGAACGAAAACGACAATGACATAGGCCCCATGGGGCCCGATGAGTGCTCTTCAGAGCATGCGGTGGAAAACCACCAGTTGCATGTGCCGGCCGGGCCGGCGTGTTAAACCAGTTTCAGGAAAAAAAGCGGAGACGGCGGATGAAGATCCGACAAGCTTAGGCGCCAAGTCCTTGAAGAGGTTGGCAGCCGTGGCGGTCATTCTATCCCGTTGGCACTTTTAACCCTCATCTGCCTTGTATGTTTTCTCCGTGACAATAGCAAGGGGAAACGAAATTATGCCATAATATCGATTGATTAGCGTGGTTTGAGGTGGAGTGCCGATTCTCGGACGAAAGGCGCGGTCGTGTCGCTGAAGCGCAGGCCAGCTGCGGGAAATCCGGCCGTTTCCAGAAAGATTGGATTGATTTCATGCATGATCGGCACGCTGGCGGCGGCAATGGGGCGATCGTCGACGATCCGGGGTGGGGAGGCGATTTGCTGCGGGGCCGGTCCTGTCGGGGGCGGTGCGCGCACCCTGGGCGGTTGTTCTCGCGAATCGCTGTCCTCATGCTGCTGGTGGTTGCGGGCGCCGGGGCAGCCGGGAGCGTGACCTTTGCCGCGCAGGCGGAGCCCGCCGATCCGTTGGCGGTTTATGCGGCGCGCATCGTCGGCGACCGGGCCCGTACCCGAATCGTGCTCGAATTCGACCGGAAGCCGGAAATTGCCGTGCGCTACATTGCCAGGCCCGACCGGATCGTCGTCGACCTGCCGTCGACCGTCTTCACTTTCCCCGAGGCAGACCTCGAGGCGCGGGGCCTGTTCCGCGACATCCGCTACGGCTCGATGGACGCGGATTCCGCCCGTCTGGTGCTGACCGCCGATCGGCCCGCCCGGCTCGTCGCGAGCGAGGTGATGGCCAATGAAAGCGGCACGGGCTATCGCCTCGTGCTCGACGCCGAAATGGTGTCGCAACAGGATTTCGAAAAACTGGTCAACGACCAGAGCTGGATGACGGCGAGCGTAGACGCGACCGCCACAGCGCAGCGCGGCGATCGGGTCGGGCAGAGCGAGCCCGCCGCGCCGGGTGCCTTTGTCATCGCCATCGACGCGGGGCATGGCGGCATTGACGCCGGCGCGACGGGGGCGGCGACCAAGACGCAGGAGAAGGAAATCACGCTCGCCTTCGCCAAGGCCCTTTTCGATCGGCTGAAGGGCGAGCCGGGCATCGAGGCCTTTCTGGTGCGCGAGGGAGACGAGTTCCTGTCGCTGTCGGAGCGCGTGACCATCGCCCGGCAGCGCGGGGCAAATCTCCTCATTTCCTTCCATGCCGACACGCTTCGCCAGAGCAACATCCGCGGCGCCACCGTCTATACCATATCGGACAAGGCATCCGACCGCATGGCCGCCGATCTCGCCGAGCGCGAGAACCTCTCCGACGCGGTGGGCGGCGTCAGCGATACCGGCGAGCCGGCCGAAGTGTCCGACATCCTTCTCGATCTGACGCGGCGCGAGACCCAGGCCTTTTCGATTTCCATGGCGGATTCCGTTGTCAGGTCGTTCGAAGGGCAGGTGGCGCTGATCAACAATCCGCATCGCTATGCCGGCTTCCGCGTGCTGCAGGCCCATGATGTCCCGTCGATCCTGCTGGAACTGGGCTTCCTGTCCAACAAGGAGGACGAGAAGCTCCTGCTCGATCCCGCCTGGCGGGTGAAGATCGCCGATTTGCTGGCGGCGGCCATCAGGCGCTACCGTCTTCCGGTCGTCGCCAACGGTGGCTGATGCCGACGGCAGCAGGGCCGATGGGCGGTGCATAAGCGAGGGATGGCCCTATTTTCCTCACAATCGGGCCGTTACTCCGAACTGGGTCGCTTGCGTCTTGCCAAGCAGGGCATGACGTGCAAAACGCCACGCTATGTGCGATGTTCGCCCATTGCGCGCTGAACCGAAAGCATTGCCGGTAGCTCGAATATGATCAGACTGATTGGTTATCTCTTCGGACTCGCGTCCGTCCTCGCCCTCGGCGTCGCCGGCGTCGTCGCCGTGTACCTGAACGGGGTCTCGAAGGACTTGCCGGACTATGCGGTTCTGTCGAGCTATGCGCCGCCGGTCACGACGCGCATTCACGCCGGCAATGGCGCGCTGATGGCGGAATATGCCCGCGAACGTCGTCTCTTCCTGCCGATCCAGGCCATCCCCGACCGGGTGAAGGCCGCATTCCTGTCGGCGGAAGACAAGAATTTCTACAACCACCCCGGCGTCGACATCTATGGTCTTGGTCGCGCCATCCTGGTCAACGTCCAGAACCTCGGCTCCGGCCGCCGTCCCGTCGGCGCGTCGACCATCACCCAGCAGGTGGCGAAGAACTTCCTTCTGTCCTCCGACCAGACGATCGACCGCAAGGTCAAGGAAGCGATCCTGTCCTTCCGCATCGAGCAGACCTATTCGAAGGACAAGATCCTCGAACTCTACCTCAACGAGATCTTCTTCGGAATGAATGCCTATGGCATCGCCGGGGCGGCACTCACCTATTTCGACAAGTCGGTGACCGAACTCACCATCGCCGAGACCGCCTATCTTGCCGCCCTGCCGAAGGGGCCGTCGAACTACCATCCTTTCCGTCACACCGAGGCGGCGATCGAACGTCGCAACTGGGTCATCGACCGGATGGTGGAGAATGGTTTCGTTGCCAAGGCCGACGGCGATGAGGCCAAGAAGCAGCCGCTCGGGGTGACCGGCCGCCGGACCGGTTCCTATCTCTTTGCCTCGGACTATTTCGCCGAGGAGGTTCGCCGCCAGATCATCGAGAAGTACGGTGACAAGTCGCTCTACGAAGGTGGCCTGTCGGTGCGCACGTCCCTCGATCCGCAGATGCAGATCTTCGCCCGCAAGGCCCTGCAGGACGGACTGCTAACCTACGACCAGCGCCGCGGTTTCCGTGGTCCTGTGGCAAAGATCTCCGCCTCGGGGGACTGGGGTGCCGAACTTGCCAAGGTCAATGCGCTGAGCGACGTCCCGGAATGGAAGCTCGCCGTCGTGCTCGCCGTCTCCGCGTCACGCGTCGACATTGGCCTTCAGCCCGCCAAGGAAGCCGGCGGCAAGGTCGTGTCGGATCGCCAGACCGGCCGGATCATGGCCGACGACATGGAATGGGCCTATCGCTCTGCCACTGGTGACCGCAAGACCGCGAAGTCGCCGGAAGGCGTGCTGGCGCCGGGCGATGTTGTCTTCGTCGAGCCGCTGGCGGATGCCGAGGGCGGTTACAGATTGCGTCAGCCGCCGAAGGTGCAGGGTGGCCTGGTCGCCATGGACCCGCATACGGGCCGCGTCCTCGCCATGGTCGGCGGCTTTTCCTATGCCCAGTCGGAATTCAACCGTGCCACCCAGGCCATGCGCCAGCCCGGTTCGTCCTTCAAGCCGTTCGTCTACGCGGCGGCGCTCGACAATGGCTACACCCCCGCCTCGGTCATCATGGACGCGCCGATCGAATTCGTCTCGGGTGGCCAGGTCTGGCGTCCGCAGAACTACGGCGGCGGCTCGGCCGGCCCGTCGACCTTGCGTCTCGGCATCGAGAAGTCGCGCAACCTGATGACGGTTCGCCTCGCCAACGACATGGGCATGAACCTGGTGGCCGAATATGCCGAGCGCTTCGGGATCTATGACAAGATGATGCCCTTGCTGTCGATGTCGCTCGGCTCGGGCGAGACCACGGTGCTGCGCATGGTCTCCGCCTATGCGGTGCTGGCCAACGGCGGCAAGCAGATCAAGCCGACCCTCATCGACCGTATCCAGGACCGCTACGGCAAGACCATCTTCCGCCATGAGGAACGCGTCTGCGAAGGCTGCAACGCCAATGGCTGGGAAGGCCAGGAAGAGCCGACCGTGGTCGACAATCGCGAGCAGGTGCTCGACCCGATGACCGCCTACCAGATCACCTCGATGATGGAAGGCGTCGTCTCGCGCGGCACTGCGGCCGGCAAGATCAAGCTCGATCGTCCGGTCGCCGGCAAGACCGGCACGACCAATGACGAAAAGGATGCCTGGTTCGTCGGCTACACGCCCGACCTGGTCGCCGGCCTCTACATCGGTTTCGACAATCCCGCGCCGCTTGGCCGGGGCTCGACCGGCGGCTCCATGTCGGCACCGATCTTCAACGAGTTCATGCAGGCTGCCGTGGCCGGGACCCCGCCGGGCAAGTTCCGCCTGCCGGAAGGCATGCAGCTCATACCCGTCAATCGCAAGACGGGCATGCAGGCCTATGACGGCGAGCCCGACACCATCATCGAAGCCTTCAAGCCCGGCACCGGCCCGGCCGACACCTTCTCGGTCATCGGCATGGAGGAATATGTGGCGCCCGAGGAAATCCTCAGGGAATCGCCGCAGGCCAACCAGGCCGTCACATCGGGCGCCGGCGGCCTGTTCTGAAGTCCAGCGTCATCATCCTGCGTGCGGCCGCCCCTTTACATCGGGGGCGGCCGCAACTAATTGACGATCCAGTTTTTACACCGAGGTGAAGATCAACCGCGATGCGCAATGAAATCGAGAATGTAGTCGACGAAATCAAGCAGGCCATAAGCCTGCTGAGGAGGCATCTTTGACTGGGATCAGGCGGTAAGGCGACTGGACTGGTTGAACAACAAGGCAGAGGATCCGAACCTCTGGAACGATGCCGCCGAGGCCCAGAAGCTGATGCGCGAGCGCCAGCAGCTGGATGACAGCATCAATGGCGTCAAGCGTCTCGAACAGCAGTTGACCGACAACATCGAGCTGATCGAGATGGGCGAGGAAGAGGGCGACGAGCAGGTCGTAAAGGAAGCCGAGGACGCGCTGAAGGCGCTAAAGGCGGAATCCGGCAAGCTTCAGGTCGAGGCCATGCTGTCCGGCGAGGCCGACGGCAACGACACCTATCTCGAAGTCCATTCCGGCGCCGGCGGTACCGAGTCCCAGGACTGGGCCAACATGCTGCTGCGCATGTATATCCGCTGGGCCGAGAAGCAGGGCTTCAAGGTCGAGGTCATGGAAGTCCACGACGGCGAAGAAGCCGGCATCAAGTCCGCGACCATCCACGTCAAGGGCCACAATGCCTATGGCTGGCTGAAGACCGAATCGGGCGTGCATCGCCTCGTGCGCATTTCGCCCTATGACAGCAATGCGCGGCGCCATACCTCGTTCTCGTCGGTCTGGGTCTATCCCGTCGTCGACGACTCGATCAACATCGAGATCAACGAGAGCGACTGCCGCATCGACACCTATCGTTCGTCGGGCGCCGGTGGCCAGCACGTCAACACGACCGACTCGGCCGTGCGGATCACGCATATCCCGACCGGCATCGTGGTCGCCTGCCAGCAGGAGCGGTCGCAGCACAAGAACAAGGCCAAGGCCTGGGAAATGCTGCGGGCCCGCATGTACGAGGCGGAACTGATGAAGCGCGAGGCGGCGGCCAATGCCGAAGCCGCCTCCAAGACCGACATCGGCTGGGGACACCAGATCCGCTCCTATGTGCTGCAGCCCTACCAGTTGGTCAAGGACCTTCGCACCGGTGTCGAAAGCACCGATCCCGACGCGGTGCTCAACGGCGGCCTGAACGAGTTCATGGAGGCGGCCCTCGCGCATCGCATCAGCGGCAGCGCCGATTCGGTCTCCGACATCGATTGATCGGCTCCGAGGCCATCGCGGACATTGACGGCGGGACGGAGGTTCCGCCGTTTCGCGTTCGGCAAGGTTCGCCTGATGGCGCTGAGCTTCAGTTCGTCGCCCGCTCGACGCGGATCTCGCCGAACTCGTCGATCAGCACAGTCCAGCCCTCCGGCTCCACCGCTGCCGGATCGGTCTTCAGATAGACGGTGGCGAAAAAACCCGGCTGGCGGCTGATACCGGTCGAATCCTCCGGCCGGATGTCGGTGACATAGGGACGGATCGCGGTAAACTCCTCGAGCTCGACGCTTTCCAGAACTTCAGGGCCGGCATCTCTCGAAAGGATCTGCTGAAGATAGACCTTGGCGGTACGATCCGGCTGGCGGATTGCGATCAGCTTGTAATAGCCGCGGCGCGGCGTCGGCGAAACAGCGTCCTCGGCCGGAGCCGGGGCGGTTGCGCCGGCGGGCGCCGGTGCCGGCGTCGGTGAAGCCGGCGGGGCGGACAAAGAGGTCTCGGCATCGCCCTCCCAGGAACCGCCACTGATGACGAAGGTCGCCGTCACCGGCAACTGGTCGATGTCCTCGGCAAGGGCCGGGCCGCCAGCCAGCATCAGGCCCAGAAAGCCGGCGCGGAGAAGTAGGGTAGGGGCCATGCGTCGATCTCCCTCAGTCGGAAAACTGTTCGGCAAGGATGCGATCCGACCAGGAGCGATCGGGATCGGAGAGGATGCGCGCGGTCGTATCCTCGGACTGGGCGATCTGCACCCTGATCACGGACTTGACCTCGGTATGGTCGGCGACCGCGTTGACCGGACGTTTTTCCGGTTCCAGCACGATGATCTCGACGCTCACCTTGTTCGGCAGCAGGGCGCCGCGCCACCGCCGCGGACGAAACGGACTGACCGGCGTCAGGGCCAGAAGCGGCGCCTCCAGTGGCAGGATCGGCCCGTGGGCGGAGAGATTGTAGGCCGTCGAGCCGACCGGCGTGGCGACCATCAGGCCGTCGCAGATCAATTCGTCCAGCCTCACCTTGCCGTCGATGACGACGCGCAGCTTCGCGGCCTGGTAGGATTGCCTGAGCAGCGAAACCTCGTTGATGGCGAGCGCCACCGACTGCGTGCCGTCGGCATTGGTGGTCGTCATCTTCAGCGGGTGAAAATCGTTCTCCACCGCCGCGGCAATCCGTTCGCGCAGGCTCTCGGTGGAATAGTCGTTCATCAGGAAACCGACCGATCCACGGTTCATGCCGTAGACCAGCTTGCCGGAGTTCATGGTGTCGTGCAGCGTCTGCAGCATGAAGCCGTCACCGCCGAGCGCGACGATGACGTCCGCCTCGGCCGGTTCGACACTTCCGTAGCGCGCGGCAAGCTCCGCCCGCGAGGCCTGGGCCTCGTCGGAATTGGAGGCGATGAAGGAAAGCGACCGGAACGAACGCGACATGGGCAGCCCTTTGTTATCGGCGCCAGTGGTACATGACAAAGCCCTGTAACCACAAGCCATTCACCGCCGCAAACGGTTCTCCCGCCGCCCGCGCGGCAAAGCGCGGTTCCTGTCTGCCGCACGAAATTTTGCTTTACCGCAATTCGATTTGCCCTTAATGACGGCACCACTGCCCTTGTAGCTCAGTTGGTAGAGCACCTGATTTGTAATCAGGGGGTCGCGGGTTCGAATCCTGCCGGGGGCACCAATCTTCCACTATCCATAGCGAAAGACATAGGTAACATCGTGTACCTTAGACATGGGTGACAACCCCGTGCCGAAAGGGTTGTCGATGGATCGGCCTATAAACGCTCGGTTTGGTCGGTTGAAATGATCTCTCTGCGCCGGGCGATGGCGCCGATCAGTCGTATGTCGTGGATAGCGCGCCCGCAGATTGCGCGAACTCGGCGCTCTTGGGGAAGGGCGCCGAGTTCGCCGGACTTACATCATTTCGCTAGCATGGCACCTCGGTGCCTCACGGAAGTGCGCCATCTGCGGGGGCGGCAGTTTATTTCTTGCTGCCGCGACCGGCGCCCGTGTTCTTGGAACTGCTTGCACCACCTGTCGTGGCCGTGCCTTTGCCCTTGGTCGCGCTGACACCGGTTTTGCCGAAGGCGACGCCGGTCTTGCCGCCATACATTTCGTCTTCGCCTGGAGTGCCCTCGCTCTTGGCCTGGTTTTCGTCGTGGTATTTCTCCAGGACGGTGTCCTCGGCTGTCGCCCAGGGATTGTTGTGCGATGCCATGGCCGGCGTCATCGCCAACAGGCCCGCACTCACTCCGCAGATGATGATCTTCAACATGATATTGCCTTTCCTGCATCCTCGTAATGCAATCGATCAAAACATAAGAAGATTGATATATATAAAATGGAATATGTTAATTTGACGGCTGGCTTCGCCGGACCTCTAGGCGGGCAGCGATGCTGTCCCGGACGCTAAGGGCACAGATACGTGCAAGCACACGGATCGCTGACACTGGAGGCTAAGCTCCGCAATCACCAAGACGTTTATCGGGGTTTTTCACAGCCCGAACTGCCGGCAGATTGGCGCGGTGTCTTCGCGCCCTGCCGTCGAGGTCGGTAAAGGCGACGATCATGCCGTCTTTTTCAGCAAATGCTGCCGGGTGGCGTAGAGCGCGATCGCCGCCGCGTTGGAGACGTTGAGCGACTTGATCTCACCCGGCATGTCGAGCCGCGCCAGCGCGTTGACCGTCTCGCGCGTCTTCTGCCTCAGTCCCTTGCCCTCCGAGCCGAGAACCAGCGCCACCTTGTCGCCGGTGAGCGCGCGTTCCAGCGGGGCCGGGCCTTCCGAATCAAGTCCGACGGTGAAGAAACCGAGCTTGTGCAACTCGCCGAGCGCGTCGGACAGGTTGGTGATCTGGATATAGGGAATCATTTCCAGCGCGCCCGAGGCCGATTTGGCCAGCACGCCGGATTCGGTCGGGCTGTGGCGCATGGTGGTGATCACCGCGCCGGCCCCGAAAGCGACGGCGGTGCGCATGATGGCGCCCACATTGTGCGGATCGGTCACCTGGTCGAGGACCAGAAGCAGCGGGCTGTCCTTCAGCGCCTCCAGCCGGCGCATCGGGAGGGGGCGCGTTTCCAGCATCACGCCCTGGTGGATCGCATCCGGCCCGAGCTGCTTGTCGAGATCCTGCGGGGTGACGATCTCCACGGGAAAGCCAAGCGAATCGACGGGGCCGATTTCCAGCCTGACGAGCGCATTCTGCGTGACGGAGAGCTTGATCAGCTTGCGCTCGGGATTGTCGATCGCCGCGCGCACGGTGTGCAGGCCGTAGAGGCGCACCTGGTCGGGCGCCAATTGCGGCGGCGTCCAGTCGGTCTCCTTGCGGCGATCCTTGCGGGGATCGGGGGTGGGTATCTCACCCCGTTCGCGCTTGGCATCGCGCACCTGGCGGCGCAGCGTCGCATAGTGGGTATCGCGGGCGGTCTTGTCGATCTTTGTATCTTTTACCATGCGCTCTTATAGCCGCCCGCAATCGTCGGGGATAGACCCGCCGGGCTCCGGCCTGTTTTCCGCGGCGCGAAATTTTTTCCAGATTTTTCCACATTCATCGTGTTGACATGAGGGGGAAGGGCCGTCATATACCCGCCGCAGATCACGGGGCTAACGCCAACGCGATCTCGACTGAAAGCTTGGTCGCTTGATCCGGACGAATAGACTGGAGAGATGCCCGAGTGGTTAAAGGGGACGGACTGTAAATCCGTTGGCTTCGCCTACGTTGGTTCAAATCCAACTCTCTCCACCATTCGTCCTCGGATCGAACATCGCGGGTATAGCTCAATGGTAGAGCAGCAGCCTTCCAAGCTGAATACGCGGGTTCGATTCCCGCTACCCGCTCCAGGCCATCTTCTCCGAAGTCATTATTGAATTGCGCCGATCCTTGACGCTGGAAGCGTGACGACCTTCCCGTGGATCCGTATTCACGCCTTCATACAAATGCTCTAGCCTGCGACGGATCATCATCCCAGGAGGAGCTATCATGGCGCAGAAAATGAAAGCCGCGATCTTTGTCGAGAAAGGCCGCATCGTTCTCGATGAGAAGCCCGTTCCTGATGTCGGCCCGCTCGATGCACTGATCCGCATAACGACGACGACGATCTGCGGCACCGACGTCCATATCCTGAAAGGCGAGTATCCGGTCGCAAAAGGGCTGACGATCGGCCACGAGCCGGTGGGCGTCATCGAGAAACTGGGCTCCGCCGTCGAGGGCTACACCGAAGGCCAGCGCGTCATCGCCGGCGCGATCACGCCGTCTGGTCACAGCTATGCCTGCCTGTGCGGCTGCGGCTCGCAGGACGGCGCCGGCACCAGGCATGGCTTCAAGGCGATGGGTGGCTGGAAGTTCGGCAACACGATCGACGGCTGCCAGGCCGAATACGTTCTGGTCAAGGATGCGATGGCCAATCTGAGCCCGATCCCCGACCATTTGAGCGACGAGCAGGTGCTGATGTGCCCCGACATCATGTCGACCGGCTTTTCCGGTGCGGAGAGCGGTGGCGTCCGGATCGGCGATACGGTCGTCGTCTTTGCGCTCGGGCCGATCGGCCTTTGCGCGGTCGCAGGTGCGAAACTGATGGGTGCGACGACGATCATCGGCGTCGACACGCTGGCCTCGCGCATGGAGGTCGCAAAGAAGCTCGGCGCCGACCATGTGATCGACTTCAAGGCCGGCGATCCCGTCGAGCAGATCATGGCGCTGACCGACGGTCGCGGCGTCGATGTCGCGATCGAAGCGCTCGGCACCCAGGGGACCTTCCGCTCGGCGCTCGAATCCTTGCGCCCCGGCGGCACGCTGTCGAGCCTCGGCGTCTATTCCAGCGATTTGACGATACCGCTCGGTGCCTTCTCGGCCGGTCTCGGCGACAACAAGATCGTGACGACCCTTTGCCCCGGCGGCAAGGAGCGCATGCGCCGGCTGATGGAAGTCTGCGCGTCGGGCCGCGTGGACCTCAAGCCGCTGGTCACCCATCGCTACAAGCTCGACGACATCGAGGCGGCCTACGACCTCTTCGCAAACCAGCGCGACGGCGTGCTGAAGGTCGCCATCGAGCCGTGAGTCCGCTTCGCAACAGACCGGTCGCCGATGCCGGATCGGCCGGCCGCGGATTCGATCTGGTGCCGGTCGGCGGGGCGGGGGTAGGCCTCGTCCCGACGATCCGGCGCCAAATCATTTAAGTCTTGCGCAATCCTCGGGAAAGCCTTAAACGGCGGGACCAAACCGGTTCGCCGGCTCCACATCTTTCTCGATCATAGGAAGCATTCAAATGGCAAAGAGTAAGTTTGAGCGCAATAAGCCGCACGTCAACATCGGTACGATCGGCCACGTCGACCATGGCAAGACGTCCCTGACGGCAGCGATCACCAAGTACTTCGGTGAATTCAAGGCCTATGACCAGATCGACGCGGCACCGGAAGAAAAGGCCCGCGGCATCACCATTTCGACGGCGCACGTGGAATACGAGACGGCGAACCGCCACTACGCCCACGTCGACTGCCCCGGCCACGCCGACTACGTCAAGAACATGATCACCGGTGCTGCCCAGATGGACGGCGCGATCCTGGTTTGCTCGGCTGCCGACGGCCCGATGCCGCAGACCCGCGAGCACATCCTGCTCGCCCGTCAGGTCGGCGTTCCGGCAATCGTCGTCTTCCTCAACAAGGTCGACCAGGTCGATGACGCGGAGCTTCTCGAACTCGTCGAGCTGGAAGTGCGCGAACTCCTGTCGTCCTACGACTTCCCCGGCGACGAGATCCCGATCATCAAGGGTTCGGCACTGGCCGCTCTCGAAGACTCTGACAAGAAGATCGGCGAAGACGCGATCCGCGAACTGATGGCGGCAGTTGACGCCTACATCCCGACGCCTGAGCGTCCGATCGACCAGCCCTTCCTGATGCCGATCGAAGACGTGTTCTCGATCTCGGGCCGTGGTACGGTTGTCACCGGCCGCGTCGAGCGTGGCATCGTCAAGGTTGGCGAAGAAGTCGAGATCGTCGGCATCCGTCCGACCACCAAGACGACGGTGACCGGCGTTGAAATGTTCCGCAAGCTGCTCGACCAGGGCCAGGCCGGCGACAACATCGGCGCTCTGATCCGCGGCGTTGCCCGTGACGGCGTCGAGCGTGGCCAGATTCTCTGCAAGCCGGGTTCGGTCAAGCCGCACAAGAAGTTCATGGCCGAAGCCTACATCCTGACGAAGGAAGAAGGCGGCCGTCATACGCCGTTCTTCACCAACTACCGTCCGCAGTTCTACTTCCGCACCACCGACGTGACGGGCATCGTCTCGCTGCCGGAAGGCACGGAAATGGTCATGCCGGGCGACAACGTCACGGTTGAAGTCGAACTGATCGTGCCGATCGCGATGGAAGAAAAGCTGCGCTTCGCCATCCGCGAAGGCGGCCGCACCGTCGGCGCCGGCATCGTCGCCTCGATCATCGAGTAAGTCGTTCCCGCAAGGGATCGAGAAAGCCCCGCCGGCAACGGCGGGGCTTTTTTCGTTCGAGGGCGTTCTGGCAATGTCCATGAAGAATCGTTGAGCGGGGGAGGGACCCGCGTCCGAGGTGGCCGGAACGCGTCTTCGGCGCCTCAGCGACGCTCTTGTGTCGAGGGAAACTTGTCGTCATTGCGGCGTCAACCATGCCAGCGGGGACGGCTGTGGGCTCTTTGAAAAAGCTTGAAAAAGAGACTTGCCATTTTCTTCAGACCACCTTAAACAGCGCCAAGCTCGCAAGTGACGGTCGGTGACCAGGGCTTGTCGAGAGACGGCTTAGGGGTATAGCTCAGTTGGTAGAGCGGCGGTCTCCAAAACCGCAGGTCGTAGGTTCGAGCCCTGCTGCCCCTGCCAAGCCCGACAATTCGGCGCAGAGATTTGCGACGATCGCTTTGAGAGTGTGTCGGCTTGATGAAGGCAAAAGTTGCGGACGGATGGATTCTCTCTTGTGCAAAGAGGAATCGATCTTTATGTAGGGTTCAAACAGACACGCGGTGCGTGGGGCTGACATCGTCGGCTTTACGCGCCGTAAATGCGTGGGCATTAAATGGCATCCAAGACTAATCCATTCGCGTTTCTGCAGCAGGTCCGCTCCGAGACGTCCAAGGTCACATGGCCGTCGCGCCGCGAGACAATGATCTCGACGGCGATGGTGCTGTTCATGGTCATCTTTGCCGCGCTGTTTTTCTTTGCGGCCGATCAGTTGATCGGCTGGCTGATCAGCCTCGTGCTGAACATCAGCATTTAATCGGCGGAGACGAACATGGCTGCACGTTGGTATATCGTCCACGCTTATTCCAATTTTGAAAAGAAGGTCGCGGAAGACATCGAGCACAAGGCTCGACAGAAGGGGCTTGATCACCTCTTCGAGAAGATCCTTGTCCCGACCGAGAAGGTCGTCGAAATCCGTCGCGGCCGCAAGGTCGACAGCGAGCGCAAGTTCTTCCCCGGTTATGTGCTGGTGCGGGCGAACCTGACCGACGAGGCCTATCACCTGATCAAGAACACGCCGAAGGTCACTGGTTTCCTCGGTTCCGACAACAAGCCGGTGCCGATCCCGGATTTCGAAGCCGAGCGCATCCTGGGCCAGGTCCAGGAGGGCGTCGAGCGTCCCAAGTCCTCCGTCTCCTTCGAGATCGGCGAGCAGGTTCGCGTATCCGACGGCCCGTTCGCTTCGTTCAACGGTGTCGTTCAGGATGTCGACGAGGAGCGTTCGCGTCTCAAGGTCGAGGTTTCGATCTTCGGTCGCGCGACCCCGGTCGAGCTGGAATACGGTCAGGTCGAAAAGGTCTGATCGGCAGGGGTCGTTGAGACTCCGAAAAGCGCGTGGGAGTGCGAGGGTCTGAAGCCGGGCCCGTCAAACGCACCACGCAACCGCAGCCGCCGGTTTGAACCGGCACATCTGGGCCGGGCAACCGGTCCTCATCGAAAGGCAGAGAGATATGGCTAAGAAAGTTGCAGGCCAGCTCAAGCTCCAGGTCAAGGCAGGATCGGCGAACCCGTCCCCGCCGATCGGCCCGGCCCTTGGTCAGCGTGGCATTAACATCATGGAATTCTGCAAGGCGTTCAATGCCGCTACGCAGGAAATGGAAAAGGGTATGCCGATCCCGGTCGTCATCACCTATTACCAGGACAAGTCCTTCACCTTCGCTATGAAGCAGCCGCCGGTTACCTACTGGCTGAAGAAGGAAGCAAAGATCACCTCCGGCTCGAAGACGCCGGGCAAGGGTGCGAAGGTCGGAACCATCACCAAGGCTCAGGTCCGTGCGATCGCCGAAGGCAAGATGAAGGACCTGAACGCAGCCGACGTCGATGGCGCAATGGCAATGGTCGAGGGCTCTGCCCGCTCCATGGGCCTGGAAGTGGTAGGTTGATCATGGCTAAGCTCGCAAAGCGCATGCAGAAGATCCGCGAAGGCGTTGACCCGACGAAGCTCGTCGCTCTGTCGGACGCCATCGCAATGGTCAAGGAACGGGCCGTCGCCAAGTTCGACGAAACCGTTGAAATCGCGATGAACCTCGGCGTCGATCCGCGTCACGCCGACCAGATGGTTCGCGGCGTTGTCAACCTGCCGAACGGCACCGGCCGCGACGTTCGCGTCGCCGTCTTCGCACGTGGCGCCAAGGCTGATGAAGCCAAGGCTGCTGGTGCAGACATCGTCGGCGCCGAAGACCTCGTCGAAATCGTCCAGGGTGGCAAGATCGACTTCGATCGTTGCATCGCCACTCCGGACATGATGCCGCTCGTCGGTCGTCTCGGTAAGGTGCTCGGCCCGCGTGGCATGATGCCGAACCCGAAGGTCGGCACCGTCACCATGGACGTCGCTGGCGCCGTCAAGGCTTCCAAGGGTGGTGCGGTCGAGTTCCGCGTCGAGAAGGCTGGTATCATCCATGCCGGTATCGGCAAGGCCTCCTTCGACGCCAAGGCGCTCGAAGAAAACATCAAGGCTTTCGCCGACGCCGTCGTCAAGGCGAAGCCGGCTGGCGCGAAGGGCAACTACGTCAAGCGCGTGGCCATCTCCTCGACCATGGGCCCGGGCGTCAAGATCGATCCGGCGACCGTTTCGGCCTGATAGAATTTCTCCGGAGCTTCGGCTTCGGGAACAACGAATTCCTGGCCCCTCGGGGCCGGGAATTTCCGGGGAAACCCGGAATTCCTGTCCGAGATTGCGGGTGGCCTTGCGGCCTTAATATTCACCTGCATGAGACGGGGTAAGACCCGATATTTAAACGTCTGATGACGTCTTGAAGTTCGGTTCGAGCCTTATTCGCCTTGGCGCGGAAGCATAGCTTCGGCGCGAGGGGACAGGATCCTCAAGCGTCGCTTGGGATCTCGGTAACCTGGATCCCTTGAGGCAAAAGGCAAACCCGGTGGGGCCTGCAGGATTGCGGTCCCATCAACTGGAGACAGACAGTGGAAAGAGCGGAAAAACGCGAATTCGTCACGGAGCTGAACGAAGTCTTCAAGACTTCCGGTTCGGTTGTCGTGGCCCACTATGCTGGTGTCACGGTTGCGCAAATGAACGACTTCCGTTCGAAGATGCGCGCAGCTGGCGGTACCGTCAAAGTCGCGAAGAACCGCCTGGCCAAGATCGCTCTTCAGGGCACGGAGTCGGAAGAGATGTCGGATCTCTTCAAGGGTCAGACGCTGATCGCATTCAGCGAAGACCCGATTGTGGCTCCGAAGGTCGTCATGGATTTCGCCAAGACCAACGACAAGCTCGTTGTTCTCGGTGGTGCCATGGGGGCAACCAAGCTCAACGCCGAAGCAGTCAAGTCGCTTGCGACCCTGCCTTCGCTCGACGAGCTGCGCGCGAAGCTGCTGGGCCTTCTCAATGCCCCGGCAACCCGCGTCGCCACGGTTGTTGCAGCACCGGCAAGCCAGCTTGCCCGCGTGTTCGCAGCCTATGCCAAGAAGGACGAAGCCGCGTAAGGCGGTTTTTCGCTGTTCATACCCTAATCGTTCGTTTCGAACCGAACCTACTAAGGAAATAGTAAAATGGCTGATCTCGCTAAGATCGTTGAAGACCTCTCCTCGCTGACCGTTCTGGAAGCTGCTGAGCTTTCCAAGATGCTCGAAGAAAAGTGGGGCGTTTCCGCCGCTGCTCCGGTAGCTGTCGCTGCTGCTGGCGGCGGTGCTGCTGCAGCTCCGGCTGAAGAAGAAAAGACCGAGTTCGACGTTATCCTCGTTGACGCTGGCGCCAACAAGATCAACGTCATCAAGGAAGTCCGCGCCATCACCGGCCTGGGCCTCAAGGAAGCCAAGGACCTCGTCGAAGGCGCTCCGAAGGCTGTCAAGGAAGCTGTTTCGAAGGCTGAAGCCGCTGACCTCAAGAAGAAGCTCGAAGACGCTGGCGCCAAGGTTGACGTCAAGTAAGTCTGGATTGGCGTTTGGGAGACGGCATCCGCCGTCTCCCATTCGTCTTTTCTTCTGGAACGAATTACCCAAAAGCCCGTCAAACGGCTTTTGGGTAATGGGTTCTCAAGAGGATGGTCCTTGATCGAGGCACCCGGCAATCCGGCCGGCGGCTTCGGAACCAGGACGAGATTGAACGATCCATTGATTGACGGAACCGACTGGCCAGCGGTTTCCGTCTGTTGCAGGCCCGGATGCAAATTGACAAGGAGCGACGATGGCTCAGACCCTTTCCTTTAATGGTCGCAGGCGCGTACGCAAGTTTTTTGGAAAAATTCCAGAAGTGGCGGAAATGCCGAACCTCATCGAGGTTCAGAAGGCTTCCTATGATCAGTTCCTCATGGTCGACGAGCCGGTTGGCGGCCGTCCCGACGAGGGGCTTAATGCCGTTTTCAAGTCCGTCTTCCCGATCACCGACTTCTCCGGTGCTTCGATGCTGGAATTCGTCTCCTATGAATTCGAGCAGCCGAAGTTCGACGTCGACGAATGCCGCCAGCGCGACCTGACCTATGCAGCCCCGCTCAAGGTGACGCTGCGCCTCATCGTGTTCGATATCGACGAGGATACGGGCGCCCGTTCGATCAAGGACATCAAGGAACAGTCGGTCTACATGGGCGATATGCCGCTCATGACCAACAACGGTACCTTCATCGTCAACGGCACCGAGCGCGTCATCGTCTCGCAGATGCACCGTTCGCCGGGCGTTTTCTTCGACCACGACAAGGGCAAGAGCCACTCGTCGGGCAAGCTTCTGTTTGCGGCCCGCGTCATCCCCTATCGCGGCTCCTGGCTCGACATCGAATTCGACGCCAAGGACATCGTCCACGCCCGTATCGACCGTCGCCGCAAGATCCCCGTGACCTCGCTGCTGATGGCGCTCGGCATGGACGGCGAAGAAATCCTCTCGACCTTCTACACCAAGTCGACCTATGTCCGTGACGGCAAGGGCTGGCGCATTCCTTTCGTTCCGGAAACGCTGAAGGGTGCCAAGACCATCTCCGACATGATCGACGCCGACACCGGCGAAGTCGTGGTCGAAGGCGGCAAGAAGCTCACCCCGCGCCTGCTGCGTCAGCTGCAGGACAAAGGCCTGAAGGCCCTGAGGGCGAGCGACGAGGACCTCTACGGCAATTATCTCGCCGAAGACATGGTCAACATGGCGACCGGCGAGATCTATCTCGAAGCCGGCGACGAGATCGACGAGAAGTCCCTGCCGCAGATCCTCGAATCCGGCTTTGGCGAAATCCCGGTTCTGGGCATCGACCACATCAATGTCGGCGCCTACATCCGCAACACGCTGGCTGCCGACAAGAACGAGAACCGTCAGGACGCTCTGTTCGATATCTACCGCGTCATGCGCCCGGGCGAACCGCCGACCATGGAATCGGCCGAAGCCATGTTCAACTCGCTGTTCTTCGACAGCGAGCGTTACGACTTGTCGGCCGTCGGTCGCGTCAAGATGAACATGCGTCTCGACCTCGATTGCCCGGACACCGTGCGCGTCCTGCGCAAGGAAGACATCCTGGCGGTGGTCAAGATGCTGGTCGAACTGCGTGACGGCAAGGGCGAGATCGACGACATCGACAATCTCGGCAACCGCCGTGTGCGTTCCGTCGGCGAACTGATGGAGAACCAGTACCGTCTCGGCCTGCTGCGCATGGAGCGCGCCATCAAGGAACGCATGTCGTCGATCGAGATCGACACCGTCATGCCGCAGGACCTGATCAACGCCAAGCCGGCGGCCGCCGCCGTTCGCGAATTCTTCGGCTCCTCGCAGCTGTCGCAGTTCATGGACCAGGTGAACCCGCTCTCGGAAATCACCCACAAGCGCCGTCTTTCGGCCCTTGGACCGGGTGGTCTGACCCGCGAGCGCGCCGGCTTCGAAGTCCGCGACGTTCACCCGACCCATTACGGCCGTATTTGCCCGATCGAAACGCCGGAAGGCCCGAACATCGGTCTGATCAACTCGCTCGCCACCTTTGCCCGTGTCAACAAGTACGGTTTCATCGAGAGCCCGTACCGCAAGATCATCGACGGCAAGGTGACGAAGGATGTCGTCTACCTGTCGGCCATGGAAGAAGCGAAGTACTACGTCGCGCAGGCTAATTCCGAGCTCACCCCCGACGGCCAGTTCGTCGAAGAGTTCGTCGTTTGCCGGCATGCCGGCGAAGTCATGCTGTCGCCGCGCGACACCATCAACCTGATGGACGTTTCGCCGAAGCAGCTCGTATCGGTCGCAGCAGCGCTCATCCCGTTCCTGGAAAACGACGACGCCAACCGCGCTCTCATGGGCTCGAACATGCAGCGTCAGGCCGTGCCGCTGGTGCGCGCCGAAGCGCCGTTCGTCGGCACGGGCATGGAGCCGATCGTCGCGCGTGACTCCGGCGCCGCCATTGCCGCTCGTCGCAGCGGCGTGGTCGACCAGGTCGACGCGACCCGTATCGTTATCCGTGCAACCGAAGATCTCGAAGCCGGCAAGTCCGGCGTCGACATCTACCGCCTGCAGAAGTTCCAGCGTTCCAACCAGAACACCTGCGTCAACCAGCGTCCGCTGGTCACCGTCGGCGACGTTCTGAACAAGGGCGACATCATCGCGGACGGTCCGTCGACCGACCTCGGCGACCTGGCCCTCGGCCGCAACGCGCTCGTCGCGTTCATGCCGTGGAACGGCTACAACTACGAAGACTCGATCCTGATGTCGGAACGCATCGTCGCTGACGACGTGTTCACCTCCATCCACATCGAGGAATTCGAAGTGATGGCCCGCGACACCAAGCTTGGTCCGGAAGAAATCACCCGCGACATTCCGAACGTCTCGGAAGAAGCGCTGAAGAATCTCGACGAAGCCGGTATCGTCTACATCGGTGCTGAAGTTCAGCCGGGCGACATCCTGGTCGGCAAGATCACGCCGAAGGGCGAAAGCCCGATGACGCCGGAAGAAAAGCTCCTGCGCGCCATCTTCGGCGAAAAGGCCTCGGACGTTCGCGACACTTCCATGCGCATGCCTCCGGGCACCTTCGGCACGATCGTCGAGGTTCGCGTTTTCAACCGCCACGGCGTTGAAAAGGACGAACGTGCGATGGCGATCGAGCGCGAGGAAATCGAACGCCTGGCCAAGGACCGCGACGACGAACAGGCGATCCTCGACCGCAACGTCTACGGCCGCCTGCTCGACATGCTGCGTGGCCAGATGGCGGTCGCCGGCCCGAAGGGCTTCAAGAAGGGCGTCGAGCTGTCGAACGGCGTCATCTCTGAGTATCCGCGTTCGCAGTGGTGGATGTTCGCCGTCGAGGACGAGAAGGTCCAGGGTGAGATCGAAGCCCTGCGTGGCCAGTACGACGAGTCGAAGTCGCTGCTCGAGCATCGCTTCATGGACAAGGTCGAAAAGGTTCAGCGCGGCGACGAAATGCCTCCGGGCGTCATGAAGATGGTCAAGGTCTTCGTCGCTGTGAAGCGCAAGATCCAGCCGGGCGACAAGATGGCCGGCCGTCACGGCAACAAGGGCGTTGTCTCGCGCATCGTTCCGGTCGAAGACATGCCGTTCCTCGAAGACGGAACGCACGTCGACATCTGCCTTAACCCGCTCGGCGTGCCTTCGCGCATGAACGTCGGCCAGATCCTCGAAACCCATCTGGCCTGGGCTTGCGCCGGCATGGGCAAGAAGATCGGCGATATGCTGGAGGCTTACCACAAGTCGCTCGACATCACCGAGCTGCGTACCGAACTCACCGACATCTATGCGAGTGAATCGCATGACGAGGTGAAGCGCTTCGACGACGAGTCGCTGGTTCGTCTGGCCGAGGAAGCCAGGCGCGGCGTATCGATCGCCACGCCGGTCTTCGACGGTGCGCACGAGCCTGACGTCGCTGCCATGCTGACCCGCGCCGGTCTCGATCCGTCGGGCCAGTCGGTTCTCTATGACGGCCGTACCGGCGAGCAGTTCGACCGCAAGGTCACCGTGGGCTACATGTACATGATCAAGCTCAACCACTTGGTCGATGACAAGATCCACGCCCGTTCGATCGGTCCGTACTCGCTCGTCACGCAGCAGCCGCTGGGCGGCAAGGCGCAGTTCGGCGGTCAGCGCTTCGGGGAAATGGAAGTCTGGGCGCTCGAAGCCTACGGCGCCGCCTACACCCTGCAGGAAATGCTGACTGTGAAGTCGGATGACGTGGCTGGCCGTACCAAGGTCTACGAGGCGATCGTCCGCGGCGACGACACCTTCGAGGCGGGCATTCCGGAGAGCTTCAACGTTCTCGTCAAGGAAATGCGCTCGCTGGGTCTCAGCGTCGAGCTCGAGAACTCGAAGGTCGACGAGGCGGCAGCCGGCCAGCTGCCCGACGCGGCGGAATAACAAGTTGACAAGGGCGTGCGGGGGCTTCCTCGCACGCCATTCCCGCCTTGATCCGGTCGGACCGGGGCAGGGAAGTTTCGCCGCATTTGGCGGTTATTGTCATTTAAGGGTCCGGTTCGGCATCCCGGGAATTTGCCGGCACCGCGATCCCATTGAGGGCTCTTCTGCCCCATCAAGGAGACAGGCATGAACCAAGAGGTCATGAACCTTTTCAACCCGTCGGTACCGGCGCAGCACTTCGATTCCATCCGGATTTCGATTGCCAGCCCGGAAAAGATTCTTTCGTGGTCGTATGGCGAGATCAAGAAGCCGGAAACGATCAACTATCGTACCTTCAAGCCGGAACGCGACGGTCTGTTCTGCGCGCGCATCTTCGGGCCGATCAAGGACTACGAGTGCCTGTGCGGCAAGTACAAGCGCATGAAGTACAAGGGCATCATCTGCGAAAAGTGCGGCGTCGAAGTCACGCTGTCGCGCGTTCGCCGCGAGCGCATGGGCCATATCGAGCTCGCAGCGCCCGTTGCCCATATCTGGTTCCTGAAGTCGCTTCCCTCGCGCATCTCGACGCTGCTCGACATGACGCTGAAGGATGTCGAGCGCGTTCTCTACTTTGAGAACTACATCGTCACCGAGCCGGGCCTCACCGCCCTCAAGGAGCACCAGCTCCTCTCGGAAGAAGAATATATGCTGGCCGTGGATGAATATGGCGAAGACCAGTTCACCGCGATGATCGGCGCCGAGGCGATCTACGAGATGCTCGCCTCGATGAACCTCGAGAAGATCGCTGGCGATCTGCGTGCCGAACTGGCTGAGACCACTTCGGATCTCAAGCAGAAGAAGCTGATGAAGCGCCTGAAGATCGTCGAGAACTTCATGGAATCCGGCAACCGTCCGGAATGGATGATCATGAAGGTCGTCCCGGTCATCCCGCCGGACCTGCGCCCGCTGGTGCCGCTCGACGGCGGCCGCTTCGCGACCTCCGACCTGAACGATCTCTATCGTCGCGTCATCAACCGTAACAACCGTCTGAAGCGCCTGATCGAGCTTCGTGCGCCGGGCATTATCATCCGCAACGAAAAGCGCATGCTGCAGGAATCTGTGGACGCGCTGTTCGACAACGGCCGCCGCGGCCGCGTCATCACGGGTGCCAACAAGCGTCCGCTGAAGTCGCTGTCCGACATGCTCAAGGGCAAGCAGGGCCGCTTCCGTCAGAACCTACTCGGCAAGCGCGTCGACTATTCCGGCCGTTCGGTCATCGTGACCGGCCCGGAACTGAAGCTGCACCAGTGCGGCCTGCCGAAGAAGATGGCGCTCGAACTGTTCAAGCCGTTCATCTATGCCCGCCTCGACGCCAAGGGTTACTCCTCGACCGTCAAGCAGGCCAAGAAGCTGGTCGAAAAGGAAAAGCCGGAAGTCTGGGATATCCTCGACGAGGTCATCCGCGAGCATCCGGTTCTCCTGAACCGTGCACCGACGCTGCACCGTCTGGGCATCCAGGCTTTCGAACCGATCCTGGTCGAAGGCAAGGCCATCCAGCTGCACCCGCTCGTCTGCACGGCCTTCAACGCCGACTTCGACGGCGACCAGATGGCCGTTCACGTTCCGCTGTCGCTCGAAGCCCAGCTTGAAGCCCGCGTGCTGATGATGTCGACCAACAACATCCTGCACCCGGCCAACGGCGCACCGATCATCGTTCCGTCTCAGGACATGGTTCTCGGCCTCTACTACCTGTCGATCCAGAACCAGAACGAGCCGGGCGAGGGCATGGCCTTCTCCGACATGGGCGAACTGCAGCATGCCCTGGAAAACAAGGTCGTTACCCTGCACTCCAAGGTGAAGGGCCGCTTCAAGACGGTTGACGCCGAAGGCAAGCCGGTTTCGAAGATCTATGAAACGACCCCGGGTCGCATGATCATCGGCGAACTTCTGCCGAAGAACGTCAACGTGCCGTTCGACATCTGCAACCAGGAAATGACCAAGAAGAACATCTCCAAGATGATCGACACGGTCTACCGCCATTGCGGCCAGAAGGACACGGTCATTTTCTGCGACCGCATCATGCAGCTCGGCTTCAGCCACGCCTGCCGCGCCGGCATTTCGTTCGGCAAGGACGACATGGTCATTCCGGAAACCAAGGCGAAGATCGTCGGTGACACCGAGTCCTTGGTCAAGGAATACGAACAGCAGTACAATGACGGTCTGATCACCCAGGGTGAGAAGTACAACAAGGTCGTCGACGCCTGGGGCAAGGCAACCGAAAAGGTCGCCGAGGACATGATGGCCCGCATTAAGGCCGTCGAGTTCGATCCGGAAACGGGTCGCCAGAAGCCGATGAACGCCATCTACATGATGTCGCACTCGGGTGCCCGCGGTTCTCCGAACCAGATGCGCCAGCTGGGCGGCATGCGCGGCCTCATGGCCAAGCCGTCGGGCGAAATCATCGAGACGCCGATCATCTCGAACTTCAAGGAAGGCCTGACCGTTAACGAGTACTTTAACTCGACCCACGGTGCCCGTAAGGGTCTTGCAGACACGGCCTTGAAGACCGCGAACTCCGGCTACCTGACCCGTCGTCTGGTCGACGTGGCACAGGATTGCATCGTCAACCTCGTGGATTGCGGCACCGACAAGGGCCTGACCATGACGGCGATCGTCGATGCCGGTCAGGTCGTGGCATCGATCGGTGCGCGCGTCCTGGGCCGTACGGCGCTCGACAACATCGACCATCCGGTCACCGGCGAGCGTATCGTTGATGCCGGCCGCATGATCCTCGAGGCCGATGTCGTCGAGATTGAAAAGGCTGGTATCCAGTCGATCCGCATCCGCTCCGCTCTGACCTGCGAAGTCCAGACGGGCGTCTGCTCGATCTGCTACGGCCGAGATCTGGCCCGCGGCACGCCGGTCAACATGGGCGAAGCCGTCGGCGTCATCGCGGCACAGTCGATCGGCGAGCCGGGCACCCAGCTCACCATGCGTACCTTCCACCTGGGCGGTACCGCGACCGTGGTCGACCAGTCGTTCCTGGAAGCCTCGTACGAAGGTACGGTGCAGATCAAGAACCGCAACATGCTGCGCAATTCCGAAGGCAATCTCATTGCCATGGGCCGCAGCATGGCCGTGACCCTCCTCGACGAGCGTGGCGTCGAGCGCTCCTCGCAGCGCGTGGCCTACGGTTCGAAGGTCTTCGTCGATGATGGCGACAAGGTGAAGCGCGGCCAGCGTCTGGCCGAGTGGGACCCCTATACCCGTCCTATGATGACGGAAGTCGAAGGCATCGTGCATTTCGAGGACGTCATCGACGGTCTCTCGGTGCTCGAGGCGACCGACGAGTCGACCGGCATCACCAAGCGTCAGGTCATCGACTGGCGTTCGACCCCGCGCGGTTCGGACCTCAAGCCGGCGATCGTCATCAAGGACGCCTCCGGAAACGTGCTGAAGCTGTCGCGTGGTGGCGAAGCCCGCTTCCAGCTTTCGGTCGACGCGATTCTCTCGGTCGAACCGGGCCAGAAGGTCTCCCAGGGTGACGTTCTCGCGCGTTCGCCGCTGGAAAGCGCCAAGACCAAGGACATCACCGGCGGTCTGCCGCGTGTTGCCGAACTGTTCGAGGCCCGTCGTCCGAAGGACCACGCCATCATCGCTGAGATCGATGGTACGATCCGCCTCGGCCGCGACTACAAGAACAAGCGTCGCGTCATCATCGAGCCGGCGGAAGACGGCGTCGAGCCGGTCGAATACCTGATCCCGAAGGGCAAGCCCTTCCATCTTCAGGACGGCGACTATATCGAAAAGGGTGACTACATCCTCGACGGTAACCCGGCACCGCACGACATCCTGGCGATCAAGGGCGTCGAGGCACTCGCCTCGTACCTGGTCAACGAGATCCAGGAAGTCTACCGCCTGCAGGGCGTCGTGATCAACGACAAGCACATCGAGGTGATTGTTCGCCAGATGCTGCAGAAGGTCGAGATCACCGATGCTGGCGACAGCCAGTACATCGTCGGCGACAATGTCGACCGGATCGAACTGGACGACAACAACGAGCGTCTGATCGAGGAAGGCAAGAAGCCGGCTTACGGCGAACCGGTCCTTCTCGGCATCACCAAGGCTTCGCTGCAGACCCCGTCGTTCATCTCGGCCGCATCCTTCCAGGAGACCACTAAGGTTCTCACGGAAGCTGCCATCGCCGGCAAGACCGACACCCTGCAGGGCCTCAAGGAGAACGTCATCGTCGGCCGCCTGATCCCGGCTGGAACCGGCGGCACCATGACGCAGATCCGCCGCATCGCTTCCTCGCGCGACGAACTCATCCTCGAGGAACGCCGCAAGGGCACGGGCGCCGATCTGGCCACCCCGATGCTGCAGGATCTGGCCTCGGCCGAAGAGGCTCCGGCCGCCGAATAAGGGCCGCCGACCTGCGGGCGATTATGTCGCATCGCAAGTTTGACGAATGACAGGCGCCCGGGGCTTCCGGGCGCCTTTTTTGTTTGCACCCTCCAAGCCCTGGCTCTATTCATTGATCTGGAACAAGGCTGCACATTATAATCATTCTAAAATGATCTTCGTTCACAACCGAACGGAGGCTATAATGAAAAGCTTATTTACTTCGGCCGCAGTCCTGGTCCTGGCAACGACGGCATTTGCTGCCGATCCTGCCCCGGCAGATTTGCGGGCGTCAGCCCTGGAAATTTTCAAGCCCCTGCCGTCAACCACGCCGGCAGTGACCAACAACCCGATCACCCCCGACAAGATCGCGCTCGGAAAGGCGCTGTTCTTCGATCCGAGGATTTCGGCTTCGGGCGTTTTCTCGTGCAATTCTTGCCACAATCTCGGCACCGGTGGCGACGACAATCTCGAAACCTCGATCGGCCACGGCTGGCAGAAGGGTCCGCGCAACTCGCCGACGGTGTTCAACGCCGTCTTCAACAGCGCCCAGTTCTGGGACGGCCGGGCCGACGACCTGGCGGCACAGGCCAAGGGCCCGGTCCAGGCCGGTGTTGAAATGGCCAACACGCCCGATCAGGTCGTTGCCACGCTGAAATCCATGCCGGACTATGTCACCTGGTTCAAGGCGTCCTTCCCCGGCGAGGAAGATCCGGTGACCTTCGACAACTTCGCCAAGGCGATCGAGGCCTTCGAAGCGACCCTGATCACGCCGGCACCCTTCGACGCCTTCCTGAACGGCGATGATAACGCCATGACGGCGGATCAGCAGAAGGGCCTGGCGCTCTTCATCGACAAGGGATGCTCGTCCTGCCATGCCGGCATCAATCTGGGCGGTGAGGGCTATTTCCCCTTCGGCCTGATCGAAAAGCCCGGCGCCGACGTGCTGCCGGAAAACGACAAGGGACGCTTCGCCGTCACCGCGACGGCCGACGACTCCTACGTGTTCCGCGCGGCTCCGCTGCGCAACGTGGCGATGACCGCACCCTATTTCCACTCAGGTAAGGTCTGGGATCTGAAGCAGGCTGTCGGTATCATGGGCGTGTCGCAGTTGGGCGAGGACATCAACGATGCCGAAGCCGATCTGATCGTGGCCTTCCTCGGCGCGCTGACCGGCAAGTTTCCGGAAGTCACCTATCCGATCCTGCCCGCGGAAACCGGCACGACGCCGCGTCCGAGCGGCGAGGTGATCGCCAAGTAGCGGGGCTTCAAGCGCGCATGCAAAAGGGCCGCCCGGCCATCGGGCGGCCCTGAACATTTCCGGCCGAACCGGCCGACAGATCAGTTGAAGCGGATGATGGCCACTTCGCCTTCCAATGCGCCCTGATAGGCGGAGGCATGCGGCTCCTCGTTCGGGGCGCCGGTGATCATGCCGATCTGGTCGAGATCGGCTTCGAGGAAGCCCTCTTCCGACAGGGCATTGAGTGCGAGCCGCACGGCCGTGTCGTCGTCCGGTGCAGCCAGCATGACATGCAGGTCGATGCCTTCGCCACCCTCGACCTCGTAGGCCTTGGCGATAATGATGAAGACCATCGGTTCGTCTGGGGAATTGTCGTTGTCGGGGCTGGAGATCATGGCCTGGTCTTCTTTTGATGGCGTTGCGTGATTCCCCGGCCTTTCGAATCATATGCGGCGGGGAGGGGAGTTGACGACTGCCCCCGCGACTATTTAAGACTTCCGCCAACAAATCCCAAACCAATTTGTTCCCATCGTGGGGGATTCACCCCGGACACCCGCCAAGCCCTGCCGTTGCGGGCCTTCAAGCCACTATTTTGCGATAGAGACTTGACGTCTACGGGTGAAAACAGTAGTACGCCCCCCATCGGAGCCTATGTGAGGCTAGGCTTTTCGGAACGTCGCGTTCCGGAGTTCGCCTCAAACAGGGTTCTTTTCGCACGTTGACGACACAAATGCTGCACGCAAGACGCACTCGACGTGCGTCCTCTGCCTTTTGTGGTCCATCCGTTGAATTCGGATTGGGCCACATTTTGCGCATGAGTAAATCGTGTGATCACTGCCGGTAACGGTTAAACCGAGGCTCGAGAGAGTCTTAGAGACATGAATTTGCAAGGGATGGTTATATGCCTACCGTAAACCAGCTTATCCGCAAGCCGCGTCAGGCACAGGTAAAGCGCAACAAGGTTCCTGCCCTGCAGGAAAACCCGCAGAAGCGTGGTGTTTGCACCCGCGTTTACACCACGACCCCGAAGAAGCCGAACTCGGCTCTGCGTAAGGTTGCCAAGATCCGCCTGACCAATGGCTTCGAAGTCATCGGCTACATCCCGGGCGAGGGTCACAACCTGCAGGAACACTCCGTCGTCATGATCCGTGGCGGCCGCGTCAAGGACTTGCCGGGCGTTCGTTACCACATCATCCGCGGCGTACTCGATACCCAGGGCGTCAAGAACCGCAAGCAGCGCCGCTCCAAGTACGGTGCGAAGCGTCCGAAGTAATTCGGTTATCATTTTTCCGGCGCTGCGCGAGGTTCTCCGCGTGATAAAGCGTCCCAACAAGTTGAGAGACAAAGCATGTCCCGTCGCCACAGTGCAGAAAAGCGCGAGATCAACCCGGACCCGAAGTTCGGCGATCTGGTTGTCACCAAATTCATGAACGCCATCATGCTTCACGGCAAGAAGTCGGTCGCTGAAAGCATCGTCTACGGTGCGTTTGACAGCGTTCAGGCCAAGACCAAGCAGGAGCCGATCACGATCTTCCATCAGGCGCTCGAAAACATCGCGCCGCATGTCGAAGTCCGTTCGCGCCGCGTTGGTGGTGCGACCTACCAGGTCCCGGTCGATGTTCGTCCGGAGCGCCGCCAGGCTCTCGCCATTCGCTGGCTGATCACCGCTGCTCGCAAGCGCAACGAGACCACCATGGTTGATCGCCTGTCGGGCGAACTCATGGATGCCGCGAACAATCGCGGTTCTGCTGTCAAGAAGCGCGAAGACACGCACAAGATGGCCGACGCCAACCGCGCGTTCTCGCATTACCGCTGGTAATCTGAACCGATCGAATATTGAAAGGCAGTCCACAATGGCTCGCGAATATAAAATCGAAGACTACCGCAACTTCGGCATCATGGCGCATATCGACGCCGGCAAGACGACGACCACCGAGCGTATTCTCTATTACACCGGTAAGTCGCACAAGATCGGCGAAGTGCATGACGGCGCTGCCACCATGGACTGGATGGAGCAGGAGCAGGAACGCGGTATCACCATCACGTCCGCTGCCACCACGACCTTCTGGAAGGGTCGCGACGGCAAGATGCGCCGCTTCAACATCATCGACACCCCCGGCCACGTCGACTTCACCATCGAAGTCGAGCGTTCGCTGCGCGTTCTCGACGGTGCGATCGCCCTCCTCGACGCCAATGCCGGCGTTGAGCCGCAGACGGAAACCGTCTGGCGCCAGGCCGAGAAGTATCATGTTCCGCGCATGATCTTCTGCAACAAGATGGACAAGACCGGTGCTGACTTCTACCGCTCGGTGGAAATGATCAAGACCCGTCTTGGCGCAACCGCCGTCGTCATGCAGTTGCCGATCGGTGCGGAATCCGATTTCAAGGGCGTCGTCGATCTGATCGAGATGAATGCTCTGATCTGGCGCGACGAATCGCTCGGCGCCGCCTGGGATGTCGTCGAGATCCCGGACGACCTGAAGGAAAAGGCCGAAGAATATCGCGAAAAGCTGATCGAGACGGTTGTCGAAGTCGACGAACAGGCGATGGAAGACTACCTCAACGGCATCATGCCGGACAATGAGAAGATCCGTTCGCTCGTTCGCCGTGGCACCATCGACGTCAAGTTCCACCCGATGTTCTGCGGTACCGCCTTCAAGAACAAGGGCGTGCAGCCTCTGCTCGACGCTGTTGTCGAATACCTGCCTTCGCCGCTGGACATTCCGGCTATCAAGGGCATCGACTTCAAGACCGAAGCCGAAATCGAGCGTCATGCCGATGACAGCGAGCCGCTCGCCATGCTCGCCTTCAAGATCATGAACGACCCCTTCGTCGGTTCGCTGACCTTTGCTCGTATCTATTCCGGCAAGCTCGAAAAGGGCGTTTCGGTTCTGAATACGGTCAAGGACAAGCGCGAGCGCGTCGGCCGCATGCTGCAGATGCATTCCAACAGCCGTGAAGACATCGAAGAAGCCTTCTCGGGCGACATCGTCGCTCTGGCCGGTCTCAAGGAAACCACCACCGGCGACACGCTCTGCGATCCGCTGAAGCCGGTTATCCTCGAACGCATGGAATTCCCGGAGCCGGTCATCCAGATCGCGATCGAGCCGAAGTCCAAGGGCGACCAGGAAAAGATGGGCCTCGCGCTCAACCGCCTGGCAGCTGAAGACCCGTCTTTCCGCGTCAAGACCGACCAGGAATCCGGCCAGACGATCATCGCCGGCATGGGCGAACTTCACCTCGACATTCTCGTCGACCGCATGCGTCGCGAGTTCAAGGTTGAAGCCAACGTCGGTGCTCCGCAGGTTGCCTACCGCGAAACCATCACGCGTCAGCACGAAGAAGACTACACCCACAAGAAGCAGTCGGGTGGTACCGGTCAGTTCGCGCGCGTCAAGCTCGTGTTCGAACCGAACCCGGACGGCGACGAGTTCAAGTTCGAATCGAAGATCGTCGGTGGTGCTGTTCCGAAGGAATACATCCCGGGCGTTCAGAAGGGCATCGAAAGCGTTCTGTCTTCGGGTCCGCTCGCGGGCTTCCCGATGCTCGGCGTCAAGGCAACCCTGATCGACGGCGCCTACCACGACGTTGACTCCTCGGTCCTCGCCTTCGAAATCGCCTCGCGTGCTTGCTTCCGTGAAGCAGCCAAGAAGGCCGGTGCCCAGCTTCTTGAGCCGATGATGAAGGTCGAAGTCGTCACCCCGGAAGATTACGTCGGTGACGTTATCGGCGACCTGAACTCGCGTCGCGGCCAGATCCAGGGCCAGGAAAGCCGCGGCATCGCCGTGGTGATCAACGCCCACGTGCCGCTCGCCAACATGTTCAAGTATGTCGACAACCTGCGCTCCATGTCGCAGGGCCGCGCCCAGTACTCGATGGTGTTCGATCACTACTCGCCGGTACCGAGCAACGTCGCAGCTGAAATCCAGGCAAAGTATTCCGGTCAGAAGTGATCGGAATACATTCCAAGCCTTAAAGAATAAACGGAATTTCCCGCAAGCGGGACCAAGAATGGAGAGCCGAAAATGGCAAAGAGTAAGTTTGAGCGCAATAAGCCGCACGTCAACATCGGTACGATCGGCCACGTCGACCATGGCAAGACGTCCCTGACGGCAGCGATCACCAAGTACTTCGGTGAATTCAAGGCCTATGACCAGATCGACGCGGCACCGGAAGAAAAGGCCCGCGGCATCACCATTTCGACGGCGCACGTCGAATACGAGACGGCGAACCGCCACTACGCCCACGTCGACTGCCCCGGCCACGCCGACTACGTCAAGAACATGATCACCGGTGCTGCCCAGATGGACGGCGCGATCCTGGTTTGCTCGGCTGCCGACGGCCCGATGCCGCAGACCCGCGAGCACATCCTGCTCGCCCGTCAGGTCGGCGTTCCGGCAATCGTCGTCTTCCTCAACAAGGTCGACCAGGTCGATGACGCCGAGCTTCTCGAGCTCGTCGAGCTGGAAGTGCGCGAACTCCTGTCGTCCTACGACTTCCCCGGCGACGAGATCCCGATCATCAAGGGTTCGGCACTGGCCGCTCTCGAAGATTCGGACAAGAAGATCGGCGAAGACGCGATCCGCGAACTGATGGCGGCAGTTGACGCCTACATCCCGACGCCTGAGCGTCCGATCGACCAGCCCTTCCTGATGCCGATCGAAGACGTGTTCTCGATCTCGGGCCGTGGTACGGTTGTCACCGGCCGCGTCGAGCGTGGCATCGTCAAGGTTGGCGAAGAAGTCGAGATCGTCGGCATCCGTCCGACCACCAAGACGACGGTGACCGGCGTTGAAATGTTCCGCAAGCTGCTCGACCAGGGTCAGGCCGGCGACAACATCGGCGCTCTGATCCGCGGCGTTGCCCGTGACGGCGTCGAGCGTGGCCAGATTCTCTGCAAGCCGGGTTCGGTCAAGCCGCACAAGAAGTTCATGGCCGAAGCCTACATCCTGACGAAGGAAGAAGGCGGCCGTCATACGCCGTTCTTCACCAACTACCGTCCGCAGTTCTACTTCCGCACCACCGACGTGACGGGCATCGTCTCGCTGCCGGAAGGCACGGAAATGGTCATGCCGGGCGACAACGTCACGGTTGAAGTCGAACTGATCGTGCCGATCGCGATGGAAGAAAAGCTGCGCTTCGCCATCCGCGAAGGCGGCCGCACCGTCGGCGCCGGCATCGTCGCCTCGATCATCGAGTAATCGATTGACGAATAGCCGGCGGCAGTGTATGTCGCCGGCCAGAACAGAGTCGGATGGTGATTTGCATCGTCCGATTCTTGCGCTGCATTTTCCGGTCAGCTCTTGCGATCGGGGCGGGCAGGGCACCTCATGCTTTATAAGTGACAGGGACACCCCGCGGTGTCCCTGTGATTTTTGAAAATCAGGGGCCGGCCAGCAATTCGTAATTCACTGTCTCTGCGCATGCGAGACGCAAGAAAAGAAACAAGGATAAGTCGAATGAACGGCCAGAATATCCGCATCCGCCTCAAGGCGTTTGATCACCGGGTTCTCGATGCCTCTACGCGGGAGATCGTCTCGACCGCAAAGCGCACCGGTGCAAGCGTTCGCGGCCCGGTACCGCTCCCGACCCGCATTGAAAAGTTCACCGTGAACCGGTCGCCCCACGTCGACAAGAAGAGCCGTGAACAGTTCGAGATGCGCACCCATAAGCGCCTGCTCGACATCGTTGATCCGACCCCGCAGACCGTTGACGCCCTGATGAAGCTCGACCTGGCTGCCGGCGTAGACGTCGAGATCAAGCTCTAAGAAAAAGATTCCGGCGAGAGCCGAAATAACAAGGAAGGTACGTGGCAAGACCTGCCAACGACTTCTCGAAACGGGAAACCTGATAGTCCGGAAGGGCTTGAATGGAATCCTTAAACAAAGAGGCAAGCTTCGGGTTCTTCGGAACCTGGTGCGACTCTCAAGAGGAATGAACCAATGCGTTCAGGTGTGATTGCACAGAAAGTGGGAATGACCCGCGTCTACAACGACGCCGGCGAGCATATCCCCGTAACAGTTCTGCGTCTGGATAACGTACAGGTCGTTGCCCAGCGTACGGCCGAGAAGAACGGCTATGTCGCCGTGCAGCTCGGCGCCGGCCAGGCAAAGGTCAAGAATACGTCGAAGGCCATGCGCGGCAATTTTGCCGCGGCCAGCGTCGAGCCGAAGGCGAAGCTCGTCGAGTTCCGTGTCTCGGAAGAAAACCTCATCGACGTCGGCACCCAGCTCACCGCCGGCCATTTCGCCGCGGGTCAGCTGGTCGACGTGACCGGCACCACCATCGGTAAGGGTTTTGCCGGCGCCATCAAGCGCCATAACTTCGGCGGCCTGCGTGCAACGCACGGCGTGTCGGTATCGCACCGTTCGCACGGTTCGACCGGTTCCAACCAGGATCCGGGTCGCGTGTGGAAGGGCAAGCGCATGGCCGGTCACATGGGTCAGACCCGCGTCACCACCCAGAATCTGGAAGTCGTTTCGACCGATGAAGATCGCGGTCTGATCCTTGTGAAGGGTGCCGTTCCCGGCTCCAAGGGTTCCTGGATCATCGTGCGCGACGCCGTCAAGTCGGCAGCGAAGTAAGGGAGCCACACCATGGAATTGAACGTCACGACCCTCGAGGGCAAAGACGCCGGCAAGGTTTCCCTGTCGGATGCGATCTTCGGTCTCGATCCGCGCGAGGACATTCTCGCCCGCATGATCCGCTACCAGCTCGCCAACAAGCGCCAGGGTACGCACAAGACGAAGACCCGTGCGGAAGTTTCCCGCACCGGCGCCAAGATGTACAAGCAGAAGGGCACCGGCCGGGCGCGTCACCATTCGGCACGCGCTCCGCAGTTCCGCGGCGGCGGCAAGGCTCATGGCCCGGTTGTTCGCAGCCACGCCCATGATCTGCCGAAGAAGGTTCGCGCCCTTGCCCTGCGCCATGCGCTCTCGGCCAAGCTCAAGTCGGAAGACTTGATCATCGTCGATCAGCTGACGGCTGCGGAAGCCAAGACCAAGGCTCTGGTCGGCAACTTCGCCACCCTCGGCCTCACCAATGCTCTGGTCATCGGCGGCGCCGAGATCGACAGCAACTTCAAGCTCGCAGCGGCAAACATCCCGAACATCGATGTTCTGCCGGTTCAGGGCATCAACGTTTACGACATCCTGCGTCGCGGCAAGCTCGTGCTTTCCAAGGCTGCGGTTGAAGCTCTGGAGGAGCGGTTCAAATGACTGATCTTCGCCACTACGATGTGATCGTCTCTCCGTCGATCACGGAAAAGTCGACCATGGTATCCGAACAGAACCAGGTTGTCTTCAACGTCGCCAAGGGTGCCAGCAAGCCGGAAATCAAGGCTGCTGTCGAAGCGCTCTTCGGTGTCAAGGTCACCGCTGTGAACACGCTGGTCCGCAAGGGCAAGGTAAAGCGTTTCCGCGGCTTCGCCGGCAAGCAGAAGGACGTCAAGAAGGCGATCATCACGCTCGCCGAAGGTCAGTCCATCGACGTGTCGACGGGCGTCTGAGGTAGGGAACAAGAACAATGGCATTGAAACATTTCAATCCGATCACGCCGAGCCAGCGCCAGCTCGTCATCGTCGACCGCGCCAGCCTCTACAAGGGCAAGCCGGTCAAAGCGCTGACGGAAGGTCTGTCCAAGAGCGGTGGCCGTAACAACCTCGGCCGCATCACCGCCCGCTTCATCGGCGGTGGTCACAAGCGCACCTATCGTCTGGTTGACTTCAAGCGTCGCAAGTTCGAGGTCGAAGGCACCGTCGAGCGTCTGGAATACGACCCGAACCGCACCGCGTTCATCGCGCTGGTGAGCTATGCCGATGGCGAGCAGGCCTACATCCTGGCGCCGCAGCGTCTCGCCGCCGGTGACAAGGTCATCGCGTCCGAGAAGGCTGTCGACGTCAAGCCCGGCAACGCCATGCCGCTGCAGTACATCCCGGTCGGCTCGATCGTGCACAACGTCGAAATGAAGCCGGGCAAGGGTGGTCAGATCGCTCGCTCTGCAGGCACCTATGTCCAGCTGGTCGGCCGCGATGCCGGCATGGCAATCCTTCGCCTGAATTCCGGTGAACAGCGTCTGGTCCCCGGCTCGTGCCTGGCCACCATTGGCGCCGTTTCCAACCCGGACCACGGCAACATCAACGACGGTAAGGCCGGTCGTACCCGCTGGCGTGGCAAGACCCCGCACAACCGCGGTGTCGTCATGAACCCGGTCGACCACCCGCACGGTGGTGGTGAAGGCCGCACCTCCGGTGGCCGCCACCCGGTTTCGCCGTGGGGCAAGCCGACCAAGGGCAAGCGGACTCGCTCGAACAAGTCGACCGACAAGTTCATCATGCGCTCCCGCCACCTGAAGAAGAAGTAAGAGAGGTTAGTCAGAAATGGCTCGTTCAGTATGGAAAGGCCCGTTTGTTGACGGCTATCTTCTCAAGAAGGCTGAGAAGGTTCGTGAGGGCGGTCGTAGCGAAGTGATCAAGATCTGGAGCCGTCGCTCCACGATCCTGCCGCAGTTCGTCGGTCTCACCTTCGGCGTCTACAACGGCAGCAAGCATGTTCCGGTCAGCGTCAACGAAGACATGGTCGGACACAAGTTCGGTGAATTCTCTCCGACCCGGACCTATTACGGTCACGGTGCGGACAAGAAGGCGAAGAGGAAGTAACAATGGGCAAGGCAAAAGCCGAACGTCGGCTGAAGGACAACGAGGCGCAAGCTGTTGCGCGCACGATCCGCGTCAGCCCGCAGAAGCTCAACCTGGTTGCCGCGCTGATCCGCGGCAAGAAGGTCGAGCGCGCGCTCGCCGACTTGGAATTCTCCCGCAAGCGCATCGCCGGCACGGTTCGCAAGACCCTGGAATCGGCGATCGCAAACGCCGAGAACAACCATGATCTCGACGTCGACCAGCTGATCGTGGCGGAAGCCTATGTCGGCAAGTCGATCACCATGAAGCGTTTCCACGCTCGTGGCCGTGGCCGCGCATCGCGCATCGAAAAGCCGTTCTCGCACCTCACCATCGTTGTGCGCGAAGTCGAAGCCAATGGGGAGGCCGCATAATGGGTCAGAAAATCAATCCGATCGGTTTCCGTCTCGGCATCAACCGCACCTGGGACAGCCGTTGGTTCGCCGACAATGCCGAATACGGCAAGCTGCTCCACGAGGATCTGAAGATCCGCGCTTACCTGATGGAAGAGCTGAAGCAGGCTGGTATCGCCAAGGTGGTCATCGAGCGTCCGCACAAGAAGTGCCGCGTCACGATCCACTCGGCTCGTCCGGGTCTGATCATCGGCAAGAAGGGCGCGGACATCGAGAAGCTTCGCAAGAAGCTCTCGGAGATGACCAACTCCGAAACGCACCTCAACATTGTTGAAGTGCGCAAGCCGGAAGTCGACGCAACGCTCGTTGCCCAGTCGATCACCCAGCAGCTGGAGCGTCGTATCGCGTTCCGTCGCGCCATGAAGCGCGCCGTGCAGTCGGCCATGCGTCTGGGTGCCGAAGGCATCAAGATCACCTGCGCCGGCCGTCTCGGCGGTGCCGAAATCGCGCGTACCGAATGGTACCGCGAAGGTCGCGTTCCGCTTCATACGCTCCGCGCCGACATCGACTACGGCACGGCTGAAGCCGAAACCGCTTATGGCATCTGCGGCGTCAAGGTCTGGATCTTCAAGGGCGAAATCCTTGAGCATGATCCGATGGCCTCCGAGCGTCGCGCTCTCGATAGCGATGCCCAGGGTCCCGCAAGCCGTGGCGATCGTGGCGATCGTGGCGATCGTCGCCGCGAAAACGCTTGATTGACGCTGGCGAAAGATAAGTTCGGAGAATAAGAAAATGTTGCAGCCAAAGCGTACAAAGTACCGCAAGCAGTTCAAGGGCCGCATCAAGGGTGTTGCCAAGGGCGGTTTCGACCTGGCATTCGGCGAGTTCGGTCTCAAGTCTCTTGAGCCGAACCGCGTCAACGCCCGCGAAATTGAAGCTGCTCGTCGTGCGATCACCCGCTACATGAAGCGTGCTGGCCGTGTCTGGATCCGGGTATTCCCCGACGTTCCGGTTACCGCCAAGCCGACCGAAGTGCGTATGGGTAAGGGTAAGGGTTCGGTCGAGTACTGGGCCTGCAAGGTCAAGCCCGGCCGTATGATGTTCGAGATCGACGGCGTGTCCGAGGAGATCGCCCGCGAGGCGCTTCGTCTCGGCTCGGCCAAGCTCTCGGTCAAGACGCGCTTCGTTCAGCGCATTGCAGAGTGAGGATCAAGCCCATGAAAGCCGCAGACGTTCGCGCCATGAGCGCCGATCAATTGAATGATGAGCTTGCCAAGCTGAAGAAGGAGCAGTTCAACCTGCGCTTCCAGAAGGCGACCGGCCAGCTCGAAAAGTCTTCGCGTATCCAGGAAGTCCGTCGTGACATCGCACGCGTGAAAACCATTGCCCGCCAGAAGGCGGCAGAAGCCAAGGCCTAAAGGACCAGAAAATTATGCCTAAACGCATTCTGCAGGGCGTCGTTGTCTCCGACAAGAACGAAAAGACCGTTGTTGTCCGCGTCGAGCGTCGATTCGCTCATCCGCTGCTTCAGAAGACCGTTCGCCGGTCGAAGAAGTACAAGGCTCACGACGAGAACAACCAGTACAAGGTTGGTGACGTGGTTTCCATCGAGGAATGCGCACCGATCTCCAAGGACAAGCGCTGGACGGTGGTATCCGCCCACGCTTAATTTTATAGAGTTTTGCGCCTGGCCCTTGCGCCAGACGCAGAAATCTGTATGAAGCAGGCCATTGGCGCAGGAACGCTCCGGCAACGGGCGTTCTTTTGCTTTGAGCGCACGGAAGGTCCCTTTACGGGAAACCACCCTGGCAAGTTCTTTCCGCGCGACAATCGAAATTACTCATAAGCCGGGATAGGGGGCTTCCAGCCCAACCGTTTCGGTACAACAAGAAGGCGACCTGACATGATTCAGATGCAGACTAACCTCGACGTGGCGGATAATTCCGGCGCACGTCGTGTCATGTGCATCAAGGTGCTGGGCGGCTCCAAGCGCAAATATGCTTCTGTCGGCGACATCATCGTCGTTTCGATCAAGGAAGCTATTCCGCGCGGCCGCGTGAAGAAGGGTGACGTGATGAAGGCGGTTGTCGTGCGCACCGCCAAGGACATCCGTCGCGCCGACGGCAGCGTCATCCGCTTCGATAACAACGCAGCTGTTCTTATCGACAACAAGAAAGAGCCGATCGGCACCCGTATCTTCGGACCGGTTCCGCGCGAACTTCGCGCCAAGAACCACATGAAGATCATCTCGCTGGCTCCGGAAGTACTGTAAGGAGCCATGGCGATGCAAAAGATCCGCAAGGGCGACAAGGTCGTCGTATTGACCGGTAAGGACAAGGGCCGCACCGGTGAAGTCATTCAAGTGATGCCGAAGGAAGATCGCGCGGTTGTGCGTGGCGTGAACATGGTGAAGCGTCACCAGCGCCAGACCCAGACCGCCGAAGCCGGCATCATCAACAAGGAAGCCTCCATCCACCTGTCCAACCTTGCTGTCGCTGACACGGACGGCAAGCCGACCCGCGTCGGTTTCAAGGTCGTCGAGGGCAAGAAGGTGCGTGTGGCCAAGCGTTCGGGAGATGTGATCGATGGCTGATGCAAAGTATGAGCCGCGGCTCAAGCAGGAATATGTCTCCCGCATCCGCAAGGCGCTGCAGGAGCAGTTCAACTTCTCGAACGAGATGCAGATCCCGAAGCTCGACAAGATCGTGATCAACATGGGCGTCGGTGAAGCGACCGCTGATTCGAAGAAGCCCACCGTGGCTGCTGCCGACCTGGCCGCGATTGCCGGTCAGAAGCCGGTCATCACCCGCGCCCGCAACTCGATCGCCGGCTTCAAGCTGCGCGAGAACATGCCGATCGGCGCAAAGGTCACCCTGCGCGGCGCTCGCATGTATGAGTTCCTGGACCGTCTGATCAACATCGCGCTTCCGCGCGTTCGCGACTTTAGGGGCCTGAACCCGAAGTCCTTCGATGGCCGTGGCAACTTCGCCATGGGCATCAAGGAACACATTGTGTTCCCTGAGATCAACTACGACAAGGTTGATCAGATGTGGGGCATGGACATCATCGTTTGCACGACGGCAAACTCGGACGACGAAGCTCGGGCTCTCCTGAAAGAGTTCAACTTCCCCTTCCGTCAGTAACCGTAACGACGAGCGTAGAAGAGGAACTTCCATATGGCGAAGACCAGCGCAGTTGAAAAGAACAAGCGCCGCCGCAAGATCGTTGCCAGCCAGGCTGCCAAGCGGGCTGGCCTCAAGGCGATCATCATGAACCAGTCGCTTTCGATCGAAGACCGGTTCAAGGCAACCCTTAAGCTGGCAGAACTGCCGCGCGATGGCTCCAAGACCCGTATTCGCAACCGTTGCGAAGTCACCGGTCGCCCGCGTGCGTTCTACCGCAAGCTCAAGATGTCGCGTATCGCGCTTCGCGAGCTGGGCAATACCGGCAAGGTGCCGGGCATTGTCAAGTCGAGCTGGTAAGGAGACGGACAAATGACGATGACTGATCCGTTGGGCGATATGCTCACCCGTATCCGCAATGGCGCCGCACGCCGCAAGAGCTCGGTTTCGACCCCGGCCTCCAATCTTCGTGCACGCGTTCTCGATGTCCTTCAGGCTGAAGGCTACATCCGCGGTTATTCCGAAGTTAAGTACGACAATGGCAAGGCCGAACTGCAGATCGAACTGAAGTATTACGAAGGTGCTTCGGTCATCCGCGAAATCGGCCGCGTCTCCAAGCCGGGCCGCCGAGTTTATGTCTCGGTCAAGTCCATCCCGCAGGTCGCGAACGGTCTCGGCATCACCATCCTTTCTACCCCGAAGGGTGTGATGGCCGATCACCAGGCTCGCGAACAGAATGTTGGTGGCGAGGTTCTTTGCTCGGTCTTCTAAGACTGAGCAAGGATCTCCCTAGCGAACAGACAGGATCAAAACATGTCTCGTATCGGTAAAAAGCCCGTTCCGGTTCCTGCAGGGATCACGGCCGTCGTTGACGGCCAGAAGGTGACTGCAAAGGGCCCGAAGGGCGAACTCTTCTTCGTCGCGAATGACGAAATCTCGGTTACGCTCGAAGACAACGCTGTCGTTGTCATGCCGCGCAACGAGTCCAAGGATGCTCGGTCCAAGTGGGGCATGTCCCGCACGATGGTCGAGAATATCTTCAAGGGCGTCAAGGACGGTTTCGAGCGCAAGCTCGAGATCAACGGCGTCGGTTACCGCGCTTCTCTGCAGGGCAAGAACCTGCAGCTGGCCCTCGGCTTCAGCCACGATGTGGTCTATGAGCCGCCGGTCGGTATCTCGATCGCGGTTCCGAAGCCGACTGAAATCATCGTCTCCGGCATCAACAAGCAGCAGGTCGGTCAGGTCGCTGCTGAAATCCGCGAATATCGCGGCCCCGAGCCCTACAAGGGCAAGGGTGTGAAGTATGCCGAAGAGCGGATCGTCCGCAAAGAAGGCAAGAAGAAGTAAGGAACGCGCGAAATGGCAAGCAGGAAAGAAGCACTTGTACGTCGTGCCAATCGCGTGCGGCGTCAGATCAAGGCGGTGGCCAATGGCCGTCCGCGTCTGTCGGTACATCGCTCGTCGAAGAACATCTACGCCCAGATCATCGACGATGTCGCTGGCAAGACCCTCGCGGCTGCCTCGACTCTCGATGGTGGCCTGAAGAGCTCGCTCAAGACCGGTGCAGACACCGCAGCAGCTGCTGCCGTCGGCAAGCTGGTCGCCGAGCGTGCCGTCAAGGCCGGCGTCAAGGACGTTGTTTTCGACCGCGGCGCCTTCATCTACCACGGCCGCATCAAGGCCCTGGCGGAAGCTGCCCGCGAAGGTGGTCTCAACTTCTAAGAAGATTCCGCCCGGGCTCTGTCCGGGCGGATTTCCGGCTTATGCCGGACACACCCGGATTCGCGTCCATGCCAAAAGGGCAGGGCGGAATTGTACGTAATCTGCCGATTGCACCCGGAAAAGAAAAAGGAAAAGGACAATGGCACAAGAAAAGCGTGGTTCGCGGGATGACCGTCAGAACCGTGAAGAACGCGATAGCGAATTCGTCGACAAGCTGGTCGCGATCAACCGCGTCGCCAAGGTGGTGAAGGGCGGCCGTCGTTTCGGCTTTGCAGCTCTCGTCGTCGTCGGCGACCAGAAGGGTCGCGTTGGTTTCGGCCACGGCAAGGCACGCGAAGTGCCGGAAGCGATCCGCAAGGCGACCGAAGCCGCCAAGCGCGAACTGATCTTCGTACCGCTGCGTGACGGCCGTACGCTCCACCACGACGTCAACGGCCGCCACGGCGCCGGCAAGGTTCTGCTGCGCTCCGCCAAGGCCGGTACCGGCATCATCGCCGGTGGCCCTATGCGCGCTGTGTTCGAGACGCTCGGCATGCACGACGTCGTCGCCAAGTCGACCGGCTCGTCGAACCCGTACAACATGGTTCGCGCCACGTTCGACGCCCTGAAGCACCAGGTGCATCCGAAGGACATCGCAGCTCAGCGCGGCATCAAGTATGCTACGCTCCAGGCTCGCCGTGCCGCTTCCGGCAATGCCTCTGAAGAATAAGAGGAGTCCGATCCATGGCCAAGGCTACGAAGAAGACTGAAGCAAAGACGATCACGGTCGAACAGATCGGCTCGCCTATTCGCCGTCCGGCTGTCCAGCGTGCAACGCTGGTTGGTCTGGGCCTCAACAAGATGCACCGGGTCCGCACCCTGGAAGATACGCCTTCCGTTCGTGGCATGATCCGTGCTGTCCAGCATCTCGTTCGCGTCGTCGACGAGAAGTGAGACGGAGGAAATCATCATGAAACTGAATGAAATCAAGGACAACGAAGGCGCCTCCAAGGACCGTATCCGCGTTGGTCGCGGTATCGGTTCCGGCAAGGGCAAGACCGGTGGCCGCGGCGTCAAGGGTCAGAAGGCTCGTTCGGGCGTTGCGATCAACGGCTTCGAAGGCGGCCAGATGCCGATCTATCGTCGTCTGCCGAAGCGCGGCTTCAACAACATCTTCAAGTCGGAATACGCCACCGTTTCGCTCGGCCGTATCCAGACCGCGATCGATGCCAAGAAGCTCGACCCGAAGGCAACGATCGATGCTGCTGCCCTCAAGGCAGCCGGCGTCATCCGTCGCGCCAAGGACGGCGTTCGCGTTCTCTCGGATGGCGAACTGACGTCCAAGGTAACCCTCGAGGTTGCCGGCGCGTCGAAGACCGCCGTCGAGAAGATCGAAAAGGCCGGCGGCTCGATCAAGCAGCTCGCCGCTGCTGTCGAAGCGTCTGAATAAGTCTTGAATAGATCGCCCGGGGTGCTTCACACCGGGCGATTTTGCTCCCATATGTGAGCCTCACGATCCCAGGACGGAATGACGTCGTTTCGTCTTCCGGGATATTCTGGAAAACAAGGGTGAGGCATGCGATTGCCGCGCAATCTCTCCCACGCCCCGTTTTCTTAAAAATATTGGACGATAGCCACCGGTCCGGCACATTCGCCCCGGTTTTGGTTTTGCGGAGAATTTCATGGCTTCTGCAGCGGAACAATTGGCCTCGAACCTCAACTTCTCGACCTTCGCCAAGGCGGAGGATCTGAAGAAGCGTCTGTGGTTCACGCTGGCCGCCTTGCTTGTCTATCGCTTGGGCACCCACATTCCGCTGCCCGGCCTCAACCCCGAAGCCTATGCGGCTGCCTTCAAGGGCCAGTCGGGCGGCATTCTGGGCCTCTTCAACATGTTCTCCGGCGGCGCCGTCGAGCGCATGGCGATCTTTGCCCTGGGCATCATGCCCTATATCTCCGCCTCGATCATCGTTCAGCTGATGACCTCGGTCGTCCCGGCGCTCGAAAACCTCAAGAAAGAGGGCGAGCAGGGCCGCAAGATCATCAACCAGTACACCCGCTACGGCACCGTGCTGCTCGGCACGCTCCAGGCCTATGGCATTGCCGTCGGTCTCGAGAGCGGGCAGGGCATGGTCGCCGATCCGGGCTGGTTCTTCCGCATTTCGACCGTCGTCACGCTCTTGGGCGGCACCATGTTCCTGATGTGGCTCGGTGAGCAGATCACCTCCCGCGGCATCGGCAACGGCATTTCTCTGATCATCTTCGCCGGCATTGCCGCCGGCCTGCCGACGGCGCTTGCCCATACGCTCGATCTCGGCCGCACCGGTGCGCTCTCGACGGTGATCATCCTCACGGTGATTCTCGTCGCGATCGGCGTCATCGCCCTGATCGTTTTCGTCGAGCGTGCCCAGCGCCGCCTGCTGATCCAGTATCCGAAGCGCCAGGTCGGCAACCGCATGTTCCAGGGCGATACCTCGCACCTGCCGCTGAAGCTCAACACCTCCGGCGTCATCCCGGCGATCTTCGCCTCGTCGCTGCTGCTTCTGCCGGCGACCGCTGCGGGCTTTGCCGGAACCTCGACCCTGCCGGCCTGGGCGACCACGATCGTCTCGGCGCTCGGCCACGGCCAGCCGCTCTACATGGCGCTCTATGGTGCGCTGATCGCCTTCTTCGCGTTCTTCTACACGGCCATCGTCTTCAATCCGAAGGACACGGCCGACAACCTGAAGAAGCATGGCGGCTTCATCCCGGGCATCCGTCCGGGCGAGCGGACCGCAGAATACATCGACTACGTCCTGACCCGCATCACCGTGGTCGGCGCTATCTACCTCGTCTTCGTCTGCATCCTCCCCGAGATGCTGGTTGCCCAGACGGGCATTCCATTAGCCCTTGGTGGTACTTCGCTTTTGATTGTTGTCAGCGTCACCCTTGATACTGTAGCACAGATCCAGGGTCACCTGATTGCCCAGCAATATGAGGGCCTGATCAAGAAGTCGAAGTTGCGTGGAGGAAAGAGGGGACGATGAGACTTATCCTTTTGGGGCCGCCGGGCGCGGGGAAGGGCACCCAGGCCCAGCGTATTGTCGAGACGTACGGTATTCCGCAGCTTTCCACTGGTGACATGCTCCGCGCTGCGGTCAGCGCCGGCACGGAAGTCGGCAAGCGGGCCAAGGCGGTAATGGATGCCGGCAAACTGGTGTCCGACGATATCGTCAATGCGATCGTCTCCGAGCGGATCGATCAGCCGGACTGCGCCAAGGGGTTCATTCTCGACGGTTATCCGCGCACCCTCGTACAGGCTGATTCGGTCGAGGCGATGCTTTCCGCCAAGGGCATGAAGCTCGACGTGGTGATCGAACTGCAGGTCAATGATTCGGTTCTCGTCGATCGCGTTTCGGGCCGCTATACCTGTGCCAAATGCGGCACGGGCTATCACGACCGGCTGCAGAAGCCCAAGGTCGAGGGTGTCTGCGACAAATGTGGCTCGACCGAGTTCAAGCGCCGCCCCGACGACAATGCCGAGACGATGACCACGCGGCTTCAGGACTACTACAAGAAGACTTCGCCGCTGATCGGCTACTACTATGCCAAGGGCATCCTGAAGTCCGTGGACGGCATGGCCGAGATCGACGCCGTCACGGCGGACATTGAAGCTGTACTCGCCAAGCTCTGAGCCTGGCGGGACATTTCAAGAATCTTCGCGGGGCCGGTTGCTTTCAGCAACTGATTCCGCTAAATAGCGCGCCAACTCGCGGCAATTATGCGATCGGCGCGTTCTTCCTTCGGGGAGACCGGGTTCGATCGTTTTGACTTGTTGAGAACCTTATTTGTAATTGCGGCCCGAAAGGCCGTGTAACGAGACACCACTTGCCGGATGGCAACTGGAAGCAAGGAGAATAGGCGTGGCACGTATCGCTGGCGTCAACATCCCGACCGCGAAGCGCGTAGTTATTGCGCTGACCTATATTCACGGGATCGGTCCGAAATTCGCTGCTGAAATCGTCGAGAAGGTCGGTATTCCGGCTGAGCGTCGCGTTCATCAGCTCACGGATGCCGAAGTTCTGGCAATCCGCGAAACCATCGACCGCGATTACCAGGTCGAGGGCGATCTTCGTCGCGATACCGCGATGAACATCAAGCGCCTCATGGACCTTGGTTGCTACCGTGGCCTGCGCCATCGTCGCGGCCTTCCGGTTCGCGGCCAGCGCACCCACACCAATGCCCGCACCCGCAAGGGCCCGGCAAAGGCGATCGCTGGTAAGAAGAAGTAATTTCCGGATCTTCCGGGATGGAAGGCTGGCGCGTCAGTGCCGGCCTTCTTTGAGTTTGGTAAGGGGCTGTCTTGGCCCTTTCCGGTGTAGCCGCTGGAACTACGGCGGTGTTCAGATCAACGAAAGGGAAGTCATGGCCAAGGAAGCCACCCGCGTACGCCGTCGCGAACGCAAAAATATCTCGTCGGGCGTCGCCCACGTCAACTCGACGTTCAACAACACGATGATCACCATCACCGACGCGCAGGGCAATGCCATTGCCTGGTCGTCCGCTGGTGCCAAGGGCTTCAAGGGTTCGCGTAAGTCGACCCCGTTCGCCGCCCAGATCGCCGCTGAAGATGCTGCCAAGAAGGCGCAGGAACACGGCATGAAGTCGCTCGAAGTGGAAGTCTGCGGCCCGGGTTCGGGTCGTGAATCCGCTCTGCGCGCTCTGCAGGCTGCGGGTTTCATGATCACCTCGATCCGCGACGTGACCCCGATCCCGCACAATGGTTGCCGCCCGCGCAAGAAGCGTCGCGTCTGATCATCTTTCATCCCGCCGATGAGCGCTAAGGCGCTCCTCTCGGTGTTAGCTCGGTAGCCACGATTGGATGGTGGCGACGAACGGAAGGTAAAATAATGATTCAGAAGAATTGGCAGGAACTGATCAAGCCGAACAAGGTCGAGTTCACCTCGTCCGGCCGCACCAAGGCGACCCTCGTCGCCGAGCCGCTGGAACGCGGTTTCGGCCTGACGCTCGGCAACGCGCTGCGTCGCGTGCTCTTGTCGTCGCTGCGTGGCGGTGCCGTCACCGCCGTCCAGATCGACGGCGTGCTGCATGAGTTCTCGTCGATCCCGGGCGTCCGGGAAGACGTGACCGACATCGTGCTCAACATCAAGGAAATCGCCATCAAGATGGACGGCGATGATCCGAAGCGCATGGTCGTGCGCAAGCAGGGTCCGGGCGTCGTGACCGCCGGTGACATTCAGACGGTTGGCGATATCGAAATCCTCAACCCGAACCATGTGATCTGCACCCTCGACGAGGGCGCCGAGATCCGCATGGAATTCACCGTCGCCAACGGCAAGGGCTATGTGCCGGCCGATCGTAACCGCGCTGAAGATGCTCCGATCGGTCTCATCCCGGTCGACAGCCTCTACTCGCCGGTCAAGAAGGTGTCCTACAAGGTGGAAAACACCCGCGAAGGACAGGTTCTCGACTACGACAAGCTGACCATGACCATCGAGACCGACGGTTCGATCACCGGTGAAGATGCTGTCGCTTTCGCGGCCCGCATTCTCCAGGATCAGCTCGGCGTCTTCGTCAATTTCGACGAGCCGCAGAAGGAAGTCGAAGAGGAAGCCGTCACCGAACTCGCGTTCAACCCGGCCCTCCTCAAGAAGGTCGACGAGCTCGAGCTTTCGGTCCGTTCGGCCAACTGCCTGAAGAACGACAACATCGTCTACATCGGCGACCTCATTCAGAAGACCGAAGCAGAAATGCTCCGCACTCCGAACTTTGGCCGCAAGTCGCTGAACGAAATCAAGGAAGTTCTCGCTTCCATGGGCCTGCACCTCGGCATGGAAGTGCCGGCATGGCCGCCCGAGAACATCGAAGATCTCGCCAAGCGCTACGAAGACCAATACTAAGAAACAAAAAGGCAGGTTCACCTCTGCCTTTCCAGTCAAACTGCAGGCGGATGCCTGTATGTGTCAGGAAACGGCAGGGCCGCCGCATAGAGCGGGAGCCTGCGTAGAAGGAGAATAGCAATGCGCCACCAGAAAGCCGGTCGCAAGCTGAACCGTACCGCCAGCCATCGTAAGGCGATGTTCGCCAACATGGCTGCTTCGCTCATCACCCATGAGCAGATCGTCACCACCCTGCCGAAGGCGAAGGAAATTCGCCCGATCGTCGAAAAGCTGGTCACGCTGGGCAAGCGCGGCGACCTGCACGCTCGTCGTCAGGCCATCTCGCAGATCCGCGATCTTGACGCCGTCAAGAAGCTGTTCGACGCCATCGCCTCGCGCTACGCCACCCGCAACGGCGGCTACCTGCGCATCATGAAGGCCGGCTTCCGCCAGGGCGACAATGCCGCCATGGCCGTCATCGAATTCGTCGAGCGCGACGTCGATGCCAAGGGCGCAGCCGACAAGGCCCGCGTCGCCGCCGAAGCCGAAGCTGAAGCAGCGTAAGGTTCTTCCCGCAAGGGAATGCCATTGAAAAGCCGGGTGAGTGATCGCCCGGCTTTTTGTGTCTGTGGCAGTCGGGATCCGGAGGTGGCGTGTCTGGTTCGTGTGCGAGAAATCAAGCGCTTGAGTATTGCCGTTGGCGCGGTGCGAGCGGAGTGCGTCTGATCCGCTATGAGGTTAGCTGTCGGCTTTGAAGCCGAAGCACTGGTTACGGTTTGTCGCAGTCCGGTAAATAGGGAAGACTTAGAACGGCACAGTGCTGTGAGCCAGCGTCCGCTCCTTCGCTAGCTTCTTTCCGAGGCGTTAGGCGTCGGGCTTCCACGTTACATGTCCGCCAATCTGTTGGCCTGAGACAATTAGTCGAGCAGCCCCTTCAAGGCATTTTCTTTGAAGGCGAAGCTGCTTTCGACGACAGAGAAAAGATTGGCGGTAATACTTAGCTCGGGCGCGGTTGCGATCCGCAGATACTCTAGATTCTCATCAATTTTGTAGACTTCAAACTCGAATTTTGCCGACCAAAACCAAGATTCTTCATCAATGTAGCGTTTGTATCGAGACGATTTGACAACATAGTTTTTTCGGTTGAATTCAGAGGCGTATGCCCTGTCGACGACCGTCCAGGAGTCCTCCTCGTACTGCTTGAATAAGTCCCAAGATACCTCCCCTCGTGAGGTCAACTCTATAAGTTTGGTGATCGCTTTAACCCAGTCTGTTTCGCTGTAAGACATTACTTTGCCACCTGATCTTTAATGTGCGCGGCTATTTCCTGGGAAACCTCTTCAAGCGTTCTGTACAAATTCCAGTAACTGGATTCCGCCTTTGCGTAGATTTCTTTTTTATCGTCTGTATTTATCCATGTTATTAGAGTCTGGTGTTCGATTTTTGCTCTTTTTATGAGTACATTCAAATTGTGGCCGGGAACCCTTTTTACCTCTCCCAATGTTACTGGAATTGAGGCAATAAATCGTTCACGTCTCAGTTGTGATGCTGTTTTATCCCCACTGTTCGCCATTTGTTTAGTTATATCTTCCAGATTCCTCTTGATCTGCGGGAATCTTGTCCTTGCGAAATACCTATCTGAGAGCTCTTTTACCTGGTATGCCGCGTATCCAGAGAATACTACTCCATAGTATCCCAAAATGGTACCTACAGCCGACCATGCGTCGGTAGTAGTCAGCGGGCCCTGTCCGGGAAAGATCGGCCAACTCAGATACCACGCTAGAAAGAACAGGATTGGCGGTAGCAATACCAATATCAAAAACAGCATACTCACGTCGCCCCGTTTGCCAATGTGCTACGCATAAGTCGGTCATCCGGAAATTGCAAAAGAAATGGCAACAACCGAATTTCTGCGGTGCCCTTCATCTCCCGCTATTTGCCATGCCATTCCGGTTAAGAAGTACCACATTCACGGGTCCGACCGAGCAGGAACGCCCGTTCGCTCTCATTGCCGCTGAGTTCCGCCGCCCGCTCGAACGCGACCCGTGCCTCCGCCCGCCGCCCGGCCCGCAGCAGGAAGTCGCCGCGCGCGGCCGCCATCGGCGCGTAGCCCTTCAGCGCCGGCTCGTCCTCCAGCGCGTCCAGCAGCGCCAGCCCCGTCTCCGGTCCAAACGCCATGGCATGGGCCACGGCCCGGTTGAGTGCCACCACGGGGGAGGGCAGGACGGCGAGCAGCCGGTCGTAGAGCCCGGCGATCATCCGCCAGTCCGTGTCCTCGAAGCGCCGTGCGCGGGCGTGGCAGGCCGCCAGCGCCGCCTGAAGGGCATAGGCGCCGTCTTCACCGCCGAGCGCACGGACCCGCTCCAGCGCCGCGAACCCGCGGTGAATGAGCAACTGGTCCCAACGCGCCCGGTTCTGCGTCTCCAGCGTCAGCGGCACGCCGTCCGGGCCATTTCGGGCGATTAGACGCGACGACTGGATTTCCATGAGCGCCAGCAGCCCGTGCACTTCCGGATCGTCGGGGGCAAGACGCGCGAGAATGCGGCCAAGGCGCATCGCCTCGGTGCAGAGTTGCGGGCGGATCGCGTCTTCGCCGGCGCTCGCCGCATAGCCTTCGTTGAAGATCAGGTAGACCACTTCCAGCACCGAGGCGAGACGCGCGTCGCGCTCGGCGCCGCGCGGCACCTCGTAGGCAATGCCGGCCCCGCCGAGGCTCTTCTTTGCCCGGACGATCCGCTGGGCGATCGTCGTCTCGCTCGACAGGAAGGCGCGGGCAATCTCGTCCGTCGTCAGCCCGCCGATCAGCCTGAGCGTCAGCGCCACCCGCGCATCGGTGGAGAGCACCGGATGGCAGGCGGCGAAGATCAGGCTCAGGCGTTCGTCGCCGATGTCGTCGTCCATGCTCGCCTCGATCGCTTCGATCGTGCTGTCCTGTTCGAGTTCCAGATCGCGGCCGATCTCGTCGTGCTTGCGTTCCATCATGCGGGCGCGGCGCAGCGCGTCGATGGCGCGCCGCTTGGCGGTCGCCATCAGCCAGGCGGCGGGATTGTCGGGAATGCCGCTCGTCGGCCAGCGGTCGAGGGCGACCACCAGCGCGTCCTGCGCCAGCTCCTCGGCCCGGCCGACATCGCGCACGATCCGGGCGAGCCCGGCGATCAGCCGGGCCCGTTCCATGCGAAAGACGGTTTCCGCCGTCCGGTGCGCCTCGGATGTCTCCATGCGGCGGCAGTATGCGGACTCGGCCGTTTCAGTCAACGGCCGGCGGTGACGGTGACCAGGGCCGCAATCCCTTTCGCCGCATGACGCCACCTAGGCGTCCGGCGGTCCTCCGGCCGCCGCCGCCGGGTCCATCCACATGATCTCCCAGACATTCCCGTCCGGGTCCTCGACCGAGCGGCTGTACATGAAGCCGAGATCCTGGCGTGGGTTTGGATCGGCCGTGCCGCCGGCGACAGCGGCCGTTTCAAGGACCGCGTCGACGCCGTCGCGCGTCTCGACGCTCAGCGCCAGCAGTGCCTGGCTCTGGTGCTTCGCATCGCCGATCGGCCGGCTGGTGAACTGCCGGTAGCGCTCGTGCGTCAGCAGCATCACGCCGATCGCCTCGGAGAACAGCAGGCACTTGGCTTGTTCGTCGGAGAACATCGGGTTCAGCGTTCCGCCGAGCGCCTCATAGAAGGCCTGCGACGCGGCTAGGTCGCGCACCGGCAGGTTGACGAAGATCATCCTGGTCATGGGTCTTCTCCAGTCTCAACCCTGATTGCCGTCGCGGGCTGCGAGCCCCTCGCCGGCGCGGTCATGGCTTGCCTGTCCCTCGGGCGAGGCGATTTCGGCGAAATCCGCCATCTCGTAGAACGGGCGGATCTCGATCTCGCTCGGGCCGGGCATCGGATTGGGACAGCGTTTGACCCATTCCACCGCCTCGGCCATGTCCTTCACCTCCCAGATCCAGTAGCCGGCCACCAGTTCCCGAGTCTCGGCGAAGGGACCGTCGATCACCCGGCGGCTGGAGCCGTCGAAGGCCACCCGTTTGCCGAGTCTCGAAGGTTTCAATCCGTCGCCCGACAGCATGATGCCGGCTTCCACCAGTTCCTCGTTGAACTTGCCCATCTGCTCGAAAAGCTCGGTCGAGGGCATGATGCCCTTTTCGCTGTCATCCGTGGCCTTGACCATCACCATTACCCGCATCGTCGTTCTCCTCTTAGAAACGGCGCACCGGAGCGGCGCCTACACCCCCATGACGAACGGCTTCCGTCGGATTCGACATCGCACCGAACTTTTTCTTCAAATAGCGCGGCTGGTCGCCATGACACACCATGACTTTGCAGTGCGCAAGGCTCGCAGCTTGATTTGACCCTCGGGCGTGGTAGTCGATGATGATGTCACGTGGGGAAGGGGAGTGCATGTCTGTCGAAACCGATCTAAACCCGTTTGCCGCGCCCGCCCGGATGCTGATCGAAGGTGCCGCCGAAGGGCCGCTGCTCTTTTCCGATACGGCGCTGAGCTTCTGGGGTGGCGTCGATCCGGAGACCGGCCTGGTGATCGACCAGGCGCACCCGCTGCATGGCCGCTGCCTCGAGGGCACGATTCTGGCGATCCCCGGCGGCCGAGGTTCCTGTACCGGCAGCGCCGTGCTGATGCAGCTCATCCTCAACGGCAAGGCGCCGGCCGGCATGGTCTTCTCCCAGGCCGAGGAGATCCTGACGCTCGGCGTCATGGTCGCCGAGGAAATGTACGGCCGCTCGCTGCCGATCGCCGTGATCGCACCGGAAGCCTTCGCCCGCCTCGAAGGGCTGGATGTCCTTCGCATTGGGGCCGGCTTGGTGGCCGTGCCGGGCGCCAGCCACGGGCTGAACGACGCGGCCCCGCCCGTCGCCTTACCGAAACTCGTCTTGAGCGACAAGGACCAACACCTTTTGTCAGACGCCGTGCCTCAGGCGACGCGCACCGCGATGCGGATCGTCGTGCGCATGGCCGAACTGCTCGGCGCCGGGCGATTGATCGACGTCGCCCAGGTCCATGTCGACGGCTGCATCTATACCGGCCCGGCAAGCCTCGACTTCGCGGAAAAGCTCGCGGACTGGGGCGGCAGGGTCGTCGTGCCGACCTCGCTCAACGCCATTTCCGCCGACCAGGCGCGCTGGCGCGAGCAGGGTACCGACCCGGTTCTCTCGATGGCAGCCAGCGCCCTGGCCGATGCCTATCTCCGCATGGGCGCCCGGCCGACCTTCACCTGCGCCCCGTACCAGCTGAAGGGTGCGCCGGCCGAAGGCGAGAACATCGCCTGGGCCGAATCGAACGCCGTCGTCTATGCCAACAGCGTGCTCGGCGCCCGCACGATGAAATATCCGGATCTCCTCGACATCTGCATCGCGCTCACCGGCCGGGCGCCCGAGGCGGGCTGTCATCTCGACGAGAACCGCAAGGCGCGGCTGGTCGTCGAGGTGGAGGCGATGGAGGGCCGCGACGACAGCTTCTGGCCGCTGCTCGGCTATCGGGTCGGCACACTGGCGCCGAACGCCATCCCCGCCGTCACAGGCCTGGAGCACGCTCACCCGACCGCCGACGACCTCAAGGCCTTCGGCGCCGCCTTCGCCACGACCTCGGCCGCACCGATGTTCCACATCGTCGGCGTCACGCCGGAGGCGCCGACGCTCTCAGCCGCGACCGGCGGCCAAGCGCTTCAGATCGTCAAAGTCACCCGCAGCGACCTTGCCGACGACTGGCATCATTTCAATCCGACCAACGGCGACACGGTCGATCTCGTGGCGCTCGGCAATCCGCATTTCTCCTTCGACGAGTGCCGGGCACTGGCAAAACTCTGTGCCGGCCGGACGAAACACGCGGACGTGGCGCTCACCGTCACCCTGAGCCGCGCCACCCATGCCCGCATCGTCGAGGCCGGCATCGCCGCCACCCTCGAGGCCTTCGGCGTCACCTTCGTGCGCGATGCCTGCTGGTGCACGGTCTTGCAGCCCATCGTCCCGCCGGCTGCGCGAACCATCCTCACCAATTCCGGCAAATACGCCCATTACGGCCCGGGCCTGAGCGGCAAGCAGGTCCGCTTCGCCGCCCTTGCCGATTGCGTTGCGGCGGCCGTAACGGGCCGCGCGCCTGCCGCCCTGCCGGCCTGGTTGGGCTGAACGGCACGCAGCGATCGGCGGCTGGGCGGTCGGTTTGCTGACAAGCGCCATCGCAGTGCCTTGCGGATGAGCCGGTCGCACTCACGGCGCCGGTTTGGATCTCCCTCTTCTCCCCATCGGGGAAAAGTGCCGAGCGTATGCGAGGCGATGAGGGGGGGCGAAGCCACCATCCCTCTTAGCGAACATAAGCTTCGCTCCCCCTCATCCGGCGCTACGCGCCACCTTCTCCCCGATGGGGAGAAGAGGGGCGGCCACCGCTCGTCCGTACCGCACTGACCAGCGAAACCAAGGCGAGAGCCCGCCAGTGCGCGCCGGTCATGGCTGCGCGTTGCAGCTCGGATAGGGCGGTTCTTCGCCGGTGACGGCGTCGCAGAGGCGGATCGGCAGGAGCTGGGCGAGGCGCGGTTTCCAGGTGTCGATGTCGTATTCCGGCCGGGCAGCCATAGGCGGGCCGCGCTCGGCCCATTGCACAGTGACATAGCCGAAGGCGGATTTGACGTAGACGATGACGGCGGTTTCGCTGCGCGCCTCCTGACCCTCCTCGGAAGGTGCGACCGTGCCGCAGCCGAGAAACACCACCAGTCCGGCAAGACCATTGATCTCGGTCGCCCCGAACGAGGTTCCGGTGAAGGTGTCCGCACAGGCCTGCTGGAAATGACCGGCCAGCACCTGGGCGGCGCCCTCCAGCATGTCGGCCTGCCCCTCGGCGTCCTTGACGCCGGTCATGGTGATCATCTGCGACCAGTCGTTGACGGTCTCGCCCGCCGGCACGGCTTCCTGGATGTAGCCGTCGGTGCTGGCATCCTCGTAGCTTGGCTGAAAGGCCGCGGGCAGCTGGTAGAAGATGATCTGGCCGAACACCGGCGTCGTCATCGTCATGCCGTCTTGCGAGCGGGCCGGCAACGCGGCCACCAGAGCAGTCATCGCCAGAAACAGAACCGCGACCTTCGCCTTCATGATCGTCTCCGTACGTATTGCCGCCGGCCGCCCGGGGCTTGTGCGGAGTCTATCGCATGCATCAACGCCCCTGTCGTGGCGCGACCGCGATTGTGCTGACTTTGATTGGTACGGAGAGCCGCCGGCCCGCGTTACCGTCAGTCGCCGGTGCTTGCCACGGGCGCGCGCACGGCCCTGTTGCCGGGCTTGCTGGCCCGCTTCCAGCCCATGATCTTCGGCCGCACCAGCCGGTAGGCCAGAAGCACGATCACCACGGCGATGTAGAAGGCCGGTTCGGCGGTGATCGCCTTCAGCGACAGCGCATAGTGCAGCACGGCGGCGGCCGCGATCGCATAGACCAGCTTGTGCAGTCGGTTCCACCTTTGTCCGAGCCTGCGGATCGACCAGCGGTTGGAGGTGGCCGCCAGCGGGATCAGCATCAACAGTCCCGCCATGCCGAGCATGATATAGGGCCGCTTGAGAATGTCACCAGCGATCGACGACAGGATCAGCCCGCGGTCGAGCGTCAGATAGACGGCGAAATGGGCGAGGACGTAGTAGAAGGCGAGGAGGCCGAGTGCGCGTCGATAGCTAATTAGATTAACACCTAACAGATCCCGAATCGGCGTGACGGCCAGCCCGAGGCAGAGGAACCTGAGAGCCCAGAGCCCGAGCAGGTGCTCGAAGGCCCGCACCGGATCGGCGCCCAGCCCGCCAAAAATGCCGAGATAGAAGGCATACAGCCCCGGCAGCAGCCCGATCGCATAGAGCGCCCAGACGGAGGCCGGTTTATAGCGGGCGGGCAGGGAAGGCATGACCATCGTCAGTCTCCGGTGTCAATGTGGTGCACCCTCGACGTCCCTTGAGCTGAAGGGCAGGGCGGCGGCGTGACCTCTTCTCCCCGGCGGGGAGAAGGTGGCGCGCAGCGCCGGATGAGGGGGGGCGAAGCAGGGCCCACGTTCTCGTCAGTAAAACTTCGTCAGGTCCATGCCGGCATAGAGGCCGGCGACCTCATCGGCATAGCCGTTGAAGGGAAGCGTTTTCATTCGAGCCCCGCCGAAGAGGCCGCTCGACTCGCCGATCCGCCGTTCGGTCGCCTGGCTCCAGCGCGGGTGGTCGACCGCCGGATTGACGTTGGCATAGAAGCCGTACTCGCTCGGCTGCATGACGTTCCAGCTCGCCGGCGGCTCTTTCTCGGTGAGCGTGATGCGCACGATCGACTTGATCCCCTTGAAACCGTATTTCCAAGGCACGACGAGCCGAAGCGGCGCGCCGTTCTGGTTCGGCAGGGTTTCCCCATAGAGGCCGGTCGCCAGTATGGTCAGCGGATGGCGTGCCTCGTCGAGTCGTAGCCCCTCGACATAGGGCCATTTCATCGGCTGGAACAGGCCGCGCTGACCCGGCATCTCATCGGGCCGCACCACGGTTTCGAAGGCGACATATTTGGCCGAGCCGAGCGGTTCCACCCGGTCGAGCAGCGAGGCGAGCGGAAAGCCGACCCAGGGGATGACCATCGACCAGGCCTCGACGCAGCGCATGCGGTAGACGCGCTCCTCCATCGGGAAATCCTTGAGGATCGTTTCGATGTCGATCACCTGGGGCTTGGCCACAAGCCCGCCGACCTCGATCGTCCAGGGCCGGGTCTGGAAGGCGCCGGAATTGTTGATCGGGTCGATCTTGTCGGTGCCGAACTCGTAGAAGTTATTGTAGGTGGTGACGTCCTGCTTGTCTGTCGGCTTTTCCGTCAGGACATATTGGCTCGGCTTGGCGGCGATGGCCGCGGCAAAGGCCTTGGGTGCGACCGTCAGGGCCATCCCGGCGGCAGCCGCGCCGATCAGGCTGCGGCGATTGATGTAGAGCGATTGCGGCATAATCTCGCTCGAGGCGATCTTCGGCGGACGGTAGCGGGACATGGGTCTGCTCTTTCGCTGTCGTTGCGGTCTATCTATGTCTCTCTACGTAGCAAATCTGATCGAAGTTTCATCGCCACGAAAAGAAACTTGCGACCACATTTTCGTGTAGGCGGCTTGATCGTCTGATCTTGTGGCACCCCGCTCGACCGCATACCCGCAAGCCGTGCCGAACGAAGCGACCGGATGCCAAGCGTACCGTTTTGCGCTATGCTGATAGTGACACAATAAGGGCCTTGCCCTATCACAAGGTCAAATTCCGGAGCAGAAACGCTCGCTGCCGATCCTTGTCGGCCAGCCCCAAGCCCGGCAAGAAGCAAGACAAGATCCGAGGTGACACCGATGCCAGCCTATCGTTCGAGAACCACGACCCACGGCCGCAACATGGCGGGTGCGCGCGGCCTTTGGCGCGCCACCGGCATGAAGGACAGTGATTTTGGCAAGCCGATCATCGCGGTGGTCAACTCGTTCACCCAGTTCGTGCCCGGCCACGTTCACCTCAAGGACCTCGGCCAGTTGGTCGCCCGCGAAATCGAGGCTTCCGGCGGCGTCGCCAAGGAATTCAATACGATCGCCGTCGACGACGGCATCGCCATGGGCCATGACGGCATGCTCTATTCGCTGCCGTCGCGCGAACTGATTGCCGACAGCGTCGAATACATGGTCAATGCCCACTGCGCCGACGCCATGGTCTGCATCTCCAACTGCGACAAGATCACCCCCGGCATGCTGATGGCCTCGCTTCGCCTCAACATCCCGACGATCTTCGTCTCGGGCGGCCCGATGGAGGCCGGCAAAGTCGTCATGCACGGCAAGAAGGTGGCCCTCGACCTGGTCGACGCCATGGTCGCCGCCGCCGACGAAGCGATCTCCGACGAGGACGTCGCCACCATCGAGCGCTCGGCCTGTCCGACCTGCGGCTCGTGCTCGGGCATGTTCACCGCCAATTCGATGAACTGCCTGACCGAGGCGCTCGGCCTGTCGCTGCCGGGCAACGGCTCGACGCTCGCCACTCATGCCGACCGCAAGGAACTCTTCCTCGAGGCCGGCCGCAGCATTGTCGGGCTCGCCAAGCGCTACTACGAGCAGGACGACGCGACCGCACTGCCGCGCGTCATCGCCTCCAAGGGCGCCTTCGAGAATGCCATGGCGCTCGACATCGCCATGGGCGGTTCGACCAACACCGTTCTGCACATCCTCGCCGCCGCGCACGAGGCCGAAATCGACTTCACCATGGACGACATCGACCGCCTGTCGCGCAAGGTTCCGTGCCTGTCCAAGGTCGCCCCGGCCAAGGCCGACGTGCACATGGAAGACGTCCACCGGGCAGGGGGCATCATGTCCATCCTCGGTGAACTGAACCGCGCCGGCCTGCTCAATGCCGAGCTGCCGACCGTTCACGCCCGGACCCTGGGCGACGCGCTGGCCAAGTGGGACATTTCGGTTTCCGAAGATCCGGCGGCCCTCAAGCTTTTCAGTGCCGCACCGGGCGGCATACCCACCCAGGTCGCCTTCAGCCAGGCGGCCCGCTGGGAAGAGCTCGACCTCGACCGCGAAAACGGCGTCATCCGCGATGCCCAGCATCCCTTCTCCAAGGATGGCGGCCTGGCAGTGCTCAAGGGCAATCTGGCGCTCGACGGCTGCATCGTGAAGACCGCCGGCGTCGACGAGTCGATCCTGAAGTTCACCGGTCCGGCCAAGGTCTATGAAAGCCAGGACGCCGCCGTGAAGGCGATCCTCTCGAACGAAGTTGTTGCCGGCGATGTCGTCGTCATCCGCTACGAAGGCCCGAAGGGCGGCCCGGGCATGCAGGAAATGCTCTATCCGACCAGCTACCTGAAGTCGAAGGGCCTCGGCAAGGTCTGCGCGCTGATCACCGACGGCCGCTTCTCCGGCGGAACGTCGGGCCTTTCCATCGGCCACGCCTCGCCGGAAGCGGCGAACGGCGGCACGATCGGCCTGGTGCGCGAAGGCGATACGATCGAGATCGACATCCCGAACCGCACGATCAATCTGGCCGTTGCGGAGGACGTGCTGGCCAAGCGCCGTGCCGAGCAGGATGCCCTCGGCTGGAAGCCGTCGAGCCCCCGCAAGCGCAACGTCACCACCGCGCTCAAGGCCTACGCCGCCTTCGCCAGCAGCGCCGACAAGGGTGCGGTCCGGATCCTGCCGGAATAAGCACGACCGGTCTGTCGTTCTAAGTCCGATTTCAGAAGCGCCGGCTGGTTTTCGCCGGCGCTTTCTTTGCTATTGAACCTGAGCTCCGCTGATCGTACGACGTCTGCTGCGTCGATCCCATTGCGAAAGGTAAGGAGGTTCCTTACTTTTAGTTTTGGAGGTGTTGTGATGATTACCAGCAAGCTGACAAGCAAGGCGCAGACGACCATTCCACAGGCCGTGCGGTCCGCCCTTCAACTGAAGGAGGGCGATGCGATCCGCTATACGATCGAAACCAACGGTCGCGTGACGATCAGCCGTGAGCCGGTCACCGATGGAGCCGATGACCCCTTCATCACCTTCAGCGAGTGGGATGGCGAAGCCGACAGGAAAGCCTATGCCGACCTTTGAGCCTGGCGATGTGGTTCGCGTGCCATTTCCCTATACCGATCGCAACACCCGCCAGCATCGTCCGGCACTCGTGGTGTCGAAAGGCGGAATCGGCGAAGACGGCGCTTTGCTCTGGGTGGTCATGATTACCTCCGCCGAGAATCGGCCATGGGCAGACGATATCCCCATCGCCGATCTTTCCGCGGCCGGTCTTCCCGTCCACTCCGTCGTCCGCCCCGTGAAGATCGCGACCGTTGAGAAGCGACATATCGAGCGCCTGGGAGCAGTTTCTGTCGAGGAGCGCCAGAGGGTCTCGGACAGGGTGCGGCGTTTGCTCGGCTAGCCTTTCTGTTCACTGACAGCCGCGAACACGTCTCTACGTCAATTTAGATAGCTAATTGCCTAATCGCATAAGCACCTAATCGCCTGTTCGGGTGGGCCGCTACCGGTCACTTCGGCTGCTCGATCAGGTCGTAGACGCTCTTCATCTGCGTCAGCCGCTCAGCATACGCCGCCCTTAGGCAAGTGAGATCCGCCTTGCAGGCCTGGCGCTTGGAAAGCCATTCGACCTGCTCGTCCTGCACCACGCCGCGGCTGCCCATCGGCATGAGGCCGGTGATCAGTTCGAAGGTGGTCGCCATCTTCACATCCATGTCGTTGAGGTCGCGATTGGCACAGATCGCGGTCTCGTCGGCGGCAAGCTCCGGCTTGTCGCAGTCGAAGCTCGCGGCCGCTGCCGGCAGGGGGAATCCCGTACCGAGACCAGCCATGATCGCAAACGCGGCGATGGGCTGAAACAGACGAGCGAACGGGCTGATCGGCATGGTGGAATTCTCCTTGAGCATTTCGTCAGGCCCAACGTCTCCGCCTTGGAAAAGTTCAATTCACGATTACCTTTGGCAATGCGCCGACCGGTGCGGCTCCGACGCTTTTCTTTTGCCCGTCCGGCGCCTATTGATCCTTGGAAACAATGAGGAGTAACCCATGCAGGGCATCGTTCGTGGTTTGGCTGTCTCGGCGCTTGCGCTTCTCGCCGCGCTGCCGGTGTCGACCTTCGCGCAGGAGCTTCGTGTTCCGCAGTCGGCTTCCGAGATGCAGATGTCGTTTGCGCCGCTGGTCAGGCAGACCCATGGCGCGGTCGTCAACGTCTATGCCGAGCGCATGGTGCAGCGCCGCGTCTCGCCCTTTGCCGGTGATCCCTTCTTCGAGCAGTTCTTCGGCCAGCGCATGCCGAACCGCACGGAGAAGCAGTCCTCGCTCGGCTCCGGTGTCATTGTCGGTGCGGACGGCATGGTGGTCACCAACAACCACGTGATCGACGGTGCCGACGACATCAAGGTGGCGCTCTCCGACGGCCGCGAATTCCCGGTCAAGGTCGTGCTGAAAGACGAGCGTCTCGATCTCGCCGTGCTGAAGATCGACGCCAAGGAAGAGCTTCCGGCTCTGGTGATCGGCGACAGCGACAAGGTGGAGGTCGGCGATCTGGTGCTGGCCATCGGCAATCCCTTCGGTGTCGGCCAGACGGTTACCAGCGGCATCGTCTCGGCGCTCGCCCGCAACCGGGTAACGGAGGGCGATTTCGGCTTCTTCATCCAGACCGACGCCTCGATCAATCCGGGCAATTCCGGCGGCGCGCTGATGAACATGAAGGGCGAATTGCTTGGCATCAACACGGCGATCTTTTCCAAGGGCGGCGGCTCGAACGGCATCGGCTTTGCCATCCCCGCCAATCTGGTCAAGGTGTTCCTCGCCGCCGCCGAGCGCGGCGATGCCAGCTTCGAGCGCCCCTATGTCGGCGCCACCTTCGAGCCGGTGACCTCGGATGTCGCCGAAGCGCTCGGCCTTGAAAGGGTGCGCGGCGCGCTTGTCGTGCGGGTCGTCGAGGGTGGACCGGCCGCCAAGGCCGGGCTGAAGGCAGGCCAGGTCGTCGAGGCGGTCGATGGCATTCCGGTCGAGCATCCCGATGCGCTCGGCTACCGGCTGACGACGGCCGGACTCGGCAAGACGGTGAAGCTCTCCATTCGCGACAACGGTCGCGAGTCAGAGATCGCCATGACGCTGACCGGTGCGCCGGAGACCATGCCCCGCGACGAGCGGCTGATCGAAGGGGGCAGCCCCTTTGCCGGCGCCCGTATCGCCAACCTGTCGCCGAAGCTCGCCTTCGAGCTGCGCATGCCCTCAGAAGTCACCGGTGTCGTCATCACCGAGATCGTCCGTGGCTCGCCGGCTGCCCGCCTCGGCTTCGCGCCGCATGACATCATCGTCTCGGTCAACGGCGTCAACATTGCCTCGACCTCTGTCATGGAGGCGGTGCTGGCCGAGACCCCCGGTTTCTGGCGCGTCGAGGTCGAGCGCGACGGCCAGCGCATCCAGCAGATTTTCCGATGAGCGATCTCTTCGCGCCGCATCTTCCCAAGGACGTGGAGGCCCGCCGGCCGCTCGCCGACCGGCTGCGCCCGAAGACGCTGGCCGAGGTCACCGGCCAGGAGCACCTGACCGGCGAGGACGGCGTGCTGGCGCGCATGATCGCGTCCGGCTCGCTCGGCTCGATGATCTTCTGGGGGCCGCCCGGCACCGGCAAGACGACGGTGGCACGGCTCCTCTCCGGCGAGGCGGGTCTCGCCTTCGAGCAGATCTCGGCGATCTTTTCCGGCGTCGCCGACCTGAAGAAGGTCTTCGAGGCCGCCCGCATGCGCCGCATGGATGGGCGCCAGACCCTGCTCTTCGTCGACGAGATCCATCGCTTCAACCGCGCTCAGCAGGACAGCTTCCTGCCGGTCATGGAAGACGGAACCGTGATCCTCGTCGGCGCGACGACGGAGAACCCGTCCTTCGAACTCAACGCCGCGCTTCTGTCGCGCGCCCGGGTCCTGACCTTCAAGGCCCATGATGAGGAGAGCCTGGCGACGCTTTTGAAGCGCGCCGAGGAAGTCGAGTGCAAGCCGCTGCCGCTCGACGCCGACGCACGGGCAAGCCTCATCCGCATGGCCGACGGCGACGGCCGCGCCGTGCTGACGCTGGCGGAGGAAGTCTGGCGAGCGGCGAGGGCAGGAGAGGTGTTCGACACCGAGGGCCTGACCCGGATCGTCCAGCGCCGGGCGCCCGTCTACGACAAGGGCCAGGACGGCCATTACAACCTGATCTCGGCGCTGCACAAGTCGGTGCGCGGTTCCGATCCCGATGCCGCGCTCTACTATCTCTGCCGCATGTTCGACGCCGGCGAGGACCCGCTCTATCTCGGCCGCCGATTGGTGCGCATGGCGGTCGAGGACATCGGTCTGGCCGATCCGCAGGCGCTGGTGATCTGCAACGCGGCGAAGGACGCCTACGACTATCTCGGCTCGCCGGAGGGGGAACTGGCGCTGGCCCAGGCCTGCGTCTATCTCGCCACCGCGCCGAAGTCGAATGGCGTCTACATGGCCTACAAGTCGGCAATGCGCGCCGCCAAGGAGAACGGCTCGCTGCTGCCGCCGAAGCACATCCTCAATGCGCCGACCAAGCTGATGAAGGCGGAAGGCTACAACGAGGGCTATCGTTACGACCACGACGAGCCGGATGCCTTTTCCGGCCAGGATTATTTCCCCGAGAAGATGGGCCGCCAGACCTTCTACGATCCCCCGGAGCGCGGCTTCGAGCGGGAGATCCGCAAGCGGCTGGACTGGTGGGCGAAGCTCAGGCGCGAGCGGGGCGGCTGACGGGGATCAAGAGGCCTTCGGCGCCCTTGCGGTTGCCGGCGCGGCGATCATCTTGACGGCCGAATCGGCGAGGCCATGATGGCCTTCCATGTCGACGATCAGATGCCAATGACCGCTTTCGGGAATGGCAAGCCGGATCGGCGACTTCTTGGCCACGCCGCCGACATACTTGAAATCGAGGGCTTCCTTGAAGCGCTGGAAATTGCCCGGCGTCATCAGCCGCACATTGTTGACCGCCGACAGCGTGACTTCGATGATCGCCCCGGCCCGCTGTTCCTTCAGGTCGTAATGGGTAAAACGAAAGGTCGGCTTGGCCATTCTGTTGCTCGTCTGTCGAAGGGAATTGAGGCGGCCAGTCTAGCGGGCCGCGGTTAAGGAAGCGTTTTTCGCCGTTTCCACCGGCGAGAACGCCCCCTCGCTTTCTCGGGAACATTCTTGGCATGGCGGCGTTTGACTGACAGCGATCCACCGCCGGGAGCAATCCGATGAAGACCAACACCTATCTCAACATATTCGTTTCGATGATGGTGAATGCCGTCATCTTCGGTGCGGGCGCAATCACCGTTCTGTCCGTTCCGGCCTTCAACGAACAGGCGAAATATCTGCTGCCGCTGGTCGTCGTCATCTCCTTCGTGGCCGCGCCCTTCATCGCCCGTCTGATCGCGCCGCGCATGCGCCTTCGCTACTGGCGCCGTCGAGGCGAGGTCTGACCATCGCGAAGCGACCGAGCCAATCCGATAAGAAACAAGGCGGTAAACGCCATTGCCATTCCCTCCACTCCACTGACCCCGAGCACCTCCGCCGGGGTCTCTTTTTGCCTGAAGTTGCTGCCGCGCCCTCCTGTCGCCGACGTCCGTCTCAGAAGCGCTTCTTCAGGAAGAACTGGCCGTGTGCGCCGTCTCCGCCTTCCAACTCGCCGAAGACATGATAGCCGAGCTTCTCGTAGAACGGGCGGGCCTGGAACTCGTAGGTGTCGAGCCAGATGCCGACATAGCCTCGGTCGCGGGAGATCTTCTCCGCCTCCGCCATCAGCCGGCTGCCGATCCCCTGTCCGCGATAGGCCTCCGGCACGACGAGATAGCGGATGAAGGCCCAGCCGAAGCTCTCCTCGCCATAGAGCCCGCCCTCGACCGCGCGCGTTTCCGGATGGCGCACCAGCACGGCGAAATCCGGCCGGTCGCCATTTCCCGTCTGCGCGGTGTTGTAGGCCTTCAGCACCTGGTAGACGGCATGGCGGTCTTCGTCCGAGGGGTTGTCCGGCACGGTTTCGATAATGGGACTTTGCATGGGGCTTTTCCTTCCTGCAGACCGACTCGCGCTGTTGTGCTGACGGTCTTGATGGCCGGGCCGGGCGCGCCTGTCCAGTGACCCGTACCGCCCGGCAAGCTGTCTGCCCGCAGGACGCGGCTCCGCCTTCACGCGAGCGCCCCGTGGTTTGATGGTTTTCTTTCTTGCCTGCCCGGTGGCAGACGAACGGAGCGCCTCGGGCTGCCGCGTAAGATAAAAAATGACACCCGAAGGCGCCCCGTTCGGCGGTTTTTGCCCCGCGACTTCGGCCTCTCTGCGGCGCCGGCCCTTGCCGGGGATTTTTCACGCGGGCCCCGGCTTTTGACCGGCGGACGCCCGCACACCCGCACAACCCGGTCTTACCACCATGCCACGCCACACAGGCGCTCCCGGCGCGCTGTCAGGACCGGCAAGGGTTTGGACCGTACAAAGCCCGAAAACCTTACCCCACGTCGCCAGGGGGAGACCATTGTCCGCGGACCCCGGGTAAAGGCTCTCGCGTCCTTCCTCCTTCCCCGGCGCCGGCCCCGCCTCGCCACAGTGCTTTGTGGTTTATCCGAGGGCGGAACGGGATGAGTCTGGGGCTGGGCGATGGGGCGGGAAGGAATGTGCCGCGTCGGATCTGATTTTGTTGGGGAATTGGGGCTGGTCTTCCCCGGCTGGTGGCGTTCGCGGCCGGATGCTGCGAGGCCCTCGCTTTGCTTGGGCACCTCAACATGAGGGTGCCCGGCGGCGCCTCTCATGCCGATGTGCTCATGGTATCCCTTGACCGAGGCGCACAACGGAAGCCCTCACCCTGAGGTGGGAGCGCATGCGACCCTCGAAGGGCGGGGGCAGATGGGGTTGGCTTGGGGCCCCGCGCGGTCGATTGCGACGAAACGTCTCTGCCTCGATCCGGGACCGCAAGCCGCGGTTAAGGAAGTGTTTATCGATTCGTGAAAGTTAGAAGGGACCTGCTGCGGCGGCGCGAGTGCCGGGGGGCAATGGTCCGGCAAGAGGGATCGCGCCGTGGCAGGCAGTGTAGAAATGTGTTCGCCCGTCCCTTGAAGGGTACGGGCTCTGTATGGAGTAGACCCATGACCAAGACCCTGAAGCCTCTGGCGCTGACGCTGATGGCGGCCTTTGCAACCGCCCCTGTCCACGCCGCCGACCTGACCTATTCCGAACCCGCGCCTTCCTATGAGGAACCGGCTGCCACATCATCCGGCTTTACCGGCGCCTATGCCGGTATCCATGCCGGCATGTCGTCCGAGCGGATCAATCCGTTTGCCGGGGACAAGGAATTCATGGGCGGCATCCAGGGCGGCTACAACACCGAAGTCAACGGCGTGATCGTCGGCGGCGAACTGGAATATTCGCACCTGGGTGACACCGAGGTCGACGTGCCGCGCGGCGCGCTCATCGAGCGTCATCGCGTCGCCGCCAAGGCGAAGGCGGGTGCAGCCATGGGCGAAACGCTGCTCTACGGCACCGCCGGCATGGCCATGACCAGCCTGCGCGACGGCAAGACCGTCGAAGGCCCGGACGGCTGGAAGCCCGGCTACCTGCTCGGCGCCGGCGTCGAGCAGAACCTCAATGCCAACCTCTCCGCCAAGGTCGAATACAACTATGTCCGCACCAACGACGTGCGCAGCTTCGACGGCGTCACCACCTCGCAGACCGACATCAGCGACCATGTCATCAAGGGCGGCGTGAACTACAAGTTCTAGTCTTTTCAGAAGCTTGGATATGCGAAGGGCGCCGGGTGACCGGCGCCTTTTGTGTTTCTGGGTGGCATTCAGGCGGAGAGGTGGGGCGCGTTCAGGCGGCGCCTTTGGCCAGCGCCTTTGCGGCCCCGTTCGGATCCACGGCGATCACCTTCAGATAGGCGCGAGCAGGGGCATCGGGCTCCGAGCGCCCCTGTTCCCAGTCGCGCAGGGTGCCGAGCGGGATCTGGTAGCGCGCGGAAAACGCCTCCTGGGTCAGGCGCAAGGCCCGGCGGATGACCTTAACCTGGGGCATGCGGGATGCGGCGCGGAGCTGATCTGCCGTCAGGGGCGGGTTGTCGGGGTCGCTGAGCGCGTTGGCTTCCGCTTCCGCGTCGCTCATGGCGTCGAGGCGGGACCAGTCCGATGGCGAGAATTTGCCATCATTCATTTTAATCCTGCCGCCGCAAAGGGGACATCTTTTCTGGAAGTCAGAATGAGCATTCTCTCGTCCCGGTCCCGCACATGGCCGAGATACACTAAGCGATGAGACTGCTTTGGACGATGAGAGAGAACTGGTCTCCCTCCGTCGCCGATAGGCGTTGTCTAAATGCTTGGTCGACGCGGGTGCGGTATGCCGACCGTGCTGATCTACAACAATAGGCACCTAGCAGAGGCCGGGTGCCTATTATCCAATGAGCGCCTTCTGCCCGTGCAGAAAAACTCACTTCTCATATGGCTCATATGGCGCGGTTAAGCCAACTGAATCAGCTGCCAAGTTACAGCTTTGCCACCATACGGGGGCATCTTGTTGCCCTTCGAAATCGGCGCTGTAGTCGAAGGCGTTCCAACGACTTTCCAGACACCGCTTTCAGGGCAAATCTCACCCGTGCGCGCTGTACGACCTACGGCCATGTGTTTTTCTCCTTCCTTCTGCATCATTAACACGCCAAGCAGCACGGGCGTACTTGACATCCATTGATCGGAGGAACAGCATGGCCGCGCTTTAGCAAGCACACGAACCGCAGGGCGGCAGACGCTCCCTGGCTGTTCCGAGGCGACGTAACTTCCAGGTTGCGTCGCCTTTTTTGTATGTTCTGCGTGGCTAGATAGTTTGTCCAGTATGGATTTATGCACAAAATCCACAACCACCTTGACCGCGTGGAAGAATCGTTGCATTTTTATAGTGGTACGCTAGATGTAGGATCCATTTTTCCGATACCTACTATATATTGTGGAAAAGTGGCTGCAAGCACTTTTTTTGTCTTGTTGTTGATAACTCGGATATCCACAAGTTATTCACAGCGTACTCCCCGCAAAAAGAAATAGCTTATTGGTTGGCCGTTATTCCGGTTCTGCATTTTTACTTCAGAAACAGTGCAGCCAGAGGCTCCCCCAGGGGCGCATCTCTTTCAAACCCGTGTGCCAGCCCTGGGCGATCGAGCGCATGCAGCGGTCGGCTTACTTCTTTTTTGGCGGCGGCATTGATCTGCGGGGGTACGATGCGTAGCTGATTTTTGGACAGCGCAGATAGTCCGGATTGGTTTCCGCATTCAATCGTCGAAGCGAGTGTCCATTGAGCCATCCGCATGCTGGTGCCTGCGGATGGCTGCTGCCGCTTACTTCTTTTTGTTCGGCGCCTGCGTCAACGCCGAAGCTGCCACTTTTTTGACGGCCGCGGGTGTTTTCGGGTTGCTCAGGAGCTTTGCAGCAGTCGATGCAACAGATTTCGAAGTATGTTCATTGCGAGCCATGGGGTTCTCCCTGTTAATGGCTGCCAAAGCTACCTCGACTCCGAGACCCTAAACCCCATATACTCACCGTGCTACAGGCAGGGGATGCGAGTCTCATTGCCCCGCGTGGGCTTCGGCCTTTTCGCGGTATTCAAAGCCGGGGTCGTTGACTCCGGCTTTGCTATTTCAAACACACGCAATTTCGAATCTCGTTTTGTTCTTCTTTGAACTCCAGCCCGAAGAAAGATCCTCGGGCTGTAACTCGTTGTTATTGTGGAGCGACAATCAGTTTGACACAAAACGGCTTCCGGAACCCCAGAGCGCAAGGCTTTTCTGGATCGATTACGACAAGCCTGGTGACACAACGACAGATCGGTCTGACACACATTCCAGATGGCGATTTCGAGCGAGGAAGGTTCTGAGGATACGGCGACGGGCGAGGGCGCGTACGATCTCAGCCTGAGGCTGACACAACGAGAACTATCGTGGAAACGATGACCTTTTGACCTCATGACCTGAGACCCAATCTTCCTCCAGTTTTCGGGAGAGTCTTGGGTTTTTAATCTGGCCTCATGCGGCCTGTTTTTCCATAGCCATTTTCATTGCGAACTCGCTGGGGGTGATATTGCCCAGCGACG
>NZ_UEYP01000004.1:0-361199 GCF_900492185.1 Paenirhizobium selenitireducens ATCC BAA-1503
CCCTCTCCACTCGCGCCTACACTACCCCCGTCCCGCCCTCGGATACACCGGGTGTGCGTGCCCGGCGAGGTGGGATCGGCGCTGAGGGGTTCGGGCGATCGCAGGCCCGGTCCTTCGGGGTCCGCGGAAAATGGTCTCCCCCTGGCGACGTGGGGGCAAGGTTTTTTGGCTTTGGACGGTCAAACCCTTGCCGGCCCTGACAGCGCGCCGGGAGCGCCTGTGTGGCGTGGCATGGTGGTAAGACCGGGCTGTCGAGGGTGTGCGGGCGTCCGCCGGTCAAAAACCGGGCCTGCATGAAAAATCCCCGGCAAGGGCCGGCGCCGCAGAGAGATCGAAGTCGCGGGGCAAAAACCGCCGAACGGGGCGCTGGAAGGTGCCACATAAATTCAATCTACGAGGCAGCTTGCAGCGCCCCGTCCGTCCCGGCTTGCCGGGACACACCGACACAGCAGCGAAACCGGAGGGCGAGAGGCCCGGCCGGCGAAAACCCGTGCCTGCCGTTGCGGGCGCATGACGAAGAGCCGGCCGCGCGGCGGTCGCCGGCAAGGCCTGGCAAAGGAGAGAGCCCATGAACGAAGCCGTCGAACTGCCGGACCCCGAAATACCTGACATCGACGATGACATCCGGGAGCCACTGATGGCGCGCACGGCGGAACTGCTCGGCGTGCCGGTGCGCGCCTGCCCGGTCCGGGCCTGCTGGCGCAGCGGCGCCTGCCGCTATGTCGACCCTGAACCGGCCCCCATCCGTCCCTGGTGCGTCCACCAGTTGACGGAAACGGAGCGGGCCGGCTTCGAAGCGCTCTATACGCGGGTGCGGGCGGCGCTCATCATTCTGCTGCTGGAGGCCGAACCCCTGCCCTCGCCCGATCCGGAGACCCGCGAGCTGCAGGACGCCGCCCTGGAGATCGTCGCCACGGTGCTGTGCGATCATCCGGCCAACCGGCCGGCGGTGCGCCGGTGGATCCGGCGCCGGCGCGACAATCTGCCGGCGCTGCTGGAGGGCGACGCGCTCAAGGCCTATCGTGCCGCGGTCGACGCCGTGCCGCGCGAGATGCTCAAGGGACTGCCGTGGATGCTGTGAGGGCGCGCGGTCAGGACGATGCCCCGCCTCGACCCGCCCCTATTCCGCCGCCTCGGCCTCGGGCCCGCGGGGGCCAACCGCCTCCAGCTCGTAGGAATAGCCCTCGAGCATGGCATAGGCCCGCTCGATCGCGGAAATCTGCGTCTCGGCGCCCTTGATCGCCTCGGTGATCGACTGGGCGCGGGCGCGCAGCATGGCGCCGAGCACGTCGTTTTCCGGCCGCCGGCCGATGCGGTCGGCATGCTGGCGCACCCGGGTGCGGTGGCGCTCCAGTTCGAGGATGTGGAAGCGGGCCTTCAAGAGATCGTCGGTCAGCTTGCGGCGCAGGCCGGCGACGGGATCGAAACTGCCGGGGGCGCGCTCGTCGAGAATCATCTCGTTGACCAGCGTCTCCAGCATCATCAGACCTTTCAGGTCCGTGGCGTCGGCAAGTTGCGGGTCGTAGCCGGTATCGTCATAGACGCGCCGGCGCACCGGGTCCTTGAGCAATTCATAGGACGCGTTGAGCCGGCCGAAGGCGTCGAGATCGCCGCCGGCATCCGGATGGGCGCTCTTGGCGGCCTTGCGATAGGCGGCCTTGACCGCCGCCTCGTCGGCGTCGCGCTCCAGTCCGAGCAGTTGATAGGGATCGATCACGGCGAAAGCTTCCTCGGCATGTGCAAAGCGGGCCCCCGCATGTCTGGTAAAGCGTCCGGGCCCCGGCTTCAAGTCGCAAGGCCGCTTGTCCAAAGAATGGTGAAGGGCGGTGCAAGGGCCAGGGACCGGCGGCGCGCGCCCGCGTCACGTCCGGCGCTTCCGCCGCACCCCTCAAATCTTAATGGATTCAGCCGGTTGCCCCGGCGGAGTGGCGATGCCGGGCCTGCAAGCCTCTTGCCTTTTGACGCAAAAGGCCTTAGCAATATCGCCGTTCGGGCACTAATGATCCCGGAGACTGGACCGACTGTATGACCGCCTGAGCGGTCCTGGGGGCTTCCTCCCGCTGGTAGACGTTCTTTCCCCGTTATCGCGACTTCCGACTAGCCCGTCACACCGAAGGGCAATATCGACCCCTCTTCCGGCCCGCCGGGCGTGGGGAAACCAACGACACAAGGGATAAGGAACTCTCCCATGGCCACCAAAGGCACCGTAAAATTCTTCAACCAGGACAAGGGCTTCGGCTTCATCACCCCGGAAGGCGGCGCAAAGGACGTATTCGTCCACATCTCCGCTCTCCAGGCTTCCGGCATCCAGACCCTCAAGGACGGCCAGCAGGTTTCGTTCGACACCGAGCCGGATCGCATGGGCAAGGGCCCGAAGGCCGTCAACATCCAGGCTTTCTGAGCCTGTTCGCCGAAAGGCGATGATCCTTTGAGACGGCGTCCCTCGGGGCGCCGTTTTTCGTTGCGCTGGTGGCGGCCTGCCTTGGCCCGCGACAGCCGGGCACGAGAGAAAAAACTCGTCCCCGCGATGAAAACCCGTGCCAGAATGCCCGTCGGCTGGACTGCGACCGTCCTTGCCTAGCCCTGCACTTTCGGCCCGCCGGCAATGTCGACGGCGGCGAAGGCCTCGGCGATGATCTCAGGCCCCACCGAGGGCTTGGTGGAGTCGGACAGGATCTGCCGGTAGCGCCGTGCCCCGGCAAAGCCCTGGAACAGGCCGATCATGTGGCGGGTCACGTGATTGAGCCTGCCGCCCCCGGCAATCACCGTCTCGGCATAGGCGATCATCGCGTCACGCACAGCGTCCCAGTCAGGGGCCTTGGCGGGCATGCCATAGATTTTTTCGTCCACCTCGGTCAGAAGCGTGGCATTGTGATAGGCGGCCCGTCCGAGCATGACGCCGTCCATAACGGCCAGATGATCAAGCGCCTTGTCGATCGTATCGATGCCGCCGTTGATGCCGAGGAAGACGTCCGGGTTCTCGCGCTTCATCCGGTAAACGAGGTCATAGTCGAGCGGCGGGATCTCGCGGTTCTCCTTCGGCGACAGCCCCTGTAGCCAGGCCTTGCGGGCATGGATCCAGATCGCATCGGCGCCGGCGGCGACCATGCGGGCGAGGAAATCCGGCAGCACCGCCTCCGGCGCCTGGTCGTCCACCCCGATCCGGCACTTGACCGTCACCGGCACGCTCGCGACCCTCTTCATCGCCGCGACACAGGCCGCCACCGTCTCCGGCTCGCGCATCAGGCAGGCGCCGAATGTCCCCGACTGCACCCGGTCGGACGGGCAGCCGACATTGAGGTTGATCTCGTCATAGCCGAAATCCGCCGCGATCCGCACCGCCTCGGCAAGCTTTGCCGGATCGGACCCGCCGAGCTGCAGCGCCACCGGATGCTCCTCCGGCGAAAAGCCTAAGAGCCGGTCGCGGTTGCCGTGCAGGATCGCATCGGCCACCACCATCTCGGTATAGAGCAGCGCACGGCCGCTCAGGCGCCGGTGGAAGTACCGGCAATGCCGGTCCGTCCAGTCAATCATCGGGGCGACCGCGAAGATTGGAACCCTTAATTTCCGGGCTTTCTCGTAAAAGTTCAATTGGTTAGCGCCATTTTTTGTTTCTCGTTTTTTCCATCAATTAATGCTTGTTGTGTGTTTTTTGCCCATCAAGTACAACAAGCGTCGTACCGTACCAAGGATGTCGTACCGATGGGCACTATTAACGCGAGAAAGCGAAAAGATGGAAGCGTTGGGTATACAGCGCAAATCCTGATCAAGAAAGGCGGAAAGATCGCCTTTCGTGAGGCTAAGACGTTCGACAAAGAACGCGAGGCGCTGGCTTGGATTGGCTGGCGTGAGACGGAACTGAAGAAGCCAGGCGCACTCGATCGCGCATCCGCACCGTCGTCAAAACTCTCGGATGCGATCGACCGGTATATCAAAGAAAAATCAGATATGGGCCGAACGAAAGAGCAGGTCTTACGGTCGATCAAGGACTATAGGATTGCCGACATGGACTGCTCCGCTATCCGCAGCGAGGACATTGTCGCATTTGCTCGCGAGTTGCTGGCGGGTGATCGCCGACCCCAGACAGTCGGCAACTACGTTAGCCACCTCGCCGCGATCTTCCGGTTAGGGAGGCCAGCCTGGGGAATGGAGCTTGACGTGCAGGTCATGCGAGATGCCCAAATGGTCTTGCGAGATCTTGGGGCAACTGCGCACTCATCCAAGCGGGATCGCCGCCCCACCCTCGCCGAGCTCGATTTGATCATGCAGCATTTCGTCAACCGACAACTGCGCGCACCACAATCAGCACCGATGCATCTGATAGTCGCCTTCGCCATCTTCTCGACGCGACGGCAGGAAGAAATTACACGCATCAAATGGGATGACCTTGACGAGTCACATAGCCGGGTTTTGGTCCGCGACATGAAGCACCCCGGCCAAAAGAAGGGAAACGACGTCTGGTGCGAATTGCCTCCTGAGGCGCTGACGATCATTAAATCAATGCCCCGCACCAAGCCGGAGATCTTCCCCTACTCGACTGACGCAATCAGCGCCGCCTTCACGCGGGCATGCAAGCTTCTCGATATCAATGACCTCCACTTCCACGATCTTCGTCACGAAGGCGTTAGCCGCCTTTTCGAGATGGGGCGCACGATACCACTTGCGGCAAGCGTGTCAGGCCACAGAAGCTGGAACAGCCTACAGCGCTACTCGCACCTTCGTGAGAGCGGCGATAAGTTTGCGGATTGGCAATGGCTGAAAATGATTGAGCGTGAACAAGTAGCAGAAAAAACTTGACAAAGCCTCGGAAATCCATTAAACACGCAAACCGTTTGTAGACGCTATGCGCAATTTTAACGTGATTGTCAATTTTCTACCGGAGGAGCGAAAAGATGTCAAGCGAAAAAATGAAAACCGCAGAAGCTGCGCAATACATATCCAAATCTACTGGCTGGCTAAACAAGTCCAGAATGAACGGAAGCGGGCCAGTGTACCTTAAGATCGGCGGCGCCGTTCGCTACCTACGCACCGATCTGGACGCTTGGCTTGATAGCAAGCGGCGCACCGCGATCTACGACTTCGCCAACGATAATCGCCGCGCACAGGCTGCGGCCTCCTAGGCGCCCTCGAGCCCTCCCCGCCCCTTACCGCAATCCACCACAGTCCGCCGGCAGTTCCGACGGACCGCGCCCGTGTGCGCCGAAAGGACAACCATGAAAGTACTGTACTGCCACCCTACCCGCGAGACCGGCCGCAAAGACTGCGTCGCGTTCGTCGACGTCGAGCTCAATGAGCACGTCCGCCTTTACGGGCTGCGGCTTGTGCGTCAACCAGATGGCGCCCACTTCCTATTCGCACCGCAGGCCGGACAGCGCCGAACAGCGACCTTCAGCAAGCCCTTGGCGGAGCGGCTTACCGCGCTTGCCGTTGAGGCGCTGGAGACCGCCAATGAGCGATGAAAGGAAGCTTCCGAAGCCTGAAAGCCTGGAGGCCAAGTTTCTCTTGCTGGCCGCGCTCCCATACGACCCGCGGGCAAAGCGCAAGCATAGCCTTGTGTTCGGCTTCATTCTTGATTGGTTTCACTCCACCTACGGTAACGCCCTCGCCTCTGTCCGGCATGTGGTCGCAACGCTAAAGGAGCGCGACCCATCCGGCCGAGGGCTATACTCAGGCGACGTTCACAGCGCGCTTTCCGATCTAGTGGCTTGGGGATATCTGCATCAGGTCAAGGGCGCGGGCCGTCAGGCCAGCCGCTATATCCCCGCGTGGGATTTGGTTTGTGTTCGTAAAACTCCGAACGCTACGGACGATGTGTCTAGTGTTCGGGAAATTGCGAACGCAGGTGTTCGGGAAAATGCGAACGCAAACGGGCTTAGTGTTCATGAAATTCCGAACGAAGACCCACTTACTGGACCCGGCCACAGGACCGGGTCACATGTAGTGGGAAATAAGTTCGAAGCCGCGCCGCCGGCGCCGCCCGCGGATGGCCTGATGGCCACCGCAGCGGAAACGGCTTCGGGAGATGGATTCTCAGAATTCTGGAGCGCATGGCCGCGTAAGCACGGGATAAAGAAGGCGCGCGCCGAATGGCGAAAGATACTGTCTGACGTTGACGTTGTCATTGACGTCGCCGGGGACTGGGCCGCGCACTACGAGAAGCACGGAATCGAAAAGAAATGGATTCCAGAGCCGGCAAATTGGCTCGCCGGAGAGCGGTGGCTGGAAGACTTGCCGATCGTTCACATCGACGCCAAGGGTGCGGCTATCGCCAAAGCCAAGGCAAACGCGCCAGCCAAGGCAGATCTCAAGGCCGAGCCGCAGCCGGATAATGACAACGAACCTGCCGTCATTCCGGAGTTCATGAAGGGCTCCCCATCCCTCTGGCCGGTTGGCGCCTATTGGGGCGAGTTCATCGAGAATGACGTTGTCAAAGAATATGACGGCAAAGACGTGGCGGCCGATTTGCTGTTTCTCGTCAACTCGCCCGGTCCGCACTTCGGAAAAAAGCTGCGGCACAAGATCTATGTTGAGAGCGCGTTCAAGTCGGTGCAGGAGGACGGGCAACGCTACCTTATGTCCATCTGCGGCGCCGTCGGCGTTTCAAGCATCGAAGAACTGGACGAACTCATGTTCAAGCCGCTGATGGTAAAGGCTGACGGCAACAAGATCACCTATCTAAAGCTTGAAGAGGCCGCCTGATGGAATACGCAGAGATTTACGAGGCAGTAAAGTGCGGATTCATCGACGCTATGGAAGAGGTGAAGGCAAAGCCGCGCATGATGAAGATAGACCGGTTCGAAGCGGAAGACGATGCCGGCGAGCCGGTGACTGTTGTTGGTATAATCGACGACGACGAAGAATTTATAAAGTTCATTGTCATCGAAGAATGGGAAGACGGGGAACTGACTCCCATTGTGAGGCGCAACATTTACAAAAAGGGTACGGCCGCCAAATGAACGATCTACCGGAAATCCACGTCGCTATACTGCTGGCTGCGCATGCCGCAATGTTTGTCGCCATGGTGATGGTCGGCGCTTGGTATGCCTGGCGCCTGTCGAGATGATGGCCAACTCGCCAACTCGAGCCGGGGAATCCGGAGCGCCGGTCTAGCTGCGCTCTGCAGGGGGATTCATTGCTCGCACTTGCATAGCCACCAGGTTGCCGAGCGCGTCCGCCTGCTTCTCAGAAGATGCGCGGATAGCAATCAGATTGTTCAGGATGGCGCCAAGCGCATATGTCGCCGCGCCGCCTACCATGACCGGCAGCGCAGTGAACAGCGTCATCATGCCGGCGCTGCCAGAGCTCGCTGCCATGATCACGACAACACCCAGCGCCAACACGAAGGTCGTTATGCCCACGATTTTCAGAAATCCATCCATGGTTGAACGGTACCGCTATCAACAATCGAAATCAAGGAGAACGGTATGACCGCACCGCAAACCACAGACGCTGACAAGCCGCACCGCGGGAGACGTCTGTCGTGGGCTGAGTTTACTAAGCTGACTGGCCGCGAGCCACCGAAGGCGGCGAATGACAATGGAATGATACAGCAAAGCCCCTGCTGCCACACGAAGGACTCCACAAATAGTTGATTCCGAGATTAGATGCGCCAAACGCGTGTCGGAGGGGTCATGCATAGCCTACATTTCAAGTTCGAAGGTGATGAAGCAGACAGACACCGCTTACCTATGAGACATCTTGGTGCCGCGTTGGTTGGTATAGATGGCATCGTTAATCAGGGGCTTTTTGTCTTCGCATACGGTCGACCCGCTCCGAAACGACGTCGGTTTGAGCTGCAGTTGTCGACGGAGGAGCCGAAATCCGGATCAGTCGAGATAATCGCGATCCTGAAAGATTCTCAGTGGGTGCTGCCTCTGCTGCGCGATTTTGTCGTCAGCGGCGGCATAGAGATATCCAAGCACTTTCTAAGTTACGTGCTACTGCGATTTGGCGGGCGCCCCACGGAGGCTAACAAACACATGGAAGCTCTTCTTCAGATGAACCGCGATCACCTTGATGCGAGAAACCAGAACGATGAGCAATGGCGACAAACATTCCTTGCGGTCGTCGATCGCCTTGCTCCGCAAGCGAAGCAGGTGGTTGCGCCGGTTGGAAACGGCGCCGGCACACTACAGCTCATTGATGGGGTTTCACCATCACTCGTGGTAGACGAGCCGATGGCTGATGCGATCCGAGCTCGACAGGGAGACCAAGTGGGAGACATGACGTCGATCGAGATTCAAGTCGACGGCGTTATCCATCATAGTCGGCAACTAAAGATCCAGCATCCGGACGGTGAAGGGCGGTTTATCACCGCCGAGATAAGGGATCCGCTCTTCACTGAACTGCCCAATCCTTACGCGGAAGCTGCAGCCGCAATGTCAAGTATCCGGGTAATGGCTAAGCCTGTCTATCGGAATGGCGAACTGTTCAAGCTTTACGTGATGGACATCGCCAGGGACCAAGGGGGGGCGAGGCAAAGTTGACGGCCTCGCAGACACTAACCGGTGATGCCCCACAGCACTAACGCTAACTCAGGAATTTGCCTCCCGCGCGCGCAACACGCGCGTGAGGAATCATTAGGATTTTTGGGCTTTACTCGTCGTCTTCCATGCCCAGAAACTCAACCGGCGGCAGGCCGTCGAGTTCGCGAACCCTATTCATCGCGGCTATCACCAATCTGCCCCATACATCCTGCATGATCTCGGCCGCTCGCTGCTGCGCTTCGGCCAGGCTCGGGTCGTCCGCCATTCTGTCGACCAGATCATCCATCGCCTGGGCGTTGCGTTCGGTCTCTACGAATAGTTCGTGCGCCTCGGCTGCAGTGAGATCCTTGGCGGCCAATCTTCTTGGCACGTCGATTGCGGCCTGCCTGGCGATTTCACCGGCCGCGATAAGCGCTTCCGTCCAATCCATCACGAGCCTCCAACTGGAGGGCATTTTTCGCAGATCGTCTGGCGTCGTCAAGGCGGGGTGCAGTAGATCCCTCACGCCGTCGCCCCACGGACCGGCCCAGTAAGCAATTTCTTGCGTCCGCAAAATTCGCAATCGCGAAGAGCGCGTGAGCAACAAGCTCACAGCCATGGATGCACTCGAAGCGCCCCATATCGCCACAAAGGCGGCCAATGGCGCGTTTCTCCAGCATTCTGCCGCATATGCCCCACGCAGGGCCAAACCGCGCCTGGAGGCCACAATTTGGCGGGGCAAAAATTATACACACTTCCATCGTGAACGCAAGTTAGCTGTTGACTTTTTCTGTTGGGTGCCTTATAGAGGATTCGCGCAAAGCGCACGCAAGCCGCCTTTGCGGCCAGCCCGCCCATTTGGGCACTTCCCTCTTTTTCATAGGTGACGGCCTTGAAAAATGACGACGTCCCGGTTTTTGACCGGCGCGATACCCTGCCTGCAATTCTCGACACTGACACAGACTGGGCTCCCCCACGCAAACATGCGCGGCGGGGTGTGACCATCCGGATGGCCGGCGATCCTTGCCGCAGCTTTGCGTGGGATAGGGCCAGCGAGGCAGAGCGAGAACTATGGCGGCACAACGGCGCGGCCGTATACCTAGCACAATGGTACGATGGCCAGGCAGCGAATGACAACGAAGACTGGCCACTGCAAAAACTCTTGCGGACGGAGAAGAACGACCATTGCTTGGCCCTCGCCGAGCGCTACCGCGCCGTGCACGACATTGCTATGCGCCCTACAGCTCTTCTCGGCCGCGATCCGGCTGACCTCTATTTGGTGCAGAACGTCGACAGGGAAGGCAACCATAAGGGGCCAAAGGTCATCACCGGCAAGAACGCAACTGTCGACACACAACCGGCCCGCAACCGTGCCGCACCCGTCCCGAAGGCATGGACTGGAGATACCGCCTTGAATGCTACTATCGACGCAAAGCGCGAACTAGCCATCGTCCGCGGCAAATTGGCATATGTGCCGGCGATCCTCGACGCCTTCGAGTGGTCTGTCGTTGACGGCCTCACACTCGAGGAAACGGGCAAACGACTCGGCGCTGGCAGTAAGGGCGCCAAGGGTGAGGCCCGCGCCCGCATCTTTGACGGTTTCGGGATTGTGGACCGATATTGGCAAGCGCAGGACCGCAAGGCCGCATAGGGGTACCCCTTTTCGGCGGGCCACATGGGTAGGGAGAGCAGAGGGTCGCAGCGATGCGGCCCTTTCGTGTTTCAGGGAGGCCGTCACCTTCCTGATGGTGGGTGGCCGCGCGCGGTCGCTCACCCCAGTTTGCAATTGCCGAGCCCGGATGTACGGCCGGCATATCCACCGGCCCGCGACCCCTTCGTCGGTTCGTGTCAAGCGCTGCCCGCAACTCCAGAAGCGGGCAGCGCTTTTGTTTTGTCCAATCAATCGCATTTTTCAAAGGAGGCAGATGTGCCAACCTTAAACCATGCCATCGACGCGCTGTCGCGCCACGTTGGCTTCCAAGCGGCGCGATTGCGCAGCCTGGCGCGCCGGCTGCAGGATGCCGACGTCTTGCCATCAGGAGCGCCTGGCGTTGCACCGGAAGTTCAGTTGAGGCACGTCGTCGATCTTCTCCTTGCCGTAGCATCAGACGCGACCCTGCGGCGTGCAGCCACAGCGGTCGAGGCATACCGCGCCACGACACCAGGCGGTGCCGACCTTTCGCAGGCTCCGGCTTCCGTACGAGCTACCGCCGGCCAGCAGTTGGAAGCGCTCGCGCGTCTCGCCATGGACGGCGACGCGGACGCGCGCCGCATGCGCGTCGAGATCGTGAGCACCTGGCCGGAAGTCGTCTTCCTGTTTGAAGACGGAACGGCGCATCGCTTCCAGTCGGTCGGAACGCTCTCTGGTCACTGGCAAATGCTCGGCCATCGCCGCGCCACCACCATCAACGGCGCGGCCTTAGCCGATGCCATCATCGAGCTCTTTGGAGGCAGGAAATGAAGAAGCAGGAAGAATTCCGCGTGCCGTCCCTCTCCGAAGTCGACGCGACCTACAAGGACCTGCAGCAGCGACGTATGATCCTCGCAGACAAAAAAGCCGGTCTCGCTCGAGAACAAGCCGCCATTGAAGCAGACATTGGATCGCGAGCGCCGCTGCCTTACAGCTCCAGCGTCGCGGCATTGCTTGGTGAAGATGCCGATGCGGAGACGGAAAACCGGCCGCGCGCGCGCCTGAAGGAATTGAAAGCCGAAATCCGCGACATCGAGATTGCAATTGAGGTCATAGACCGGCGACTGGCGGAACAGAAGCAAAGGGCCAACGCCGCTGTCCTTGCAGCCTGCCGCCCTGAGTACGGCCGCCGCGTCAGGGCGCTTGTCGACGCGCTGCAGGCGGTCTCTACGGCGCGTGCCGCATATGACCAGATGCGCAACGAATTCGAAGCTAATGACATTCAGTGGACCGCTCTCGTACCGCTCGGCCTCGGCTTCCTTGGCGATGCGCGCGATGGCCATGTCCAACGAATTGTTCGCGAAGCGAGGGAGGCGGGTTATGTCCATTGAACGCGCAACAGCGAAGCGTGCCAATGCTCACCGATCCGTCAAGCTTCCTGGCAAGACGGCAGTGCTGACGGATGAAGAGCCCGTCAAGATCGCTCGCGAGCTTCGCGCCAAGTCGTCATTGGGACGTCGCGAGACGAAGCTCGCGAGCGCCGAGGCAAAAGTTCGTGGCTGATTCGATCACCGGGTACGCCGCGAAATTCAACTCCGAAACCACTATAGCCGGCGAGTTCCGCGAGATGCTTTCGCCTGGCTGCTTCCGCCGGACATTGCGAGAGAATCCCGACGTGCTGGCGCTGCTATCGCATGACGTTGGCCGCGTCCTTGGCCGGACCTCTGCCGGCACGCTGGAGCTCCGCGAGGATGGCACAGGACTCTGGTTTTCGTTGACGCCTGATCCGACCACACCAAGCGGCCAGGAAGCCGTCGGCACTGTGCGCCGTGGCGATGTGCGCGGATGTTCTTTCGGCTTCAGGGCGCGCGCGGAAGAGTGGAGGGACGGCGGCGCGCGTTTGCCCCTGCGCGTCATCACGGATGCCGACTTGTTCGAGATTACGTTGACGGGCGCGCCGGCTTACGACGACACGTCGGCCTCGCTGCGCGTTGCGAACGGTGCCCCCTCAGCGGCGCGTTTGAAGGCTGAGGCCGCAATGCGGCGCCGTGGCATCCTGTGATGCCGGAGGGGTATCTGCCGGTTCGCCGGCGGCCCTTTCCGCGGACCGGTCGTGGTCAAACGTGCGCAGCGAGCAGTCCCCCGTTCAACAAAAAATCGGAGGCGCCAAAAGTGCCGGAATCCAAGGCATCGGGCCAGCCGAGGCCACCAAAACACCTACAAAAAAGCACAGCAAAATGGTTCAGAAGCGTGGTCGACGAGTGGGATTTAGAAGATCACCACGTCAGAATCCTCACTCTCGCCGCGGAGGCGTGGGACCAAATCCAGCTATGCCGCGAAGTTATCGCGGAGGGCGGCCACACCTTTCAAGACAGATTTCAGCAGCCTAAAGAGCGGCCAGAGGTGGCGATTATGCATAACGCTCGCCTGGCCTTTGCCCGCCTAATTCGCGAACTCGATCTCGACTTTGCGGGCGAAAGCCCTGGCCGCCCCCCTGCCCTGCGCTCAAACCGGAGGTAGCCATGCCAGTCAAGCGACGCCGCGCGAAAGCTCGGTCGGGCAATCCGGACGCATGGGACCTCTATCTTGAAACCGGATGCGACTATTTCGACGACCTGGCCGAGGCTGGAGTCGCGGTAGACGAGCGCGGAAACCCTTCGCGCGCCGACGCGCTAAGCGCGTGGCTTTCGTTCGCTTCAGAACTTCTAGAGCGCTGGGCCGTAAGCCGTCACCCGGAACAGGGGCAGCCGTGGGCTGTCGAGCAATTCGGCGATCCGCGCGCCACTACCAGGCGCCGACGCCGCTAACCCAAAGGACAAACCATGGACACCTTCACGGACGCATCCGCGGCCGCGCGTAAACGCGTGGGTGCGAACTGATGGCAGCCCAAGATCTCGAACGCCTCGTAGTTCAGTTATCGGCTGACCTGACAAAGTACGAGCGCGCAATGAATCGCGCGCAAGGCATTACCAACAAGCAACTTGGCGCCATCCAGAAAAAGGCCAACGCTGTCAGCACAGGCATCGGCGCGTCGTTTGCCAGGACCGGCACGCAGATCGCTGCAGCCTTGCTCACCGGCAAGGTTGCGGGTAGCCTAGCGTCTCTTTCCGAAGCCGGCACCCGCATTGACAACAGTCTCAAGGTCGCGGGCCTGTCCGGCGTCGAGCTCGAGAAAGTCTACGACTCGTTGGCCAAGTCTGCCGTGGCCAACGGCGCGCCGATCGAGACGCTTGCCGCACTCTACGGCAAGGCGGCACAGGCTCAGAAAGAGCTTGGCGTCACCAGCGAAGAACTGCTCGGCTTCACCAACAATGTGGCCCTGGCGCTTCGCGTGGCTGGCACCGACGCACAGACGGCCAGCGGCGCACTGCTGCAACTCGGCCAGGCGCTTGGCGCAGGCAAGGTTCAGGCCGAAGAATACAATTCCATCCTTGAGGGCGCACCAACCATTGCGCAGGCCGTAGCCGCCGGTCTCAAGGAAGCGGGCGGGTCCGTTTCGGCACTGAAGAAGCTTGTCATCGAAGGCAAGATTTCGTCGGAAGCGTTCTTCCGTGCGTTTGAGGCCGGTGCTCCTATGCTGGAGCAGAAGGCGGCAGGCGCGACTTTCACGCTCCAGCAGTCGATGACGAATTTGCAGACCGCGCTCATAAGCAGCGTCAAAGAGTTCAACGCATCGACCGGCGCCAGCGAGAGCCTGGCGAACGGCATCAACACGCTTGCCAAAATCCTCGATCGCTTCGATGTTTCCGGCTTCATCGCCGAAATTAGGAAGGCGCGCGGGGAATTAGCTAATTTCCTAAATGAGCTTGGAAACTCCAGCGTCTTTAAGAAGCTTGCCGAATCCGTAGGCGCGACCAAAGATGGGCTTGTCGTCAACATCGACAAGAAGGAAGCCGACGCGAAGGTCACGGCACTGGAAGCCGAGGTCAAGATGCTGCAGGAGCGGATTGCGCTCAACACCAGCCTTGGCTTCGACAACACTGAGGCGCTCGAGCGCATCGGACAGGTTCGAAACGAACTCGCCGCACTGCGCGCGGCAGCTGCCAACATGCCAGAAACTGTCGGCGGCTACAAAGTCGGACCGAACGGTTTTACCGCAGTGCCAGCACCAGCCGACGCCACGACCAACGGCAACATGGGCGGCCCTTCCACACGCGGCGGCGGTCGTCGTCCGGTTGCGGTCAATCCCGTGTCTACCGCGGACTTCAAAGCTCCCGTTGGCTCTGGCTCCGGATCAAAAGGCGGAGGCAAGTCCAAACAATCCGAGTACGCGCGCGAGGTCGAGCAGATCCGCGAACGCACCGCGGCGCTCCAGGCTGAGACCAACGCTCAAAAGTCCGTCTGCGGAACGATTTTCATCATGTCGGAGGCTGCCCAATGACAGCGTTTATTCTTTGCCCGTACGCGGACCGCGTCGAGATCTTGAGCGACGGGGCTGCCTACTCGCCCGATGGCGTCTTCCTTGGTTCGCACTGCAAGGTCGTGGCGTCCGACGTTGTGCCGTTGGCTGTCGTGGGCAGCGGCACGATTTCCGAAACATCGTTGCTGGCCGACATGATCCTGACGACGGCGGACGCGACAGGTTCGGTTGACGATGCGCTGGCCCTCCTTGCCGTCTCACTTGATGCAGTCCGCGAGAAGGCCATGGGAGACCTTGGCATGCGAATGGCAATCGGCGCCATTTCGGAAACCCGCGGGCCTGTCTGTTTTGTGTTTAGCACGTTTGCCGACCCCGCTAGTGGCGTGCCTGCCTTCACGCTTCAGGAAATGCCACGGTGCTTTGCGCAGGGTGCCGCGCCTACAGGCGCCGACCTGGCAGAATACGGGCCTATTTCGATCGGCGACGGGCTAGAGAAAGACGCGGTCTTCATGCTCGACTGCATGCGCCGGCAGAAAATGACTAATCCGTCAGATCCGGACCGCGAGCCATTCTATAGCGTTGGCGGGCATATCGACCTGACAGTCGTCAGAGCCGACGGATACGAGCAGCGCACGCTGCATACCTGGCCGGACGTTGTCGGTGAGAAAATCGACCCGTTTAGCGCTGACGATTTGACGTTCAGCGACGGCACCGGCGCCGACTATCACAGTTAGCACCATTCAAATCACAAAGGAGACGCACGATGACTGGACTCGAAATCATCCCCATCATGATTTCCTCGCTGGCGACCAATGCACTGGCGGCGAATATTCTGTATCTTGGGACGTATGCCGCAATGTACGGAAATTGCCGTGGCGGAGTTTACTTCGGGGCGGAACGGCTATGAGCGCAATGAATGCTGCAATACTCCAGGACCGTGTAATTCTCGTCTCGGACTCTGCGTATTGCATGAGAAGCCTGTTTGTTGGCCGCGGCGAAAAGTTTGTCGCCATGCCTCATCTGAACGCCGTGATCGGATTTCGTGGGCATGCCGGAACGCTTGACCGGCTTCGACGGATTCTGCCGAACTTCCCAACGCTTGACGAATTGTTGAAAAATGGTCCTCGCACCATCCGCAAGTCGCTCAGATGGAAGACGTTGCTTCCGTATTACGGGGAGTTCGAAATAGTCCTGGCCGGCGTTGATTTTGAAGGTGTGCCGTTCGTCAACTATCTCAGTAGTCGACGGAAACCAAAATTCGAATGGGTCAACGTCGAATATTCGATATTTGCGCCTCAGCCGGAATTGAAGGTACTTGCCGAAGTCACAGCAAAGTGCGGAACCGATGTTGATGGCGCAATGGTTGAGATGCTTCAGCACCAGCGGCAAGTTCATTTCGGTATTGGCGGGCACGCAACCATTACGACCGTCACTTCGGAAGGAATATCGGTGCGCGAACTCTGCCGATGGCCCGACGAGCGTTGGCAATTGATCAAAAGAGAAAGCCTACCGAGTCGGACAAGCAAGCGCTCCAAACAAAAGATCTCAAGCATTGGCGACTATCGATCTTAGCAGCTGGCTGCCTAGTGAAAACCCCCGCCTTCCGCTGGAAGACGAGGCCTTGCTTGGGGGTCAATTCGCCGGCCAGGGCTGGGGTAGGGCTGGATCAGCCGGCACGATCAGCATGCCATGGCAAAGCGCTTTGGTCATCCCCGGATATTGAAGGGTCAATCCGCTGCTGTCGAAAGCAGAACCAGCCGATCCTCTGGCAAGGGTCGTTGCAGCGCCTTTGCCTCGTCCCATGGCGCCGTCATCCACATCTCGATTTCCTCCGGCTCGGTTAGCAGTACCGGCATGGCTTTCGGATGGATCGGAGCCACGACCGCATTCGGTTCGGTCGTCAGGAAGGCGTAAAGATCGGCCTTTATGATCCCTTCCTTGACCTTGCGCACGCTCTCCCACTGCGGCACCCAGATTCCGGCGAAGCACATTAGCGGCTGATCCTCGTTGCGGGCGAACCAGGCATTCGGCGTCCGGCCACCCTCAACTTTGCTGGCAGGATCCGGTTCGGCAAAGCTGGTGACGGGAACGAGGCAGCGGTGCTCAGGTCCAAGCCAGCGAGTCCAGTGCTTGCTCGCGGTGTTACGCACATTGGTCGTGCCGCCGTCCGGTTCCATCTTCAAGAGCTCGTCGAAGTCCACTTCCTTGCCCTTGGCGCGCAGCTTTTCGGCGCGCTTTGAGGCGGCCTGGAAGAGCGCTTGGCGGGACGATGGCAGGCCCCAACGCACGCTCACCAGTTCGCGTCCGGCCGGCGTGTTGCGGACGATCGGTGCCATGCGATCGGGGTAGACGTCCAAGGATGGCTCGAGGTTTCCGAGGCTGTCGACCATGGCGCGGGTAAAAGCCCGGATAGCTTCCTGATTTGTCGTGACGTTGTAGAGATTGCACATAGGGCTCCTCCTCGCTTGAGTTTTGTATCACGCCAGACCGGCCTTTTCACCCATGGCATCTCAACCGGCCCGAGTACGAGTGGCAACGGCCCAGACGGAACATACACAGACCGTTTGCAATCGCGATACGTTCCCTCTATGTTCTCCACATGAGAAGGAAACGGCCAGCCAAACTTTCGGAAGTCGAACACGCGCGCCTGCTCAATGACGCGCGCGTGTTCTGCCGACATCTGAACGAGTTGTCTTCGCGGGTGTCACCGTCGGCCGCGGATTACTGGATCCTGCACGAGCTTAATGTCGCCGTGCTCTCCACTATTGAAAAGCTGACTGGTCGGCCGGCACCGTGGATCCTACCGGCGCTCGGCTCTAGCTCGCCGGATTGCAAGGGTGGTGCTTAGGGCGCTGCCGCGACTAAGACATTGGCGCGGACTTGTCCCTGGCCTTCGCTTTTTCGGCCTCAATGTCCCTCAGTACTTCATCTTGGAACGAGATCTGCGGAGGCGTTGCCGGATTCTTCGGATCGATCGGCTGAAGAACGAACTGTGCGGGGTTTGGGTAGTGGTCCTTGGCGGCACCCGTCGCGGCGTCCACCCCCATGCCGATGACCCCACCCAACAGTATGTTCCCGGCAAAACCGGTAGCACCGGCTCCGCTCACCTTCGTGCCTATCTGGATGACTCCTCGCTCATATCCGGGCCGTTCAGCGTAAGCGGTCAGGCTGGTTTTCCGGTCAACGGTTATCGTGCACGGTGACACGCACGAATGTCCGAGAGAGGTGGTGATCTTCGCGTCGGCTGGTCTTGCACTAAGGTAAACCGGCTCGGTCGTTCCCCGTGTGATGCTGCCACAGCTGCTCAACAACGCGCATGCAACTGCAGAAAGTATCAATCTTTTCATTTTACGTCCCCCCGGTAGCAATGTGATGGGTGCAAACACGGCGAGTCAATCGGCGCGCGCCGTTATGTGAATGAAACAACTCCGGTTTTACTGCCCTTTTTGGGGACGTGGTTGGTGTGGTGACGGATGTCAGCCGGTTGTCGCGCTCAGGGCGCCAAATTCCACCACTTGCGTATCCGGACAACCTCCAGGCGGCCTTCATCCGTCAGCTCGTATCTGTCGCCTGGAGCATGTTTCAACGCACCGACCGTGACGAGGTGCTGAATGACCGCCGGCCCCGCACCTGGAATCATTCCGGGTGTGTCGCAGTCTGGCCGTTCGGCCATGAACAACAGAACGCGTTCGTGCTTCGCGTCGAGACCCATTCGCGGCTGATACTTCGCGCGGCGCTTTTCCTTCTTCTCGCGCCATTCACTTAGCGAGTCGCTTGGTCGGTCAACGACTTGCCGTTTTTCACGCTCCCACTTCTCAAATTCGTCAACTGGATTGTTGTCATTTCCGGCCAGCCCGCTGATCTCGTCAAGCTTTGCGTCGATCGCCTTCTTGTCCCACTTGCGCGTTCCGGGGATGGCTGGCGGCATGATGTGCGTGCGGACCCATCCGCTAAACGCCGTCGGCGTGATGTTGCAATAAGCAGCCGCCTCTTTGCGGCCAATCAGGCGCGGGCCGTTGTCGGTCATGTTCGGACCATCCATCCCTTCTTCTTGGCCAAGCTCTCAAGCCGGCGGCGCTCGCGGCGCTCTGTCGTCCAATACTCTGGATCGCGATTGTTGTGATCCAATGGCTCTTGGCCCTTCCACCGCTCAATCGCGGCCTTCGTCGCCTCGCGAAGTTCTCTGTTTTTTTCGTTGGCCTCTTCCCAACGCTTTCGACCAAGTCCTTTTTTCTTTCGCGTTAGCGCCTGCAGCCTCTCATACAGTTGGTAGTCAGACAGGGACGGCTTCACCGGCGGCGGCTTTGGGGACTTCGCCGGCTCGCGCATGACCTGCCACAACTCTAAAATGTCAGCTTCCGAAAAAAGGTAGTCTCTCCCTCGGCGAGAGCAGAGGCCGTACTCCCTGCCCAGCTTGATAACCCCGCGGGACGTCAAGCGAAGCCGCTCTGCAGCTTCCTCGGCGGTGTAAATCGTGTCGAGTGGATCCACCTTGACCTCCACCAAGAGATGAGAATTGCCGCCGGCACGAATGCCAGAAACTGTTTTTCCTCTGTGTGGTGGTTGGCGGGTGGTGAAGCCGCCAATGAGAAGCTAGCGCTCGGTGGTGGGCGGCGTCAATACGATGGCCGACAAATGCTGTATATCCATGTCCCTGACCGCGTCCGTGACTTCGGCAAGCGGCTGCCCGAACCAGGCCTTGGCGGCATCGACGTGAGGGCCATACGGTGGCGGATATGAGCCGAGCCCGGCAATCCATTTTCGAAGGATGTCTCGATCGACCTTGCCATCGCGGTATTGGTCACGCATGCGGCTCACTGCGGCGAGCAGATCAACGGTCTGCTTCATGTCAACCGCCGCTGCCGAAGCTAGCGTCGGGATTCAAATACTCCTTGTACTGGATGGTCTCATCATCGCTTCTTGGCTCCTTCGGAGAGGCTGTTAGGCGAACGCCAGGGCCACCACCGGCAGAGTTTGCATGGTCGTCGATGAAGGTGATACCGGCAGTTTCGAGACATTTCTGCAGCGTGTCTATTGTCGACTGTTTGGCGTCGCTGCCATTCTCGATGCGGGAAATCGTATTCGCTGTAATTCCCGACATTTCCGCTAAATCCCTGACTCCTATGCCAAGTGCGGCCCTAGCCATCTTCAGCTGAATCGCCTTCATTTTTGTACCCTGTACAAATACGCGTTGACATTAACCATAAACGGCCTATCGTTGTGACACTGTACAAACGCAGGTGTACAAACACAACAAGGAGCTTCCGAAATGGTTAACAACAGCAATACCCATCATGTCGCAACTCAGCTGGCGCGCCAGTTCCATCGTGCCGCACTTGCCCACGACGCGGCCGAGGCTGCGGGCGACGAGAACGCGGAGCGGATCCATTCCGCACGTATCGACGCACTCCGAGAGGAAGTCTCGTTCCATCCGGCTGGCTCGCCTGAAGGCGCCCTATATTTCGCGCAGCTTCTTCGCGGCGACATTGACCAGATGGGCGACGACGAATCCGTGTTCGAAACGGAACGGCGCCTTGGTCGGATGGAGCGGCTGGCCGTGTCGTTGGTGCAGTATCTTGAACGCGCGTCCGGAATCGACCGCACCGACTACCGCCTTGACTGGTACGGCGGGCACGAATGTGACGCGCAGGCTTTCGGCAGTGTGTCGCCGGTTTTCGCCGCATGAAGGCAAAAGCCATCCGCGATGTTAACGTCATCGCCACTGCGTGCGGCGCTGACGGCTGGACGCTGGTTAGGGAGTGTCGCCACCTGTTGATCGAATTCCGCTTCGGCGGCTGTGCTGTCCGCCAGGTTATGGCAAATTCGGCTTCCGATCAGCGAGCTCGAGCGAATGTCGAGGCTGAGTTAAGGAAGGCGTTGCGCAGCGCAATGGAGTCAAACAGCAACCTCCAAACGGCGCTGGTACGTGGTCCGCTCCGTACCGCCGCCTCACCAACTCAGAGACTGTAGCGGTGGCGCGCTACGCAACATCCGCTGGAATTTTGAGCCCACAAGCCTCCATGGTCAATCGTGTAAGCTCATTGTGATCAGTGGTGCCTTGTTGATAGAGGCCCAAGATGATCTCGGCAAAGGTCGCCCGCTGGCGCTCTCCGCACACCACATGTTCTTCGATAGCATCGAGGGCCTTTTGGCAAATCGCCAAATCATCCGGAGTGTAGTGAATAGATTGTGGATTAAAGGAACGTGCAACGCTCATGGCAACCTCCTCTCGCAAGTTCGCGTCTAAGAGTGGGCGCATTCAGTCCTTGCACTTTTTAGTCAAAATACGAAGCTGTCAATATTTAGATCGGCTTACACCGCGCTACGTTCATGAAATTCGGCTTCGGTCGAATCGTCCTGCCGGCCACCCTCCGGTCGCACCCCTTTGCCGCAGCGCCGGCAGGACAGTACTACAATCAGTACAACATCCCCTACCCTCGCCTTATTCTACAGGCTAATCCGTCCAGTCAATCATCGGGGCGACCGCGAAGATCTTCGTCCCCGGGCTGTAGAGCGGTGCTATCGTCATGCGGGGTCAGATAGCCTTGGTAGAGGCTGTCCGCAAGGGTGTCGGGTTCTCGGCACCGGTTGTTTGAATGGTGGAGAAGGGATGGTCTTGCCGAAGCGGGCACCGAGGGCTCCGTTCGTCGTGAGCGAAAGATCCTCCACCCCCGCGAAAATCCGAGCCTCTCCATCCTGCGACGAACATTGCCGCTTTGCCAGCCTTTGTCGTAAACAGGGGGGTACTTTGCCTGGAGGAGGTGCAGCATGGAGACGTTCACCGGCGGTTGCCTGTGCGGCAATGTCCGCCTTGTCGCAACGGGGCGACCCTACCGGGTCGGCATCTGTCACTGCCTCGACTGTCGCAAGCATCACGGCGCGCTTTTCCACGCCTCGGCGATCTTTTCCGAGGATGCCGTGACGATCGAGGGCGAGACGCGCGACTATGACGGCAGGCACTTCTGCCCGCGCTGCGGCTCACCGCTCTTCGGCCGCAGCGGCGACGAAATCGAGGTGAACCTCGGATCGCTGGATGCGCCCGACCAGCTGACGCCGACCTACGAGCTCTGGACCATCCGCCGCGAATCATGGCTTCCGCCGTTTCCGCTCAAGAGGCACCATGAGCGCGATCGTGACGCGACGTCGCGCTTCGAGGAGTAGGACGGGCCGCAGTTATGGGGTCAGAGGAGCGAGCGGTGAGCGATTGGCGAACCGAGTTGCCGTTCTCCGACTGCGATCAGCCGGGCCAATCCCTCACAACAACCCGAGTTCGGCCAGTTCGCGTTTCAAATCCTCCGGCATGTCCTCGAGATTGGCGCCGGAAGCCCCAAGGTCTCTCGGAGCGGAGTCGGGTTCGAGGTAGCGCCAGCCCTGGAACGGGCGGCGGGGGGCGGGTGCGGTTTCGATCACTTCGGGGCCGAGCACCAGTTCGCAGCGGGAAATGCCGTCGGCGCCGGTGAAGGTCTTGATGTCGATGAGCTTCTGGCGGGCGGCAACCTGCCCCTTGATCACCCAGTAGAGCGAGCCGCCGTCGAGCAGTTCGTCCATGCGCTTTGGCACCATGCGCGTCACATGGCTGGATTGCGGCTCGAGGCCGGCCGCAACCGCGGAAAGCGCGCGCTCGGCCACCCATTCGCGAAGATCGTCGAGGCTGTCGGCGCCGACGCAGAGCTTGATCATGTGCAGTGTCATGCCACCGGTGATAATCCGCTCACCACCGGCGTCAAGGGCAAAGCGGCTCTCCGATCCCCGCCGTCAGCACTCCACCACGTTGACGGCGAGGCCGCCGAGCGAGGTTTCCTTGTATTTCTCGCTCATGTCGTTGCCGGTCTGGCGCATGGTCTCGATGCAGGCGTCGAGCGGCACGAAATGCTGGCCGTCGCCCTTCAACGCCAGCGAAGCCGCGGTCACGGCCTTGACGGCGCCGAGCGCATTGCGCTCGATGCAGGGCACCTGGACGAGGCCGGCGACCGGGTCGCAGGTCATGCCGAGATGGTGCTCGAGCGCGATCTCGGCGGCGTTCTCGATCTGCTCCGGGCTGCCGCCCATCACCGCCGCCAGCCCCGCTGCCGCCATGGCGGAGGCCGAGCCCACTTCGCCCTGACAGCCGACTTCGGCGCCGGAGATCGAGGCATTGTGCTTGATGATGCCGCCGATGGCAGCCGCCGTCAGCAGATAGTCGCGGATGCCGTCCTGGTCGGCGTCGGGATGGAAATGCAGGTAGTAGCGGATGGTGGCCGGCACGACGCCGGCCGCCCCGTTGGTCGGCGCGGTGACGACGCGGCCGCCGGCGGCGTTCTCCTCGTTGACCGCCATGGCATAGACCGACAGCCAGTCATTGGCGAGCAGCGGATTCTGCCGGTTGGAGCGCCATTCCTCCTGCAGCTGGTCGTGGATCGAGCGGGCGCGGCGACGCACGTTCAGCCCCCCCGGCAGCCGTCCGTCCTGCTTGAGGCCGCGGTCGATGCAGCCGCTCATGGCGTCCCAGATGCGGTCGAGACCGGCATTCAGCGCGTCGCGGTCCATCACCGCCTCTTCGTTCGCCCGCTTCATCTGGGCGATCGTCAGGCCGGAGCGGGCCGCCATGTCGAGCATTTCCCGGGCCGAGGCGAAGGGATAGGGCACCTTGTGGCTGGAGGCCGCCTTCTTCGCCTTCTGCAGGGCGAGAAGCTCGGTGTCGGTGACGACGAAGCCGCCGCCGATCGAATAGTAGATCGTCGTCAGGAGAACGCGCCCGTCCTTGTCGAGGGCGGAGAGCCGCATGCCGTTGGCATGACCCGAGAGCGGCACCTTCTTGTCGAAGATGAGGTCTTCCTTCGGATTGAAATGATAGGCCGGATGGCCGGGCGGCGCGACCTTGTGGGTGCGCTCGACCTCCTCGACGATGGAGTCCATGCGGTCCGGGTCGATCCTGTCCGGCGCCTCGCCGGTCAGGCCTATGATCACCGCCCTGCCCGTCCCGTGGCCGATGCCGGTATAGGCGAGCGAGCCGTGTAGGCTGGCTTTGAGTGCCGCGACATGCGCACCTTGCGGGCGGGGCCAGCTATCCGAGGCGATCAGGTCGAGAAAGCGGTTGGCCGCCGTCATCGGTCCCATCGTATGGGAACTCGAGGGCCCCACCCCGATCTTGAACACATCGAAAACCGAAAGAAACATGTCGCTCCGCCTCCAGGCTGATTTGCCTCACGCTAGATCAACATGCTTAGCGGATGCGGCGGCGAACCGACATCCTTTTTCATCGGCGCGACATGTACAGTGTTCCCAAACGACAACAGCGCGGGTCGTGAAACCCGCGCCGCCTGAAACCGTCATTGATGACTTCGGATCAGATACTGCCAAAGAGATAAGCCAGGCACAAAATGCCGGCAAATCCGACCAGAGCGCGGATCGTAACGCCCCAGCAGGATTTATGGATGCTGTCTTCCATGAAGACTCCGTTTGACCGTTGTTGGCAGAAAGCCGTCCCCCGACCGCTTCTGTGCGAAACGATTTATTAAAATCCGCACGCCTTCGCAACTGCAAAAAAGGCAAAAGAAAGGCACACACCGCGCAGCAGCCATGCACCACGCGCATACGACATCGAAAATTCAATGACTTGCGCGCCAACACTCGTCCGGCGCCCCGCAGAGACTTGCCCCGTTTCAAGCCAAGATCTTTTCATTCGGTTAATTCGCTTGTGGAGAACCGGGCGAATCCGCTTAGAAAGGAGCCAGTCCATCGCGCCGGAATCGCCATGACCCTTCTCGACTATCTCGCGCTTTCGCTGTTCGGCCTCTTGTGGTTCGCCTTCGCCTGGATCACCGGCCAGGGGCGCATCTTTTCCCGCACCAGCCTGACCCAGGCCATGGCCGAACGCCGGCGGCAATGGATCATGAATTCGCTCGGGCGCGACCTGAAGATGATCGACACGCAGATCCTGTCCGGCCTGCAGAACGGTACCGCCTTCTTCGCCTCGACCTCGATCTTCGCCATCGGCGGCTGTTTCGCGCTGCTCGGGCAGACCGAACAGGTCGACGCGGTGCTGAAGGATCTGCCCTTCGTGGTCGAGGGCGGGCGCACGACCTTCGAGGTCAAGGTCTTCGTTCTGACCGCGATCTTCGGCTATTCCTTCTTCAAGTTCGGCTGGTCCTACCGCCTGTTCAACTATTGCACCATCCTGTTCGGCGCGCTGCCGATGGCCGACGAGGCACGCCGGGACCCCGAAGCCGCCGCCCGGGCCGCCGAACTGACGATCCGCATGAACATCATCGCCGCGGGACATTTCAATGCGGGCCTCAGAGCCCTGTTCATGTCGATCGGCTATCTCGGCTGGTTCGCCAGCCCCTATCTCTTCATGGCGAGCTCGCTCACCGTCTTCGTCGTCCTGCTGCGCCGACAATTCTTCTCCGAGGCACGGCTCGCGCTGATCGAAACACCTGCGCCCGTGCCATGAAATCGTCACCTTTGCGCGGTCTGGCAGGGCGCATGGCGTAACCCGCCGACGAGACGGCAAGACGGAAGGAACGCGCGTGGCCCCCGATCAACAAACGACCGCCCAGGGCCTGCCGACCTCACGGCGGATCGAGGCGCTGGACGCTGCGCGCGGCCTCGCCCTGATCGCCATGGCGACCTACCATCTGACCTGGGACTTCGAGTTCTTCGGTTATCTCGAACCCGGAACCGCCACCAGCGGTTGGCTGAAGATCTATGCCCGTGCCATCGCCTCGAGCTTTCTCTTCCTTGCCGGTTTCAGCTTGGTCCTGGCGCATTTTCCCGAGCTGAAGGCGCGATCCTTCGCCAAGCGGCTGGCCGTGATCGTCGCTGCAGCTGCCGCGATCACCGTGGCAACTGCGGTCGCCATGCCGGAAAGCATGATCTTCTTCGGCATCCTGCATGCGATCGCCGCCGGCAGTCTGGTCGGGCTCGCCTTCCTGCGCCTGCCGCCGCCCGTCACGCTCGCCGCGGCCGCGGCGGCCATCGCCCTGCCCAATTTCTACCGGTCCGAGATTTTCGACGCGCCTGCCTTGTTGTTCGTCGGCCTGTCGCAGCATTTGCCGCGCTCGAACGACTATGTGCCGCTCCTTCCCTGGGTCGGGGCGCTGCTGACCGGAATTGCTGCGGCGCGGATCGCTATCGCCAGCGGCTGGCTTTCGCGGCTCGCCGGTCTGCCGGCTGGTCCAAGCTGGCTCAGGCTGGCCGGACGCAACAGCCTCATCGTTTACCTTCTGCACCAGCCGCTGTTGATAGCTGTGGTTTTCCTGATCTCGATCATAGCGCCGCCACAAAAAAGGGATCCTATGCAATCCTATCTGGCGAGTTGTGAAAACGCTTGCCTGGCCGAAGGCTCGGACGCGGCACTGTGCCAGCGTTTCTGCGCCTGCACGCTCGACCGGCTGCAGCAGCAGTCGCTTCTTTCGCCCCTCCAGTCTGGCGCAATCTTGCCGGACCAGGATGAGCGGATACTAGAGCTTGCGCGTGAATGTTCGGCCATCAGTCAATGACAGGACCTGACCATGAATGCCTATAGGTTGAAGCCGCTCAGCTTTCCCTGGCCGCCCGTCTTGTACGGTCTGGCCATCCTCTTCGCCCTGCTGGCCGACCGCTTCATCGGAATTCTGCCTTCGGTGATGCCCAACGGCTATCTGTTCTACGCAATCGGCGCGCTTCTCGTCGCCGTCGCACTCTTTCTCGACCTGTGGGCGATCAAGACGCTGGTCGAGTACCGAACGACCGTGATGCCGCATCGCGGCGCGCAACGGTTGGTGACCAGCGGCCCGTTCCGCTACAGCCGCAACCCGATCTATCTCGGCTATACGCTGATTACGCTGGCGATCGGCTTCCTCACCGGCAATGCCTGGTTCTTCGTCGCCGCCATCGGCGCGGCGATCGTCACCACCGTCATCGCCATACGCAAGGAAGAGATGCACTTGCTGGCGCGGTTCGGCATCGATTTCGAGCACTATTGCCAGCGCACCCGGCGCTGGCTCTGACGGGCGGGCCCGGTCAGCGCCGCTGACCTTGGTGGACGATCAGGTTCCGACGCCGATTTCCACAAGCCGCGTCAGGCAGGCCTCTTCGGCCTGATCGAGTTCGGCGAGCGTCTCCTCGATGTCCCGGCGCTTCTGCCGAAGATCGTCGCGCTTCTCGTCGATCTTCTTCATCATCAGCTTCAACTGACCGATTTCGCCCGGCGGTTCCTTGTAAACGTGGACTATTTCGCGAATTTCGGCTACGGTAAACCCGATCCGCCGTCCACGCAGGATTTCCTGCAACAGGTGACGGTCGGCAGCCCGGTAGAGCCGGGTGCGGCCACGACGCTCGGGATGAAGCAGGCCCTCGTCTTCGTAGAAGCGAAGCGTGCGGGTCGACACTCCGAATTCGCGCGTCAGTTCCGTTATACTGTAATACTTCTTCACAACCGTTCCGATTCATTTGGGAAACGGTATCTTATTGACTTTTACGTATAAGTCAATTTTTTGCCCGTCAGTGAACCGAAAACCACCAGGTGGCGAGGCCGAGGAAGGCGAAAAAGCCGGTGATGTCGGTGACCGCGGTGACAAAAACCGCCGACGAAACGGCCGGATCGGCGCCGACCTTGTCGAGCAGCAGAGGGATCAGGATCCCTCCGACGGCGGCGGCGAACATGTTGATCAGCATGGCCGTGGCGATGATTCCGCCGATATTGACATCCTGGAACCAGAACCCGGCGATGACCCCGATCAGCATGCCGAAGACCACGCCGTTGAGCAGTCCGACGCCGGCTTCGCGGCGCACCACCCGCCAGGCATTGTGAATGTCGAGATCGCGGGTGGCGAGCGCCCGCACCGTCACCGTCATGGTCTGCGAGCCGGCATTGCCGCCCATGCCGGCAACGATCGGCATCAGGATGGCGAGCGCCACGATCTCCTCGATCGTCGCCTCGAACAGCGAGATGACCGAGGCCGCGAGGAAGGCGGTGAGCAGATTGACCAGCAGCCAGGGAATGCGCGAGCGCGACGCCTCCCGCACGCTGTCGGAGAGTTCTTCGTCACCGACGCCGCCGAGGCGCATCAGGTCTTCCTCGGCCTCTTCCTGGATCACGTCGACGACGTCGTCGATGGTCAGCACGCCGACGAGGCGTCCGTTTTCGTCGACGACGGCGGCCGAGAGAAGGTCGTATTGCTCGAAGACTTGGGCCGCCTCTTCCTGGTCCATCTCGGCCGGGATCGGATGGCTGGTTTCACGCATGATCGCCTCGATCTTCTCCAGGCGCTTGGTGCGCAGGATGCGGTCGAGGTCGACGGTGCCGAGCAGCTTGAAGGTCGGATCGATGACGAAGATCTGGGAGAAGCTCTCCGGCAGGTCGGCTTCGTCGCGCATGTAGTCGATGGTCTGGCCGACCGTCCAGAACGGCGGCACGGCGACGAACTCGGTCTGCATGCGGCGACCGGCCGAGCTTTCCGGATAGTCGAGCGCGCGGCGCAGCCGAACGCGCTCGGTGAACGGCAGCTGCGCCAGGATTTCTTCCCGGTCCTCATGATCGAGGTCTTCGAGAATGTAGACGGCATCGTCCGAATCGAGCTCGCCGATTGCCGCGGCGATCTGGGCATTCGGCAGGTGTTCGACGATCTGCAGGCGGATCGCCTCGTCCACCTCGGTCAGCGCCGTCATGTCGAAGTCGTCGCCGAGCAGGCGCACAAGCGCGATGCGCTGGTCCGGCTGGAGCGCCTCGATCAGGTCGCCCAGTTCCGATTCGTGCAGGCGGGCGACGTGCTGGCGCAGGAAAAGGAGGTCACGATCGGCGATCGCCGCGCCGACCAGGGCGCGGAAATCGGTGCGGATGGAGCCGTCCTCGGCGTAGATATCCTCCGGGCTGTCGTCGGCAGGGCTGCGAACGCGGATGTCTTCACCGGTCTCGGTCATGCTCGCGCCCTCGCCAAATCAAATCACAGCCGGCTTTCCTGCCGCCAAGGAGAATGGCGTCGGAAAGCGTATTGTCAACAACCGCCTAGCATAGCGCACGGGGATATATGCAATTGCGAAGGCTTCCTGCTAACCTATTGGCGAAGTGGGGTCCAGCCTCGATTGCACAGCCGCTTCGCCAGCCCGACCCGCAGCCGAAGAGGTGCCCTTGAGCGTCCGTCCGATCCTTCGATATCCCGATCCCGCCCTCAAGCGCGCCTGCCTCCCCGTCACGGCATTCGACACCAATCTGCGTGCTCTTGCCGACGATCTTCATGACACGCTGCGGGCGGCGCCCGGCGTCGGGATCACCGCCGCGCATATCGGCGTGGCGCTGCGGCTCGTCGTGCTGGACCTGCCGGAGCTCGGCGGCCGGCGCGACTATGCCAATCCGGAAATCCTTTGGTCCTCCAGCGAAACAATGGAGCACACCGAAGGCAGTGTCTCGATGCCGGGCGCCACGGAAACGGTTACCCGGCCGCGCACCATCGACATTCGCTACCGGGATCTCGGCGGAGCCGTGCATGAGACGCGGCTGGAGGGATTTCCCGCCATCTGCATGCAGCACGAGATCGACCAGCTCGACGGCATGTTCTGGCTGCTGCGGCTCTCGAAGCTGAGACGCGACCGTCTGATCCGCAAATGGGAAAAGAGCCTGCGCTGAGAGGAAATCCTCGTCGTCGAACCAAAAACGGGTGTCGTGCGTTGTGTCGGACCACATCTGAGCCAAGGAGCGCGACGACATGACCATCGGCGATGAAAAGAAGGACTTTAGCCGCGAAGAGGACTATCGCGATTTCGAGCAGCGCGACATCGAAAACGGCTGGCCCTATGATGACGGCGCGGGCGCGGCTTCCCGTCCGGTCGGCAATAGCGCCTATGGCGAGCCGGAAGCCAATTTCGACCGCGAGCGCAATGGCGGCTATCGCATCACCCATGCGGAGTCAGACGGTGGCCAGACGCCGCTTTCCTCCCCGGTCCTGCCGGAGACCGACCACCGCGAGAACAGCGACCAGTTGGAAGCCGATATCGCCGATTCGCTCCAGGACATGCCGGAAACCATGCTCGCCGCCCTCGATATCCATGCGGACGGGCACATCGTCACGCTTCGCGGCGCAGTCGACACGGCTGAAGAGCGTCGCACGATCGAGCTTCGGGTCCTCGGGACAAAGGGTGTCTCGGAAGTGCGCAACTTCATCACCACCATGGGTGTCGACACCCATATTCCGCGTGACGCGGACTGATAGTAACCTGAAGACGAATCCCGGAAACGACGAAGCCGGCCACCTTTCGGTAGGCCGGCTTTCGTATTCTTCCTTTGAAGGAAGAATGGTGCGGTCGAGAAGACTCGAACTTCCACGTCTTGCGACACAGCGACCTCAACGCTGCGCGTCTACCAATTCCGCCACGACCGCATCCTGGTAGCGCCGAATTGCTCCGGCGGGGCTGCATGTAGCAAAAGCATTCCGGGTGCACAAGGCCAAGATGACAGTTTTTTGAGAATTCCCGGACTGGCCCAGCCAACGCTTCGCCGGCCGTCCCCGCAGGGGCCTTGAAGTCGCGGGCCTTTCTTGCCAAGTAGAGGGAAAATGAAGGCTTTTTCCGATGCAGCGGACCGATCTCGCAATAGAAATGCTCCCCCTTCCCGGCTCCCCCCCGGTGCGCTGGCGCATCTCGGATGGTCTCGTTGCCTATGAGGATGCGATCGCGGAAATGGAGCGCCAGGTGGCGGCGATCGCCGAAGGCACAGCGGATGAAATGGTCTGGCTGCTCGAGCACCCGCCACTCTACACCGCCGGCACCAGCGCCGACGCGGCCGACCTGATCGAGCCGGAGCGATTCCCGGTCTTTGCCACAGGTCGTGGCGGCGAATACACCTATCACGGACCGGGCCAACGGGTCGCCTATGTGATGCTCGACCTGAAACGTCGGCGCCAGGACGTGCGCGCCTATGTGGCGGCGCTGGAAGACGTGGTGATCCGCACGCTGGAGAAGATGAACGTGAAGGGCGAGCGGCGCGAGGATCGCGTCGGGGTCTGGGTGCGCCGTCCGGAAAAGCCGGCGCTTGCCGATGGCTCTATGGCGGAGGACAAGATTGCAGCCCTCGGAATTCGCCTTCGCCGCTGGGTGAGTTTTCATGGCCTGTCGATCAACGTCGATCCGGACCTGTCGCATTTCTCCGGCATCGTGCCATGCGGGATCAGCGCCTATGGCGTGACCAGCCTCGTCGATCTCGGGCAACTGGTGATGATGGCCGATGTCGACATCCGACTGCGCGAGGCCTTCGAGGAAGTGTTCGGCCCGACGGTGCGCACGGACTGAACCGATCCTGCGCAAGCGACCAGTTCGCATCGCACCGGTGAAGGTGCGCGTACCGACCTCGTTCCGATCGGGCTTGAACGACTCTCGGACGCATGCTTGGTGGGTGTCTCAATGAGGCCCGCCGCCGATGTCCGACAACCACCTCTCAGGCACTGATACGACGCTGAAGGGCATGGCCCTGATGGCGGGATGCATGCTGGTCCTGCCGTTCATGGACGCGATCGCCAAGTACATGGCGAATGTCGAGGGCATGTCGCCCGGCCAGGTGAATTTCTATCGCTTCTTCTTCCAGGTCGCCTGTATCCTGCCATTCCTCTTCGCGATCCAGGGACGCAGCGCGCTGTCGGCCAAGCGGCCGGGGCTGAACCTTTTGCGCGGCCTGCTGCACGGGGCGGCCAGCCTGATGTTCTTCACCGCCGTCAAGTACATGCCGCTGGCCGACGTATTCGCCATCTATTTCGTCGAGCCCTTCATCCTGACGGCACTTTCGGCGGTATTCCTCGGCGAAAAGGTCGGCTGGCGGCGCTGGCTGGCGATCGTCGTCGGTTTCGGCGGGGCGATGATCGTCATCCAGCCCAGCTATGAAGTCTTCGGCCTGACCTCGCTGCTGCCGGTCGCCTGCGCGTTCCTCTATGCCCTCTACATGTTTCTCAACCGGGCGATCGGCGAAGCCGACACGCCGGTGACCATGCAGACCATGGCCGGGATCGGGGGCACGTTGTTCATGGGCGCGGTGCTCATCGGCGGCGATGCGGCGGGACAGGCGGATTTCGCCATCTCGCTTCCAACTTCCTGGCTCGGCCTCGTGCTGCTGGTGATTCTCGGCTCGATCTCCGGCTACGCCCACCTCATCGTGGTGCGCGCCTTTCGCATGGCGCCGCTGTCGGTGTTGGCACCGTTCCAGTATTTCGAGATCATCGCAGCGACCATTTTAGGGTATGCCCTGTTCAACGATTTCCCGACTGTATCGAAATGGGTCGGCATCCTGATCATCGTCGGCTCCGGCCTGTTCATCTTATGGCGTGAACAGCGCCGCGTCGCCGAAAAGCGCTGATTTTAGCTTTTCCGTCAAACGCTCGCTAACGTCCTTCCTTGGCGGAAACGCAAGGTTTGTCAGGCAGTGTTTCCCCAGTTTCATGATGAAACAGGGATAGAAAGATGAGCGATTTTCGGCTCTCTTTTCCGGCATGTGTCGTCGCCGGGAAGAACAGGATGTCCGCCGAGGACATTCTGCTATTGCGCAGATACACATTCCCGGAGGGCGTCAGGACGCCAGACGACGTGGTGACGTTGATGGCGCTCAATGCCTGCTGTCCTAAGAAATGCCCGGAATGGACCGACTATTTCGTCGAGCAGTTGGCCGGCTTCATCGTCGAGCGCTGCCATCCCATCGGTTCGCTCGACGAGATCAATGTCGACTGGATCGAGAGCGTGCTGTTCAAGGACGGCGTGATCGAAGGCGAACTCGAACTTGCCGCCGTACTCCATATCATGGACCTGGCCCTCCACGTGCCGCCGTCGCTGAAGGTGCTGATGCTCGACCAACTCAGGATCGCGCTTGCCGAGGGGCGGGGCGCCTATGCCGAGAAGCGCGCATTGCGCACCGGAATCGGCGCGGACGACATTGCCTATGTGCACCGCATCCTGCGCGGCCGGCTGGGCCACGGCGCGCCTCTCCTGTCTCCCGCCAAGCTGGCGATCCTTGAGGCGATCGACCGCGAGAGTTCGTCCGGCGCGCGCCATGCCGACTGGCAACACTTCATCGAAACCGTGTTTCCGCACCGCAACCGGGCGCGAGCGGGAACGGAGCCGGTGCGGCGATGGCTGCAGGTGCCCGACTCGTTCTTCCTCGACGAGGAGATGGTGGCGTGATTCGGGCAACCACCCTGCCCCAATGAAGGGAATGACGCGATGACGAGCTTCCACTCCGCCTTCGTCCTCATCGGCTTCAATCTCGGCCTGATCTGGCTGATCATGGCTGCACCCCTCGGGACGCGGACGATTTCCGTGCGGCGCCAGACCGACAGGCGGCCCGAGGAGCTGTGGGACATGACGCGGCCGGCCGGCGGGCTTGCCGACTGGCATCCCGCGGTCTCCTCGGTCCGGCCGATCAAAGGCAGACCGGACCGACTGGAACTCTGCTATCGCGATCCAGACCGGAGCGGACGGCCGATCGTCCGCATGCTGGCAATCGACAGGACCGGGGTCACGGCGGATGGCGAGTTCTCCTGCGAACTTAGAATCGTCGCCGACAGCGCACTCGATGCGGGCTTCTGGTCCGGCTATCGCGAGGTGCGGCGGATCGGACCTGCTGACCAGGGCGCGGTCATCGCAATCGAGCAGACCGACTGCTATCGCGGCCTGGGCTTTCTCTTCTATCGCTATCTCATGCTGCACCGGGAAATGGCGGCGCTGGAGCGCCATCTCGGTGGTCGCAGGGCGAAAGCCAACGGATGGCTGGAACATCCGCTGAGCCAGGCGGCTCTTGCCACCCTCTCGACCCTGATGCTGTGGCCGCTCTTCGGTCTGGACGGCAACGGATTGATGATCTCGGTCTTCCTGACACTGGTGATCATCTGTCACGAACTCGGCCACATGGTGGCATTCCGCGCCTTCGGCCACCGCAACACGCGGATGATCTTCGTGCCCCTGCTTGGCGGCATCGCGATCGGCGGACGGCCCTATGCCAGCCGATTCGAGGTGGCCACCTGCGCGTTGATGGGCGCCGGTGTGTCGGCCTTTGCGGTACCGATTCTGATTGCCGCCCACCGGGCGGCCGCCGACGGGCTGCTGGCGCCCCAGGTCGCCGGCCCGCTCTTGGTGTTTCTGCTGATCCTGTCCGCCTTCAACCTGCTCAACCTCCTGCCGATGCACCGATTCGACGGCGGACAGGTGTTGCGCCAGCTGTTTGCCGGGCAGGCGATGCGAGCATTGGCCACATTCACCGTGACCTCGGCGATCGCCTGGACGGGATGGCGCATCGGCTTCTCATCGACGACGGTGATCGCAGGGCTTTCCGTCTTCACCCTGATGAGCCTGATCCCCACGCGCAGCGCAAAGCCGCGCCTGGAACTGGAGCCGATGATGCAGCAGCAGAGGCTGCTGACCGGATTCGGGCTCTGCGCCGCCCTGACCATCCACGTGGGCGGAGTCATCCACGCCTGCGACCGGCTGTTTGCACCAGCGCCGCTCTGACGACCGGCCCCTTGACTTGGATGCGCCGAACGGTTCCAAAGACAGCCATGGATACCGTGAACCCTCCCCTTCCCGACGGCTATTCGGCCGTGCCCGCCGGCAAGATCGCCAATGTCGTCACCTGCCTGGAAATGCTGGAGAAACCGCCGGCCAAGCCGGCGCGGCCGGGCGAACAGGGGCTGACCATCGAACGCTGGGACCGTCCCGACCTTGGCGAATACCGGGCGCTGTTTCGCGCCATTGGCGAGGAATGGATGTGGTTCTCGCGGCTGGTCATGCCCGACGAGGAACTTCGCGCGATTCTCTCCCATCCGGAGGTTCACGTCTATGGGCTGACCGACGGCGGGCGCCGCATCGGGCTGCTGGAACTCGATTTCCGCACCGAGGGCGAATGCGAGCTTGCCTTCTTCGGCGTCGTTACCGATGCGATCGGCCAGGGCGCCGGGCGGATGCTGATGAATGCCGCGATCGACAAGGCCTGGGCGCGGCCGATCCGGCGGTTCTGGGTGCACACTTGCCATTTCGACCATCCGGGCGCCCTTTCCTTCTACCAGCGCTCCGGCTTCCGGCCCTATGCCTTCATGGTCGAGGTGACCGACGACCCGAGGCTGACCGGCCAGATGCGGCGCGATGCGGCACTCCATGTTCCGCTGATCGAGCCACGCTGAGGCACACCAGGACCCTGGCGCTCAGGCGGTATGACGGGTGTCCGAGGCCGGCCTCCCTTGAGGCCGCCTCCACCGCCGTGCCATGATCACTTCCTAAACAAAAGAACCGGAGACATTCCCATGGATACACGCGCCGCAGTCGCCACGCAGGCCGGCAAACCGCTGGAAATCATGACCGTGCAGCTCGAAGGCCCGCGGGCCGGCGAGGTGCTGATCGAGGTCAAGGCGACCGGGATTTGCCATACCGACGATTTCACCCTGTCGGGCGCCGATCCGGAAGGCCTGTTTCCCGCCATTCTCGGCCATGAGGGCGCCGGCATCGTTGTCGATGTCGGCCCCGGCGTCACCTCGGTGAAGAAGGGCGACCATGTCATCCCGCTCTACACGCCCGAATGCCGCGAATGCTATTCCTGCCTTTCCCGCAAGACGAACCTGTGCACCGCCATCCGCTCGACGCAAGGCCAGGGCCTGATGCCGGACGGCACCTCGCGCTTTTCGATCGGCAAGGACAAGATCCACCATTACATGGGCTGCTCGACCTTCTCCAACTTCACCGTGCTGCCGGAGATTGCGGTGGCCAAGGTCAACCCGGACGCCCCCTTCGACAAGATCTGCTATATCGGCTGCGGCGTGACCACCGGCATCGGCGCGGTGATCAACACCGCCAAGGTCGAGATCGGTTCGACCGCCATCGTCTTCGGGCTCGGCGGCATCGGGCTCAACGTGCTGCAGGGGCTGCGCCTTGCCGGTGCCGACATGATCATCGGCGTCGACATCAATCCGGACCGCAAGGAATGGGGCGAAAAGTTCGGCATGACGCATTTCGTCAATCCGAAGGAAGTCGGCGACGACATCGTGCCCTATCTCGTCAACATGACGAAGCGCAACGGCGACCTGATCGGCGGCGCCGACTACACCTTCGACTGCACCGGCAATACCAAGGTGATGCGCCAGGCGCTCGAAGCCTCGCACCGCGGCTGGGGCAAGTCGATCATCATCGGGGTGGCCGGCGCCGGCCAGGAAATCTCCACCCGTCCGTTCCAGCTGGTCACCGGCCGCAACTGGATGGGCACGGCCTTTGGCGGCGCACGCGGCCGTACCGACGTGCCGAAGATCGTCGACTGGTACATGCAGGGCAAGATCCTGATTGACCCGATGATCACCCACACCATGCCGCTCGATGACATCAACAAGGGCTTCGACATGATGCACAAGGGCGAGAGCATCCGCGGCGTCGTGGTTTATTGATTCCTTAGCCTGTGGCCGTCCTGAAAATAGTCAGGGCGGCCACAGGCTCCCTCCCCTGCAAATACGGGGAAATATGCTAGTTTGCAGGGCGCGGATCGGTATGGTCCGCGAACCATTGGGGGGAACCATATGTCGATCAAACACGCATTGACTGCCATTGCCATGTTCGCTCTGCCCGGCATGGCCGCAGCAGACCCAACCGGAAGCTATTCGCTCGTCGGCCGGAATCCGGATAGCGGCGAGGATTATACCGGGACGGTCGAAGTCACCCGCCACGGCGAGACCTATATCGTCGTGTGGGACATAGGCGGCAAGGAATCGATCGGCACCGGGCTCGGTGCCAAGTTCGTCGGCGAGGGCCGCTTCGAGATCGGCCCCGCCAGCGAGGACGACACCGCCATCTCCGTCGGTTATGTGGCGGAGGACAATTTCGGTATCGCCATGTATTTCGAGCAGCCGGACGGCACCTGGCAGGGCGTATGGACCTATGGCGGTTCGGAAAAGGTGACCGGGGAAATCTGGAAGCGGGACTAGCCCGAGGCTATCCGGCCTCGGCGGGATGAAGGATTGAAAACCTCAGTGATCTACGTCGATGCCGATGCATGCCCGGTCAAACCGGAAATCCTGAAAGTCGCGGAACGCCACGGCCTCGAGGTGACCTTCGTCGCCAATTCGGGCCTACGGCCCTCGCGCGACCCGATGGTCAAGAACGTGATCGTCTCCAACGGCTTCGACGCCGCCGACGACTGGATCGCCGAGCGTGCCGGTGCCGGCGACATCGTGGTGACGGCCGATGTCCCGCTGGCGGGCCGCTGCGTTGCCGCCGGCGCCTTCGTCACCGGGCCGACCGGCCGTGTGTTCGACACGGCCAATATCGGCATGGCGACCGCCATGCGGGATCTCGGCGCGCATCTGCGCGAGACCGGCGAGAGCAAGGGCTACAACGCAGCCTTCTCGCCGCGCGACCGTTCGGCCTTCCTCGAAACGCTCGACCGGCTTTGCCGGCGGGCAAAGGCGTGCTAGTCGGTCCGGTATTCCTGCCGCCGTGCGCACCCTGGGACCGGACAATGGCCAGTATTTTCCAACGCCTGATCGCCCACCGACACGGTCCCTTCTTCGCCGGCCTCGCCGCCGCGGCGATTGCCGTCATTGCCACGGGCCTGATGAAGCCACGTCTCGTGATCGAAGCCGGGGCCGTGGCCTTCTTCCTCGCCTATCTGGTGCTGATCGGCGTTCGCCTGCCGCAACTGAGCGCGGACTATCTCAGGGACAATGCGGAGGAAGCAGACGAGCCGGCACCGGTGATCCTTTTGGTCACGCTCGCTACGGTGATCGTGGCGGTGGTGTCGCTGTTTTTCGCGCTCAACCGGATCTCGGGCGGCAGCAGGCTTGAACTGGCACTGGCCTTTGCCTCCGTGCTCGGCGGCTGGCTGACGATCCACACGATGACCGCCATTCATTATGCCCACCTCTACTGGAGGCCTGACAGTACCGAAGAGCGCGACGGCCATCGCGGCGGGCTCGAATTCCCCGGTACCGAAGCTCCGTGCGGCTACGACTTCCTTTACTTCGCCTTTGTCATCGGCATGACGGCGCAGACCTCCGACACCGCCATCACCTCGACCGCGATGCGGCGGATCAACCTCATGCACTCGATCGTCTCCTATTTCTTCACTACCGTGCTCATCGCTGCCGCCGTCAACGGCGCGGTTTCGCTCGCCGGCTAATCAAAGGACGTTTTCCCGATGAAGATCCTCTCCCAGAACACCGCGTTTGGCGGCATGCAGGGTGTGTTTTCCCACGAATCGCAGACGACCAAGTGCGACATGACTTTTGCCGTCTACGTCCCGCCGCAGGCGATCGCCGAGCGCCGGCCGGTGCTGTGGTATTTGTCGGGCCTGACCTGCACCCATGCCAACGTGATGGAAAAGGGCGAATATCGCCGGATGGCGGCCGAACTCGGCCTGATCATCGTCTGCCCCGACACCAGCCCGCGCGGAACGGAGGTGCCGGACGAACTGACCAACTGGAAGATGGGCAAGGGTGCGGGCATGTATCTCGATGCCACCGAAAGCCCCTGGGCCGAGCATTTCCAGATGTATTCCTACGTCACGGAAGAACTGCCGGCGCTGGTGGGCGAGCATTTCCGCGTCGACATGGACCGGCAGGGCATATTCGGCCATTCGATGGGCGGCCACGGCGCGATGACCATCGCGCTGAAGAATCCCGGGCGTTTCAAAAGCTGCTCGGCCTTCGCGCCGATCGTCAATCCGATGACGGCCGACTGGACGCAGGATGCGTTCGAGAAATATATCGGCGCCGACCGGGCCAAGTGGCGGCAGTATGACGCCTGCGCGCTGGTCGAGGACGGCGCCCGCTTCCCGGAATTCCTCATCGACCAGGGCAAGGCCGACAGCTTTCTCGAGACGGGCCTGAAGCCCTGGCTGTTCGAGGAGGCGATCAAGGGCACCGATATCGGGCTTACGCTCCGGATGCACGAGCGCTACGACCATTCCTACTACTTCATCTCGACCTTCATGGACGATCATCTGAAGTGGCATGCCGAGCGGCTGGGGTGAGCCTAGCGAACCCCTCTTCTCCCCGGCGGAGAGAAGGTGGACATCGGCCAGGCTCAGAGCCTTCGGTAGTCGAAGAAATCGAAATCCGCCGACTGGCCTCTTCCGCTGGTGTCGAAGGCGAACATGCCGGCAAAGGCTCCGGTGAACGAGCCGTGCTCGCCGCGTCCCCCTTCGTCGGAGATGACGCCGGCATCGAGCACAGGTCCGATCGGCTGCCACGCGGCCTCTCCGCTGCCCTCGCCTGTGCCGCCGACAGCCGGTCGCCAGAAGAACTGCAGGTCATTGTCGGACACCTCCATGGCGAGATCGACCGGGCCATCGGGCAGGCTCACGCCGTGACCTGAAGGGAAGCTTAGCCGGCTATCGGGATAATCGCCGGCGCAGGAGAGGATGGTCCCGACGCGGCCGAGCTTCTCATGCAGGGTCACGCCGAGCGCATGCAGCTTGTGGCGATTGTAGTAGTGGGTGAGGCCGGCGACCTGCTGGTAGGTGTCGGGCGCGAAGTCGATGCGGGTCTCGGCGCGGAAGCGATGATCCTCCTGCCGGCGCGCCACCAGGGACTGCTCGAACCAGGAGCCGAGGCTTTCGCGGCCGAAGAGCCGCAGGTGACCCGGCCGGTCGGCAAGGGAGAACAGGCGGTTGGGCTCGGGCGTGCGCAGCCACTGGAACTCGGGCGGCAGGGCCGCGTCGTCGAAATCGCGCCGGATGGTTTCGGGCCGCTCGATGCGCTCCACCGGTTGTGGCGGCGTGACTTCGACCGCCGGCACCGGGGCACCGCTTTCGAGATAGAGCCAGCCGTCGTCCCTCCATACGCATTTCTGCAGGGCTGTCTCGCGCCCGAGCGTGCAACGGCGCTTGGGCGCGAGCGGCCGGCCGCAGAGATGGGTGTGATAGGCCTCGCCCTCGGGCGTCTCGACATATTGGCCGTGGCCGGCTCGCTGGAGTGCGGCCTCCGGATGATCCTTGGAGGTGATGAGATGGGTGTCCGGGTGCATCTCGTACGGCCCGTCGATGGTGCGGGACCGCGCCATGGTCACGGCATGGCCGTAGCCGGTGCCGCCCTCGGCGGTGGTCAGGTAGTACCAGCCGTTCCTCTTGAACAGATGCGGTCCCTCGACCAGGCCCAGCGGACTGCCGGGAAAGATGTTCTTCACCGGCCCGGTCAGCTTGCGGCTCGCCGGATCCCATTCCTGCAGCAGGATGCCGTCGAAGGCCGGATGCTTGGGCGAACCGCCATAGCTCTCGGTGCGATGGTTCCACTGCATGTTGAGGAACCATTTGCGGCCGTCGTCATCGTGGAACAGCGAGGGGTCGAAGCCGGACGAGTTCACATAGACCGGATCGGACCATTCGGCCTCGATCGACCGGGCGGTGACGATGTAGTTGTGCGCGTCCTTGAAATTGCCGTCGAAGCGCTTGACGTCGGTATAGACGAGAAAGAACTGGCCGTCGGCATAAGACAGGCACGGCGCCCAGACGCCGCAGCTGTCGGGATTGCCACGCATGTCGAGTTGGGATTTCCGCTCCAGCGGCCGGCGAATGAGCGTCCAGTTGACCAGATCGCGCGAGTGATGGATCTGCACGCCCGGATACCACTCGAAGGTGGAGGTGGCGATGTAATAATCCTCGCCGACACGGACGATCGACGGGTCCGGGTTGAAGCCCGGCAGGATGGGGTTGTGGATCATGCTGCGTCTCTCCTCCAAATTTTCGGCAAAGAACCCCCTCTGTCGGCTACGCCGACATCTCCCCCACAAGGGGGGAGACGATCCGCTGCCGTCGTATCCTCCGTGCTCGGAACGCCACAACTCCCTGCCAGCGGAAGTCGGGCGGTCTGCCGAGGTCTCTCCCCCTTGTGGGGGAGATGGCCGGCAGGCCAGAGGGGGTAAACCCGAATTTCAGCGTCACTTCTTTTTCCGGGCCGGACCCTTGCGCTCGGCCGAGGCGGCCCAGAGGTTGATGTCGGCATCGCGGGCGTAGATGTCGATCTCGGCGAGTTCGTCCGCAGTGAAATCGCGTTTCTCCAGCGCCTTCACGCAGTCCTCGACCTGGGACGGTTTCGACGCGCCGATCAGCGCCGTGGTGATGCGGTCGCCGCGCAGCACCCAGGCGAGCGCCATCTGGGCGAGCGTCTGGCCGCGCCGTTCGGCGATGGCGTTAAGCTTGCGAATGTTCTCGACATTGCGCTCGTTGAGGAAATCGCGGTTCAGCGACTTGTCCTGCGCCGCCCGGCTCTCGTCCGGAATGCCGCCGAGATATTTGGAGGTCAGCATGCCCTGGGCGAGCGGCGAAAAGACGATCGAGCCGATACCGAGTTCCTCCAGCGTGTCGATCAACCCGTCCTCCTCGATCCAACGGTTGATCATCGAATAGCTCGGCTGGTGGATCAGGCAGGGCGTGCCTAGGCTCTTCAGGATCTCGACCGCCTCGCGCGTGCGCCTGGAATTGTAGGAGGAGAGGCCGACATAAAGCGCCCTGCCCGACCGGACGATATGGTCGAGCGCGCCGCAGGTTTCTTCGAGAGGCGTGTCCGGGTCGAAGCGGTGCGAATAGAAGATGTCGACATAGTCGAGCCCGAGGCGCCTGAGGCTCTGGTCACAGGAGGAGATCAGATATTTGCGGCTGCCCCATTCGCCATAGGGACCTGGCCACATGCCATAGCCGGCCTTGGACGAGATCACCAGTTCGTCGCGATGGCCGGCGAGATCGGTCTTCAGGATCTCGCCGAAGGCCAGTTCGGCGCTGCCGCCCGGCGGGCCGTAATTGTTGGCGAGGTCAAAATGGGTGATGCCGAGGTCGAAGGCCTTGCGGACGATCGACTGCTTCAGGGCATGCGGCGTGTCGTCGCCGAAATTGTGCCAGAGCCCCAGCGAGATCGCCGGCAGCTTGAGGCCGCTCTTGCCGCAGCGGTTGTAGGTCATCCGCTCGTAGCGGTCTTCGGCGGGGGTGTAGGTCATGAGTGGTTCTCTCCTAAAAGGTCGTCGAAGCAGGGCTGCCCCTCATCCGGCTGCCGCCACCTTCTCCCCGTGAACGGGGAGAAGGCCGACGCGGCCACCGTCTGTGCCTTCTCCCCGCCTGCGGGGAGAAGGTCCCGGCAGGGGGATGAGGGGCAATTTCCGCCCTCTCCCTACCTTGCCCGGCGCCCGCCGTCACCTCAGCAGCGCCTGCGCCTCCTCGATGCCGAGCGCCGCGGGCTGGGTGCAGGTGGTGGAGAGCGTGACGAACTGGCCCGTCTCGCCGGATTTGAGGATCGCCGTCATGACGTCGACGCCATGGAGCGCGCGATCAAGCGAGCAGCGGGCGTCGCGGCCTTCGAGGATCGCGACCGCCATGTCGGCGAGGCCGGCCGTGCGGTAGTTGGCGCGCGGACCGTTGGCGTGCTCCTGGTTGTTGACGCCGAACGGGTGATCCCAGTTCTCCAGGGGCTTGATATCCTTGTCGCGGCCCGAGGCCTCGACGACACCGCCGAAGAAGTTGGGGTCAGGCACGAAGAGCGAGCCTTCTGTGCCGTAGAGTTCCATATTGGCGTGGCGGTGCGACCAGACATCCCAGCTGGCCGAGAGCGTCACCGTCGCACCGTTGTGGAACTCGAGAAGGGCGTGGACGTTCGTCGGCGTCTTCACCGGGATGACCTCGCCGGCGCGCGGTTGGCTGGTGATGGTGCGGGTCTCGCTCGCCATCGAGGTCAAGGCGGCAACCCGCTTCACCGGGCCGATGAGGTTGATCAGATTGGCGATGTAGTAGGGGCCGAGATCGAGGATCGGACCGCCGCCGGGCAGGAAGAAGAAGTCCGGGTTGGGATGCCACATCTCCATGCCGGGGCTCATGACATGGCAGGTGCCCGAGGTGATTCGGCCGATGCCGCCCTTGTCGATGAAGGCGCGGGCCAGCTGATGGGCGCCGCCGAGGAAGGTGTCCGGCGCGCAGCCGACGGACAAGCCCTTGGCGCTGGCGATGCGGCGAAGGTCCTCGCCCTCCTCCAGGCTCAAGACCAGCGGCTTTTCCGAATAGACGTGCTTGCCGGCCTCGAGAATGCGTTTCGACACGGCATAATGCGCATCCGGGATAGTCAGATTGACGATGATGTCGAGCTCGTCATTGGCGAGCAGGTCTTCCATCGTCTGCGCCTTCACGCCGTATTCCTCGGCGCGAAGCTCGGCGGCATTCATGTTGAGGTCGGAGCAGGCCAGCACGTTGAGCCCCTTGAAGAGCGGTGCGAGCGAGAAGTAGGTGGTCGAGATATTGCCGCATCCGATGATGCCGACGCCGAGTTCGCGTGCCATGGAGTATGTCCTGATTGGGTGAAATGCCGTGGGAGGATCAGTAGGTGTTGAAGGCGGCGATGGAGCGCTTGATGAGGCGGCCCACATCCTTCGGATTGTCGTGTTCGAGGATGAAGTGGCGCACGCCATAGGCCTTGAGCGCGGCCATCAGATCCTTCCACGGCACGGTGCCCTGCCCGACGTCGGCCCAGCCGTCTTCCTCGCTATTGGTGCCGGCCGGCGCGATGTCCTTGACGTGGACCGCGGTGATGCGCTTGCCGTAGCTTTCGATCCAGGCGAAGGGATCGGCCACGCCGCGGATGATCCAGGCGATGTCCGCTTCCCAGGCGAGTTCCGGACCGCCGGCAAAGATCTGCTCCTGCGGGGTGGAGCCATCCTCCAGCGTGGCGAACTCGAAGTCGTGGTTGTGCCAGCCGAAGGTGAGTCCCGCATCACGCAGCGGCTTGCCGACTTCCTGCAGGCGCTGGCCGAAGGAGAACCAGCTGCTGGCATCCTTCGGGCGCATGTCGGGCAAGAGATAGGGGCAATAGACCGCCTCGATGCCGAGCAGCCTGGCGATCTTCAGCGCGCGCATCGGATCGCCTTCCAGCAGGTCGAGACCGAAGTGGCCGGTCGGCATGGTCAGCCCGTTGCGATGGAGATCGGAGCGCAGCGCGTTGAGGCCGGCGTCATCGAGGGCGGCATACATGGCGCCGTAGCCTTCGACATGGGTGTATCCGGCTTCGGCGAGCAGCGGATAGATATTGGTGAAGGGCTGGAAATTGCGGGCGCTGTAAAGCTGGAAACCGAATTTGGTCATGGGGTCATTCCTCCTGTTTTCGGACGTTCGGCGCGGGTCCGCCGTAACGCCCTGTCTTGTCTGGCGATCGCCTCAGCCGAGTTGCTGGCAGCTCTGGAGATCGTAGGTTCGAAATTGCGGGACCCGGCCATCCACAAGGGGCGTGGCCGGGGTAAAGGTGACGCGGCGGCTCATGCCGGCGTGAAGATCGAAGGCGTTGTCGGAATAGCGGCCCGGGCAGTCCGCCTCGAGCATGACGAAGAGCGCGAGGCCGGTGGCGCTGACCGTGATTTCGAACCGTCCGTCGGCAAGCGGAGCGACGCTCGTCTCCAGGCCGGAGGGCTGGAGTTCCAGAGCCTTGTAGGGCTGAAGCGCCAGATGCCCCTCGCCGCTCATGCCGTTGGAGGCGATGAAGCTCCAGGCGAGCAGGGCATCGACCGCGACTTCCGTCTCATCAATGGTCAGAAGCTCCGCGGCGCGGTCCGGCGGGCATGTGCCGGTGGCGGTGCGGATCGGCAGGCGCTCGCCGTCGAGGGTGACGGCAAAGAGGTTCATGTCGACGGTCAGCTCTTCCGGGGTGTCGTTGACCATGGAAAAGGCGATGCTGGTTCCGTCCTCGCTCGGGATGGCGACGACATTGACCGGCTGGAAGAAGCGCCGCGCCATGTAGTGCAGCGCCTTCCAGCTGCCGCCATAGTCGAGGCTCGACCAGGAGGCGACCGGCCAGGTGTCGTTGAGCTGCCAGTAGAGCGTGCCCATGCAATGGGGTTTCAGCGATCGCCAGTAGTCGACCGCTGTTGCGATCGCCAGACCCTGCTGGATCTGGGAGAGATAAACGAAATTGGCAAAGTCCTTGGGGAAGCGGAAATAGCGGAACATGGTGCCGGCGATGCGCTCATTGCCGCCGGCATTCTTTTGGTGCAGCTCGATCACCGGCGAGGCGATGTTCATCTCGCCCTTGTCGGCAAAGGTCTCGATCACCGGCATCGAGGTGTAGGATTGGAAGCCGAATTCCGAGCAGAAACGCGGTTTGACAGTTCGGTAATTAGCGAAACTCTTATTCTCGTGCCAGACCGACCAGTAGTGCATGTCGCCGGAGCCGTCGGCATGCCAGGCGTCGCCATAGTCGAGATAGCCCGAGGCCGGGCTGGACGGCCACCAGATGCCTTGGGGATGGGCCTTCCTGACCCCCTGTTCGATGACACGGTTCAGCCGGTCATAGGCGACGAGGTAGCGGTCGCGGTTGTCACGCGATTCCGGAAACCAGGTGAGCGCGCCGACCAGTTCGTTGTCGCCGCACCACAGCGCGATCGACGGATGGGAGGACAGGCGGCGGACCTGGTAGTCGACCTCAGCAGAGACGTTCGACAGGAAATCCTCGGTGCAGGGATAGAGGTTGCAGGCGAACATGAAGTCCTGCCAGACCATCAGGCCGAGCCGGTCGCACAGGTCGTAGAACCAGTCCTGCTCGTAGAAGCCGCCGCCCCAGACGCGGATCATGTTCATGTGGGCGGCGACCGCCGATTGCAACAGATCCTCGGTCTTGTCCCGGCTGCTGCGGGAAAAGAGCGCGTCGGCGGGAATCCAGTTGGCGCCGCGGCAAAAGATCTCGCGACCGTTGACCTTGAAGGCGAAGCGCGAACCGGCCTCGTCCGGGTCGGTGATAAGCGCAACGGTGCGCAGGCCGATGCGGCGGGTCAGCACCTCGCCCGGAATGTCGGCGGAGAGCGTGTAGAGCGCCTGTTCGCCGCTGCCGGCCGGCCACCAGAGACGCGGCTCTTCTATGTGGAAGACATGGGCGATCACGGTCTCGCCGGCGGCAATGCCGCAATCGAGGCGCTCGCGCAGACCGTCGAATTCGAAGTGCACCGGCACGACGCTCGGCTCGAAGGCATGCAGGGTGAGCTTCACATGCAGGTCGACGCTGCCGTCGTCGTGATGGACCTGCTCGGTCTCCAGATACTCGATACGGGCGGGATCGAGCTTCCTCAGCGCAATCGTGCCGTAGAGGCCGAGGGGCGCCACCGCGATGTTCCAGTCCCAGCCAAAATGGCACTGCGGCTTGCGCAGCATGTTGCCGTTGGCGATCGGCGAATTGCCCTTGTGAAACGGCACGTAGAATGGCTGGCGTGCCTGGCGCTCGGCGCCGGCAGCGATCGAGGAATGCAGCAGGATGCGAAGGGTGTTCTCGCCGGGCTGCAGCGCGGCCGAGACGTCCGGGCGGTAGCGGCGGAAACAGTTATCGGCAGAGAGCACCGGCACGTCGTTGACGAAGACGACGGCGACCGTGTCGAGATAGTCGATGTCGAGGTACCAGCATCCGTCGGCGTGATCGAGGAAAAACGATCGTTCCAGCGTCCAGTCATGTTCGGCCACCCACTGCACCGCCTCCTCGTTGCGGCCGAAATAGGGGTCGGGAATGATGCCGGCGGCCTGCAGCGCCGAATGCACATCGCCCGGCAGCGTGATCGCCGCGCCGTGTTCGCCCTCGGCGGTCGACAGGCGCCATTCGCCGGATAGGTCGATCTTGCCCTGAGTGTCGGAAGCATTCGTCATGGGTCATCTCATTTTGGGCTGTCGGCCCTTCGCATCTCTTGTAGTCACAAGGGGCCATGCTTTCGGGGCCCCTCATCCGCCTGCCGGCACCTCTACCAGCCCTTCGCTGGTGCTCAGGGCGTTCGTCATTCGAAACGATTCACTGGATCGTTTCGTCGGCTTCGCCGACCATTCCTCACCCCCGTGAACGGGGAGAAGGACCAAATGGCACCGCGCCGGCCGTCCCCTCTACCCGCAGGCGGGGAGAGGGTCAGGGTGAGAGGCAGGTCGTCACTGTCAAAGCCGCTCCTCCGTCTCCGCATCGAACAGCGAGGCGACCGACATGTCGAAGCCGAGGCGCAGGCGCGTGCCGGGGCGATAGCGGCGGGTGCCTGACGTGCGGACCGACATGACGTGGCCGGCGTGTTTCAGCCACAGCAGGTTGTCGGCGCCCATTGGCTCCTCGATGTCGACCGCGGCCTCATGGGCCTCCGCGCCGGCCGGCACTTCGTCGTCGATCAGCACATGCTCCGGACGGATGCCGAGCACGACCTTGCTGCCCGCCGTGAGCGGACCGGCCGCCTCGTAGCCGTCGAGGAAGAAGTCGACGCCATTGGTGGTGAAGATCAGGCCGTTTGCCCGCTCGACCAGTTCGCCGCGCAGGAAGTTCATCGAGGGCGAGCCGATGAAGCCGGCGACGAACAGGTTCTTCGGCCGGTTGTAGATGACCATCGGATCGTCGAGCTGCTGGATCACGCCGCTCTTCATGATGGCGATGCGGTCGGCGAGCGTCAGCGCCTCGATCTGGTCATGGGTGACGTAGATCATCGTGTTCTTCAGCGAATGGTGCAGCCGCTTGATCTCGACGCGCAGTTCCGAGCGCAGCTTGGCGTCGAGGTTGGACAGTGGTTCGTCGAACAGGAAGACGTCAACGTCGCGAACCAGCGCCCGGCCGATCGCCACGCGCTGGCGCTGGCCACCGGAGAGCTCGGCCGGTTTGCGCTTCAGAAGCGGCTCGATCTGCAGGATCTCGGCGGCGCGCGCCACCTTTTCGCGGATCTTGTCTTCCGGAACCTTGGCGACGCGCAGCCCGAAGGACAGGTTCTTCTCCACCGTCATCTGCGGATAGAGCGCGTAGGACTGGAAGACCATGCCGATGCCGCGGTCCTTCGGCTCTTCCCAGGTGACGTTTTTGTCCTTGATGAAGATCTGCCCGTCGGTCGGCTCGAGCAGGCCGGCAATGCAATTGAGAAGTGTGGACTTGCCGCAGCCGGACGAGCCGAGAAGAACGAGAAACTCACCGTCGCGGACCTCCAGATCAAGGTTTTTTAACACGTTGACCGCACCGAAGGACAGGGACAGATCGCGGATGGATACGCTGTTGGACATGAATTAACCCTTCACTGCGCCGGCGGCGATGCCGCGGACAAAAAGCCGGCCGGAAACGAAATAGACGATGAGCGGAACGGCCCCCGTGAGCAGCGTCGCCGCCATGTTGACGTTGTATTCCTTCACGCCCTGGACGGAGTTGACGATGTTGTTGAGCTGTACCGTCATCGGATAGGTGTCGGGTCGGGTGAAGACGACGCCGAACAGGAAGTCGTTCCAGATCCCGGTGATCTGGATGATCATGGCGACGACGAAGATCGGCAGCGACATGGGCAGCATGATCCTGAGGTAGATCTGCCAGAAGCCCGCGCCATCGATGCGCGCCGCCTTGAAGAGTTCGGCCGGCAAGGACGAGAAGTAGTTGCGAAACAGCAGCGTCAGGATCGGCATGCCGAAGATGGTATGGACGATGACCAGACCCGTGAGCGTGCCGTAGATGCCGAGTTCGCGAAGCGCGATGACCACGGGATAGATCATCACCTGGTAGGGAATGAAGGCGCCGATGATGAGGATGGAGAAGAACAGCTCCGAGCCTTTGAACCGCCAGTTGGCGAGCGAATAACCGCTGACCGAGGCGACGAAGATCGACACGACCACCGACGGCACGAGAATGCGCACGGAATTCCAGAAACCGCGCGACAGGCCGTCGCAATTCAAGCCGGTGCACGCCTCGGACCAGGCTTTGACCCAGGGCTCGAATGTGATCTCCATCGGCGGCGAGAAGATATTGCCCATGCGCACTTCGGGCATGCCCTTCAGTGACGTCACCACCATCACGTAGAGCGGCAGCAGGTAGTAGAGCGCCGCGACGAACAGCGTGCCGTAGAGCATGATATTGCGCCTTGAGATGGCGGGCCGCGGACGGCGGCCGCGCGGGCCCGAGACATCGGGCGCGACCGCGTCGAAGCCCGCGCCGACCGTGTTGAGTGTCGAGACGTTAGCCACGCTTCTTACCTCCGAATTCGAGATAGGCCCACGGAATGATGATGATGGCGACGGTGAGCAGCATCATGGTCGAGGCGGCAAAGCCCTGCCCGAGGTTCTGGGCCTGGAACATATAGTCGTAGACGTATTTCGCCGGGACTTCCGAGGCATTGCCCGGCCCGCCGCTCGTCTGGGCGACGACGAGGTCGTAGACCTTAACGATGCCGCTGGCGATGATGACCAGCGTGGTGATGAAGACCGGGCGCATCATCGGGATGACGATGAAGAGATAGGTCCTCCACATCGGGATGCCGTCGACCCGTGCCGCCTTCCAGATATCCTCGTCGATGCCGCGCAGCCCGGCGAGCATCAGGCACATGACGAGCCCTGTCCCCTGCCACAGGCCGGCGATCAGGATGCCGTAGATGACGATATCGGGATCATAGAGCGGATCGAAGCGGAAACTCTCCCAGCCGAGCGACCGGATGATGCCCTGGATGCCGAATTCCGGATTGAGGATCCACTGCCAGACGAGGCCGGTGACGATGAAGGACAGCGCGAAGGGATAGAGGAAGATGGTGCGAAAGGCATTCTCGAACCGGATCTTCTGGTCCATCAGCGCGGCGAGCAGGAAACCGATCACCAGGCTGAAGATCAGCGTCAGGATGCCGTAGATTGCCAGGTTCTGGATCGAGATGATCCAGCGCGACGTGTTCCACAGGCGCTCGTACTGGTCGAAGCCGACGAAGGACAGGCGCGGCAGGAGCTTTGAATTGGTGAAGGAATAGAAGACGGTCCAGACCGAGCCTCCGAAGAAGATTCCGACGGCGATCAGGATCATCGGGATGGAGGCAATCTTGGAATTGAGATTGCGGAAAAGCTGGTTGGGGCGTTTGGCAGGCGCATGACCTGTCATTTCGGTTCCTCCTCGAGCACGTCATCGCAGGACACGAGGCAACGGGCTAAGCATCCGATGCCGGCGGACCTTGCGGGGCCAGGATGTCGCAAGACCCGGCCGGCACCGTGAACCGATGCCGGCCGGATGCGGCCGACTGTCTCAGTCAGCCGAGGAGATGATCTCGGCAAAGCGCTCCTGGGCAGCTTCCGGGCTCATCGACGTGCTGGCGAAGAACTCGGTGAGCAGATCTTCCTTCTGCTTCTGGCTGTCGGCGGAGAGCGCCTGGTCGGTGCTGGTCAGCGCATTGCCCTTGGCGACGATTTCGAGCCCCTTCTTCATGCAGTCGTTGGCGGCCGACAGATCGACATCGCCGCGAACCGGCAGCGAGCCCTTCTTGAGGTTGAAGGCGACCTGGGTCTTCGGATCAAGCATGACCTGGGCCAGAACGTCCTGCGCCTTCGACTTCTCCTCATCCTTCAGCACCGGGAAGTAGAAGGCGTCACCACCCGTGGTGATGTAGGGGCTGACGCCGAGACCCGGCAGGCAGCTGTAGTCCTTTCCGGCGACCTGTCCGGCGATCTGGAATTCGCCTTGCGCCCAGTCCCCCATAACCTGGCCGCCGGCCTTGCCGGTGATCACGAGATTGGTCGCCTGGTTCCAGTCCTGGACATTGCTGCCGGCGGCCATTTCGCGCGCCTGGGCCGCGGCCTGGAAGACCTTCGCCATGTCCGGACCGGCCGCGATGTCGGCATCCTTCTTGACATAGACCCCTTCGAACAGGTCCTTGCCGCCCAGATTGAGCACGAGCGTGTCAAACAGACCACCCGACTGCCAGGCCTGACCGCCGAGGGCGAGCGGCTGCAGACCAGCCTCACGCAACTTGGGCGCGGCGGCGACGAACTCATTCCAGTCCTTCGGCACCGGCACACCGGCCTTTTCGAACGCGGCGTTCGACAGCCACAGCCATTGCCAGGAATGGATGTTGATCGGGGCGCAATAGATCTTGCCGTCGATGGTGCAACTGTCGAGCAGGCTCGAGGGCTTGATGACCTCTTTCCACTTGCCCGCCTCGGCAACCGCGGTCAGATCACGCATCAGACCGGCCTCCACCAGCTCCTGCGCCTGGCGACCGTGGTTGAACTGTGTCGCGCCCATCGGATCGCCACCGGTGATGCGGCTGATCATGATCGGTCGGGCTGTGCTCCCGGCGCCGGCGATCGCCCCGTCGATCCACTTGTTGCCGGTGGCATCAAATGCCTTGGCGAATTCGGCGACCGCGGCCGCCTCGCCGCCGGATGTCCACCAATGGGTGACTTCGAGTTCTGTTGCATTGGCCGCACCCAACGGCAATACGACGCTTGCGACCAAAGCTGCCGCCACGCTACGAAAATTCATGAGTGTCCTCCCTCACTGAAACGATGCCGTAAAAACGTATTCCAATCGATTTAAAGGCGCAACCTCCGCGATGTTAATTTTTTGTTACACCTCCACTTTCCACCCTAGGCAGCACGCAAGCGCAGCATTTGTCGCCCCGGGCGCGAGCAGCGTGAAGCGCCTGACAACCCGATTTTGTCCCTGTTTTTTCCGGCATTTGCCGCGCTGCGGCGGTCTTTTCCGTGCGTTGCGGCAAATTTGCGTAGAATCCAGCATGCCGCCCGCCTCTTAGCCATCAATTCCCCGTATGCGTGCATCACGATTGCCAACCCTGACAAAATCAGGCTCGACAAACTTACTGTATCGTTACAGATTTCTGCTGTTGTTCGTGGTACATTGATCGTCGCATCGCGTTTGCAGGCGGCGTGCGAGCAACTATAATGGCGGCTCAAGGGAAGCGGCGGGGACAGCATGAAAGATGACAAGCCGCGGGACGGACACGGCCCCGCGAAGGAAGGCAAGGAGCGGCCGACGCTCAAGACGATCGCCTTCATGACAGGGCTCGGCATCACCACGGTCTCCCGCGCGCTGAAGGACGCACCCGACATCGGTGCCGAAACCAAGGAGCGGGTCCGAATGGTGGCGCGCCAGCTCGGCTACCAGCCGAACCGCGCCGGCGTGCGCTTGAGGACAGGCAAGACGAACGTCATCGCGCTGGTGCTGAGCATCGACGAGGAGATCATGGGCTTCTCGAGCCAGATGGTCTTCGGCATATCCGAGGTGCTGTCGGCCACACCCTATCATATCGTCGTCACGCCGCATTCGCACAGCAAGGACCCGATGCAGCCGGTGCGATATATCCTCGACACCGGTTCGGCGGACGGCGTCATCATTTCGCGTATCGAACCGGATGACGCACGCGTCAGGCTTCTGAGCGAGCAAAACATGCCGTTCGCTACCCACGGCCGCACCGATGGCAAGATCGTCCACCCCTATCACGACTTCGACAACGAGGCCTATGCCCACCAGGCGGTCGAGCGGCTGGTGGCGCGGGGCCGCAGGCGGATAGCCCTGCTCCAGCCGCCGAGCAAGCTGACCTACTACACCCATACGCGAGCCGGTTTCCAGGCAGGGCTTCGCGCGTTTGGCGCGCAGGAAGTGCCACTCGACGTGACCATCGACACGCCGCTTGCAGAGATCCGCGATGCCGTCGAGGCGCTGATGCGCTCACCGGATGCGCCGAATGGCATCATCTGTTCGTCGGGTAGTGCGGCAATCGCCGTCAATGCCGGGATCGAGGCGGCGGGAAAGCGCGTCGGGCGCGATGTCGACCTGGTGTCGAAACAGTCAGCGCCCATCCTCAACTGGATCCGGCCGGAGATCATCACGGCCCATGAAGACGTGCGCCTCGCCGGCCGGGAACTCGCCAAGGCGGTGATCGCCAGCATCGACGGCGTGGCGCCCGAGATGCTGCAAAGCATCAGCCAGCCGGTCTGGGGCGATTGAGCAGACTGCCGGTCGTCGGCAGGGCTTTTTGCGTGAAGTTTCAACGCGTCGAGAGCATGCGCATCGGGCGTGGCGTCTCTTTCTTCTTCCCAGCGGGGAGAAGTGCCGAACGCAGTGAGGCGATGAGGGGGCCAAGTGGGCCGAGATCAGGTGGCTTCGCCCCCCCTCATCCGGCGCTGCGCGCCACCTTCTCCCCGCTGGGGAGAAGAGGGTCTCAACCATCGCCCTCATCTTCCAACCGTCGCTGACAAAGAACTGCCGGTGGTGTCGCCGACAATCCGAGGCGGTCCGTAACCGACATCGTATCCTTGACGACGTCCCCCCAGATCAGCCGCCCGCACCCCACGGCCCGTGGTGAATGGGAAGACCGTCGATGCGGTCGAAGCCGTGGGCGCCGAAGAAGTCGCGCTGCGCCTGGATGAGGTTGGCGGTTCCGCGGGCCTGCCGGTAGGCGTCGAAATAGGACAGCGCCGAAGAAAGCGCCGGCACCGGGATCCCGGCCGTGACGGCCGCGGCAACGATGCGGCGCAACGACGGCAGGCTTTCCTGCACCATGGCGGAGAAGGCCGGCGTGACGATCAGGTTGGCGACGTCGGGTTGCTCGGTGAACGCCTTGGTTATCTCGTCGAGGAATTGCGAACGGATGATGCAGCCGGCGCGCCAGATGCGGGCAATGGTCGGCATGGGGAGAGACCAGGCGAATTCGCGCGAGGCCTCGGCCATCACGGCAAAGCCCTGGGCATAGGCGGCGATCTTGGCGGCAAACAGCGCCAGTTCAAGGTCTTTCAGCAAGGGTGCACCGTCGGCCATGGGGAAGGCGCAGCGCGGTGTGCCAAAGATCGCCTCGGCCGCCTGACGTTCAGCCTTCATCGACGACAGGCTCCGCGCGGCAACGGCGGCCTCAATCGCGGTTGCCGGCACGCCCATCTGCTGCGCCTCGATCACCGACCACTTACCCGTGCCCTTCTGGCCGGCGCGGTCGAGGATCATGTCGACCAGCGCCTTGCCGGTTTGCGGATCGGCCGCGGCGAGCACCTTTTCCGTGATCTCGATCAGGTAGGAATTGAGCCGACCGGTGTTCCACTGGCCGAAAATTGCGCCGATATCGCCGGCCGACTTGCCGAGCCCGTCGCGCAGGACGCCGTAGATCTCGGCGATCATCTGCATGTCGGCATATTCGATGCCGTTGTGGATGGTCTTGACGAAATGCCCTGCCCCACCCTCGCCCAGCCAGGCGCAGCACGGATCGCCTTCGTAGCGGGCGGCGATCGAGGTGAGCACCTTCTCGACGCGGGCATAGGATTGCCGGGTGCCGCCGACCATGATGGAGGGACCGTGGCGCGCGCCTTCCTCGCCACCGGAAACACCCATGCCGATGAAGGTCAGACCGGTATCCTTCAGCCGGTCGAAGCGGGCGATGGTGTCACGGAAATTGGCGTTGCCGGCATCGATGACGATGTCGCCGCCGGGCAGCAGAGGCCTCAGCGCATCGATCTGCTGGTCGACCGCCTCGCCGGCCTTGATCATGATGATGATCGGCCGCGGCGGACGGATGGCGGCGACGAAGGCTTCGATCGTCTCGCAGCCGACGATATTTTCCGCCAGCGATCCGGCTTCGGAGACGAATTCCGCCGTGCGCGACGGCGTGCGGTTGAACACCGCGATCCGGCTGCCCTTCTCGGCGATGTTGAGCGCCAGGTTGGAGCCCATCACGCCAAGACCGATCAGTCCGATTTCCGCAAGTTCCGTCATGTGTTCCTCGTCGCATGCTATAGATGAGGAACACCTTTTGGCACTCCCAAACGATGCGGACAAGCCGCCCGCGATTGACGGCGGTCAAAATTCCGTGGGCGATATCAATCGCCCGGCTTGTCGTCGTCGTCGGAGAGCACCCGCCAGGCCGCGCCGTCGAGATCCTCATACTGGCCGCTCTTCAACGACCAGAGAAAGGCGAACAGCCCGAGCCCGCCCAGGAAAAGGGCAATCGGGATCAGGTAGATCAGCATGTTCATGAGGCAAGCCTTGCATTCGGGGCGGCAAAGCTGCCACCCGCCGCCAGCTGGACGACGCCGGCATCCTCCTTCAGCGCCAGCCGATTGAGGCGCAACGCGTTGACGACGACGATGATCGACGAGGTCGACATGGCGACGGCGGCGATCAGCGGCGTTGCATAGCCAAGAATGGCGACCGGCACGGCGATGACGTTGTAGCCGATCGCGAGCGCGAAGTTTTCCCGGATCAGGCGGCCGGCACGGCGCGAGGCTTCGATGGCGAAGGCGACCGAATCGAGGTTCTGACGCATGAAGACGAAGTCCGCCGCCTGGCGGCCGATATCGGCAGCCGTCGCCGGTGCGATCGATACATGGGCAGCGGCAAGCGCCGGGGCATCATTGATACCGTCGCCGACCATCAGCAGCTTGTGGCCTTCGGCCTGAACCCTGGTGCAGAATTCCGCCTTGTCGCGCGGCGCAAGCTCGGCCTTCCAGTTGTCGATGCCGAGGCGGTTGGCCAGCGCGGACACGACACCGGCGCGGTCGCCGGACAGGATGCCGAGGGAGAACCCCTCGCCCTTGAGCCGCGCGATTGCCTTTTCAGCCCCCGGCCGCAGCGTGTCTTCGAAACGGAACGCCTGGAGTTCGCGGCCGTCAAGCGACAGCACGACCTCGGAATAGCCGTGATCGCCCGTCTCGCAGGCGGTTTCGGCGCAGGCGAACTTGCGGCTGCCGAGGCGGTAGACGCCTTCCGGACCTTCGGCCTCGACACCGGCGCCGGGAATTTCGCGAACGGAATCGATCATCCGCACGGGTCCGGTTGCCGCGCGCCACAGGGCTTGCGACAAAGGATGGCGGGAATGCCGGGCAAGTCCGGCCGCGATCGCGAAGGAGGCGGCATCGATCGCCGAGGCATCGACAAGTTGCGGCCTGCCGAGCGTCAGCGTGCCTGTCTTGTCGAAGGCGATCGAATCGATCTCGGCCAGCCGCTCCATGGCGGAGCCGTCCTTGACCATGATGCCGGCCTTGAACAGGCGGCCGGCCGCGACGACCTGTACCACCGGAACGGCGAGACCCAGCGCGCAGGGGCAGGTAATGATCAGCACGGCGACGGCCACCAGCAGCGCATGTTTCCAGTCGCCATCGTAGAAGCCCCAGCCGAAGAAGGTGAACAGCGCGGTCAGATGCACGGCGGGCGCATAATATTGCGCAGCGCGGTCGGCGATCCGGCGATAGCGCGCCCGGCCACCTTCCGCCGCCTCCATCAGGTTGATGACCTCGGCCAGGAAGGAATTCTTCGCCGTCGCCGTGGCCTCGATGACCAGGGAACCGGTGAGGCTCAATGTCCCCGCCTGGACAGGATCGCCGATGGCGACCTGCTGGGGCGCGCTTTCGCCATTGATGATCGACACGTCCATGTCGCTGGCGCCGATGACGATCACGCCGTCGACCGGGATACGGTCACCGGCCGCGACCGCCACGCGGTCTCCCACGCGCACCTCTTCCAGCGCCCGATACTCGCGCGAACCGTCTTTGCCCACGACCATGGCGCCGCGCGGAGAGAGCCGGGCCAGACCGCTGATCGCCGAGCGGGCGCGGTCGCGCATGATGTGGTCGAGCGTGCGGCCGATCAGCAGGAAGAACAGCAGGGAGGCGGTCGCGTCGAAATAGGCATGCTCGCCGTGATGGATCGTTTCCCACAGCGAGATGAAATAGGAGAGCGTGATGCCGATGGCGATCGGAACATCCATGTTGCTGCGGCCGTGTTTCAGGGCATTCCAGGCGGACTGGTAGAAGAACCGTCCGGCATAGATCAGCGCGGGTGCGGCGATCATCGCCGAAATCCAGTGGAACATGTCGCGTGTCGAGGCATCGGCGCCCGACCAGACCGAAACCGACAACAGCATGATGTTGGTCGCGGCAAAGCCGGAAACGGCGACGGCGCGGATCAACTGGTTTCGCAGCGAGTCGGAGGCCTCCTCCGCCGCGGTGAACAGATGCGATTCATAGCCGGTCGCCGCGATGGCACGGGCGAACTCGACCGGATCGGTCGCGGCTCCCTCCATCTGATCCTTCCAGACGACGGAGACGCGTTTGGTCGACAGATTGACCCGGGCGCGTTCCACTTCCGGCCGGGCGCGCAGCGCCCGCTCGATCGTGCTGATGCAGGTGCCGCAATGCACGGCGGGGACGCTGAGGTCGGTCTGCAACAGCCCCTGCCCCAGATCCCGGCTCGCAAGCCTCAACTCTTCCGCCGTCGGAAGGGCATGGCCCGCACGCTCCATGTCGAGCGCGCCTTCGGTTCCCGCTGCGCAGCAGCTCATTTGCCCTCTCCGGTCACAGCGATGCGATTGGCTTCGTGCATGATGGTTTCACCGTCCTTGACGGCGATGATCTCGACGATCCAGTTACCGGGCAGGACCTGGCGGGACGCCTCGTAGACGCCGGCGCCGGCCGGTTCAAGCTCGGTGACAAAATCCTGATGCTCGCCGACCGGCCGCTTGAAGTGGGCGGTCACCTTGTCGGCCAGCACCGGCTTGTCGCCCGGCATGGCGAGACCATAGCGGATGCTGTCGTCCTTGACCGCGAGCGTGCCCTTGATGCCCGTGGACAGCATGGCGCGAATGCCCGCCGCCTTGCCGTTGAATTCCTGGCTGGCGATGTAGGTGTTCTTCACCACCAGCCCGCTCCAGGTCGAGGTCGCGAGGTAGGCCATGGTGAAGTTGACGGTGATGATCGTGCCGAAGAACAGCAGCATCGCCGCCAGCATGTGCCAACCGGTGAAGACGAAGGATGGCTTGTCGCTTTGCATGGTCATTTCCTTGCTGCCGGGCCGAAGAAGACGGCGTCATAGGTGTCCTGCTCGTCGCCGCCTTCGTCCTTGACGACGAATTCAAAGTCCTCGGCCTGCTCCTCCAGCCGGCCGGCCGGAAGGGTGACGAAGACCTTGAGGGTGGTGGCCTGATCCGGTTCGGCCGAGACCGAGAACGTGCGGACCTGTTCTTCCGTCACACCATTCACCTTCATCGTCGCATCGGGCAAACCATCGAGCGACACGCTGATAGTGCGCGGTTGCGGGATCATGTTCAAGATGCGGACGGTGTAGCCATTGCGAATGGAACCATCGGACTCCAGCACAAATTGCGGGTTGCGGTCGTGCAGGACGTTGACCTCGAGCCGGTCGCGGCTGAGCAGTGCCACCAGCAGGCCGATACCGACCGCGCTCCAGACGCCCATGTAAAGGAGCGTGCGCGGGCGGAAGATGATCTTCCAGTCGAAGTGACGAATGGTATCGACGAAGTTGCCGTTGGCGTCACGCACCTTGTGCGGGTCGATCGGCGTGGTGCCGCCGGCGGTGGCGAGCGCCATATTGCCCTGGTACTCGTCGAGCGTCGCATAGGCAATCAGGCCGCGCGGCTTGCCGATCTTGTCCATGACGCTGTCGCAGGCGTCGATGCACAAGGCGCAGGTGATGCATTCGAGCTGCTGGCCGTCGCGGATGTCGATACCCATCGGACAGACGGCCACGCAGGCATTGCAGTCGACGCAGTCGCCGACGGCAAGGCCCGCGGCGGCGGCCTTCTTCGACCCGCGGGTGCGTGGCTCGCCGCGCCAGTCGTTATAGGTGACGACCAGCGAATTCTCATCCAGCATGGCCGCCTGGATGCGTGGCCAGGGGCACATGTAGACGCATACCTGCTCGCGCATCAGACCGCCGAAGACATAGGTCGTGGCCGTGAGTACGGCGACGGTGATGTAGGCGACAGGCTGCGCATAGCCGGTGGCAAAGTCGACGGCCAGCGTCGGCGCGTCGGCAAAATAGAAGATCCAGGCACCACCGGTGGCGACCGCGATCGCCAGCCATATGGCGTGCTTGGATACGCGCTTGGCGATCTTGTCGAAGGTCCAGGGCGCGGTCTCCAGCTTCATCCGGGCGTTGCGATCACCTTCGATGGCGCGTTCCACCACCAGGAAGAGATCGACCCAGACCGTCTGGGGACAGGTATAGCCGCACCAGGCGCGGCCGACGGCGGAGGTAATGAGGAACAGACCGAAGCCCGCCATGACCAGCAGGCCGGCGACGAAGAAGAACTCCTGCGGCCAGATTTCGATGAAGAAGAAGTAGAAGCGACGGTGGGCGAGATCGATGAGGACCGCCTGGTCCGGAGCATAGGGTCCGCGATCCCAGCGCAGCCACGGCGTCAGGTAGTAGATGCCCAGCGTGACCAGCATGACCAGCCACTTGAACTGGCGAAAACGCCCCTCGGCCCGTTTTGGAAAAATCTTCTTGCGCGCCTCGTAGAGCGGGCGGCGCACCTTTGCCGACATGACCGGTTCGGCCTCGTGGCGCTCGACTTCGACGGGTTCGCCCGCCCTGTTGTTCTCAGATTGAAGATTCATCGATGGACCTCTATTCCTAGGGCTCTTCTCCCATGCGCCACCATAGCCTACCTTGACTTATATCAAGCAGCGGCGAAGCGTCGCAATGCGAACTGTTTGCATTAAAAATCACGGTTCGTGGGTTGTTCCTGCCCGGATGCGCGGGCTCGGCTCTTTTATCCGGGTGTTTATCCGCGAAACAAAAGACCACGCCGGCCGGCGTGGTCGATTGCGGCATATTGCCCGGCGGTGGAAGGACGACGGCCTCGAAAGGCCGTCGCCCGTGTCGCTTTATTCGCCGCCGCCGAGCGAGTGAACGTAGACGGCCAGCTGCTTGACGGTCGCATCGCCAAGGCGGGCGCCCCAGGCGGGCATGACGCCATGCTTGGGACCCGCAACCTGCTGCGCAATGCCGGCCTCGTCGCTCACTCTCAGCCAGATGGCATCGGCGAGATTGGGCGCACCGAAATCGCGACCGCCCTTGGCGTCTTCGCCGTGGCAGGAGGCGCAGTTTTCGGCAAACACGGTCTTGCCGGGTTCGACCATGGCGGCATCGGCCGGCGTGCCCGTCAGGCTGACGACATAGGCAGCAACCTGCTTGATCTGCTCGGCATCCAGAATGTCGGCAAAGGCCGGCATTTCGGAGACGCGCGTGTCAGGATCGCCTTCGTAGCGAATGCCATGGGCGAGCGTGGTGTGGATCGCTTCAAGATCGCCACCCCACAGCCAGTCGTCGTCGTTGAGGTTCGGATAGCCGGCACCGCCCTGCGCGCCCGAGCCGTGGCACGGCGAGCAGTTGACCTTGAAGGCGGCAGCGCCGCCAGCGGTGGCGAACTGCGCCAGTGCCGGGTCGGCAACGATCTCGGCAAGCGGCATGGAGGCAATCTTCTCCAGATAGACCGACTGCGCGGCCTTGGCATCGCCAAGCTCGGCTGCCACCTCTGCACGGCTGGAATAGCCGAGCAAGCCCTTGGTGTTTTCCTTGAGCAACGGCCAGGCCGGATAGGCAATCGTGTAGCCGATCGCCCAGACGATGGTCATGTAAAAGGTCCACACCCACCAGCGCGGCATCGGGTTGTTGAGCTCGCGGATTCCGTCCCACTCATGGCCAGTGGTTTCGACGCCACTGATTTCGTCAATATGTTTCTCAGACATCTCTTAGTCCTCCTTGAGGGGGATGCTTGCCGCTTCGTCGGCGGATTTCTTGCCGCCAGGCCGGAAGGTGAAGACGATGACGCCGACGAAGAACAGTGCCATCGCCAGCAGGCCCCAGCTGTCCGCGAAGTGACGCATGGCCGTATAGGTTTCCATGTTCGTCCCTCCTCAGCGATAGCCGGTGGCGTCGTCATAGGTGGTGAAATCGACCAGCGTGCCGAGCATCTGGAGATAGGCGACGAGCGCGTCCATTTCCGTCAGTGCGGCGGGATTGCCGTCGAAGTCGCCGACCTTGGCTTTCGGATAGCGAGCCAAGAGGCCCGCGGTATCCGCGTTCGGATCAGCCTGGGCGGCAAGGTCCGCCTCGGCATTTTCCAGCATCTCGTCGCTATAAGGCACGCCCACTGTGCGGTTGGCCTTCAGCTCCATCGTGACGTTGGAGATCTTGAGCGGCGTCGTCTTGAGGAAGGCGTAGCTCGGCATGATCGATTCCGGCACGACGTCGCGCGGCTCGGTCAGGTGCTGGACGTGCCATTCGTTGGAATAGCGATCGCCGACGCGGGCCAGATCCGGGCCCGTACGCTTGGAACCCCACTGGAACGGATGGTCGTACATCGACTCCGCAGCCAGCGAATAGTGACCATAGCGCTCCACTTCGTCGCGGAACGGACGGATCATCTGGCTGTGACAGACGTAGCAGCCCTCGCGAATGTAGATGTTGCGACCGGCCAGTTCGAGCGGCGCGTAGGGACGCATGCCCTCTACCTTTTCGATGGTGTTCTCAAGGTAGAAGAGCGGTGCGATTTCCACGATGCCACCGATCGAAACGACCAGCAGGGAGCCGAGAAGCAGAAGGCTGGAGTTCTTCTCGAGGATTTGGTGTTTATCAAGAATAGACATGGATAGCCTTCCTCTCATTCAGCCGGCTGGACGGCGGCGGGGGCGACGGAACCCTGGATGGGCGCTTCCTGACGCTCGTAGCCGAGGATCGTCATGAGCACGTTGTAGGCCATGATGACGCCACCAACGAGGTACATGGCACCGCCGACGGCGCGCAGCACGTAGTAGGGGTACATGGCGGCGACCGACTCGGCGAACGAATAGACCAGGAAGCCCTGCTCATCGTATTCACGCCACATCAGACCCTGCTGGATGCCGGCGACCCACAGAACGGCGGCGTAGACGACGATGCCCAGGGTTGCGAGCCAGAAGTGCCAGTTGACCATGCGCATGGAGTAGAGCCGGTTGCGGTTCCAAAGCTTGGGCGTCAGGTAGTAGACGGCACCGAAGGTGATCATGCCGACCCAGCCGAGCGCGCCGGAATGCACGTGACCGATCGTCCAGTCGGTATAGTGGCTGAGCGAGTTGACGGCCTTGATCGACATCATCGGACCTTCGAAGGTCGACATGCCGTAGAAGGCGATGGCGATGACCATCATGCGGATGATCGGGTCGGTGCGGATCTTGTCCCAGGCGCCCGAGAGCGTCATCAGACCGTTGATCATGCCGCCCCAGGAAGGCATCCAAAGCATGATGGAGAAGACCATGCCGAGCGTCTGTGCCCAGTCCGGCAGAGCCGTATAGTGCAGGTGGTGCGGGCCGGCCCAGATGTACATGAAGATCAGGGCCCAGAAGTGGATGATCGACAGGCGGTAGGAATAGACCGGGCGACCGGCCTGCTTCGGCACGAAATAGTACATCATGCCGAGGAAGCCGGCGGTGAGGAAGAAGCCCACCGCGTTATGGCCGTACCACCACTGGGTCAGCGCGTCCTGAACGCCGGAGAAGGCCGAATAGCTCTTCACGCCGAGGAACGAGACGGGGATCGCCAGGTTGTTGACGATATGCAGCATCGCAATGGTGACGATGAATGACAGGTAGAACCAGTTGGCCACATAGATGTGACTTTCGCGCCGGGTCATGATCGTGCCGAGGAAGCTGATCAGGTAGGCGACCCAGACGATGGTGAGCCAGATGTCGACATACCATTCCGGTTCGGCATATTCGCGGCTCTGGGTAATGCCGAGAAGATAGCCGGTCGCTGCCATGACGATGAACAGCTGATAGCCCCAGAAGACGAACCAGCCGAGCGAGCCGCCGAACAGCCGCTGGCGCGAGGTGCGCTGAACGACATAGAAGGAGGTGGCGATCAGCGCATTGCCGCCGAAGGCGAAAATGACGGCCGAGGTGTGCAGCGGACGCATCCGGCCGAAGTTGAACCACGGCTCGATGTTGAGATCCGGGAAGGCCAGCTGGAGCGCCACGACGACGCCCACCAGGAAGCCGACCACACCCCAGAACACCGTGGCGATCACGCCGTACTTGACGACTTCGTCAAAGTATTCCGACTTGATCTGTGCGGCGGTCTTGACGTTGACCGGTGCGAACTTCATGCGACGAAGCATGACGATGGTGCCGGCGGCCAGCACGAAGAACGCGACCCACATGTGAGCCGCGAACAGGCTGTCGTGGGCAAAGGCGACCCCGAGCAGCGCGGCGAAGGCAAGAACCGCCATCACCATTGTTTCTAACGTGTAATTCATTGTTGGTATCCCCCAACGCTTGCTGATCATTCACGAACGGACCCCCCGCAGGGATTCCCTCCGCTTCGTGTGCAGAGTTCGCATTCCGGCTGACAATCCACCTTGATCCAAATCAATGCAAGCGGGGACTGAATTACGGAACAATGCGATTAAGCTTTCCAATCTGCGATTTGCAGCCTCGATACCATGCGTCATCACATCGCATCCCGAGGGGACAGACTATTTTTGGGCAGGAGCGTCCGGCGGATTCCGACCCGGACGAGAACGAAAGCTCGGGAGAACGGCAATGCAGGCAAAATCAATGGACAAACACCCGGAAAACATCGCGAAACAGTTTGTCCCGGACGGCATCGCCAATCCCTGCCGCCGTTCCCTTGCCTGGCTGCGCGGGGCGCACGAGGAACAGTTGGCGCTATGCGGCGAACTGGAGGAGATCGCCGATTCACTACCGGCCAACGTCAACAGGCAAAAATGCATCTACGCGGCAAAATCGCTCGGCCCGCTGATCAAGGGCGTGCATCACTATGAGGAGAACATCCTCTACCCCTGGCTCGAAAGCTCCAGCCAGAACCTGGACCACATGCGCGAAACCCTCGACCGACTGAAATTCGAGCACTTCGAGGATGAATGTTTCGCCGAGGAACTGACCGACGCCTTGTTGAAACTCGGTTCCGGCAGCGCCGTCAACATGGAAGCGGTGGGCTACATGCTGCGCGGATTTTTCGAAGGCATCCGGCGCCACATCGCCTTCGAGCGCGAATACCTGCTGCAGCGCCTGCCGGACGATATCGGGCTTAACGGCCAAAGCTGACCTTAGTACCCTCCCCGAAAAAGTGCTTGTCGCAAGGCGAGCGCGAATTCCCGGCCCGCAGGCTCAGGCAGCGATGCCGTCCGCCAGGCGATGCTCGTCCAGCAGCGTCATGATCGCACCGATCACGTCGCCCCGCGGCGAGCGCAAGGGTGCGGCGCGCCCCTGAACGGCCAGACCCTGCCCAACCCCTCTCCACCCGAAGGAGACTTCCGACCGTTCACCGGAGAAGCACCGGCCGAGCTGTTGGCGAATTTCCTGGGCGACCGTCCCATCGTCGACGAAATCGAACAGATTGCGCCCGACCAGTTCGAGTTGGGTCGCCGCCAGCAGGTCCGCATGGGCGCGATTGGCATAGAGATAGCGACAGTCGAGCGTGACCACCGCGACACGGTCAGGCATGTTGTCGAGAATCGACTCGTTGAGGTAACCGTCCTCGCCTTCCAAACGGGCGGCGAAACCGACGTTTTCCGCCGCAGTTTCAGGTAGCGCCTGCCGCGCACCGTCGCCGAAATAGCGATCCAGAAGAATGGAAAGAACGGCCGCGTGCCGCTGGACGCAGGATCGGTCGTCGGCGTCCTCGCGAATGAGGTTCCCAACGAAGCGCAACTGCATGTGGATCTCCGCCATGTCGCGGGCGTGATAATCGACGACGGACGCGATCAGCGGATCGAGTTCCCGGTCGAGGAGCCTGACGAGATGATCGTCACCGACGCGTATGGCCTGCTGAAGCTGCGTGTTCTTCAGGGAAACCGCCTCGAACAACGGAAGAAGATTGGGATAAGAGAGATCGGATGCCACTTTGACAGCTGTCCTGTTGAACGCGAACGAAGACATTCGATATCGGCAGCCGTCCGGACATACAGCCACGACGCGTATCGACATGGAAACATTGCCCGGCTGGTAACATGAATGATTCTCACGTTCAATCGCCTAACTTTCAGGTATCAAAGTCACCATCCGCCCGCAGAATCGCCAATATCGGGCGAAAACCGCCGTCAAAACGGCCGTTCTCGGAGGAAGCGCCTCCCGCCGCGGAACGCAGGCCCAGAAAATACCAATAAAAGTCGGCACAACCGTAACTACAGTTCGCGCTTGATGCTCCAGCGGTCGTGATACCAGAGCCATTGCTCCGGATATTCCCTGACCCAGGCTTCGACCTTGTTGTTCAAGAGCTGCGCGGTCGCGGTGACGTCCAGCTGCCCTGCCGCATTGCGCGGCAGATCGACCCGCGGCTCGATCTCGAGACGGAAGCGGTTGCCGGGCAAGCGGATGCAGCGCGCCGGGTAGACGTCGCAATCGAACTGGCGCGCCAGCTTGGCGAGCAGAGGATTGGTCTTGACGTCGCGCCCGAAGAACTTGGTCGACACGCCCTTCTTGAACTTCTGGTCCACCAGCACCCCGACGCCCCCGCCGGCTTCCAGCTGGCGGGCCAGCGCAAAGGACGAGCCGGCATGGGACGGCACGAGCTTGCCCATGCGCTTGGCCCGGAATTCGAAGACCTTCTCGCCGATATAGGGGTTGTTCGGCGGGCGGAAGAGCACCGTCACGTAGAGCCCGAAGGCGGCACCGGCCACGGGCAGCAGCTCGAAATTGCCGGTATGGGCGGAAAAGACGATGAACGGGCGCGGGTTGTCGCGCAGGTCGAGGAACAGCGGAATGCCGCTGACCTCGATGCGCCCCTCGCCCGGCTTGTCGGGATCGAAATCAAACAGGCGATCGAGGAAGACATACTCCGCCGCAAGCCGCCCCATATGGCCCCAGCTGCCGAGCGCGATCGCCTCGATCTCGGCCTCGCTCTTTTCCGGGAAGGCGTTGCGCAGATTTGTCCGCATCAACGTGTGACGCTTTGTCTTCGGTCCGACATAACGCATCAGCCGATCGGCGAAATTGATCGCCGGATCGGCCGGGAAGATCTTCAGCAGCGTCAGGAAGCCGAAGGCGAGTTGCGCCACCGCCCATTGCGGGAAGCGCCGGGACTTGAGGACAAGCCGGGTGATGAAGAGCTTCACGCTCAATCCATCCTGAGGATGATCTTGCCGAACACCTGGCGACCCTCCAAGCGCGACAGGGCACGGTCGATATCCTCGAACCGCACCTCGGTGTCGATCACCGGATGGACGATGCCGCGCGCCATCTTCTGCATGGCGTTCGCCATGTTCTCCATCCGGCAGCCGAACGAGCCCAAAAGCTTCAGCTGCTGCTGGAACAGCATCATCAGGTTCATGTCGGTCGAGACGCCGGAGGTCGAACCGCAGGTGACCAGGCGGCCGCCGCGCTTCAGGCACAGCATGGAACCGGCCCAGGTGTCCTTGCCGACATGCTCGAAGACGACGTCGACACCCTTCTTCTTGGTGAGCTTGCGCACCACGCCCTCGAAGCGGTCTGTGCGGTAGTTGATGACGTGATCGGCACCGAGCGCCTTGGCCGGCTCGATCTTGTCGTCGGAGCCGACGGTGGTGATGACCGTGCAGCCAATCTTCTTGGCGAGTTGGATCGCCGCCGTGCCGATGCCGGAACCGCCGGCATGGACGAGAATGGTTTCGCCGGGCTCAAGCTTGGCATTGTCGAACAGCATGTGCTCGACCGTGCCGAAGGTGACGGGGGCGAGCGCCGCGCCGACCGCATCGACGCCCGGAGGGGCCGGCACCAGCAGGCGGGCCGGCAGGTTGATCTTTTCCTGGGCGAAGCCGTCGAGATGGAAGCCGTGCACGCCCGAGACGTTTTCGCAAAGATTGTCGCGACCCTCGCGGCAGGGCTTGCACAGGCCGCAGGTGCGCGCGCCATAGACGGCGGCGAGTTGGCCGGGCAGGATGTTGCCGACGCCCGGGCCGATCGCCTCGACGACGCCCGAGGCTTCCGCGCCGATGACGAGCGGCATCTTGCGCTTGGCGAAGGCCATGCCGCGCCAGCCCCAGACGTCGATGTGGTTCAGCGCCACGGCCTTGACGCGAAGCGTCACTTCACCGGGGCCGGGTGCTTCCGGCTCCGGAAGATCGACGATTTCGAGCTTGCGGTCTTCGACGAGTTGCAGTGCGCGCATTGGTCTTTCCTCGCCCTCAAGGCGTTTATTTCACGGTGACTGGAATTCGATCCGTCGCTTAAGCCGGTTCTCGCGTCATGACAAGGCTGGCATTCTGCCCGCCGAAGCCGAACGAGTTCGACAGCACGGCCGAGACATTGGCCGAGCGCTTCACGTTCGGCACGACGTCGAGTTCCATCGCCGGATCCGGATTGGTGTAGTTGATGGTCGGCGGCAGCGTGCCGGTCAGCATGGTCTGGATCGAGAACACCGCCTCGACCGCGCCTGCCGCCGTCAGCGTGTGGCCTATCATCGACTTGTTGGACGAGACCGGAATGCTCTTCAAGCGCTCGCCGAACACCGCAAGCATGGCGCCGTATTCCATCTTGTCGTTTTCCGGCGTCGAGGTGCCGTGGGCGTTGATGTAGCCGATCGCACCTTCGGAAAGGCCGGCATCATCGAGCGCCGCATGGATGGTGGCGATCGCCGGGCCGCCGTCCGGCGAGGAGCGCGTGCGATGGAAATGATCGGCCTTTTCGCCGCAGCCCTGGACGATGCCGAGCACGCTCGCGCCACGGGCGATGGCGGATTCCAGCGATTCCAGCACCAGCGTGGCCGCCCCTTCGGCGATGACGAAACCGTCGCGATCCTTGCTGAACGGCTTGGAGGCCTTTTCCGGCGGATCGTTCTGGGTCGAGAGCGCCGACAGAAGCGAAAAGCGGATGACCGATTCGGCGCTGACGGAACCGTCCGTCGCCACGGTCAGCGCCCGGTCGGTGCGACCCTGGCGGATGGCTTCGACGCCGAGCTGGATGGCGGTGGCGCCGGACGCGCAGGCGGTCGACAGCGTCACCGGCAGGCCACGCGTACCGAAGCGGTCCGCGAGCCGTTCCGAGATCGAGCCGAACTGCACGGCTTCGAGGAAGACCGGATCGGCCTTCTGTCGCATGGCGGTGAGGAAGCGCTCATAGGCATCGCCCGGATGGCTGGACGGCGGCGAGCGCTCGGCAAGGGCGAAGCGGTCGGCCCATTCGGGTTCAACCGGCGGGGCGGCGAGGAAGAGCGGGCCGTTGAAGTCGCCCGTGAGGCCGGCCTGGGCCAGCGCCTCGATCGTGGTTTCGCGCGCCATGGCATAGGAGCGTTCGACCGAATTCGGCGCCGGAATGTCGATGAAGTCGACGGTGCCGCCGATACGGGTCGACATGCCCTCCGTGTCGAAGCGGTTGATGTAGTGGATGCCGGACTTGCCGGACGTCAGCGCGTCCCAGTTGTCGGAGAGGCCCTGGCCGAGCGAGGTGATCACGCCCATGCCGGTGACGGCAACGATCGGGCGGCCGAGATGATCCTTGAAACGGTTGTCTGTCATGCTCTCAACTCCTCACGCATCGGCCGAGACGAGGGCGATGCCCTCGCCGCGCGTATAGCCGACCGTCGTTACGACGGCGTGGCGGGCGGGCGCGCTCATGGCGGCTTCGTGCGCCGGATCGAAGGGCGGCACCTTCGCGCCGGAATCGATGGCGAGCGCCGCAAGCGCCAGACCGAGCGGGAACTGGGCCTCAAGCCCGTGGCCGGTCGAGCCGCCGTAGCCCCGGACCGGCATGCCGGGGAATTTTTCCGCCAGCACGGCCTGTTCTCTCGCCGCCAGGTCATGCAGGCCGCTCGAACCGGAAAACACCACAGTGTCTGCGGCGCTTACGTCGCCGGCGAGCTTGGCCAACCGGCCGAGCCGCTTCTCCAGACCGCCGTCGTCCCGCTTGCCGCGGTCGCCTTCGACAGCTTCGAGAACCGCATAGATATGGGCACCGCGTGCATCGGCATGGGCCCGGCTTTCCAGCATGAGGAAGGCGCCGACCGTGCCGAGGACCATGCCGCCACCCTTGCCCGCCTGCCGTGACCACAAGGGCTGCCATTCACCGGTCGAATGGGCCTGTATGCCTTCGACCAGAAGCAGGATGTCGGCACGTTCGGCGATGAAGGCGCCGCCGACCAGAGTATGCGTCGACTGGCCGGCGCGGATGCGGGAAAAAGCAGTCTCGATCGCCGAGATACCGGCCGACTCCTCGCCCATGAAGGTTCGCGACGAGCCGGTGACCTTGTGGACGATGGAGATATTGCCGGCCATGAGGTTGGAGAGCTGGGCGAGGAACAGCGTCGGGCGCAGTTCCGTGGTGAGCTTCTCGATCAGCAGGCGCTCGCGGTCATTGCGCTTCAGCGCCTCGTCGACGATCAGGCTGTCGACCGCGATGTCGCGCTCGCCGCCACCGGCCGCCACGATCAGATCCATCGACCCGCAGGCCTCCAGATCGTCCTTCATGCCGGCATCGTCGAGCGCCAACCCGGCGGCATAGACGCCGAGGCGCTGCCAGTTCTCCATCTGGCGCTGGTCGCCGCGCTTGGCGATCTGCTGCGACCAGTCGATTTCCGGCAGGCGATGGACCGGATAGGGCTTGAACTTTTCCGTCTCCAGCACCGGCGGCGGCGCCACGGCGGAAGACAGGAGCGCCACATGCCCCTCCTTGCCGGTGCCATGGCAGGTGACGATGCCAATACCGGTGATCACCACATCGTTCGGCTTCTTGATCATTTGCTGTCCTCTCGCCGGCGACACGGCCAGCGCATCGAGCCCTCATGCGGGCTCGCATCCATCAAAATAAAGGTCTCAGAGCCGGGCGCTCCGATGCCGCAGTCTTAGCGGGCGGCGGCGATGGCGTCCATCAGGCCGATTTCCTCGGCGCGCTTGCGCACGATGTCGGCCAGCGGCACTTCGCTGAATGGCATGGTTCGCAGCTTCAGCTGCGCATCGCAGATCTTCTTGCCGGCCGAAACGATCTTCGTCTTGGTCACGGCAAAACCGGAGCCGTCATGCTCGAGCTCGGCCTCGATCTCCAGCACAGCGCCCGGTTCTACGAAGGCGCGCATCTTGGCGCCGTGGACCGACATGAGGAACGGCATGGCGGAAAAATCCTTGACGGCAAGCACGAGCATGCCGGAGGCCTGGGCCATGGTCTCGATCAGGAGGACGCCGGGAACGAGCGGCATGCCGGGAAAATGGCCTTCGAAGACCGGGCTTTTCTCAGGCACGACGGAGCGGGCCTTGAGCTTGCCAAGACCGAGGTCAACCGCCTCGACCTTGTCGATCATCTGGAAATATTCGAGCAGCATGAAAGACCTTCGCCCTGCCGGCGGTTCAGCCCTTGGCTGCCCGCAGTTCGTCGATCTTGGCGCAGAGGTTCTTCAGGACGAAGTATTCCTCGGTCGAAACCTTGCCTTCGTTGACTTCCTGGGTCCACTGCTCGAGCGGGATCTTGATGCCGAATTCCTTGTCGATCGCAAAGACGATGTCGAGGAAGTCCAGGCTGTCGATGCCGAGGTCGTCGATCGTATGGCTTTCCGGCGTGATCGTCTCGCGATCGATCTCGCTCGTCTCAGCAATGATGTCGGCAACTTTGTCGAATGTAGCGGTCACGCCAATTACCTCATGTATCGAGAATCTTGGTTCCACATAGGGAAAACGTTTCCAAATGCCAATGGTAAGTTTGGCCGCCCAAGAAAATTGCTGCCGAAGTGTTGCTCAAACAGCAATCGAATGGCGGCCCTTTCCGGTCGCCAGATAGCTGTCGAAAACCGCGGCAACACTGCGGGCAAACGGTTTGCCGGCTTCGGTAAGGCGGAACTCGTCGGCGACGACTTCGCAAATGCCGTCCGGATTCGAGGCTGCGTACTGCCGCGCTTCGGCAATTACCGTCTCACCGATGCCGGGATAGAGCTTGCGCACGGTGGCGAAGGAGAAGGCGAAGCCGCACATGATCTGCTCGATCACATAAGCGCGCAGCCGATCGTCGTCGGACAGTTCGATGCCGCGCACCACGGTCAGGCCATCGGCATCCGCCAACCGCTGATACTCTCCGGTCGCCGGCATGTTCTGCACATAGCCCTGCGGTAATTGCCCGATCGAGGAGGCGCCGAAGCCGATCAGGGCTTCTGCGGCATCGTCGGTGTAGCCCTGGAAGTTGCGACGCAGTTTGCCGTTGCGAGCAGCGACAGCCAGGCGGTCCTCGGGCCTTGCGAAATGGTCGATGCCGATCGGCTCATAGCCGGCAGCGACCAGCATGTCGGCGGCGCGGGTCATCTGGGCAAAGCGCATCTCGACGTCGGGCAGCGCCTCTTCCGGAATCATCGTCTGGTGCTTCTTCATCCATGGCACGTGCGCATAGCCGAAGAGTGCGATCCGGTCGGGCGACAACGAGACGATGTCGTCGACCGTCGCCTCAAGCGTTTCCATCGTCTGGTAGGGCAAGCCATAGAGAATGTCGCAATTGACCGAGTGAACACCCCTCGCCCGCACCGCGTCCACCACGGATTTCGTCTGTTCGAAGGTCTGGATGCGGTTGATGGTCCTCTGCACCTTGGGATCGAAGTCCTGCACGCCGAGGCTTGCACGGGTCATGCCGATCGCCGCCAGCGCATCATAGCGCGGCTCGTCCAGATCGTTGGGGTCCATCTCGACGCTGATCTCGGCATCGTCACGGAAATCGAAGGCTTCGCGAAAGGCCTTCATCAGGTCGATCATGTCCTGTGGCTTCAACATGGTCGGCGAACCGCCGCCGAAGTGCAGCCCGCTCACCTTCGCCTCGCGGCTGACCAGGCTGCCGACCTTGGCGATCTCCTTCTTGAGCGAGACAAGATAGGTCTCGATCGGCTCGTATTTCAGCGTGTGCTTGGTGTGACAGGCACAGAACCAACAGAGGCGATCGCAATAGGGAATGTGAACATAGAGTGACAAATCGTGTTGACTGCCGAGTTCGCCCAGCCACTGCGCATATTTGCCGCACTGCACACCCTCATGAAAATGCGGCGCCGTCGGATAGCTGGTGTAACGTGGAACGGAGCCGGAATACTTGGCCAGCAGGGAGTTTTGCATGTCATACGCCGCGTTTCTGAAAGTCATCCTAGACATCTTGGTAACGCTTCGACCGCAGAGCGCCTTTGACTTCGATCAATTTCTTGATAGATTTGTCGTGCAGTCCATATGCACCTGTCGCGTGCGTTGTCGATAAGGACCAGGACGAGTGAAATCGAGACTTGACCTAAGGGCAGATTGGCGTCAGACGGGGGCGAAATCATGGACGCACATAAGAAACACATAGGCGAATGCGAAGCTCCGGCCGTCTGCAAGGCTTGCGAGGCTCGTAACGGCGGCATTTGCGCCACGTTGAGCTCTGCCCAGCTCGCCGAACTCAACAAGCATTCCACGCGGCGCAAGGTCGAAGCTGGCAACGAGGTCATCGGCCAGGGCGAGAACGTCGGCAGCTACAGCAATATCTTGAACGGTGTCGTCAAGCTGTCGAAGATGATGGCGGACGGTCGCCAGCAGATCGTCGGCCTGCAGTTCGCCCCCGACTTTCTCGGTCGGCCTTTCCTGACCGAGAGCTCGGTAACGGCGGAAGCGGCGACAGAAACCGAGATTTGTTGTTTCCCCCGCCCGATCATCGATCGCATGGTCGGCGAGGCGCCTGAACTGGAGCGCAAGCTGCACTCGCAGTCGCTCAAGGAACTCGACGAGGCGCGCGACTGGATGCTGACGCTCGGCCGCAAGACCGCCCAGGAAAAGGTCGCGAGCTTCCTCTACCTGATCGCCACCCATATCGATCCGGAGCGGAGCGGCAATTCGACGACCTTCGACCTGCCGCTGTCGCGCGCCGACATTGCCGACTTCCTCGGCCTGACCATCGAGACCGTCAGCCGGCAGATGACCAAGCTGCGCAAGGACAACATCATCGTCATCGAGAACAATCGCCATGTGATCGTTCCCGAAATGCGCCGCCTGCGATACGCAGCCGGCAACGACTGACGCGCCGACGGTCCGGCGCGCCATATCAATTCCACTTCCCCTAAAATCCCGTCAGCGCGTGACGATAATCTTGGTGTTCTTCAAGCCGTTGTGCGTCGCCATGGAGAAGAACCGTGCCGCATTGTCGGGATGCAACCGAACGCAGCCGTGCGAGGCGGGACGGCCGAGGCGCTTGAGATCATAGGTGGCGTGGACGGCATAGCCGCCGTGGAAGAAGATCGCATAGGGCATGGGCGCATTGTCGTATTTGCGCGAGCGATGGTTCTTCGAGGCCCATTTGGCGCGGTAGTTGCCGAGCGGGGTGACGTAACCCTTGCGGGCGGTCGAGACCTTCCAGCGATGCTTGACGATTCCGTTCTGCGTGACCGTCATGGTCTGGCTGGAAATGCTGATGCTGGCGACGAGATTGCTGGCCGAGGCCACCATCGGCTGAACCAGCAGGCACAAGGAGGCCGAAACGGCCAGAAGCAGTTTACGCATGATATTCCCCCAGTTTCCTTGTTTTCCGCCCCCCAAGGCGGCTGTTTACCGGGGCATCATAGTATAAATTCCAATAAATGCGATTAAGCGACACGGAAAAGATTGTTTTAACGGAATATGTTCCGCAGGCCGACGTAGCGGCCTCTAGACGAGCATGGCGACTGCCAGCACAAGCCCGGTCACAACTGTCAGCACTGTGCAACTCATATAGAACAGATCGACGCCCGCCTCGATGTCGCGGGGCGTGGCAACCGGCCGGCCGGAACCGTTGATCATCGGTTCGCTGACGCGCTCGCCGCCATAGATGCGCGGGCCAGTCAGCTGGATGTCCAGCGCCCCGGCCATCGCCGCTTCGGGCCAGCCGGAATTGGGCGAGCGATGCAGGCCGGAGTCGCGCAAGCTCACCGACAGCGAACGCCGCGCGGCGGACACGCCCTTCCGCAGCCAGGCCGCCGCTGCGATCAGCAGACTGGACAGGCGTGCGGCCGGCCAGTTGGCGAGATCGTCGAGGCGGGCCGAGGCCCAGCCGAAATGCAAATACCTGTCGCTCTTGTGGCCGATCATCGAATCGGCGGTGTTCAGCATCTTGTAGGCGAGGATGCCGGGGAGACCGGCGAGCGCATACCAAAGTGCCGGCGCCACGACACCATCGGCAAAATTTTCCGCCAGGCTCTCAATCGCCGCGCGGCAGACCCCGGGTTCATCCAGCGCCTGCGGATCGCGACCGACGATCATCGAGACCGCGCGTCGTCCGCCTTCAAGCCCGTCGGTTCGCAGGCCCAGAGCCACGTCCGCGACATGGTCGCCGAGGCTCTTCTGGGCGAGGAAGATGGCGACGACCAGAAGTTCGAGAACAAAGCCGACGACGCCGAGGGCCCGGAACAGGCCCGACAGGACGAGACCGATCACGACGGACAGGGCGAGGAGCAGCAGGATCGCCATCACACCATTGCGCCGCCGCGTCGCGGGTGCGAACGTCTCGCGGTTGAGCCGCCGGTCGAAGAAGGCAATGGCATGGCCGAACAGCACGACAGGATGCGGCAGACGCGCCCAGAGGGCCGGCGGATCGCCGACGATCCGGTCGAGAACGAGTGCGCCAAGAAGAGCGGCGAGGATCCACACCATCATCGTTCGCTCCACGTGGCGAGTGCCGCCGCCAGCCGCTGGTCGGATGCCGGGTCAGGTGACAGCCCGAAGCGCAACCAGGTCGGCGCGTAGTCGAACTTGCGGGTGAGGATATGCGCCCGGCACAAATGCGTATGCAGTTCGGCGGCGCGGGGGTCGGTGACAAGGACGAAGAGCGACGTTCCGCCTTCGACGCGCAAGTCTGCATCAACCAGCACTTTGCCGAGCCCCGCCCGACGCTCAGCGATTTTCCGGCGAAGCGGCTGCGGATCGGCCGACAGCAGATCATTGGCCACCGAAAGCGCCGGACCGGAAACCGCCCACGGCCCCAGCCAATCGGCAAAGCGCTCGAGGATATTATCCTGAGCGATGACGAAGCCGAGGCGCAGACCGGCCAGGCCGAAGAACTTGCCAAACGAACGAAAGACGACGAGATTCGGCCGCATCGAGACAGTGCCGGCGAGGCTCTTCTCCGGCGTGCAGTCGCCAAAGGCCTCGTCGACCACGAGGAACCCGCCATGCCGGGCCAATCGATCCGCCAGGTCAAGAAGTTCGTGCGGCGCATGCAGCCTGCCCGTTGGATTGTTCGGGTTGACGACGACGGCCAGCCCGCAACCGGGATCGACATCGTGGAGCGTCGCCACGGCATCGACCGCAAAGCCATTGCCCGATAGCACGCGGCCGTATTCGCCATAGGTCGGCGACAGGATCGCGGCGTGCCTTTCCCGATCGGCGAGCTTGGGCAAAAGCTGGATCACCGATTGCGTGCCGGGAACGGGAAGCGGGAGGATGTCACTGGTTCCATAGAAGGCGCGGGCGGCGTGACGCGTTTCGTTCAGCAGGTCCTGGTCCGGCAGGCGATGCCAGACGCGGTCTGGAATGGCGGGCAAGGTCGGCGGGCATGGATTGAGACCGGTCGACAGATCGAGCCAGTCCTCGGGCCGCCCTCCGTAGAGCGCAGCCGCAGCACCTACACCACCGCCATGGACGATCCTGCCGCTCATGCAGCACCGTCCCGGATGTCGATAAGATGCATGAACGAGCCGGCGACATTGCCGCGCCGGAGACCGACGTCTCCGAGCGACGTGCCAAGCGCGTCTTCGGCGGAAAACAGCCTGTCGGCGGCACCTTCCGAGACGATCGAGGCATAGTGGAACTCGTGCGCCGTCATGGGCGAGGCAAAGAAGGTTACACCGAGAGGCGTGATACGGCGATAGCCGAGATGACGCTTGCGCGTCGCATAGCTGGTGACCAACGGCAGGAGACCGAGCATCGGATGGACGGCGCCCTCGGCATCGATCAAGGCATCGCCCAGGACCATGTAGCCACCACACTCGCCAAAGATTCTCGCGCCGCGCATATGGGCGTCCAGCATGCCGGTGCGGAAGGTCGCTGCGGCGGCCAGCCTTCCGGCATGCAGTTCTGGATATCCGCCCGGCAGGTAGACGGCGTCGGCATCGGGCGCCGGCACCTCGTCGGCAAGCGGCGAGAAGAAGGCGATCTCCGCCCCCGCCTCTCGCCAGCCGCGCAGGATATGGGCATAGGAAAAGGCAAAAGCGATGTCGCGGGCGACGGCGATCTTCTGGCCGAGCGGCGGCAGGGGTGCCACGGCGGGCGGGATGGCCGCGCGGGGCGAGGCTTTGGCCGCGTGCAGCAGCGCGTCGAGATCGCATCCATGCTGGATAACGGCGGCCGCGCGCTCGATGAAGGCTTCGAGTTCGCCATGCTCGCTGGCCTGCACGAGACCGAGATGGCGCTGGGGCAGATGCAGGCTGGGATCGGATCGCACCACGCCGAGGACCAGCATGCCGATGCCGGCCAGCGCCTGGCGCAGCATGGTTTCGTGGCGGTCGCTGCCGACGCGATTGAGGATCACGCCGACCACGCGGGTGTCGGCGCGGAAATTGGCAAAGCCGCCGACGAGGGCCGCGACCGAATGGGACGCCTTGGCGCAATCGACCACAAGCACGACGGGCAAGCCGAGGAGTGCCGCAAGATCGGCGGCCGAGCCTTTCCCGTCCGCCGCACCGTCGAACAGGCCCATCATCGCCTCGACCACCAGCAGCCTGCCCTGCGCCGCATGCCGGGCAGCATTGGTCCGCAGCAGGTCGTCGCGCATGGCCCAGGGATCGAAGTTGAGGCAGGTTTCGCCGCTTGCCGCCGCATGGAAGGCGGGATCGATATAGTCCGGGCCTGCCTTGCCGGGCGCGATCGCCACGCCGCGCTTCTTCAGCGCCCGCAGGAGACCGAGCGTCATCGTCGTCTTGCCCGAGCCGGAGGACGGCGCTGCGATCAGCAGGCCGTTCATGCGCTGTCCTTCTGGGTGCCGGCGGCGAAAGGATCGGGCAGCAGCGTGCGGCCGGACAGCGCGCCCAGCCAGTCGAGCGAGGGACGAAGCCGCACCACCTCGCCGACGACGACGATGGCCGGCGGTTCGAGCCCGGAGGCGAGCACGTCGGCTTCCGCCCGGCCAAGCGTGGTTTCCAGCACCTGTTGCGAGGCGGTCGCGGCATCGCAGACGAAGGCGACGGGCTCGTCGGGCGAGCGGCCGGCGGCAATCAGGTGGGCGCTGATGGTGGCGATATGCTTCATCGCCATATACATGACAATGACCGGCGAACCGCGGCCGATGGCGTCCCAGTCGATCCGGTCGGGCACGACGCCGGACGAGTCATGGCCGGTCAGGAAGGTGACGGCGTGGTTGATCTCGCGGTGGGTGACCGGGATGCCGGCATAGGCAAGCCCGCCGATCCCGGCGGTGATGCCGGGCACGATGCGGAACGGAACGCCATGATCGATGAGGGTCAGGGCTTCCTCGCCGCCGCGTCCGAAGACGAAGGGATCGCCGCCCTTGAGGCGCAAAACCCTGTGGCCGGCCTTGGCGAGTTCGACCAGGCGCAGCGAGATATCGCGCTGCTTGGCCGAGGGCTTGCCGCCGCGCTTGCCCGCATATTCGAGGAGCGCGCCCGGCCGGGCGAGTTTCAGGCATTCGTCGTTGACCAGCGCGTCATGCACGATCACGTCCGCCTCGCCCAGCGCCTTGGCGGCGAGCAGGGTCAGCAGGCCGGGATCGCCCGGTCCGGCGCCCGCCAGCCAGACATGGCCGGGCATGATCGTCGCAAGCTTGGAAAAGGGATCGAAACTCATGGTTCTGCTCTAGGCTCCGCATGACGAAATTGCAATCGCGAAGGCCGCTGACGGTCCTTCCGGATGGCCCCGCCCTCGCCTATAACGGGACCATGAGCCAACCCGAAAAAACCGCCGCGCCCGCGGCCGACGAAGGCCGCATCGCCAAGCCCGAAGGCCCGCTTAGGACCGGCTGGACGACGGGCGCCTGCGCGACGGCAGCCACCAAGGCGGCGCTGACGGCATTGATCACCGGCGAATTCCCGGATCCCGTCACGATCCGCCTGCCGCGCGGTGAGGAGCCGGCCTTTTCGCTTTCGCTCGAGGCCCTTGGCGACGGCCATGCGATGGCCGGCATCGTCAAGGATGCCGGCGATGATCCGGATGTGACCCATGGGGCAACCGTAATCGCCTCGGTCCGTCCGCTGCCGCCCGGAAGCGGTATCCGCTTTGCCGCCGGCGACGGCGTCGGTACCGTGACCCGACCGGGCCTGCCGATCGGCGTCGGCGAACCGGCGATCAATCCCGTGCCGCGCGCGATGATGACGGCAGAGGTCGAGGCGCTCTGCGTGCAGCACGGCCTGCCCGCAGACATCGAGATCACCGTCTCCATTCCAGGCGGGGACAAGATCGCGGAAAGGACCTGGAACCCGCGCCTCGGCATCGTCGGCGGGCTCTCCGTGCTCGGCACCACCGGCGTCGTGCATCCCTTCTCCTGCGCGGCCTGGATCCACTCGATCCATCGCGGCATCGACGTCGCCCGCGCCGAGGGCATGAAACACGTGCTGGGCGCCACCGGCTCCACTTCGGAAAAGGCGGCGCAGGTCTTCCACGACCTGCCGGACGGCGCGCTGCTCGACATGGGCGATTTCGCCGGGGGCCTGCTCAAGTACCTGCGGGCACATCCGGTCCCGCGGCTGACCATCGCCGGCGGGTTCGCCAAGATGGCGAAGCTGGCGCAAGGTGCGCTCGACCTGCATTCCTCCCGCAGCCAGGTCGACAATGCGGCACTGGTATCGCTGATCGACGGGTCTGTGCTCAACGAACGCGTTCGGGAGCGAATGCTGCACGCGAACACTGCTTTAGAAATACTTGAATTAGCAAATGAAAATGATATCGACATCTCGTCCGCCATTGCCCGTGCCGCCCGCGCGACAGCGGTCGCCACATTGCGCGGTGCGCCGGTCGAGGTCGACGTGATCGTTACGGACCGCCAGGGGAAGATCATTGCCCGTGCCGCCTGACGCCAAGCCGAAAGTGCTGATCCTCGGCGGCACAGCGGAAGCGACGGCACTTGCGGCAAAACTCGTCGCGCGCGGCGACGTCGCCGTGGTCACCTCGCTTGCCGGGCGCACCGCCCATCCGGTCCTGCCGCCCGGCGAGGTGCGCATCGGCGGGTTCGGCGGCGCGGCGGGCCTGGCTGCCTATATCCGGGAAAACGGCGTGACGCGACTCATCGACGCCACCCACCCGTTTGCCCGGCGAATCTCGGAGAACGCCATCCAGGCGGCGGCCGAGACGGGCATCGTGCTTGAACATGTGGTCCGCCCCGGCTGGGAGCGCCAGCGCGGCGACCGGTGGCAGGAGGTGTCTTCGCTCGAGGAGGCGGCACGGGCGCTGCCGGCCGGTGCGACCGTGTTCCTGGCGCTCGGCCGGCAATATCTCGATGCCTTTGCCGCCCGCAGCGATTGCCGCTTCATCATCCGCATGATCGACGCGCCGGCCGAACCGCTGCCGTTCACCGACCATGTGCTGATCCTCGGAAAGCCGTCGGCCCACCCGGAGCGTGAGGCCGCATTGTTCGCGTCCCACGGCGTGACCCATCTCGTCTGCCGCAATTCCGGCGGCGCATCGGGCTACGGCAAGATAGCCGCGGCGCGGGAGATGGGCCTGCCGGTTATCATCGTCGGCCGCTGATCAGTCTTCCTTGACCGAAACGATCGTGTCGTGGATCAGCGTCAGCACGCCGTTCGGATCGATGCCGGTGCAGATCTTCTGGCTCGGCAGGTGATCCCAGACGCTGGGGCCAAAGCCCATATAGTCCGGTTTCTGGATCGTCTGTCCGTCGGCGATGCCGCCGCAGACCACGCGGACCGAACCGGAACGCGTCTTGAACAGATGCGGTGCCACGACATAGGCGCAGGCACAGCTGTCATGCACGACCATGCCGTCCGGCACGCGGCTCTCGTAGAACTTGATGTAGAACTGCGACAGGTCGAACAACAGGCGGGCGCGGCTGGTGCCGGCCGCATCGCGGATGTCGGCGAGCTGCCGGCGGGTCATCACCGTCTGCGTCGTGACGTCGAGACCGACGATCACCACAGGCCAGTCGGCGGTGAAGACCAGGTCGGCGGCTTCCGGATCGCCGTGGATATTGGCCTCGGCCGCCGGCGTGACATTGCCGTTGACGTCGAAGGCGCCGCCCATGACGACGACTTCCTTCACCAGTTCGACGATGCCCGGATCTTCCTTCAGCGCATTGGCAAGGTTGGTCATGCGGCCGACGGCGACCAGCGTCACCTCGCCCGGATTGGCGCGAATCGTCTCGACGATGAAGCGATGGGCCGGGCGCGGGTCCAGCGGCAGGTCGATGACATCCGGCACGCCGATATTGCCCAACCCGTCGTCGCCGTGAATGAATTTCGGCGGCTCGTGACTCACGCGATGCGGAATGAAGGTCTCGCCGGCGCCCTTGGCGACCGGAGAATCGATCTTCCACTCGCGCTTGAGGAAGAGAGCATTGCGCGTCGTCGTCTCGATCGACGCATTGCCGAAGACGGTGGTGATGCCGACCAGATCGATCTCGCGATGATGGTGGAGGAAGAGCAGCGCCATGGCGTCGTCGACGCCGGGATCCGTATCGAAAATGACCTTGTGCTTCATGTTTTTTTCTGGCTGTCCGGTTGCAGTTTTGCGTTCACGATCATTGCAGCTTAGCCGCGCATCGGCAAAGGGCAATGCCAACGTCGAGAAGGAGATCCAGCCCTATTGCGCCTTCTTGTTCTTCTTGCCCACATTACGCAGCACATGGGAGAACTCGGAATTGTAGAGGTCGCTGTCGCGGAATTCGACATGGCCGAAGACCTTGCCGACCATGATGAGGGCCGTCCGGGTGATCTTCGCCTTGCGCACTTCCTCGGCCATGTCCTTCAGCGTGGTGCGGATCAGGAGTTCGTCCGGCCAGGTCGAGCGATAGGCGATGATCACCGGGCAATCCTCGCCGTAATAGGGCGTCAGCGTGTCGCGGATGTGGGTGAGGTTTCGGATCGACAGGTGGATGGCGAGCGTCGCCCGGGACTTTCCGAGGATCTCCAGCGTCTCGAATTCCGGCATCGACGACGCCTTCATCTCGGTGCGCGTGACGATCACCGTCTGGGCGATCTCAGGAAGCGTCAGCTCGGTCTTCAGCCGTGCGGCGGTGGCGGCGAAGGCCGGCACGCCCGGCACGACGTCGTAAGGGATCTCAAGCGCGTCGAGCCTTCGCATCTGCTCGGCGATGGCGCCATAGATCGACGGGTCGCCGGAATGCACCCGGGCGACATCCTCGCCGCGGGCATGGGCGGCTTCCATCTCGGCGACGATCGCGTCCAGATGCATCGGCGCGGTGTCCTTGACGATCGCGCCTTCCGGCGCCGCCTGCACGATCTCTTGGGGCACAAGCGAACCAGCATAGAGGCAGACCGGGCAACGCTCGATGAGTCTGAGGCCCCGCACGGTGATGAGGTCCGGGGCGCCGGGGCCGGCGCCGATGAAATAGACGGTCATGCTCGTTTCCTTGTCAAATCTACCTGTCTCCGCCTTTTGGGCATCAGCCCCTCATCCGGCTGCCGCCACCTTCTCCCCGCAGGCGGGGCGAAGGACGATGTGGCACCGCCGCAGCCCCAAGTCCCTTCCCCCCGTCGAGACGGGGAGAAGGTCCCGGCAGGGGGATGAGGGGCAATCACGCCCCGAGACGTCTACGTCAGCCCTTCGTTTCGATCTTCATCCCGCTTTCCGCCTTCCCGGAATAGCCGCGCGGCGTGTAGACCCAGGTCTTGCCGTCGCCGGTCGTGACCGTGCGGCTCTCCGACGAGCCGACGACCACCACCGTCAGCATGTCGACGTCGTCGACGTTGAGTGAACCGAGCGGCACCGTGCGCACATGCTCGCCCGGACGGCCGAGATTGGTGGCGAGGATGACCGGCGTCGAGGCCGGGCGGTATTCGAGCAGCTTGTCGCGGGCGTAAGCGAGCTGGGTGCGGCGCTTCATCGACACCGGATTGTAGAAGGCGATGACGAAATCGCCCTCGCCCGCCGCCTTCACCCGGCGCTGGATATGCTCCCAGGGGGTCAGCAGGTCGGAGAGCGAAATGGTGCAGAAGTCGTGGCCGAGCGGTGCGCCGATGCGGGCGGCGGCGGCCTGGAGCGCCGAGATGCCCGGCGAGACCTGGACCTCGATGCGGGACGCCGCATCCGAAATGCCGCCCTTGTCGAACAGTTCGAACACCAGAGTCGCCATGGCATAGATGCCGGCATCGCCCGAGCAGACGAGCGCCACGGTCTTTCCCTCGCCCGCCAGTTCCATGGCATGGACGACGCGGGCCTCTTCCTTGCCGAGGTCGAAGTCGTGGCGCGTCTTGCCCTTTGCGAGCGGGCCGAGCAGGTCGAGATAGAGCGAATAGCCGACCAGATCGGTAGAGGCGGACACCATGGCCGAGACCTCCGGCGAGCGCCATTGGTCGGCGCCGGGACCGACGCCGACGACGTAGAGGGTGCCGCGTGCCCGGCCGATGGTGTCTGGATCGACGATCGCGGCGCTATGGGCGATCGCGGCGGTCACGCCCTTCGACTTGATCTTGGGCAAGACGAGATCACCGGACGGGCCGACACCGGCAAGCGCCGCACCTTCGGCGACGCCATGGCAGCCGACCTCGGCAAAGACGACCTCGGACGGGTTCTGCAGCCTGGGCGCCTCCTCTTCCAGCCGCGCGGCGGAGAAGAAGCGGGCCGGCACGCCGAAATGGGCGGCGACGTCGTGGATCGCGGTTTCATCGGCCTTCACGTCGATCGAGGCGACGGCGGCGAGGCTCTGCCAGGCGAGATCGCTATCCGCCAAAGCCTGTTCGGCCAGCGCGATCGCCTCCTCGCTCGACGCATGGCGTTCGCAGCCCATGCCGAGCACCAGCGTCTTCGGATGGTAGACGAGTTCGAGCGGACCGGCGTGCTTGGGACGGTCGGTGACCGTCAGCGTCACCGTGCCGTCCTCCGCGAAGGGGATGCGGGAGGAGATGAGCCAGGCGGCGAGCGGCGGCCTTCCCTTCTCCCCAGCGGGGAGAAGGTGGTCCGAAGGACCGGATGAGGGGGCCAAACGGCCGACCTTGTCGGGTGCCGCCCCCTCACCCGGCGCTATCGCGCCACCCTCTCCCCGCTGGGGAGAGGAGATCTCCAGCTGCGCCTTGGCCCCGGCCACCAGCTCCGCCATCACCGCCTTGGCATCCGCCGGATTGGCGAGCACGTAGCCCTGCCGCGGCTGGTCGAGGGCAACGCCGAATTTCACGTCGCCGGCGGTGGTCACCGCGGCATGGGCATCGAGGGCGGCGGCGATCGAACGGGCGAGATCATTAGCGCCATGGTGGCCGCCGAGCAGCGGGACGACCGAGGCGCCATCCTCCGAGACGGCGACGACGGCGGGCTCGCTATGCTTGTCGGCGAGCAGCGGCGCCAGGATACGGATCAGGGCGCCGGCAGCCATCACCGCGACGATCGGCCGACCGGCGGAAAAGAGCGCCGCCAGATGCGCCCTTGTCTCGTCGAAGGCGACGTCGACATGCGCGGTGCGGGCGCGGGCGCCGTGGAGTTCTCCGCCGATCGCATCGGCAATCCTGCGGCCGAGCGCATGGCTCGCCTCGGACAGGATGACGACGGCGGGTTCTGGTGCGAGGGTCATGGGGTCATTCCGTTATGGCGGGCATTTTCGGCGGCAAGCGATGCATTCCAGCCCTCCCCGCCCTTGTAGATCAGGATCATCGAGAAATAGGGCGCAACGTCTTCCGCCACGGCGGACAGCGGCAGCACGCGCTGTTCGGGCAGGCTGACGCGCTCGACATAGCCGGCGTGAGCGGTCAGCCCCATGGCCTCGATCAGCGCGCGGATGCGATGAAAATGCCGGCCAACCTTGATGATGGCGACGGCACCGGCCGCATCGATCCGGCTCCTCAGCGTCTCGTCGTCGAGCGGCCCCGGCACGATGGAAAGCACGTCGTTGCGCGCCGCAAGCGGTCGTCCGAGGGCGGCGGCAGCGGCCATCATCGACGACACGCCGGGCACGATCTCGGTCTCGTAGCGGCCGGACAGGCGCTCGAACAAGTACATGAACGAGCCGTAGAAGAAGGGATCGCCCTCGCACAGCACGGCGACATCGAGGCCCGCATCGAGATGACGCGACAGCGTCTCGGCGGCTTCGTCGTAGATCTCCTGTGCCGGAAAGCGTTCGACCCGCATGGGCACGACGATCGGCACTTCCACCTGGTGGAAGCTGAGATGGGCGGCGGCGATCTGCCGGGCGAAGCTCGGACCGGTGTCGGGCGCCGGATAGGCGACGACCGGGGCAGCACTCAGGATGCGGTGCGCCTTCAGCGTGATCAGTTCCGGATCGCCGGGGCCAAGGCCGAGGCCGTAGAGTTTGCCGGTCATGAGGATCGCCCCCCGCTCTTTTGAAAAATACCCCCTCTGCCCTGCCGGGCATCTCCCCCACAAGGGGGGAGACAGGCACGCGGCACCGCTCGCGACCTCAGGGCGATGTAGGTCAACGCCCGAACAGCAATGACCGTGAGAAGACAATGGCCGACGCGCAGCACGCTGGCGGCACGGGTCTCTCCCCCCTTGTGGGGGAGATGGCCGGCAGGCCAGAGGGGGTCCTGAAACGCGAAAAGGACCATCGCTATTGCTCCCCCTTCGTCACCGACCAGATCGTCACCGGCATCAGCGACTTCCAGCCGCAATAGCGGCCGACCGGGGCGGCGCGGGCGACGGAGAGGCGGATCAATTCGCCGCCGAAGGCGCCGCGCAGGTCGGCGAGGCGCGCCTCGCCTTCGATCGTAACCGCATTCGCGACCAGCTGGCCGCCGGGTGCGAGTGCCTCCCAGCAGGCCTCGAACAGGCCTTCGCGATTGATCCCGCCGCCGATGAAGACGACGTCGGGAGGATCGAGCCCGTCCAGCGCCTGCGGGGCTTCGCCCTCGACGATCTCCAGATCCGGCACGCCGAGCGCATCGGCATTGGCGCGGATCATCGCGACACGTTCGGCCTTGCCCTCGATGGCGATGGTCCGCGTGCCCATTCCGGTGCGCATCCATTCGATGCCGATCGAGCCGGAACCGGCGCCGACGTCCCAGAGCAGCGCATGGGGAAAGGGCTGGAGCTGCGACAGGGTGACGGCGCGGATCTCGCGCTTGGTCAGCTGTCCGTCATGCCGGAAGGCTTCGTCCGGCAGGCCCGGCACGGTCGAAAGCAGCGGCGATTCGGAGGCGCAGTCGATCGCCAGCGTGTTGAAATCGGACAGCGGCGGCGTGTTTTCCAGCATTTGCCGCGCCGTCATCACGGTGATCCGCTCGGCGTCGCCGCCCATGTGCTCCAGCACCGACAGCATCGAGGCGCCGAAGCCGCGCTTGACCAGCAGGGCCGCGACGGCGGCTACCGTGGCCGCATCCGAGGTCAGCGCGAGGATACGCGCGCGCGGCAGAAGATGGCGGTTCAAATGCGTGAGCGGACGGCCGTGCAGGGAAATCTGCGCCACAGATTGCAGCGGCCAGCCGAGCCGCGCGGCAGCGAGCGAGAAGGCCGAAGGCGACGGGAGGATGGCCATTTCCTCGATCGGAACATAGCGCCTGAGCGTCGCGCCGATGCCGAAATGCATGGGATCGCCGGTGGCCAGGATGGTGACCGGCGTGCCGCGCATCCGCAACACCTCACCAAGGGTCTCGCGGAAGCCGGCACTCCAGGTGAGGATGCGCTTCAGGCCCGGCAGGTGCGCGCCTTCCAGAACGCTGTCCAGCCGCTCGCCCAGCACGATCGTCTCTGCCTGCCAGAGCAGCGCCTGGGCCTGCGGCGTCAGGCTGGAAAGCCCGTTGTCGCCGATCCCGATGATGGTGAGCCAGGGCGCCATGTCACTCGTCGTCTCAGTCATTGGCGCCGAGCCCCCCTGCCAGTGCGTTGACGGCGGCGGACGCCATGGCCGAGCCTCCTCGCCGGCCGCGAACCGCAATGAAGGGAATGCCGCGACTGTCGGCGATCAGCGCGTCCTTGCTTTCGGCGGCGCCGACGAAACCGACGGATAGGCCGAGGATCAGCGCCGGCTTCGGCGCACCGGCATCGAGCCGCTCCAGCAGGCGGAAGAGCGCGGTCGGTGCATTGCCGATGGCGACGACGGCGCCGGCCAGATGTTCGTCCCACAGATCGACCTGGGCCGCGGAGCGGGTATTGCCGATCGCCTCGGCCTTCGGGCGCACGCGCGGATCGTTGAGCAGGCAGATCACCTCGTTGTCCGCCGGCAGCAGGCGGGCGATGATGCCGTGGCGGACCATTTCCACATCGCAGAGCACCGGCGCGCCTTTGGCCAGCGCCGTGACGCCAGCCTCGAAGGCGTCGGCGGAAAAGGCGATGTCGTCGGTCAGATCGGTCATGCCGCAGGCATGGATCAGGCGGATGGCGAGCTTCTCCATGCCGCCGGAAAACCGCGACAGATCCGCCTCCGTGCGGATCGTCTCGAAGGACTGGCGATAGATCTCGGCGGGATCGCGGACGTAGTCGGGGATCGTCATGAACCGCCCCTCATCCGGCTGCCGCCACCTTCTCCCCGCTCGCGGGGAGAAGGGATGCGTGGCACCGCCCAGGCCCCGTCCTCCTTCTCCCCGTCAGGACGGGGAGAAGGTCCCGGCAGGGGGATGAGGGGCAGACGCCCGCCAGCGATTGTGCCACCTGCCCCATCACTTCTTCTTCTGCATCGACTTCGGACCGAGCGGATGGTCGGCATGGGGGTACGGGGCGTGATGGTGGTCGTGGTGGCCGTGATCGTGGGAATGGCCGCCGGCATGGTCGTGGTCATGGCCGTGACTGTGACCATGGTCGTGGCCGTGCTCGTCACCGTGGCTATGTCCGTGCGCATGGGCGTGACCGTCGTGATCATGGCCATGGCCGTGATGGTGGTCGTCGTGGCCATGCTCGTGCCCATGGTGGTGGCCACAGCCGCAGTTCGGGCCATGTTCGTGCGCCGCCGCCTTGCCTCTCGACGGCGCGCTCATCACGGCCTCGAGTTCGGCGTCTGGAGCCGCGTTCATCAGGTGGCCATACTTGCCGCCGAGCGTGGTCGAGGGGGCGTAGTCGAAGGCCGGCTCGAGGTCGCTCGGCTCGGCATGGGAATGAACGGGCGTCCAGGGCAAGCCGTGCTCCTTGCAGAAGTCGGGGTCGCGGCAGGAGGCGTCGCAATCGCCCTTGCACGGACAGTTTTCCAGGCCGCCGCCAATGCCTTCGACATGGTGGTGGTGGCTTTCCTGCGGCTGGCCGATATCGGCCTCGAAGCCCAACACCTGCTCGCGGTACTTGCACATCTGGCAGTTCATCACCGCCGCGCCCTCGAGGATTTCCTTGACCCGGTCCTGGAAGGCGTCGAGCACCAGCGGATGATCGTTGAGATAGCTCGCCTTGACGAACTGGATCTCGGGGTGACGCGCCGCCACTTCGTCGGTGTAGGAATAGATGCGCTTCACCAGCACGCCGGTGAAGAGAAAATACGGGAAGACGATGATGCGCTTGTAGCCGAGCTTGGCCGCATGGGTGAGCCCCGGCTCGACCAGCGGGAAGGTGACGCCGGAATAACAGGTCTCGCCCCAGCCGAAGCCCATGCCTTCCCAGAGCATGCGCATGACCTTGGTGGCGTTGGAATTGGCGTCCGGATCGGAGGAGCCGCGGCCGACGACCATCAGCAGGGTGTCGTGCTTGTCGACGAAGCCGAGTTCGGCATTGGCGGCATCGACCGCCTGCTGGATGCGGTCGCCCGCGGCGCGGATCATCTTCAGGTCGATGCCGAGTTCGCGGCCATAGTTGATGACCATGCCCGGGTTCTGCGCCTGGTAGGTGTTGAGCACCGAGGGAATGTCGTTCTTGGCGTGGCCGGCGGCAAAGAGCATTCCCGGCACGGCGAGCACGCGGGTGACCCCTTCGGCGCGCAGCTTGTCGAGACCGGCCGAGATTACCGGATTGCAGAATTCGAGATAGCCGTATTCCACCGGCATGTCCGGGTTTCTCGCCCGCAGCGCCTCGGCGATGATGGCGAATTCGCGCGCCGCATTCTGGTTGCGGCTGCCATGGCCGCAGACCATGATCCCGAGTTTTTCCGACATGCACAGGCCTCCTGCTTCGTTTTCCTCATGTACGAAGCGCCGGAGCCGTCACCTGACGGAGGACTCCATGGCCTTTACGGACAGCTCCGGAATTGGCCCCCTGCCTGGGTCAGCCGCACCGGACTATTTCCAGCCTGTCGAACAGGCGCCGTCGCACATGGACAAGAGCTTTAGACAGTCGGCCCGATCAGGTCAAACTTGTTTGCGCCATTCTATGGGCCATCCGCGCTCGGACCGGCGCTGCCGATCGCCGGACCGGAAGGAGGCTATATTTCCGACCTCATGGAACTTATGCGCGTCCACGGCATTTCACGATGTCGTCCTGAGCCCAGGACCACGCATTTGGAGCACCAAAACATGTATCTGAGCCGCCCCACCCAGGCCGTTTTCGTCATCGCGGTTCTGCTGGCCATCGCGGCCCTGTTGATCTTCCTCAACATCCTGCCGTTCGTGGCAATACCTTCATTCTGGATCATGACGACCGCCTTCGTGCTGCTGCTGCTCGGCAATCTCGTCAAAGGCATGTGATCCAGTCCGGCTGGGAGTTCAGACCTTCCTCCGCCGGCCAGGCGAAGGGGGCTGCTCCCAGGTGGCGGTGATTTGAGGCACAAGGGCGCTGCGACCGGGCTTTTTGTGCAGCCCAGTTTGTGCGATAGGGGCTGTCGGGCGAAGTGATCCGCCTGTCGTTTCCATCCGTCCGGACCTTTGCCTTGCCCGAAATCCTGTTCTCCACGCTGCTTTTGCTGTTCATCGCCGCCTTTCTGGCCGGGTTCATCGATTCGATCGCCGGCGGCGGCGGGCTGATCACCATTCCGGCCATGCTGATCGCCGGCATACCGCCGCTCCAGACGCTCGGCACCAACAAGCTGCAATCGATGTTCGGCGCCGCCTCGGCGACGATCGCCTATGCCCGCAAAGGCCATGTCGACCTTAGGGGCCAGTTGCCGATGGCGGCGCTGGCCGGCCTTGGCGGCGCCATCGGCGCGGTGCTCGCGACCGAGGTGCCCGGCGACGTGCTGCGGGCGTTGATGCCCTTCCTCCTGGTGGCGATCGCCCTCTATTTTGCCCTCAAGCCCAACCTGTCGGATGTCGACCGCCACCAGCGCATGACGCCCTTCCTGTTCGGCCTGACCTTCGTGCCGCTGATCGGCTTCTACGACGGCGTGTTCGGCCCTGGCACCGGCTCCTTCTTCATGCTGGCCTTCGTCTCGCTCGCCGGCTTCGGCATGCTGAAGGCGACGGCCCACACCAAGCTGCTGAACCTGTCGTCCAATCTCGGCGCCTTTCTCGTCTTCCTGGCGAGCGGCGTGGTGCTGTGGAAGGTCGGCCTTCTGATGGGGCTCGGCCAGTTCCTCGGCGCCCAGGCGGGCTCGAAGCTCGCCATGAAGAACGGCGCCAAGCTGATCAAGCCGCTGCTGATCGTCACCTGCGTGGCTCTCGCCACCAAGCTGCTGATGGATCCGACCAATCCAGTGCGGGTCTGGGTGGGGTTCTAGAACACCGACACGACAATGGCGCCGACACCGATCAGCGCCACACCGGCCCACGCGGCCAGGCTCAGCTTCTCACCGAGGAAAAGCACAGCGAAGATCGCGACCATGACGATCGACAGCTTGTCGATGGGCGCGACTCGGGCCGCGTCGCCGAGCTTGAGCGCCCGGTAGTAGCAGAGCCAGGACGCACCCGTCGCCAATCCCGACAGGCCGAGGAAGACCCAGGTCTTCGCCGAAATCGTCGAGGGCGCTTGCCACTGGCCGGTGGCGGCGACGATCCCGGCCAACACGACGAGGATGACGATGGTCCGGATCAGTGTCGCCAGGTCGGAATTGACCCCCGCGACGCCGACCTTGCCGAAAATCGCCGTCAGGGCGGCGAAGACGGCCGACAAAAAGGCCCAGAACTGCCAGCCCTGGACCATGTCAGAACTCCACGCCGATCTGCGCCTTGATGCCGGAGCGGAACGGGTGCTTGATGAGTTCCATCTCGGTCACCAGGTCGGCAATCTCGATCAATTCATCCTTGGCATTGCGGCCGGTCAGCACGACATGGGTCATCTCCGGTTTCTCGCTCTCCAGGAATTCGACCACGTCGGCGATGTCGATATAGTCGTAGCGGATGGCAATGTTGATCTCGTCCAGCAGGACCATGGAATTTCCCGGATCGCGGATCAGGTCCTTTGCCTTTTCCCAGGCGGCCCTCGCCATGGCGATGTCGCGCGCCTTGTCCTGGGTTTCCCAGGTGAAACCCTCGCCCATGGTGTGGAATTCGCACAGGTCGGAAAAGTGCTTGAGGATCAGGTCGCGCTCGCCGGTCGACATGGCGCCCTTGATGAACTGCACCACCGCGCATTTCTTGCCATGGGCGATATGGCGGAAGATCATGCCGAAGGCGGCCGAGGACTTGCCCTTGCCCTTGCCGGTATGGACGATGATCAGCCCTTTCTCGCCGGTCTTGGTCGCCATGATCTTTTCACGCGCGGCCTTCTTCTTCGCCATCTTCTCCGCGTGGCGGGCGAGATCCTCGGGCGAGGCGCCGGAAAGGTCGTCGGTCATGGTATCATCCTCCAATTGTCGTTTCAGGCACGACCTTGCGCGAGCCGCGAAAGGTCGAACATCGCCGAATTACTGCGCGGCGTCCACAACCCGCGGTCGATCGCCTCGATCAGCCGTTCAGACATTTCCTTAAGCGCCGCCGGGTTCTTCTCCGCCATGAAATCGCGCACGCGCTCGTCCAGCACGAAGGCCTGGTAGACGGCCTCGAAATGGTGGTCGCGCACGGCGCCGGTGGTGGCGGAAAAGGCGAACATATAGTCGACGGTCGCGGCGATCTCGAAAGCGCCCTTGTAGCCGTGGCGCATCACGCCGTCGATCCACTTCGGGTTGACGACGCGGGCACGCACGACGCGGCCGATCTCTTCCTCGAGCGTGCGGATCACCGGCTTTTCCGGCCGCGAATGGTCATTGTGGTAGACGGTCGGGCGGGCGCCGGCGACATGCTCGATCGCCGCCGTCATGCCGCCCTCGAACTGGTAGTAGTCGTCGCTGTCGAGCAGATCGTGCTCGCGATTGTCCTGGTTCTGCACGACCGCCTGCACGGTCCGCAGCCGTTCCTCGAACAGGCCGCGCTCGGCCTTGCCGTCTTCACCGGCACCGTAGGCATAGCCGCCCCAGACGAGATAGGCTTCGGCGAGGTCGCCGCGGCGCTCCCAGCCCTTCTCGTCGATCAGCGCCTGCAGGCCTGCCCCATAGGCACCGGGCTTGGAGCCGAAGACGCGGTAGCCGGCGCGGCGGGCGGCCGCCTTCTCGTCCAGTCCATCGGCCACCAGCCGCGCCGTCTCGGCCCGCACCCGGGCGGCGATCGGGTTGTCGGCCTCGTCCTCGTCGAGGCCTGCCACGGCCCGCACAGCCTTGTCGTAGAGCGCGATCTGTTCCGGAAAGGCGTCGCGGAAAAAGCCGGAAATGCGCAGCGTCACGTCGACGCGCGGGCGGCCGAGGATCGCCTGCGGGACGATCTCATAGCCGGTCACGCGGCGCGAGGCCGTGTCCCACAGCGGCTTCACGCCGATCAGCGCCAGCGCCTGAGCGATGTCGTCGCCGCCGGTGCGCATGTTGGACGTGCCCCAGGCGGTGAGCCCGAACGAGGTCGGCCACTCGCCGTGGTCCTGCACATAGCGGGCGATCAGAAGCTCGGCGGATTTCTTGCCGAGTTCATAAGCCGCCGGCGTCGGCACGGCGCGGCTGTCGACGGAATAGAAATTGCGACCGGTTGGCAACACATCGGGGCGGCCCCGCGTCGGGGCGCCGGAGGGACCGGGGGGCACGAAGCGGCCGGAAAGTCCAGTCAGCAGGCCCGCGATCTCGGCTGGACCGGAGCGGATGATCGAGGGCTTGAGGCGGGTTTCGATCTCCTCGAGCACGGCGCGCGTGGCGGGCCAGTCCGGGGGGCATTCGATCTCGCCCGCGACCAGCTTGGCGGCCAGCAGTTCGATGCGCTCGACGGTGTCGCCCCTGGTGCGCCAGGGGGCGTCGGTCAGATTGGCGAGGATAGCGGGTTTCGGACCGGTCCAGGGTTCGGACATGACGCAGTCGAGGGGGTCGAATATGCCGACCTTGAACGAAAACTCCCCCTCTGGCCTGCCGGCCATCTCCCCCACAAGGGGGGAGAATACTCTTGGCTCGCTTTGGCGTTCAACGGCAGCCCCAGGCTCAGTTGGAAGCCCCTCCCCCTTGTGGGGAGGGGTTGGGGAGGGGTTGTGTTTCGCAAGGGCATCCCCCGCGATCGCCCGCTGCAGGCTCTGATCGCCACCCTCGCCGAGACCGCGCGGAACACGCGCCAGCGCGACCGTCAGATCGGTCAGCAGCCGGCCTTGCGGGGCAAGGCCAAAAACGTGCAGGCCGTCGCGGATCTGCATTTCCTTGAGGTCGCAGAGATAGGCGTCGAGTTTTTCGAGCGCGGTCTCCTCCGCCTCGTCGCGGGCGATGCCGGCGTCCTGGTCGAGGCCGATGTCGGCGACAAGGTCGAGGATCTGCTTCTTCAGCAGTTTCAGCCGGCGCGGATCGCCGCCCGCGGCCTCGTAATATTCATCGACCAGCGCCTCCAGGTCCTTCAGCGGCCCGTAACTCTCGGCCCGCGTCAGCGGTGGGGTCAGGTGGTCGATGATGACGGCCGAGGTGCGGCGCTTGGCCTGGGTGCCCTCGCCCGGATCGTTGACGATGAAGGGATAGAGATGCGGCAGCGGACCGAAGACGGCTTCCGGGTAGCAGGTTTCCGACAGCGCCAGCGCCTTGCCCGGCAGCCATTCGAGATTGCCGTGCTTGCCCATGTGGATCACCGCATGGGTGTCGAATTGCCGGCGCAGATAGGCATAGAAGGCGAGATAGCCGTGCGGCGGCACGAGATCCGGCGAATGGTAGGTCTCCTTCGGGTCGATATTGTAGCCGCGCGCCGGCTGGATGCCGACCACGACATTGCCCAGCCGCGTCAGCGGCAGGGCAAACCGACCGTCGAGGAAGAAGGGATCCGTCTCCGCCCCCCCCCAGCGCGCGGTCACGTCATCCTGAACCTTTGCCGGAAGACTTTCGAAGAAGCAAATGTAATCACTAGCTGATAGCGTTTCGCGAATCTCGCGCCCGTCGGCCGCCGCATTGGTCGGGCCGGCCATCAGATGCGCCATCAGCGCGTCGCCATCGGCCAGCAGGGCATCGAGCGTGTAGCCCTCGGCGGCCATGGCGTGCAGCACCTCGACGGTGCCGGCCGGCGTATCGAGGCCGACGCCGTTTCCGAGGCGGCCGTCGCGGTTCGGATAGTTGGCCATGATGAGCGCCACCCGCCGCTCCGAAGCCGGCGTCGACCTGAGCCGCGCCCAGTTGGCGGCCAGTCTTGCGACGAAGGCGGCGCGGCCGCCATCGGGTTCGTGGGAGACGATATTGGTCTCGACACGGGCATCGAAACGCGCGGCGGCCTTGAAGGAGACCGCACGCGTCATGACCCGACCGTCAACCTCGGGCAGCGCCACGCTCATGGCGAGATCGCGGGCGGTGAGCCCCTGCGACGAGGCCTCCCAGGCTTCGCGCGTGGACGAGGAAAACAGCGCCTGCAGCACGACTGCACCGCCCTCGTCCAGCACGGTCGAGACCCGCTCGGCGCCCGGTGCGGAGACCGCAAACCCGGTGGCATTGATGACGACGGCCGGCGGCGCCTCGGCGAAGATGGAGCGCAGAGTCTCGACCGAAACGGCATCCTTCAGGCTGGAGACGAAGACCGGCAGCGCGGCCAGTCCCTGCGTCTTCAAGGCGTCGATCAGCGCCTCGACCGGTCTGGTCTCACCGCTTTGCACGAGGGCGCGATAGAAGCATATGGCGGCGACGGGCGCGGGCGTGCGCTCACCCCGCTCTCGCCTGCCGCCCATCTCCCCCTCAAGGGAGTGCTCGGCGCCAGACTGCCCCTCATCCGCCCTTCGGGCACCTTCTCCCCGCAGGCGGGGAGAAGGGGACGACGCCGCCGCCGCAGATCCCTTCTCCCCGTTCGACGGGGAGAAGGTGCCGGCAGGCGGATGAGGGGCAATCCTCGACGCCTGCCTCCATTCGACTACCCCGATTGCACCCCTGCCCGGCCACCAGATGCCGGCTTTCAGGAGGGGCGCGGCGGGTGCCGGCTTTTCGCCGTGTCCGATCAGGGCGCCCGCAAAGTCGACGAAGGCCCGGGCATTGGCGTCGCCGCCCTCGATCAGATAGGCCCAGAGTGCGGACAGATCCTGCGACGGAAGCGTCGAGAATTCGGCCAGCCCTTCGTCCCGCTTGTCGTCGCCGGGCAGCACGGCAATGGCCGCGCCTGTGCGGCGGGCCGCGGCGTGCAGCGCTTCGAGCACGTAGTGGAAATAGCTGGCGCCGCCGAGCGCCCGGACGATGATCAGCCTGGCATGCCGCGCGGTGCGCTCGACATAGGTGTCGACCGACATCGGGTGTTTGAGGCTCATCAGGCTGGCAAGCCGGAAGCTCGGGCCCTCGGCACGGGCGGCCACGGCCGCGGCAATCGCGGCCAGCTCTGTATCGGCCGCCGAGAGAAAGAGGATGTCGCCCGGCGTCTGGCCAAGATCGACGGCCTCGTCTCCGTCGGCGATCGAGCCTTTCTGGGCTAGGAGGAGGTGCATGGTTCAGCTGCCCCTCATCCGCCTACCGGCACCTTCTCCCCGTGAACGGGAAGAAGGACGCATGCCGAGACGCCTCCGTCCCCTCTCCCCGCCAGCGGGGAGAGGGTCAGGGTGAGGAGCAGACCTCTCGGCAGGCCGGAGGGAGGTGAACCGCGCGCTCATGGGTTCAACCAAACCTCACGCCGCCTTCTCGACGGCTTCGACAACCGCGCCGAAATCCCAGTCGTGCAGGCCGATGACGACCAACCTGGTTCCGCGCTTTTCCCCAGGGGCCCAGGGACGGTCGAAATAGGTGTCGATGCGCGAACCGACGGCCTGGATGACGAGGCGCATCGGCTTTCCGGGCACGTCGATGAAACCCTTCAGACGCAGCACGTCATGGGCTTCGATGACACTCTTCAGCCGATCGACGAAGCCGGACGGATCGGCAATCGCGCCGAGCTTCATCACGAAGCTCTCGAATTCGTCGTGGTCGTGATGATGGTCGTGCGCCTCGCCGCTTTCGTGCAGCGCCTCGTGCTCCAGTTCGTGGTGCGACTTGCGATTGTCGATGTCGTCCTCGGTGCCCGCTCCGATGCCGAGCAGCACCAGTGCCGGCACGTCGCCGTTTCTCGCCTCGATCAGCGCCGGCTTGCGATGGATGCGCTCGACGACCTCGGCCCGCACCCGCGCGATGCCCTCGGCGTCGAGCAGGTCGGTCTTGTTGAGAATGATGAGATCGGCGCAGGTCAGCTGGTCCTCGAACAACTCTTCGAGCGGACTGTCGTGGTCGAGGCCTTCGTCAGCCGCGCGGGCGGCGTCCACCTTGTCATGGTCGTCGGCAAAGCGGCCGGCGGCGACGGCGGCGCTATCGACCACGGTGATGACACCGTCGACAGTGACGCGGGTGCGAATGTCCGGCCAGTTGAAGGCGGCGACCAGCGGCTGGGGCAGCGCCAGGCCGGAGGTCTCGATGACGATATGGTCAGGCTTCACGTCGCGTTCCAGCAGGCGCTGCATGGTCGGGATGAAATCGTCGGCGACGGTGCAGCAGATGCAGCCATTGGTCAGTTCGATGATGTCGTCCTCGGTGCAGTTGTCGGCGCCGCAGCCCTTCAGCACGTCACCGTCGACGCCGAGATCGCCAAACTCGTTGATGATCAGCGCGATTTTCTTGCCGCCGGCATTCATCAGCATGTTGCGGATGATGGTGGTCTTGCCGGCGCCGAGGAAGCCGGTGATGACGGTCGCGGGGATCTTTTGTTGCAGCATGGTCAACCCTTCATTTTCAGCGGCAAGCCGGCCGCGATAAAATAGACTTCCGCGGCACTCGCCGCGATTTGTTGATGGAGCCGGCCGGCATGGTCGCGGAATTCGCGCGCCATGCGGTTTTCCGGCACGATGCCGAGCCCGACCTCGTTGGAGACCAGGATCACCCTCGCCTTCATCTGCGGGAGAAATGCCGCCAGTTCGGCCGAGCGAGCCATCACATTCTGGTTTTCCAGCATCAGATTGGTGACCCACAGCGTCAGGCAGTCGACCAGCACGACACGCGACGGATCGTCGATCTGCCGCAGCTGGCCGACCAGATCGACCGGCTCCTCGTGGGTCGTCCAGCCGTCGCCGCGATCGCTCCGGTGCCTGGCTATCCTGTCGCGCATTTCGGCGTCGAAGGCGCGACCGGTCGCGACATAATGGCGGTCAGCCGCGCAATCGATGGCAAGACCTTCGGCAAAGCGCGACTTGCCGGAACGGGCACCGCCGAGAACGAGAATGGAAGAAGATGGGCCAGCCATGGCTCAGCGCCCGCCGGCAAGAATGGGCGGAATACGGGAGACGCGCTCCTGCCGGCGAAAGCGCGCGCCGCGGAACGCAGGCGCTCGTCGATCGTCCGAAGCGCAGCAGCTTTCGCGGGACGGGACCGCAAGATGTGCGCATTCACGGGATCCGGGGATCCCGATCTTCGTTAGTGTCGCCACGACAACCTCCGTGCTGGCAACAAGGGGAGCCTCCCCTTTGCAGGTGTGGGCTTGATGCCCGGCACGGGTGGCAGGTCTCCTGGCTCGCGGGTCGTGGTGCCAAAGATGCACCGGCGGATCTTCCTTGCCTTCCCGGAGGTGGATGCGGCGCGAAAGGGAGGACGATTCGTAGATGATAGAGGCGTCCGGCCCCGGCTGATCGCGCAGCCCTCCAGTGGCTTTTCCGGCTCAGGCCTCAGCTTGGATCGTCCGCGCCACGCGAACCGCCATCCTTCGTGGAGACCTATGCCGGACGGAAGACCCTCGCCGCTCTACAGTCGCGGGGTCGGCTGCGATTGGCGGTCCCGGTCTGGATCCCCGCCGTCGCATTCCCTTTTGCTTCCCGGGCCGAAAATCGCCGGCCCGGAAACCATCCGTATCGTCTGGAATAGGTGGAAGCGCTATCCAAGTCAATCGAGGGCGCGGAACCGCTCAGGGATTGGGCGCGGCGCAGTTCGCGTCCTTGGCCGGGTCGCAAGGGACGATAGGCGCGGCGCCGCCGAGCTTTACCACGCCGCTGGCACCCTCTTCGATATTCGTTTCGATCGCCCCGGCGTGGATTGCCGCGGGTGCCGGAGGCGCCGCCGGGACGGGTTCGGTCAGGATCGCGGCGGACGGTGCAACGACCGCTGGCGCTTCAGGGGCCAAGGCCGTCTTCAGACGGGTCGATTGCGTGCGCGGCGGCCGGACCAACTTGCGCAGCGAAGGCGAGGCAAGCGAGAAGGCGAAGCGTACGCGGCTGGCGATCTCTTCGGCCAGGCTCTCCTCGGCCATCATCGGATCGTTGGTCGGGTTGTTGACCAGAAAGCTTCCCGTCGCGACCGGTTCGCCCGTCTCGACCGAGACGGCGGTGACGGAGAAGCGTGCCGTCTGGAGCTTCCGGCGGGCGTTGAACCCAAAGCCCAAGCTTTCGATCCGCACGAGAACCACCACCCGCTCGGCACCGGCCGGCGGCCGTGTCGCGGCGATAGCGGCGGACACCCGCCGATCGACGCCAGCCATGATCCGGGTCGGGACAGTCGCATCGGCGATCACGGTGACGTCGCGCACATGATAGCTGAGCGGCCGCGTGATGGGCCGGCCGTTGGTGAGGGTGCAGGAGGCCAATGCGCCGAACAACAAAAGCGCGAAGCCAAGCTTGAAGAAGCGCGCAAACATGGAAAACCCCGGACGGATGATTCTATCCGCCAGAGGGTCTCACTTTTATGGTTAGCGGACCGTTAATCCGTGACGCGCAGCGCCTCGAGCATGGCCGCGGCGGCGGCGATTTCGGAAAAACGCTTGGCGCGCCGTGCCTCCGCTTCCGGATCCACGCCCCAGTGCTCGTCCGTCCAGTCCTCGTCCAGGTGGGCGAGCGCCCAGACCTCTTCGAGCGTGAGATGGCGGTCGCGCAGCGCAAGGGTCAGCATGGCCGAACCGGTGATCGTCGTGACCACATGCAGGCAGGACAAGGCGAGCGGCGACCGCTCCGTCTGAAGTGCTGTTGCGAAAGCGGCGACGGCCTCGGCCGGCTGCTCCTGGTGGATGACGCCCTCGACCAGGATGAAACGGGCGGAATGGGTTCCGGCCAGCCAGGCCAGCACAGGATCCCAGCGCTCTTGCTGACGCTCGACCAGTTCCTGCGGGCCGTCGGCGCGGTAGCACAGGAGGTCGCTGCCGCTATAGCGCACGATGTCCTCGAACACCGCCTCGGCCTGGTCGGCCACCGCATCAATCGCGGTGTTGGCAAGTCGTGTCGCGGGCATGTTCTCGGGATTGATGATCTCCACCTGAGCGCGCCATTCGTCGGCCACCAGTTCGGCGGCAGCCCGGGTCGGAAGCGCCAGAGGCTTCTTGCCCGGCGTCTTCACGGCACGTCCGTCGAGCTTGACGGCAAAGGCATCGCCCTCCGGTTCGACCGTCACTTCCGTATAGAAGCGCTTGGCCTGCGGCTTCTTCATCTGGATCTGCGCCCGGCGCACCGGATCGGCATCGCTCTGCTCGGGGACGAAAACGCTCAACTCGTCGCGCATCGGTATAACCTCAGTGAATGTAAGTCAGGATGTCGGCCGGGCGGTCGACCACCGCATCGGCGCCGGCCGCCCACAATTGCTCGACGCTCGCATAGCCCCAGGACACGCCTATCGCGGTCGCGCCTGCAGCCTTCGCCATCTGCATGTCGTAGACCGCATCGCCGATGACGACGGTATCGGCCGGCACGAATCCTGCCTGGTCGCAGCATTCGGTGACCATGGCCGGGTGCGGCTTGGACGGGCAGTCGTCGGCCGTGCGGGAAACGAAGAAATGGGAGGTGAAGCCGTGGGTTTCAAGCACCATATCGAGACCGCGGCGCGACTTGCCGGTGACCGCGCCGATCAGCACGTCCTCGCGCGCCGAAAGGGCGGCGATCAGATCTGCAATGCCAGGGAAGAGCGGCTCCTCAAAACCGAGCTCGCCGCGGACGCCGAGAAAGATCTCCTTGTAGTAGGCCATCATCGCCACGGCTTCCGCGTCGGCATGCGGCTTGCCGTCGATGCGGGCGATCGCGATGTCGAGGGTGAGCCCGATGATCGCCTTGGTGGCGGCGACCGTCGGCTCGGCCTTGCCGAACTGGCGGAAGGTGCGAACCATGACCTCGTGGATCAGGGCGACACTGTCGACCAGGGTGCCATCACAATCGAACAGGACGAGCTTCATTCTGCCTCGCCGTCGCCGTCCGCCTGGTCGAAGCCCAGCAGGTTCCAAGTCTGCACCATATGCGGAGAAAGCGGCGCGGTGACCTTCAGCCGTCCGCCGCTCGGATGCGGAATGTCGATGCGGCGCGCATGCAGATGCAGCCGCTTCTGCACACCGCCGGGGAAATCCCAGTTATGGTCGTCGATGAAATATTTCGGATCGCCGATGATCGGATGGCCGATATGCAAAGCATGGACGCGCAACTGGTGGGTACGGCCGGTATAGGGCTCCATTTCCAGCCAGGCGAGGTTCTGGGCGGCGGTATCGATGACGCGGTAGTAGGAAACGGCGTGATCGGCACCGTCCTCGCCGTGCCGCGCGACGCGCATCCGGTCGCCTTCGTCGGTCTGGTCCTTGACCAGCCAAGTGGAGATCTTGTCCTCGTGCTTGCGTGGCACACCCTTGACCAGCGCCCAGTAGGTCTTGTGGGTATCACGCTCGCGGAAGGCGGCGGTCAGCTTCTGGGCTGCGCCACGCGTGCGGGCGACCACCAGCACGCCGGAGGTGTCGCGGTCGAGCCGGTGCACAAGGCGCGGCTTCTCGCCCTTCTTGCTGGTCCAGGCTTCGAGCATCTTGTCGATATGACGGGTAAGGCCCGAACCGCCCTGCACCGCAAGCCCGGCCGGCTTGTTGAGCACGAAAACCTTCTCGTCCTCGTGCAGCAGCATGCGCGACAGAAGCTCGCCATCCTCGGAATGTTTCAGATCATGCGCGCCGATCGGCCCCGCCTTGATCTTGAGGTCCACGTCCAAAGGCGGGACGCGCACCACCTGCCCCGGCTGCACGCGGGCATCGGTCTTCACCCGGCCGCCATCGACGCGCACCTGGCCGGAGCGCAGCAGCTTCTGCAACTGGCCGAAGCCGAGGCCGGGGAAATGCACCTTGAACCAACGATCCAGACGCATGCCTGCCTCGTCGGCTTCCACGGTGATATGTTCGATGCCTGCCATAGCCAATCTTTCGGTCACTGCTGCGGAAAAGCCCGCAGATCTCGTCTTAAGCAGGGCTTTAGAGCATTTCGACCGAAGATGGAAACAGGAAAACCGGTCAGAGCAGTGAACGCATCAGGCCAATGCCGGCGATCGCGGCGGCAATGGAAGCACCGATGCTGAGGAAGAGGTAGGTGGTGGCCGCGAGCGAAGCGCCCCGCTCGAACAAGGTGACGGCATCAAGCGCGAAGGCGGAGAAGGTGGTGAAGCCGCCGAGAAAACCGGTGATCAGCAGAAGCCGCAATTCGGCGGAGGCGCCGAAACGGGCGACGATCAGTTCGGCCAGCACGCCAATGGCAAACGAACCGGCGACATTGACGGTGAGCGTTCCCCAGGGGAAGGACGGCCCCATCAGCCGGAGCGCACCGACGCCGACCAGATAGCGGCAAACGGAACCAAGCGCCCCGCCAAAGGCAACCAGCAGGATGTGATTCATGCGTCCTCACTTGCCCGGTCCGCCTATTCGACGGACAAGAAAGAGCCGCCGGCCGAAGCCGGCGGGGAAACGATCAGGCTTTCGCAGCGGCCAGAAACTGCTTGGTGAAGCCTTCGAGCGCCGGCCAGTCGGTGAACTCGTGAATCTGCTTGACGTCGGTCGGGGCGCCTTCGCGCTCGGCCAGGCGTTTGGCCATCCAGCGCTTGAAGAAGTCGTATTCCGTGTAGCGAAGGGCACCGGCCGCATGGTGGACCATGCCCGGCGTCCAGCCGGTCTGCGCCATCAGCGCGTCGGGGAAATGCATGGCTTCCTCCCGCTCTTCGGCAAACTCGCTGCGAATGAAGAGCGAAACCGACACAAAAGCGCTCGGCACGGATTTCAGCCAGTCGCGCTCCCGCTCGACAAAGTCGACGAACGGTGCCGGGTAGCGTCCGGCGTGGATGGGCGCGCAAAGAATGACCGCCTCAGGATGGTCGACGCCATATTCGGCACCGGTGACCACGTTGAACAGGACGGCGCGATCGCCGCCTTTTTCGATCTGGGCGGCAATCGTTTCGGCAATCTTCTTCGACTGTCCCTCGATGCTTACATAGCCGACGAGAATGATCATGCTTGCTCCCTCCCCCCATCCGTCGCAGGCTGGCGCCGGGGGTCTGAATGTTGTCTCTCAGAACAATTGCGACGAGCGCAAATTCAGCTGGAAAATGACAGATCGCACCGCAATTGCAAGCGCATCGGCGGGTTCCGGGGGCCTGCTGCACGTAATAATTCAACACTGAACAATATCGCATCGCCTCATAATATTTTAGTAAAACTAGACCTTTCGATTTAAAGAAGCGGAGACACGCATGGTGTAGCATCGCTCGATCAAATAATGGATTGGTGAAGCCAATGACCCAGGTCGTCACAGTCTCGGCCACGACAGCCGCCTATGCGATGGAGAATTCCAAACCGCCGCAACGGACCTCGCGCAACGCCTTTGTCGAGGAGAGCACCCGCCTGCTCGCCGAGAAGGCCGCCACCAGCGAGGACTTCCAGCTCAGGGCGCTCGTCAATATCGTGCAGCCGCCGGCGCTAGCGCTCTACTTCCTGACCGCGAGCCAGAAGAACCTTGCCCAGGCCAGTCTCAAGGACACGCTCGAGGCCTACAAAAACTCGGCCGCCTGAGGCCGTATCGGAGACAAGCTACCACACGAAAGGGGCCACGGCGGAAAACCGCCGCGGCCCTTTCGGTATTCCTGCCTGCATTACATGCCCTTGACCGGCCCGATTGGCAGAACGACGTCGACTGTCCCGGCCTTTTCGAAGGTCAGCTTCACGGAGACCTGGCCACCTTCGACAAAAGGCTCCTTCACGTCCATGAACATCAAGTGCAGGCCACCCGGCTTGAGCTCGACCGTCTCACCGGCCGGGACCGGAATTCCGCCCTTCAGCTGCCGCATGGTCATGACATCGTTCACCACGGCCATTTCATGCAGTTCAACGCGGCCGGAAGCCGGAGATTCGGCGGCGATCAGCACGTCATCGGCCGAACCGGTGTTCTTGATGGTGATGAAACCGCCGCCGACGGGCTGGTTCGGCAGCATGGCTCGGGTGTAGCCCGCCATGAGTTCGATGTCGCCGACCTTGACGACCTGCATCGTTCCGGGATTGGCGCCAACCATGCCCGTGCCATCCATCGGGCCGTGGCCTTGCATCTGATGGCCCTCCATCTGCGCGACGGCAGCGGACGCAAAGAGGGCGACGAGGGTGAGAGTTCTGAATACGTTCATTTTCGTTCTCCAGCGGTTTCGTGCGTGGACTTCCACGGCCACGATCTTCCGCGACTTGCTTGATTTCACTTGAAGGCGAAGGTGCAAAATCAGGCAATGGCAGGAGGAGCACGCGCTCGCTGGCGCAGACTGGTACGGCGTTCAGGAGGGTTTCGCGACTCCCCCAGCTGATTCTCCAGCGAAGTGAAGCTGGTCAGGAGCCAGGCTCCCTCATCCGGTAGCGGCAACAATGCCGAGGAGGCCAGCAGACATGCTTCGCAGAACTGGCGCACCATCGGATGCTTGGTCGCCGCATCGCCGACGCACATGTCGGCATAGGTGCCATCCGGCAACTGCAGCGACATCGTCGCATAGGCGGCGGCCATGACCTGCGGCGGCTTGTGGGCGAAGGAAAGCGACAGAAGAGCGAATGCGCAAAGAATGCGCAGCACACCGCCCCTCATCAACTGTACCTTCGACATTGCATTCCTCCGAACGAGGCGATTCCTTAGCGGCTTTCGGCCGGAAATCAAAGCCCTCGTGTTTACGGGCGCCCCCTTGTCGCGGATTGGCGCCACCACGTCTTTGATCCTTCGCAAACAGTGGCGACCGGCCGGACGCGCCGCTTGCGCGAACGCATACATGAAGCGGCAGCGACAATTATTTGTTCTCGGGCGACCTTTGCCTCTTGCCAAGCGACCGTCCTGCCCGATAATTGCCGCATCCCTGCAGGGAGAAACCGGTTCACTCCGGTGCCGAAGGAGCAACCGCCCCGGAAACTCTCAGGCAAAAGGACCGCAGGGCGTCGACTTGAACTCTGGAGAGAAACCTTCCCCAACGGAAGGGTGCGCCGAAGGGATAACAATCTCAGGCAAACGGACAGAGGGGGCTCATGACACCGGCACAATCGTGCCACGACCTTGAGCCGGCGCGCCTGCGCCAAAGACGGAGACGCCCCTTGGACCAGTCCGCCGAACTCCTGAAGACCCCGCTTCACGACCTACATATCGAACTCGGTGCGCGCATGGTGCCGTTTGCCGGCTATGACATGCCTGTGCAATACCCCGCCGGCGTCTTGAAGGAACACCTCCACACCCGGGCCAAGTGCGGCCTGTTCGACGTTTCGCACATGGGCCAGGTGGAGATCCGCGCCAAGTCCGGCAATTACGAGGATGCGGCGCTTGCGCTCGAAACGCTGGTGCCGGTCGACATTCTCGGCCTGAAGGAAGGCCGGCAGCGCTATGGCTTCTTCACCGACGAGAACGGCTGCATTCTCGACGACCTGATGTTTGCCAATCGCGGCGACCATTTGTTGGTCGTCGTCAACGCCGGCTGCAAGCAGGCCGACATCGCCCATATGAGGAAGCATATCGCCGACCGGGTCGACATCACCTATCTGGAGGACCGGGCACTTCTGGCGCTCCAGGGGCCGAAGGCCGAGAAGGTGCTGACCGAGCTCTGGGCGGGGCTCTACGCGATGAAGTTCATGGACGTGCGCGAGGTCGCGCTGCACGACATTCCGGCCATCGTCTCCCGCTCCGGCTATTCCGGAGAAGACGGATTCGAAATCTCCGTCCCGGCCGACAAGGCCGAGGAGTTGGCGCGCATCCTGCTCGATCATCCGGACTGCGAGCCGATCGGCCTTGGCGCCCGTGATTCGCTGCGGCTGGAAGCCGGGCTTTGTCTCTACGGCAACGACATCGACACCACGACCTCGCCGATCGAGGCCGGCCTTGAATGGGCGATACAGAAGGTTCGCCGCAGCGGCGGCGCCCGCGCCGGCGGCTTTCCCGGCGCCGATCGCATCCTGTCCGAACTGGAAAACGGCACCAACCGGCGCCGCGTCGGCCTGAAGCCCGAAGGCAAGGCGCCGGTGCGCGGCCATGCCAAGCTCTATGCGGATGCCGAGGGCAAGACGGAACTGGGCGAAGTGACGTCCGGCGGTTTCGGCCCGAGTGTCGAAGGCCCCGTCGCCATGGGCTATGTCGCCGCCAGCCATGCCGAGCCCGGCACGCAGATCTATGCGGAAGTGCGCGGCAAATACCTGCCAGTGACCGTCGCGGCGATGCCCTTCGTTACCCCGACCTACAAACGCTGACCCCATGACCGAGATTGCCCCTCATCCGGCTGCCGCCACCTTCTCCCCGTCCTGACGGGGAGAAGGACGCATGCCGCAAACGCCTGCCCGATCCCCTCTCCCCGCCTGCGGGGAGAGGGTCAGGGTGAGGGGCAAATCGCTCGCACCACACCAAGAGAGGAACATCACATGCTGAAATTCACCGCCGAACACGAATGGCTGAAGCTTGAGGGCGACGTTGCCACCGTCGGCATCACCACCCACGCCGCCGAACAGCTGGGCGACCTGGTCTTCGTCGAACTGCCGGAAGTCGGCGCAACCTTCGACAAGGGCGCGGATGCCGCCACCGTCGAATCCGTCAAGGCGGCCTCGGAAGTCTATTGTCCGCTCGACGGCGAGATCACCGAGATCAACCAGGCGATCGTCGACGATCCGTCGCTCGTCAACTCCGACCCTCAAGGGGCCGGCTGGTTCTTCAAGCTCAAGCTGAAGAGCGTCGCCGACATGGACGGCCTCCTCGACGAAGCCGCCTACAAAGAGTTGATCGCATGAGCACGCCCACAGAATTCCAGTTCACCGACTACCAGCCCTATGATTTCGCCAATCGGCGCCATATCGGCCCCTCGCCGGCCGAAATGGACGAAATGCTGAAGGTCGTCGGCTACAAGACCCTCGACGCGCTGATCGATGCCACCGTACCCTCATCGATCCGCCAGAAGGTTCCCCTCACCTGGGAAACCGCCATGACCGAGCGCGAGGCGCTCGACAAACTGCGCGAGACCGCCAACAAGAACAAGGCGCTCGTCTCGCTGATCGGCCAGGGCTATTACGGCACGATCACGCCGCCGGTCATCCAGCGCAACATCCTGGAAAACCCTGCCTGGTACACGGCCTATACGCCCTACCAGCCGGAAATCTCCCAGGGCCGCCTGGAAGCGCTGCTCAACTACCAGACCATGGTCTGCGACCTGACCGGGCTCGACGTGGCCAACGCCTCGCTGCTCGACGAGGCGACTGCCGCAGCCGAGGCCATGGCGCTGGCCGAACGCGTGTCGAAATCGAAGGCCAAGGCTTTCTTCGTCGACGAGGGCTGCCATCCGCAGACCATCGCCGTCATCCAGACCCGCGCCGAGCCGCTCGGCTGGCAGATCATCGTCGGCAATCCGTTCACCGATCTCGATCCGGTCGACGTATTCGGGGCGATCTTCCAGTATCCCGGCACGCATGGCCAGATCCATGACTTCTCCGGCCTGATCGCCCGTTTGCACCAGACCGGCGCGATCGCCGCGGTCGCCGCCGACATCCTGGCGCTGACGCTGCTCAAGTCTCCCGGCGAAATGGGCGCCGACATCGCCATCGGCTCGACCCAGCGCTTCGGCGTTCCGGTCGGATATGGCGGCCCGCACGCCGCCTATATGGCGGTCAAGGATGCCATCAAGCGCTCCATGCCCGGCCGTCTCGTCGGCGTTTCGGTCGATGCCCGCGGCAACCGCGCCTACCGCCTGTCGCTGCAGACCCGCGAACAGCATATCCGCCGCGAAAAGGCGACGTCGAACATCTGCACCGCGCAGGTGCTACTCGCCGTCATGGCCTCGATGTATGCCGTCTTCCACGGGCCCAAGGGCATCAAGGCGATCGCCCAGCAGGTGCACCAGAAGGCCGTTCTGACCGCCAAGGGGCTGGAAAAGCTCGGTTACACGGTGGAACCGGAAACCTTCTTCGACACCATCACCGTCGAGGTCGGCCACATGCAGGGGCTGATTTTGCGGGCAGCCGTTGCCGAAGGCGTCAACCTGCGCAAGATCGGCGAAACGCGGATCGGCATCAGCCTGGACGAACGCAGCCGTCCGGCGACGCTCGAAGCCGTCTGGCGCGCCTTCGGCGGCAACTTCGCCGTCGCCGAGTTCGAGACCGGCTATCGCCTGCCCAAGGATCTGCTGCGCACCAGCGATTACCTGACGCATCCGATCTTCCACATGAACCGCGCCGAAAGCGAGATGACCCGCTATATCCGCCGGCTGTCCGACCGCGACCTCGCGCTCGACCGGGCGATGATCCCGCTCGGCTCCTGCACGATGAAGCTCAATGCGACGGCGGAAATGCTGCCGATCACCTGGCCGGAGTTCTCCGAGATCCATCCCTTCGCCCCGGCCGACCAGGCACTCGGCTACAAGGAAATGATCGACGATCTGTCGGAAAAGCTCTGCTCGGTGACCGGCTATGACGCGATCTCGATGCAGCCGAACTCGGGCGCGCAGGGGGAATATGCGGGCCTGCTGACCATCCGCAACTATCATCTGTCGCACGGCGACACGCACCGCACGATCTGCCTCATCCCGACCTCGGCGCACGGCACCAACCCGGCCTCGGCCCAGATGGCCGGCATGACGGTCGTGCCGGTCAAGGCCCGCGACAACGGCGACGTCGATCTCGACGACTTCCGCGCCAAGGCCGAGCAGTATGCCGACACGCTGTCCTGCTGCATGGTCACCTACCCCTCGACGCATGGCGTGTTCGAGGAGACGGTGCGGGAGATCTGCGAGATCACCCACGCCCATGGCGGCCAGGTCTATCTCGACGGCGCCAACATGAACGCCATGGTCGGCCTTGCCCGCCCCGGCGACATCGGCTCCGACGTTTCCCACCTCAACCTGCACAAGACCTTCTGCATCCCGCATGGCGGCGGCGGTCCGGGCATGGGACCGATCGGCGTCAAGGCGCATCTGGCGCCCTTCCTGCCGGGCCATGTGGCGACCGACGGCCGTCCGGGTGCGGTTTCGGCGGCGCCCTACGGCTCGCCGTCGATCCTGCCGATCAGCTGGTCCTACTGCCTGATGATGGGTGGGGAAGGGCTGACCCAGGCGACCAAGGTGGCGATTCTCAACGCCAACTACATCGCAGCCCGGCTGACCGGCGCCTATGAGGTGCTCTACAAGTCCGAGGCCGGCCGCGTGGCGCACGAGTGCATCATCGACACCCGACCGCTCGCCGAAAGCTCCGGCGTCACGGTCGACGACGTGGCCAAGCGCCTGATCGACTGCGGCTTCCATGCGCCGACCATGAGCTGGCCGGTTGCCGGCACGCTGATGATCGAGCCGACGGAATCGGAAACCAAGGCCGAGATCGACCGATTCTGCGATGCCATGCTGGCGATCCGCGAGGAAGCCCGCGACATCGAGGAAGGCCGCATGGACAAGACCGACAACCCGCTGAAGAACGCGCCGCACACGGTCGAAGACCTGGTCGGCGAGTGGAACCGTCCCTACACGCGCGAACAGGCCTGCTTCCCGCCCGGCGCGTTCAGGGTCGACAAGTACTGGTCCTCGGTCAACCGCGTCGACAATGTCTACGGCGACCGCAACCTCATCTGCACCTGCCCGCCGATGAGCGAATATGCCGAGGCGGCGGAGTAAGCCGCTCAAAATGCACCACAGGAGCGCCGCCCTTGGCGGCGCTCTTCATTTATCGAGAGACGTGGAAAAATCCTGTGATGGAACGGAATGGGTCGACGCCCGTTTTCATCCTGTTCAACACAGGAGAACTGACATGCGCAAGACCCTTATCCTCGCCGGTACAGCGGCACTGATGACGCTGTCCGCGTCGGCCCACGCGCAGGAGACCGTCATCATCCGCCAGGACCCGGTCGTCACGCAGTCCACGGTCGTGGTTCCGGCACCGGTCCAGACCTATGTCATGCAGCGCGAAGTGCGCTCCGTGCCCTACGAGGGCGATGTCCTGATCGGCCGCGTGATCGACGACCCGGTCGAACTCTACCCGGTGGACGGCTATGACAATTATTCCTACACGGTGGTCAACGAACGCCGCGTGATCGTCGACCCCCAGACCCGTCAGATCATCCAGATCGTTGAGTAACAGCCATCAAAGACAGCCTATGAAAGCCGGCGCAGTGCGCCGGTTTTTTTCGTCACCTCGTGCGGCCGGCCCAGTCGCCAAGTACTGTGAAGGCAAGCAATCCTGCCTTGTGCCAGAACGGATCACCGTCGCTCACCGGGTCAATCCATAAGGAACCATAGAACTTCAGCCTTCGCTCACGAGCGACGCCTATACTTCGAGGCTTGAACTCCACAAGCGCAGGACACGACAATGAGCCTTTCCGCCGTCATGGGTATTAAGCTCTCGGGCATGCAGGCCCAGCAGACGCGTGCGACGGCGACTGCCAACAATATCGCCAATGCGATGACGCCGCGCTACGACCGACTGGAGACCGATTTCTACAGCGGAGACGCCGGCGGCGTCAGGGCCTCCGTGTCGCCCTCGGGTGCCGCCACCTTCGACGCGGGATCGAATGTCGATCCGGCGCAGGAAGTGGTATCGCTGATCGAAAGCGAGATCGGCTTCAAGGCCAATGCTTCCGCGTTCGAGACCGGCGCCGACATGTGGGACGTGCTGCTGAGCATCAAGCGCGATTGATCGGCCAGCCTTATTCCGTATCAAGGACGTCGCGAAGCAGGGCGACCCATGGCCTAGCCGGCCAGCGCCCTCGCCCCCATGCCGATCGCCACCAGCCCGAAGCCGATCAGCACCACGCCGGAGATCCGCGACACCCAGAGGGCAAAACTGTCCGGCAGGCGGTGATGCAGCAGCGCCACCGTGCCCGAGAGGAAGACCCACCAGAGCATGGAGCCGGCGAAGACGCCGGCCACCAGCGCTGCTGCCGACCAACCGTCGCCTTGCGAGGCCAGCCCGAGCCCGGCGAAGATCGCGGCGAAGGAGAGGATTGTGGCGGGGTTGGTGATGGTCAGCAGGAAGGTCGCGCCGGTGGTGCTCAACAGGTCTCGCGCGCCCACCCGGGCGGCGGTGGCCGGCGGCCTTGGCCGAAAGCTCTTCCAGCCCAGCCACAGAAGGAACAGGCCGCCGAAGATCTGCAGCGGCACGGAGATCGTGTCGAGCAGCAAGGCGAAGGCGGCAAAACCCGCAGCCGCCATCAGCGCATAGGCGCCGTCGGCGAGCGCGGTGCCGAGACCACCGGCGACACCCGCCCAGAAGCCGCGCTCCAGCGTGCGGGAGATGCAGAGCGCGCCGATCGGCCCCAGCGGGGCGGCGATGGCGAGGCCGAGCAGGATGCCCTTGCCGAACAGAAAAAGGCTCATCCTTCAGACCTCCGCCGGGGTGAAGCAGCGCTCGACGGCGGTCGACAGCGCGATCATGGTCTCGCTGCGGGCGAGGAAGTGCTGTGCCTTCAATTCGCCGAGGAAACGCTCGACGCCGCCGAGATCGGCCAGGCGGACCTTGAGCAGGTAGGACCAGCCTCCCGTTACGTGATGGCATTCCGCAACGGAAGGATGCGCGGCGGCGAAGGCCTTGAAGGCCTCCTCCCCGGCATCGTAGTCGAGCCCCACCAGAACGAAGGCAGTCACGCCGAGCCCGAGCGCTGCGTGATCGGCATCGACGGTAAAGCGCTTGATCGCGCCCGAGGCGTTGAGACGGCGGATGCGTTCGTTGACGGCCGACGGCGACAACCCCACGGCCTCGCCTATATCGGCGAGCGAGCGGCGAGCGTCTTCGGCGAGCAGAGCGGTGATTTTCTTGTCGACTGTATCCATTGCCGCAATATAGGCGGCCACCTCATGCAATTCAACATATTTTGCAGAGCGCAGCACTTTCGCCGCGTTTATTGCGGTAACTGCGGAGGATCCCCGCAAAATAAATGGCCCGGTCGGTAACCGGGCCCTTTTCAGACAATGCTCGATCTGCGGAGCGCCTAGCCGGCGAGCGCCGTTTCCTGCTTCTGGCGCGCGAGTTCGGCCAGGTCTGCCGCCTTCAGCTCGACTGATTCGCCACAGCCGCAGGCCGACGTCTGGTTGGGGTTGGTGAAGGTGAAGCCCGAGCGCAACGTGGTCGTCTCGAAATCCATCCGAGTTCCGAGCAGGTAGAGCACGGCCGAGGGCTCGACCCAGACGCTGGCGCCATCGTGCTCGATCATGTCGTCCTTCGGGTTCGGCTCCCGCACCAGGTCGATGGTGTATTCCATCCCGGCGCAGCCGCCTTTCTTGATGCCGACGCGGACGCCCTTGGCGTCCGGACCGGAATTTTCGACGATCGCACGAACGCGGGCGGCAGCCGCATCCGTCATGGTCATCACCTGAAAGCCCATCTCGTTCTCCTGTCACGACCGGGTTCAAGGCCCGGCGCTTCGAGTCATGTAAATGTAGTGGGCGACTTGGCTTCTATCAATACCAGCCGATGGCGACCTGGGCTTCTTCCGACATGCGGTCCGGCGTCCATGGCGGATCGAAGGTCATCTCGACCTCGACGCCGGAGACACCTTCCACGGCGCTGACGGCATTCTCCACCCAGCCCGGCATCTCGCCGGCCACCGGGCAGCCGGGGGCCGTCAGCGTCATCATGATCTTGACCATGCGGTCGTCGTCGATGTCGATCTTGTAGATCAGCCCGAGTTCGAAGATGTCGGCCGGAATTTCCGGGTCGTAGACCGTCTTCAGCGCGGCAATGATGTCGTCGCTGAGGCGCGCCACTTCGTCGGCCGGAATGGCGGTATGGACGATCCCTTCGCGGACGTCCGGCTTCTGCTCGCTTTCGTTGACGCTCATCGACGTTTCCTTACGCGAAGAAAGTGCGGGCATGGTCGAGCGCATCTGCGAGCGCATCGACTTCCGCACGGGTGTTGTAAAGACCGAAGGAGGCCCGGCAGGTCGAGGTGACCCCGAAACGGGCAAGCAACGGCTGGGCGCAATGGGTACCGGCACGTACGGCGACGCCGCGACGGTCGATCAGCATCGACACGTCATGTGCATGGATGCCGCCGAGCTCGAACGAGAAGATCGCCCCCTTGCCCGGCGCATTGCCGATAATCCGGAGCGAATTGATCGCCGAGAGGCGTTCATGGGCATAGGCGCGCAGGCTTTCCTCATGGGCGGCGATCGCCTCGCGGCCGAGGCCTTCGATATAGTCGAGCGCATAGCCGAGGCCGATCGCCTGGACGATCGGCGGTGTGCCGGCTTCGAAGCGGTGCGGCGGGTCGTTGTAGGTGACGGTGTCTTCGGTCACCTCGACGATCATCTCGCCGCCGCCCATGAAGGGCTGCATGGCCTTCAAACGGTCCATCTTGCCGTAGAGCACGCCGATGCCCGACGGGCCGTAGAGCTTGTGGCCGGTGATCGCATACCAGTCGCAATCCAGATCCTGGACATCGACCGGCATGTGGACCGCGCCCTGGGATCCGTCGACCATGACCGGAATGCCGCGTGCATGGGCGATCCGGCAGACGTCCTTGATCGGCACGACCGTGCCGAGCGCGTTGGACATATGCGTGATGGCGACGAGCTTGGTGCGCTCGGTCAGGCATTTCTCGAAGGCTTCGAGGTCGAAGGCGCCGTCGTCGGTGACCGGCGCCCAGACGAGCTTCGCGCCCTTGCGCTCGCGCAGGAAATGCCACGGCACGATGTTGGAATGGTGCTCCATGATCGACAGGACGATCTCGTCGCCTTCGCCGATATGGGTCATGCCCCAGCCATAGGCGACCGTGTTGATCGCCTCGGTCGAAGACTTGGTGAAGACCAGCTCGTCGACCGAACCGGCATTGAGGAAACGGCGCACCTTTTCGCGCGCGCCTTCATAGGCATCCGTCGCGGCATTCGACAGGAAGTGCAGGCCGCGGTGAACGTTGGCATATTCGTTTGAATAGGCGTGGCTGATGGCGTCGATCACCTGTCGCGGCTTCTGCGCAGAGGCGGCGTTGTCGAGATAAACGAGTGGCTTGCCATAGACTTCGCGCGACAGGATCGGGAAGTCGCGGCGCACCGCCGCGACGTCATATCCGGTCTGGGCGGTGAGATGATCAGCCATGATTGTCCAGCCAGTCGGTGATGATCCCTTCCAGCGCCTCGACCAGCGCCTCGTCTTCCAGTTCCTCGACCACTTCCGCCACGAAGGCATTGATCAGCAGGCCGCGCGCCTTCTTTTCCGGAATGCCGCGCGCCATCAGGTAGTAGAGGTGATTGTGATCGATGTCGGTGACCGTCGCGCCATGGGCGCACTGCACGTCGTCGGCAAAAATCTCGAGTTCGGGCTTCACCGAGAACTCGCCGTCGTCCGACATCAGCAGCGTGTTGCAAGCCATGCGGGCATCGGTCTTCTGGGCGTCCGGCGCGACGCGGATCATGCCCTGGAACACGCCTTTGGCGCGGTCGAACACGACGCTGCGGACGATTTCCGTCGACGTTGTGTTCGGCACGTCGTGGCCGAGCGTCATGGTCAGGTCGGTGTGGGTCTCGCCACCGAGCAGGTTGACGGCGCGCAGCTTGAAGTCCGAGCCTTCACCGGCCGTGCGAAGGTGGATTTCCTGGCGCACCAGCTTGCCGCCGGCCTTGACGACGAAAAGGCGGAACTGGGCATTGGCGCCGAGTTCGACCTTGATCTGGCCGAGATGGGTATCGTCCGGACCTTCAGTCTGCAGGATGATCCAGGTGACCTCCGCGCCGTCGTCGATCTTCAGATCGGCGACGCTGGAGACGAGGCTTGCCCCTGCGCCATTGCCCAGATGGCGCTCGATTACCGTCGCGCGGCTTTCCTTGCCGAAGCGGGCGGGAAACCGGACATGCACCGGGCCGCAGGAATGAACGCTCTGCAACTCGATCGGCGCGTCAAGGCTGGCGCCGTCTTCGATGTGCAGTTCGATGCCGTCGCGCACGAAGCTGCCGTTCAGACGGCCGATCGTATCATCGCCATCGCGGGCGAAAAGCTTGGCGGCAGCGGAACCGTTCGCCAGGCTGTCGCGATAGGCGGTCGCCTGGACGCCGTCCGGCATCGGGCCAAGGTCGGCCCTGCCCTGCACGAGGGACAGCACGGTGGCGCCGGCAACGACCGGTGCCACCACGGTGGCGGTGGCGGACAGGTCGAGGGCCGGGACACCGCGCATCAGCGCCTTGAGGTCGGTATAGTGCCAGGCCTCGATGCGGCGGGTCGGCAGGCCGGCCCGCTTCAGTTCGTCGAACAGGCGGTCACGGGCGACGAGCACGTCGCCATCGCCCGGCAGCCCGCCGATCTGGTTCGTATAAGCCTCGATCAACTGGGTTTCGGCCGCCGTCAGACGGTTCGCTGCTTGCAGTGTCATCGTCGGAACTCCTTTCCGGCCGATCAGGCCGCTTCTCCGATGATGTCGGCATAGCCGTTGGCTTCGAGGTCGAGCGCCAGGCTCTTGTCGCCGGTCTTGATGATCTGGCCCTTGTAGAGGACGTGGACGGTGTCCGGGACGATGTAGTCGAGCAGGCGCTGGTAGTGGGTGATGACGATAACGGCGCGATCCGGCGACTTCAGCGCGTTGACGCCGTCGGCAACGATCTTCAGGGCGTCGATATCGAGGCCCGAATCGGTCTCGTCAAGCACGCAGAGCTTAGGCTCCAAGAGCGCCATCTGCAGGATTTCGGCACGCTTCTTCTCGCCGCCGGAGAAGCCGACATTGAGCGGCCGCTTCAGCATGTCCGGGTTGATCTTCAGCTCGGCCGCCGCTTGCTTGACCCGGCGCATGAAATCCGGGGTCGTCAGTTCAGCTTCGCCGCGGGCCTTGCGCTGCTCGTTCATCGCCACCTTGAGGAACTGCATGGTAGCGACGCCCGGGATTTCGACCGGGTACTGGAAGGCGAGGAAGATGCCCTTGGCGGCGCGCTCGGCGGCGTCGAGTTCCAGAATGCTCTCGCCATTGTAGAGAATGTCGCCCTCGGTGACTTCATAGTCTTCGCGGCCGGACAGGATGTAGGAGAGCGTCGACTTGCCCGAGCCGTTCGGGCCCATGATGGCAGCCACTTCGCCGGCCTTGACCGTCAGGTTCAGGCCACGGATGATTTCGGTGCCGTCTTCGGCGATGCGGGCGTGGAGGTTTCTGATTTCAAGCATAATGTTCTTCCTGTCTCTCAACGCGCGAGCAAGCTCAGCGCACGTCGTATGTTCAATTTCCAAAGAGGGCGCGGATGAAGGGAAAAACGAAGGCAGAGATTGCTCCCGCACCTAGTCCCACGACCGCACGTGCCAGCCTGTTCGGTACATTCGGGGCGAAGACGGCAATTCCGCCGCACACCAAAGCGTAGTAAATCAGGCCGACAGCATCCATCACCCCACGCTCCCCTCGAGCGAGATGCCGATCAGCTTCTGCGCTTCGACGGCAAATTCCATCGGCAGTTCCTGAATGACCTCACGGACGAAGCCGTTGACGATCAGGGCGATCGCCGCTTCCTGCGGAATGCCGCGCTGCAGGCAGTAGAACAGCTGGTCCTCGGAGATCTTCGAGGTGGTCGCCTCGTGCTCGAACTGCGCCGTCGAGTTCTTCGCCTCGATATAGGGCACGGTATGCGCGCCGCACTTGTCGCCGATCAGAAGACTGTCGCACTGGGTAAAGTTGCGCGCATTCTCCGCCTTGCGGTGGGCCGAAACCTGGCCGCGATAGGTGTTGTTGGAGAAGCCGGCGGAAATGCCCTTGGAGATGATGCGGCTCGACGTGTTCTTGCCGAGATGGATCATCTTGGTGCCACTGTCGATCTGCTGGTGGCCGTTCGACACGGCGATCGAGTAGAACTCGCCGCGCGAACCGTCGCCGCGCAGTATGCAGGACGGATATTTCCAGGTGATCGCCGAACCGGTCTCGACCTGGGTCCAGGAAATCTTGGAATTCTTGCCGCGGCAATCGCCCCGCTTGGTGACGAAGTTGTAGATGCCGCCTTTGCCGTCCTTGTCGCCCGGATACCAGTTCTGGACGGTGGAATACTTGATCTCGGCATCGTCCAGCGCCACCAGTTCGACCACGGCGGCGTGCAGCTGGTTCTCGTCGCGCTGCGGCGCGGTGCAGCCCTCGAGATAGGAGACGTAAGCCCCTTCCTCGGCGATGATCAGCGTGCGCTCGAACTGGCCGGTGTTCTTCTCGTTGATGCGGAAATAGGTCGACAGTTCCATCGGGCAGCGAACGCCCTTCGGCACGAAGACGAAGGAACCGTCGGTGAAGACCGCGGTATTCAGCGTCGCATAATAGTTGTCGGTGACCGGCACGACCGAGCCGAGATATTTCTGCACCAGCTCGGGATGCTCGCGGATCGCCTCCGAGATCGACATGAAGATGACGCCGGCCTTCTTCAGCTCTTCCTTGAAGGTGGTGACGACCGAGACGCTGTCGAACACGGCGTCGACGGCGATCTTGGAGGTCTGCACGCCGGCCAGGATCTCCTGCTCGCGCAGCGGAATGCCGAGCTTCTCATAGACCTTCAGCAGTTCCGGATCCACCTCGTCGATCGAAGTCGGGCCGGTCGTGCTCTTCGGCGCGGCATAATAATAGAGGTCGTTGAAGTCGATCTTCGGATAATTGACGCGCGCCCATGTCGGCTCTTCCATGGTGAGCCAACGCTTGTAGGCGTCGAGCCGCCACTGGAGCATCCAGTCCGGTTCGTTCTTCTTTGCGGAAATGAAGCGGATAATGTCTTCCGACAAGCCCTTGGGAGCCTTGTCGACTTCGATCATCGTCTCGAAACCGTATTTGTACTGGTCCACATCGATCTGGCGCACCTGATCGATCGTTTCCTGCACAGCAGCCATTCGCGTTCTCCAATCTTGCCGGATCAAAGGCCGGCAGCTTGTCAACGTATTGAGCGGAAACCCGCACTTATGTAGTTGCCAGAGGCGTGTTTTTCACCCTCGCGGCAAGGAGAAAAATGGTTATTGCCAATTTTTCCCGGTCTTTCATGCGGCTTCGCCGGAGATTTTCCGGCGCCCCGCGATCTTCGCAAATATCTCGACCGTGCGGTCGATATCGTCTTTCGTCGTCGTCGCCCCGAGCGAGATGCGCAAGGCGCCCGTCTTGGCGTCCTGCCCCATGGCGGTCAGCACATGGCTGGCGCCGAGTTTGCCGGACGAACAGGCGGCCCCCGCAGAGAGCGCAACCCCCTCCAGATCGAAGGCGATCTGGCCGGTTTCCGCCTTCAGACCCGGCAGGGTGAAGAAACTCGTATTGGCGACCCGCCCGACAGTCTCGCCATGAATGACGAGATCCGGCGCCGCGCTCCGCATGCCTTGCTCCAATCGGTCGCGCAAGGCGCCGATTGCCGCATTTCTGGCCTCGAACCCGGTTCGTGCCCAGGCGGCAACCGCGCCGAAGCCGGCGATCGCTGCGACATTCTCCGTCCCCGCCCGGTGGCCCTTCTCCTGGCCGCCGCCACGGATCAACGGCGCGGGCATCAGGGTTTCGCCGCGGGCGATCAGCGCGCCGGCCCCCTTCGGTCCACCCAGCTTGTGGGCCGAAAGAATGAGGAAGTCGGCACCGATCTCCGGCAGATCGAGCGGAATTCGCCCGGCCGCCTGCACCGCATCGACCAGCAGCAGGCCACCGCGTCTATGTACGATCGCGGCGACCTCCCGGATCGGTTGGATGATGCCGGTCTCGTTGTTGACCGCCATCACCGCCACCAGCGGCAGCCCCGTCGAGGCGTCATGGGCGGAAAGAAGCCGCTCCAGCGCTTCGAGATCCGTCAACCCGGCAGAGGTCACCGGAATCTCGCCGATCTGTTCAGGCGCGAATCGGCCACCCTCGCGCACAGCCGGATGCTCGATCGCCGAAACATGGAGCCGGCCGATCGGCAACGGCGCCTTTCCCATCCTGTAGGACGGCGTCAGCACCAGATTGGCGGCTTCGGTCGCACCGGCGGTGAAGACGACGTTCGCCGGCGTGGCACCGACAAGCGCTGCGACCTCGCGGCGGGCCGTCTCGATGACGGCCCTGGCGGCGCGACCCTCTGCATGCACGGAATTGGGGTTGCCCGTCAGAGCAAGTGCATCGAGCATGACGGAGCGCGCCGCCTCCATCAGGGGGGCGGTGGCATTCCAGTCGAGATAGATGCGCTCCTTGGCCATATCGGGTCCGTGTCGCGCCCGCTGGCAGCCAGCAAGCGCATTTTCCTTGAAATTTCCGTCGGGCTTGTCCTATGACACCTTCGACCTTGGATGGACAGCCACCCAGTTTCGAACAATTCTAAACTGGGTTTTATGAAAGTTGACTGACTTCGTCAAGTCAGCTGACAGGAAATGCTTGTCCAGGAACCACAGAAATTTGCACGGACCGGAGACCCAATGCCTGAAGTGATTTTCAACGGCCCGGCGGGCCGCCTCGAAGGACGGTACCAGCCGTCCAAGGAGAAAAGCGCGCCGATCGCGATCATCCTGCATCCGCATCCGCAGTTCGGCGGCACGATGAACAACCAGATCGTCTACCAGCTCTTCTACATGTTCCAGAAGCGCGGCTTCACGACGCTGCGCTTCAACTTCCGCGGCATCGGCCGCAGCCAGGGCGAATTCGACCACGGCGCGGGCGAACTGTCGGATGCGGCTTCCGCGCTCGACTGGGTGCAGAGCCTGCATCCCGATTCGAAGAGCTGCTGGGTCGCCGGCTATAATTTCGGCGCCTGGATCGGTATGCAGCTCCTGATGCGCCGGCCGGAGATCGAGGGCTTCATCTCGATCGCGCCGCAGCCCAACACCTATGACTTCTCCTTCCTCGCCCCCTGCCCGTCGTCCGGCCTGATCATCCATGGCGACGCCGACAAGGTCGCGCCGGAAAAGGACGTCCAGGGCCTTGTCGACAAGCTGAAGACGCAGAAGGGCATCCTGATCACCCAGAAGACGCTGCCCGGCGCCAACCACTTCTTTTCCGGCCAGACGGAAACGCTGATGGCCGAATGCGAGGACTATCTCGACCGTCGCCTCGAAGGCGAACTGGTCCCGGAACCGGCCGCCAAGCGTATCCGCTGAGCCTCGGTCATGCAATTATAGAGAACGCCGGTCAAAAGGCCGGCGTTTTTTATTGCACGGATTTTGCTTGTGGGGGACCGGATAGGCACAACCGGCGTTGACAAAGCACGGCAAGATTGTTCTGACTTGAACAATAGTCACCTGATTTTTCAACACGTCCTCAGACCTGCCAATATGCCCGACGCCCTGTCATTCGATGCGATCGGCTTTGCCGGCGGCGGAAACCGCTGCTACTGGCAGAGCGGCTTTTTCCTGTCGCTGAACCTGCGCTATCCGCAGCGTCCATCCTATTATGTGGCGGTGTCTGCGGGCGCCTATCACTGCGCGATGAACCTGGCCGGTATCGGCGAGCGGGTGCGCAACGCGGCCTTCAGCTTCGCCGAACGCAATATCCCGGACTTCGACTGGGCCGCGCTGAAGGAGCGCCGTTCGCCGCTCGTCGTCGGCGGCCTATACCGGCAGTTCTTGGCAGAGCAGTTCGGTGAGGGTGAACTGGCGGCACTCAAGGCCGCGCCGCCAATGCTGATCCAGCTGGCGCGCCCGCCGGGCTGGATGCCGGGTGGACTTGCGGCGCTCGGCTCGATCGCTGCCTACCAGATCGAGAAACGCCTGACCGGCGGCGCCCATTCCAAGGCCGGCCGCTATCTGGGGCTGACACCCGCCTGGATCTCCACGCACGAGCTTTCGTCCGCGGCCGATCTGGTCGACGCCATGATGGCAACCTCGTCGGTGCCGCCCTTCATGCCGGTAGGCCGCATCGCCGAACGCGACCATCTCGACGGCGGGCTGGTCGACAATCCGCCAACGATCCGGCTTGCAGAGACCGAAGCGACGGGCGGCCGGACGCTGCTCTTGACCACGCGCTACGGCCGCCTGCCGCTGGCCTCGCCCAACCGCGTCGTAGTCGGTCCGAGCGAGGACATCCGCGTCAACAAGTTCACGGTTTCGGACGCCGCCGGCCTCAGGCACGCTTTTGAGGTGGGCCTGAGAGACGGCGCGACCTTCGCCAAAACCATGCCGAGGCTATTTGGCCGCTGACGGCGATAGGGCCTCGGCACGCGCCAGGACACCGCCTGCCACCGGCGCCTTTACCCCCGTCGTCCCCGGAAAGGTAAGCGGCAGCCGTTTCAGCGAGCGCACGGCAAGATAGGCCCAGGCCTCGGCCTCCGTCGCATCGCCGTCGAAACCGGCCTCTTCCGCCGTCAGGACGGTCGCGCCGCTTCGCGCGGCGATCTCGGTCAGGTCGGCCATGATCGTGCGGTTGAGCCGCCCGCCGCCGCTGATGATGTAGGTTTGCGGCGCATGGGGCAAATGCCCCGCGGAACGCAGAATGGCTGCGGCTGTCACATAGGCCAGTGTGCGGGCGCCGTCGTGCAGCCCCGCCTCATCCGATTGCGGCGGGCGAAAATCACTGCGGTCGAGCGAACGGCGCTGGTCGGTGGTGAAGAAGGGGTGATCGAGATAGCGCTCGGCGAGATCCATGAGCACCTGGCCCTCGGAAGCGATCCTGCCGCCCTGGTCGAAAGGCACGCCGGCATTGACCTCCACCCACTGGTCGATCAGCGCATTGCCCGGACCGCTGTCGAAGGCGAGGATTTCCCCCTCGGCACCGATATAGGTGAGGTTGGAAATGCCGCCGATATTGACGAAGCAGATCGGGCGGGCGGCCTGCTTGAGCGAGGCCGCGAGCGCCGCGTGATAGGCGGGCACCAGAGGTGCGCCCTGCCCGCCATGCGCCATGTCGTTGGCACGCATGTCATGGACCACGTCAATGCCGGTTTCCCGCGCAAGTAGCGCACCATCGCCGATTTGCACGGTCAGCCGCTGGTCCGGGCGATGCAGGACGGTCTGCCCGTGAAAACCGATCACGTCGATCTCACCCGCCGATAGATTGTGGGCACCGAGGAAGGCCTTGACCGCCCCCGCGTGACGAAGCGTCAGGTCGTGCTCCAGTTCAGCGAGACAACCCGGACGCGCCGAGCGCTCGGTCATCGTCCTGGCGTCTTCCAATCCCTGCTTCAGGCGATCACGGAAGGCCGGATCATAGGGAATGATGAGAAATGGCCCTCGCTCGACGAAGCTTTCGCCGTCCGTTTCCAGCATGGCGACGTCTATCCCGTCCATCGAGGTGCCGCTCATCAGTCCGATCGCCCGCATCCTGCCACCCACAAGGTCTCTCCATCGATTCGAATGAATGTCATCAGTGTTATTCATGGCCGAAACGGGTGCACATTTCAAAAAACAATGCTAAAGCCGCCGGCAAATTCCCGTTCCCGATACATTCCAGAAGGCCTGAAGGTCATGACGAAGTTCAAGTCCGATTTCCTCCGCACCATGCAAGAGCGCGGCTTCATTCATCAGATTTCCGATGAAAGCGGCCTCGACGACCTGCTCGCCAAGGAGAGCGTGACGGCCTATATCGGCTTCGACCCCACGGCGCCGTCGCTGCATGCGGGCGGCCTTATCCAGATCATGATGCTACACTGGTTCCAGGCCACCGGCCACCGGCCGATTTCGCTGATGGGCGGCGGCACCGGCATGGTCGGCGACCCTTCGTTCAAGGAAGAGGCCCGCCAGTTGATGACCGTCGAGACGATCGAGAGCAACATTGCCTCGATCAAGCGCGTCTTTGCCAATTACCTGGACTACGACAAGGGGCCCAAGGGCGGCGCCCTGATGATCAACAATGCCGAATGGCTGCGTTCGCTCAACTATCTGGAATTCCTGCGCGACGTCGGCCGGCACTTCTCGGTCAACCGCATGCTGTCCTTCGACAGCGTCAAGACGCGCCTCGACCGCGAGCAGTCGCTGTCCTTCCTCGAGTTCAACTACATGATCCTGCAGGCCTACGACTTCGTCGAACTGGCCAAGCGCTACGACTGCCGCCTGCAGATGGGCGGCTCCGACCAGTGGGGCAATATCATCAACGGCATCGACCTTGGCCATCGGATGGGCACGCAGCAGCTCTACGCGCTGACCTCGCCGCTCCTGACCACGTCGTCGGGCGCCAAGATGGGCAAGTCGGTGAACGGCGCTGTCTGGCTCAATCCGGACATGCTCTCGGCCTATGATTTCTGGCAGTACTGGCGCAATACCGAGGATGCCGACGTTCCGCGCTTCCTCAAGCTCTACACCACCCTGCCGATGGCTGAGATCGGCCGCTTGGCGAGCCTCGGCGGTTCGGAGATCAACGAGGTGAAGAAGATCCTCGCGACAGAGATCACCGCCATGCTGCACGGTCGCGAAGCCGCCGAGCAGGCGGCGGAGACCGCGCGCAAGACCTTCGAGGAAGGTGGGCTTTCGGAAAACCTGCCGTCGATTGAAATTCCAGCTGCCGAACTCGAGGCCGGCATCGGTCTCCTGTCGCTGATCGTGCGCGCGGGCCTTGCCGCCTCGAACGGCGAAGCCCGCCGTCATGTCCAGGGCGGCGCCGTGAAGATCAACGATGCTGCCGTCAGCGACGAACGCATGGCGATCGGCATGGGTGAGATGACCGCAGACGGCGTGATCAAGCTGTCCCTCGGCAAGAAGAAGCACATGCTGGTGCGCTCCGTCTGACAGGATGGCGGCGCCGGGCGTTTCCACCGCCCGGCCATCGCCACGGAGTGGCGAAGCGCCAGGACATGCTGCTCCCGGCCCGACCAAAAAAAGACGTCGTCCGGAAAATAAATTTATCGGCCTTCCGACCCGATCCGCGCCTCGCTCCGCATTCTTGCTGCGTGAGGCGCAAATCCGGTCGCACGACAAGCGTCGGTTCCTGGCCATTCCGCAACCCGCGCATCGCCGGCCACCACTCTCTCGGCGCCCCGCGATATTCTATTTTTCTCTTTTGGATCAGAGCCTTATATCCTATATCGCTCCAGCCCACTTGTGCCGATTCGTTAAAATTCGAGCCAAACTTTCGACAAAATATAATAAATTACAATTTCAATTTTATACTTGTTTTATTATCGTTTTTCCTTGTTTTGATTAGATTTAACCTCGGTTTTTACTTCGCAATTTTGCGAGAGATCAAAATCTCCCTGTCATTGTCTCCTCAACACGGGGAGACGACCAATGACAACAAAAAGAACTCTGGGTATTGGACTCTTGGCCATCGCAATGTCCGGCGCTCTCGCGCTTCCGGCCATGGCACTGCCGGCAAATATGCGGGTCGTCGGAAAGGCAAATCCGCCGATCGGCCACTATGAATTCTGCAAGACCTATGGCGGCGAATGCGTTGCGGCGAGCCGGGATGGCGGCCCAGCCCAGCTCACCGAAACGAGCTGGAAGACCCTGCTCGACGTCAACTATACGGTCAACAGCTCGATCACGCCGCTGACCGACCAGGACATTTACGGCGTCGAGGAGCGTTGGGCCTATCCGCGCACGGTCGGCGATTGCGAAGACTTCGCGCTGCTGAAGCGCAAGATGCTGATCGATCGCGGTTTCGCCCCGTCCGACCTCCTCCTCACCGTCGTGCTGCAGCCGAATGGCGAAGGACATGCCGTGCTGACGGTGCGCACCGATCACGGCGACTTCGTCCTCGACAACATGCGCAACAAGGTCATGCTGTGGTCCGAGACGGAATACACCTATCTCAAGCGCCAGTCGTCCGACGATCCGGGACGCTGGGTCAAGCTCCAGGACGGTCGGGCTACGGCCGTCGGTAGCGTCAAGACGAACTGAGGTCGCCGCCCGACGCGGCAGCCCTTGAGCCCCTGGCCCGGTCCGTCCCCCGCATACCCCGTCCCCGACCGGAGCCAACGAGCCGGTCCCGCCATAAGCGGGACCGGTTTTTTCTTGCGCGCCCTTGCCCTGCCCGCACAGGCCTTAACCGCCCGTTAACCATAGTCGCCGAGTGTCGATCTTATCGCGAAGGCGAGAATCGGCGGGGCGAGACGGTCGTCGCCCGGAACGATACTGGCCCTTCGTTTGCCGTTGCCTCGGGGGCAGAACCATGGAAGCAACCCGCATCGCGAAAGAAACCGAAGAGCAGGCCCCTCTGGTCTCGGTTCGATTTCTGATCATTCTGACAGCGGCCGTCACAGCCCTTGCACTTCTGTCTCTGGCCATCAGCCTGCTCGGTGATCGCATAGGCGAACGCTGGTCACTGGCGGGCCACAGCGCGAGTGCCGAGCCTGTCGACGTCTCAATCGGCCTCGATCGCCTGCATGTTCCCGCCAATGCGATCCGCTTCGAGGATCAGAGAAGGAGCGGCAGGTCCGAGCGCCTCGACCTTTTCGTGCTCTGGCCGGAGATGACAGGCTACAGCAAGGGGAACCGCCGGCGTTTCGATGACCTTGCGCACGCAAAATCGCTGATCTTCCTGCAACTGTCGCAAAGCACGATGTCGCGCGACATGTCGGGACGGGTCGATCCCATTTACTCGCATCTCTTCACTGGAACCCCGGAAAGCGGCCCTTTCGGCCTTTCCCTCCATCGCTTCCGGGCCGGCACGGGGTATGATCGCGAAGTCCTCTTAACCGCGCCGCGGCCCGGGCAGGCCGACTACGCGGTGCGCTGCCTGCTGCCAGGCCCCGGCGACCTGCCGAGCAATAGCGATTGCCAGCGCGACATTCACGCCGGACGCGACCTGACGGTGCTCTACCGCTTTTCCAGCGAACTGCTTTCCGACTGGCAGCAGATCGACAAGGCCATCGAGGCCTATATTCGCGACCGCGTCATCAGCGGGTCGACGTCCCCGAATCCGCCAATGCGCAGCAATACGGCAACGAATGATTCATTATAAACCTCTTGGTAAGGCTGTTTCCGTACTCTGGTCGGAGTGGTCGCGTGGGGGTGCGTCCGATCCGAAATTCAGCATGTGAAGAGTCTTGCGGTGAAAAATACATTCCGACGCCTTAATCTCGCTTCCCAGATGCGCAAGCTGGCCGTTGCCGCCCTGGTATTCGTGACTGCATTGGGCATGAGCGCCTCACTGGCCGCAGCAAAGCCGACCTATGGCGGCATCGTCGTCGACGCGAAGACCGGCAAGGTTCTCTACAGCGAGAATGCCGACAGTCTGCGCTATCCGGCATCGCTCACCAAGATGATGACCCTTTACCTGACGTTCGAGGCTCTCGAAGCCGGCCGGATCCGACTTGGCGATAAGGTGCCGGTCTCGGCCAATGCCGCCAAGGAGCCGCCGTCGAAGCTCGGGGTCGGCGCCGGCCGCTCGGTCACCGTCGAGCAGGCAATCCTGGCTCTCGTCACCCGTTCGGCCAACGATATTGCCACCGCGCTCGGCGAATTCCTCGGCGGCTCCGAGCAGCGATTCGCGCAGATGATGACCGCCAAGGCCCGCAGCCTCGGCATGACCAAGACCACCTATCGCAATGCCCACGGCCTGCCGAACACAGCGCAGATGACCACCGCCCGCGATCAGGCGCGTCTCGGCATCGCTCTTCGCCAGCACTTCCCGCAGTATTACGGCTATTTCTCCACCCGCAGCTTCAAGTTCGGCAAGCAGACCATCGGCAACCATAATCGCCTGCTCGGCGCAGTGCGGGGCGTCGACGGCATCAAGACCGGTTTCACCCGCGCCGCCGGCTTCAACCTGGTCACCTCCGCCCAGGCGGACGGCCGCTCGATCGTCGGCGTCGTCATGGGTGCGCCTTCGGGGGCCAACCGCAATGCGCGCATGACCAAGCTGGTTCAGGCCTACCTGCCCAAGGCGTCGCGCGCGGGAGGCGGCGACCTGATCGCCAAGATGAACACGTCGGTCGCGCCGGCCGCAGCCGCAATGGCCGCCGAAGCCCCGAATATGGCTTTGGGCGTGCCCTCCCTGCCGTCCACCGGACCGCTGCCGGAAGTGCGCTACGAGGCGGCACCCGTCGCTTCGGCCTATGCCGCACCCGCCAGCCCCTCTGCCGCCGCGGCAGCGCTGGACGCCACGCGTGGAGCCGGACCCCAGCCGCTCGGCGCAGGCATGCCTGTCCCGCAGCCGGCCCCGGCCTATATGCCCGACAGCCAGGCCTCGATCGCGCCTGCCAGCGCGCCTCAACCGGCGGCCCAGCCGGAAGCTGTGGCATCCGCAGATATCGACCAGACGACAACCGCCTCCACCCAGCCTTCCGGATGGGTGATCCAGGTCGGCACCTCGCCGGACCGGGAACAGGCCATGACCCTTCTGCGCAATGCGCAGGACAAAGGCGGAAAGGTATTGCGTTCCGCCACCCCCTTCACGGTCGCCTACAAGACCGGATCCGAGCAGCTCTATCGCGCACGCTTCGGCGGGTTCGGCGACCAAAAGATGGCCGTCAACGCGTGCAAGTCGCTGAAGAAAATAGGCATCGGCTGCTGGGCGGCGTCGCAGTAGCAACCGGTTTTCCACCTCGATTTTTGTATCGTGTACGAGGTAATCGCAATGGCATCGAACGAGAATCACTTCGATCTCGCCCCGACCCAGGACAATAGCGGCAAGGATGGCCGCTACAGCCTGCACCCGCTGCATGAGGCGGCCTATCGCCTCGCCGATCTCGGACTCCAGCGCAAGCGGGGCTCGCGGACCAAGGACCTGATCGGCCTGCTGCTCTGCCATGGCGCCCGCGCCTGGCGCTATTCGCAGCCGGAGGCAAGCATCCATCTTCATGTCTCGACGCATGGCGGCCGTCTTCCCGTCGTCCTGCGTCTGCGCTGAACCTCCGATTCTGGTGCCCGAAGAGGAAACCATGCCGCTCTATTCGCTGGGCAATCTCACGCCCAAGCTTCCGCCATCGGACCGGTTCTGGATTGCGCCTGGAGCCCATGTGATCGGCCAGGTCGAGCTTGGCGAGGATGTCGGCATATGGTTCGGCGCCGTGCTTCGCGGCGATAACGAACCGATCGTCATCAGTGCCCGCAGCAATATCCAGGAAGGCGTGATGATCCATACGGACCCGCACTTTCCGGTCACGATCGGCACCGGCTGCACGATCGGCCATCACGCCATCATCCATGGTTGCACGATCGGCGACAATTCCCTGGTCGGCATGGGAGCGACGATCCTCAATGGCGCCAGGATCGGCAGGAACTGTCTGGTCGGCGCCAATGCGCTGGTGACGGAGAACAAGGAATTTCCCGACAATTCGCTGATCGTCGGCTCGCCGGCCCGGGTCGTGCGCAGCCTCGACGAAGCGGCTGCTGCGGGCCTTGGCCTTTCAGCGGAAAACTACGTGCGCAACTGGCAGCGCTTCGCCCGCGATCTCAAGGAAATCTGACGCGCCCCTGGGCAGCCGCTCGAGGCCTCAGGCCGCACAGGCGGCGCACACCCCGCGTAGCTCGATGGTCGTCTTTTCGGCCTTGAAGCGCTTGGACTTGGCCCAGTCGGCCAGCCGATGATCGATGGCGTGGTCGTGGAATTCCTCGACCCGACCGCATGTGTTGCAAATGGCGAAGGCCACCGTGCCATGGGCGCAGCAGTCGCTCTTTTGATGGGCGCAGGCGACGAAGGCGTTGATGCTTTCCAGCCGGTGCACCAGGCCGGACTCCACCAGCTTGTCGAGCGCCCGGTAGACCTGCAGAGGCGCCCGGAACCCCTTTTCGCGGAGAAGGTCGAGTATGCCGTAGGCCGATAGCGGCGCGCCTGTCTGCGAGAGCGCATCGAAGACAAGCGACTGGTTCTTCGTCAGTTGCGGCTGGGTCATGGCATCCTCACGAGGCGGCATCGCCGCGCTGCCGGTAGGGCGACGGCAGGAGGCTGAACAGGAACAGAATGAGCGCCGCGACCACGATGGATGGGCCGGACGGCGTGTCATAGGTCAAGGAGCCGAACAGGCCGAGCACGACGGCGACAGCGCCGATCAGCGAGGCGAGGATCGCCATCACCTCCGGCGTCGCGGAAAAGCGCCGTGCGGCAGCGGCCGGGATAATCAGCAGCGAGGTGATCAGCATGATACCGACGATCTTCATGGCGATGGCGATCACGAGCGCCATCAGCAGCATGAAGGCAAGGCGGGCGCGCTCGGGATGAAGGCCCTCGGCTTCCGCCAGTTCGGCATTGACGGTCGCGGCCAGAAGCGGCCGCCACAGCCAGGCGATCAGGGCCAGCACCAGCGCGCCGCCGCCCCAGACCACCGCAATGTCGGCGGTGGTCACCGCCAGGATGTCGCCGAACAGGAAGGCGATGAGGTCGATCCGCACCCAGGACATGAAGGCGACGAGGACGAGGCCGATCGCCAGCGTCGAATGGCTGAGTATGCCGAGCAGCGCGTCGGCCGACAGCGCCTGCCGCTTCTGCAGAACCAGCAGCAGCAGCGACACCATCGCTGCCACGACGAAGACGCTGACCATGAGGTTCAGCGAGAGGAGCAGCGACAGCGCAACCCCGAGCAGGGCCGAATGGGCCATGGTGTCGCCGAAATAGGCCATGCGGCGCCAGATGACGAAGCAGCCGAGCGGTCCCGTGGTGATCGCCAAACCGATGCCGGCAAGGATGGCGCGCAGGAAGAAATCGTCAAACATCGCCCTTCTCCCCGATACGTCCGGAAACCGGCGCAGCCGGTGCATGGGCTACAGGAGCGCCATTGTCCGCATGATGGTGTCCGTGGTTCCCACCGGCCGCGTGGCCGTGCGCGTGAACATGGCCTTCATGACCGTGCCCTTCGTGACCGTGCCCTTCCGGACCGTGGACATGGTCATGGTGATGACCGTCGCCGGCGTGGCAATGGTCGGTGATCGTGCCATCCTCATGGCGAACCCGCCCGTCGGGCAGATGGGTGTGATCGTGGTGATGGCTGTAGACGGCGAGCGTGCGACCGGCGGCAGCGCCGAAGAGGCGCATATATTCCGGGCTGCGGCTGACGGCGGCCGGCGTTCCCCGGCAGCACACATGGCCGTTCAGGCAGATGACGGTATCCGTCTCGGCCATCACGACATGCAGGTCGTGCGAGATCAGCAGGATGCCGCAGCCGGCAGAATTGCGGATCGAGGTGATCAGATCATAGAGCGCAATCTCGCCGGCAAAATCGACGCCCTGCACCGGTTCGTCGAGAACCAGCAGATCCGGCTTGCGGGCGATCGCGCGTGCCAGGAGCGCGCGCTGGAACTCGCCGCCGGAGAGATGCTGGACTTCGGCACCGGCGAGATGGCCGATGCCGACCGAATCGAGCACGGCTGCGATTTCCTTGTCGCTCAGCCGCATGGTGAGCGTCATCAAGCGCTTGACGGTGAGCGGCATGGTCCAGTCGACCGCCAGCTTCTGCGGCACGTAGCCGACGCGAAATCCTGGCTGGCGCTCCACCCTGCCCTCGTCCGGCGACAGCACGCCGATCGCCATCTTGGCGCTGGTCGACTTGCCCGAGCCATTGGGACCGATGAGGGTGACGATTTCTCCGCGCCGGACGGAAAAGTCGACGCCGCGCACCAGCCAGCGGCCGTTGCGCCGGACGCCGGCACCCAGAAGCGTCACAAGGGGGGGCTCAGTCTTCAATGTCGATGCGGTCATGTCCGACCCGAAAATTTGCTGTTGCATGATCCTATGCCACACGTTATAGCATTACGCAATTCATGTAATGTTATTACATAGCAAACGCAAGACGGAGTTGCTCCCATGTCGATTTCCCGGTCTCACCTTTTCGCCTCTGCCGCAGCCCTTTTTCTGACCCCCACCCTGGCGTTCGCCGCCCCTCAGGTCGTTGTCTCGATCAAGCCGGTGCATTCGCTGGTGGCGGCGCTGATGCAGGGTGTCGGCGAGCCGTCGCTGATCGTCGAAGGCACGGCCTCCGCCCATACCTACAGCCTGAAGCCGTCGCATGCCCGTGCGCTGGAGAACGCCGACCTGGTCTTCTGGGTCGGGCCTGGCCTCGAGGCCTTCCTCGAGAAGCCGCTTGACGCGTTGGCGGGCAAGGCGACGGTGGTCGAGCTCGAGGACGCGCCGGGGCTGGTGCGCCTGCCCTTCCGCGAAGGCGGCGCCTTCGAGACACACGAGGACGAAGATGAAGATGCCCATGCCGGCGGCGAGGATCACGCGACCGAAGAACATACCGCCGATGAGCACGATCATGCGCATGAGCACGAAGGCTTCGACATGCACTTCTGGCTCGATCCGATGAATGCCAAGGCCATGGCCGCCTATATCGAGAGCGCCCTGGTTACCGCCGATCCGACCAATGCCGACCGCTACAAGGCCAACGGCCTGGCCCTTGCGCAGGAGATTGACACGCTCGACAAGGAAATCTTCAGCGCCCTGGCGCCCGTGAAGGACAAGCCCTCCGTCGTCTTCCATGACGCCTACCAATACTTCGAGAACCGCTACAAGGTGCGCATCGCCGGTTCGATCACGGTGAGCCCGGAAACGATGCCGGGCGCCGAGCGGGTCGCCGAGATCCATGCCAAGGTGAAAGAACTTCAGGCAGTCTGCGTCTTCGCAGAGCCGCAGTTCGAGCCCAAGCTGATCTCGGTCGTGACCGAGGGAACCGACGCCAAGGCCGGCACGCTCGACCCCGAAGGCGGCGCCCTTGAGGCAGGCCCTGCCCTCTATCCCGCACTGATGCGCAATCTCGCCACCTCACTGACGGAGTGCCTGTCGCGATAGCACGCGGCGCCACGCCTAGGGGGCGGGCCCGCACAGGCGCGGCGGTTTGCGGCGGTATGGCGAGCGTTGAGATCGGAATGGCGGCTCCGGCCACCGCTCCTAGATCCGGCCGCGTCTTCGCAGCAGATCCAGCACGATGCGGCTCCCCTCGACGCCGGCGGGCTTCTCGGTCTGGAGCCTTTGCCAGACGAGTTCGAACCCTTCGAGCATGGCGCGTCGCTGTAAGGTGTCGGCGGCCAGCCGCTCGGCCATGCGCAGGAGATTGCCGGGGCGAACATAGTCGTTGAGAAATTCCGGTACGAACGGATAGTCGGCAATGAGGTTGGGGAGCGCCCCGGTCCAGGTCTTGATGCGGTGGCTCAGCATCGTCATCAGCCAGTCGGTCTTGTAGGTCGAGACGACGGGCACGGTTGCCAGCGCCAGTTCGAGGATGACGGTGCCCGATGCGGCAATCGCCGCATCGGCCTCGGCAAATGCCCGCCATTTTTCCTCCTCGCCCATGAGCACTTCGGGCTTGAGAGGCCAATCGGCGATCATCTGCCGCACACGCGCCTCCTGGCGCGTAACGGTCGGAAGCAGGAAGCGGGTCGGTCCGTTGCGTTCGACGAATTCGACCATGGCCCGGCCGAAGATCGGCAGCAGTGTCGCGATCTCCGCGCCGCGCGACCCCGGCAGCAGCAGGATCGTTTTTGCCTCGTCGAGACGCTTGGCCGGCTTGCCGGCCCGCGCCGCGCGCGTCTGCAGCAGTTTCTCGTTAGTTGCCAGCCGATGGCCGACGAAATGGGTGGGCGGGCCGCCGAGATCACGCATCACCTGCGGTTCGAACGGCAGCACGGCCAGAACCTCGTCGACAAAGGCGAGCATCGCCTTGGCGCGGTATTCCTTCCACGCCCAGACGCTCGGGCAGACGTAATCGACCACGGGCAGATCGGGCAGCGCCTGGCGCACCTTCTTGGCCACACGGTGGGTAAAATCGGGGCTGTCGACGATCAGCAGGAGATCCGGCCTTTCCGCGATGATCGCCTTGGCCGTCAGGCCGATCAGCCGGATGAAGCGCGGCAGGCGCGACAGCACCTGGGTGAGGCCCATCACCGACAATTCGGAAAAATCGAAGAGCGAGTTGAGGCCCTGTCGTTCGAGCGCATCGCCGCCAACCCCGACGAGTTCGATCGGGCCGCCATGGCGTTCCTTCAGCGCAGCGATCAGGTCCGCGCCGAGCAGGTCTCCCGACACCTCGCCGGCAATGACGGCAATCTTGAGGGGCTTCGCACTCATGGCGTTCCCCGCGCAAGCCCGCGATCGATGCCGATGACGAACAAGCCTGCCTCGTTGGCAGCACGGATCAGTGCCTCGCGCTCGATCACCAGCGCCCTGCCCGCCTCGACGGCGATGCCGGCCAGCCCGGCGCGCTTGGCATTCTCGATGGTCGAGCGGCCGATCGACGGCAGGTCGGCGCGCACATCCTGCTGCGGCTTGCAGAGCTTGACCAAAACGCCCTTGCGGTGCTGCGAGATGCGCTTCTCCGCTCTCAGATGGGCGACGCGCTCCAGCATGGCGTCAGTCCCCTCGACGCCCTCGAGCGCGACGATTCGGCCGCCGACGGACACCGCTCCCTGCCCGACATCGAGCCGGCCAAGCGCCTCGGCGGCTTCCGCTCCGCGCGCGATGTCGCGCCAGTCATCGGCGGAGGGTGAAACCGCACCGATCGGCCCCGTCTCGGCCAGCAGGTCGGGGGCAATCTCATGCGCGCCGATCACGTGGCAGCCTTGCGCTTCGATGAGGCCGATCACCATCTTCAGTACAACATCGTCGCCGCCGGCAAGCAGGGTCTTTACCGCCATGGGCAGCTTCAGCAGCGACTTCAGATTGGCCCTTATCTCGCCGAAGGCCGGCCGTCGCTTGACACCACCGGACAACACGACGCGATCAATCGCGTTGGCCTTCAGCAGCGCCGACAGGCCCGCCATGTCGCCGACGCCGATGATGGCGGAATCAAAACCCTGCCATTGCTGGTCGGCTTCATTCTTGAGGCGGAGGATGAGGGGATTCTCGCCAGTTGCCCGCGCGGCTTCTGCGACGTAGAGCGGCAGGAATCCGCCACCGGCGACGATCGCCAGGCGGCCTTTGCGAGCCCCGGTCGGCGCCACGGCGATCAGCTCTTGCCGCGGAACGGCGATGACAGGGCGCGGTCGCTGTCGGCCGCGATAAAATCGAGGATTTCAATGACCGGCGGGCAATCGAGATACTCGTCGCGGATCGCGGCGGCATTGACGCGGGCCGAAGCTTCGCCCTCGAAGATCTGTTTGAAGGCGCGGCGCACCTGATGGATGACCGAACGCTCGATACCGGCGCGCGTCATGCCAACGACGTTGAGACCTCCAAGCACGCCCGGATTGCCGTTCAGCATGCCGTAAGGGATGACGTCGTAGCTCACCGCGGACAGCCCTCCGACAAAGGCCTGGCGACCGATGCGGGTAAACTGGTGCACGGCCGAACCGCCACCGAGAATGACCCTGTCCTCGACCTTCACATGGCCGGCGAGCATCACATTGTTCGACAGGATGATGTTGTCGCCGAGCTGGCAATCATGGGCGACATGCGAATTGGCGAGGAAAAGGTTGTTGCTGCCGACCACCGTCTTGCCACCGCCCTCGGCGGTTCCGGTGTTCATCGTCACGCCTTCGCGCATCGTGCAGTTGTCGCCGATGGAAAGCGTGGTTTCCTCACCCGCATGATGAATGCTCTGCGGATCGCCGCCAATGACGGCGCAGGCATGAATCCTGGCATTGCGCCCGATCGTCGTGCGACCGGTGACGACGACGTTGGAGAGAAGTTCGCAACCGTCGCCAAGTGTTACCTTCGGCCCGACATGGCAAAAGGGACCGATCTTCACATTCGCCCCGATCACGGCCCCGTCCTCGACAACGGCCATGGGGTGAATGACGGCGCCTTGCCCGATCTTGCTCATTTCTCGTCCTTGCGCATGATCATGGCGCCAATATCGGCCTCAGCCGCCAGAGCGCCATCGACCTTGGCTTCGCAATGGAATTTCCAGATATTGCCGCGCTGCTTCTGCTTGACGACATGGAATTCGACGCGATCGCCCGGCACTACCGGCCTGCGGAATCGCGCATTGTCGATGGTCATGAAATAGACGAGGTTTCCGCCGCCGCCCTGTTTGCGCGTACAGATCGCACCCGCGGTCTGGGCCATGCCCTCGACGAGCAGGACGCCAGGCATGATCGGCGATTCGGGAAAATGCCCGGTAAAGTGCGGCTCGTTGGCGGTGACGTTCTTGATCCCGATCGCCGAATTGTCGCCGTCGATCTCGATGATCCGGTCCACCAGGAGGAACGGATAGCGATGCGGCAACAACTTCATGATTTCGATGATATCAACGGAACCAAGTTCGGTCTTTGCCTGATCAGTCATTCTTTCCACTCTTCTGCTTGCGGCTCTCCGACTGGCTCAAGGCAGCCGCCACGTCTTTTAGAAAATCCTTCATCGGTCGGGCCGGAACGCCGCCATAGCGCTCGCCGGCCGGTACGTCGGACAGGACGCCGCTCATCGCGGCGATCTGCGCGCCGTCACCGATGGTAATATGGCCGTTCACGCCACAGGCGCCGCCGATCATGACGCCGTCGCCGACCGTGGTGCTGCCGGCAATGCCGACCTGGGCGACGATGCCGCAGTGACGACCGATGCGAACATTGTGACCGATCTGCACCAGATTGTCGATCTTGGTGCCCTCGCCGATGACCGTATCGTCCATCGTGCCGCGGTCGACCGTCGTGTTGGCGCCGATCTCGACATTGTCCTGGATGATGACGCGGCCGATCTGCACGATCTTCAACATGCCCGCCGGGCCGGGTGCATAGCCGAAGCCATCCTGGCCGATGCGGGCGCCGTTGTGAATGATCACATTGTTGCCGATCAGCGCCGACTGAATCGTCGCACCGCCCGCTATCGTGCAACCGCGCCCGATGCGAACACCGGCACCGATCACAGCGCCTGCGCCGATCCGGCTACCGGCACCGATTTCGACATCCGCACCGATCACGGCCATGGGCTCGACCAGCACGTCCGCCTCAAGCCGCGCCGATTTATCCACGAAAGCGGCCGACGAAACACCGGACACTGTAGGGGTGACTGGGACCGGACGAAGTGCTGTCGGAAACAGCAGCGCTCCGGCCCGCGCAAACGCTGTAGCCGGCGAAGAAGACAGAAGAACGGGAATATGCTCCGGGATAAGCGACTTGAGCGCCTTGTCGCACAGGATCGCCGAAGCCTCGCAGGTCTTCAGCTCCTCCTTGCTGCGGCGCGACAGGATGTAACAAATGTCACCCTGCCTGGCCCTATAGACCGGAGCGACCGAGCGGATAACCCGCTCGCCCGCGCCCGCATCCGTCACTTCCGCCCCGATCTGCGCCGCGAGCGACGCAAGGGAGACCCCGTCCTGGGGCGGAAAGAAATGTTTATGCTCCATTAGCCAAAGCCCCAGAACGTCAAACTACCAGCAGCTCTGGACCGCGAACTTAGAACGCATTCGCCATGCTGAAGCGGAAGTTCTGAACCTTGTCGAAATCTTCCTTGGCGACCGGAACCGCATAGTCGAAGCGCAGCGGGCCGAACGGCGACAGCCACAGAATACCGGCACCAACGGAGGCGCGCAGAGACATGTCGGTCCCCACCACACCGGCGCTGTTGCCGACATCGTTGCCATAGAGCGTGCCGGCATCGGCAAACACCGTACCGCGGATGTTGAGATCCTGCGGGAAGAGCGGGAGCGGGAAATTCGCTTCGGCCGAGGCGGTGAAATAGGTCGTGCCGCCAAGCGCATCGCCCTCGAGCCGCGGGCCGATACCGCTGCTTTCAAAGCCGCGCAACTCCTTGCCGCCGATCTGGAACTGATCGAACACGTTCAGGTCGCCGCCGGTGGAAACGACATGGCCGGCACTGGCACTCAGCGAACCGATCAGATCGAACTCGTCGGACAAGGTGTGGTAATAGCGGAATTTCGCATAGGCCTTGTAATATTCGGAATCGCCGCCGAGACCCGCATATTCGTGCGTGAAGCTGGCGTAAATGCCCTCACGCGCCATCATCCGGTCGTCGAGGCTGTTATAGACGATCGAATGACCGACGATCGACTGCTTCCAAGGGCTGTTCTCGATCAGGTCCATATACGGGGCCGAGACGTTGTCGTCCGCCGTGTAAGGCGTGTCGTCCGCGCCATAGGCACCGTCTTCGGTATACTTCAGTTCCTTGTAGGTATAGCGAACCGTCGTCGCCAACTCTTCGGTGATCGGCGCCGTCACACGAAGCGTTGCGCCGGTTTCCTCGTAGTTGTAATCGGAATTGCTGCTGGTCTCGCTGCGGAACACGTCGAAGCCCGCGGCCAGACGATAGCCGAGGAAATAGGGCTCGGTGAACGAGAAGTTATAAGTGCGCGCGTCATCCAGACCGCCGCCAACGGCGACGCGGATGAACTGACCGCGACCGAGGAAGTTCTTTTCCTCGACCGAGGCTTCGAGCACGAAGCCATCGCCACCGACCGAGTAACCGGCACCAATGCTGAACGACCCGGTCGGCTGATCGACGACGTCGACCACGACCACGACGCGGTCGGACGCGCTGCCGGGGGCCGTCGAAATGTTGACCGAGGTGAAGTAGCCCAGAGCCTCAAGGCGGCGCTTCGCGCGGCTGATCGTTTCCTGGTTGAAAGCATCGCCTTCGGAAATGTCGAACTCGCGGCGAATGACATAGTCACGCGTGCGGGTGTTGCCGCGGATCTCGATCCGCTCGACATAGGCGCGCTCGCCCTGGTCGACCAGATAAGTCACACCGATCGTGTTGTTCTCAAAATTGCGGTCACCACGCGGCACGACGCGCGCAAACGGATAACCAGCAGCCGAGACCCGCTGCGAGATCGCTTCCATCGACTTCTGCACGTCACGGGCGCTGTAGGTATTGCCCGCACGGGTTTCCACCAGGCGCTCGAGCTCCGCACCATCAATACCCTCGACGGTCGATTCGACGGCGATATTGCCGAACTTGTAGCGCTCGCCCTCGTCGACGGTGATCGTGATTGCATATTCATTGCCCGTCTCGTCGAGCGTCACGTCCGATGAAATCACACGGAAGTCGGCATAGCCGTGATTGTAATAGAACTGGCGCAGCGCTTCTTCGTCGGCGCGCAGCTTGTCCTCATTGTAGACGTCCTTGCGGGTCAGGAAGGACAGCATGTTGGAACGCTTGGTCTGGATCAGCGCGGACAGGCGGCCATCGCCATACGCATTGTTGCCGACGAAGTTGATCTTGTTGATCTTGGTGCGATCGCCCTCGTTGATGACGAAGGCGAGATTGACGCGGCCTTCAGCGACCGGAACGACCTGGGTCGTCACCTCGACGTCGCTTCGCCCGATGCCGGCATAGGCTTCCTTGATCCGCTCGATGTCGGCCGAGATCAGGCTTTCGCTATAGGGACCCATCGGCTGCGTCTGAACAACGCCGCGCAGCTTGTCGTCCTTGAGCTTGCGGTTGCCGTTAAACACGACCTGGTTGACGAGCTGGTTCTCGCTGACGTTGACCACCAGCGTGCCGCCGGACACGGAAATGCGCACATCCGAGAAGAAGCCGGTCGCGTAGAGCCGCTTGACCGATTCATCGATGTCGACATTGGAGAAACTCTGGCCGGGACGGATGGTGATATTGGAGCGAACCGCATCCACACCGACGCGCTGGGCACCGCGGACCTCGATGCGCTGGATCACCGCAGCCTCGGCAACAGCCGCAGACGCGAGAACAGCCATGCCTGCGCCCGAAGAAACAACACCAGCAGACAGCGCGATCGCCGATACCGCGTTCAAAAATCTTGAACCAGCCTTCATGTGTATTCTCAACCTTCTTCCATTGTCCCGCAGTCGTTCCCGACTCCGGCCCGTGTGTGGTTTTACCGGCTTTTACCCTACAAGCAAGTACGGACGTTAAATTCTATTTACTTCATTTGCAGCCGTGGCCCAATCGCCACTATGAGTTTGAAACATCGTAAACAAATCCTTTTCGCCGGAGCAAGCCGGAACGCTAGCCGATTAACCGGCTGATATCATTCCATGTTGCGAACACCATCAGCGACAGGATCATGGCCAGACCGACCCGAAAGGCAATCTCCTGCGCGTTCTGCCCGACGGGCTTCCCGCGAATTGCCTCCAGCGCGTAGAGGACCAGATGGCCGCCGTCAAGGACCGGAACTGGCATCAAATTGAGAAGCCCCAGCGAAACCGAGAGAACGGCCGCCAGATTGAACAGAGCGACGATGCCGAGGGTCGCCATCTGGCCCGAAGCCTGGACCACCCGAACCGGTCCGCCCAGCTGATCGGCGTTCATTCGTCCGGCAAAAAGATTGGACAGGTAGTCGAACGTCCCGGTAACGATATGCCAGGTCTGCAAAACCCCCTCGCCCACCGCCTGCAGCGGCGTCAACTCGACGATGCGAAAATTGCCGCTCTGCTGGTTGGTGACGATGCCGATCTGCCCCACTTCCATCTCGTTTCCGAAGCGGTCGGTGGTCACGGTGCGTCGCGGCACCATGTTGAGATCGACCTCGCTTCCGTTGCGGCGGACGGTCACCACGACCGGCATTTCCGGACGCATGCTGATATAGCGCACCACTTCATCGAAGGTCTCGATCCGGTCCCCGTCAAGCGCGACCAGCACATCGCCGGGCTGCACGCCAGCCTCGAAGGCCGCACTGTCGGCCTTGACCTCGGCGACCACCGGATCGGCGACAGGCTTGCCCTGGGTGGCGAACAGGACGGCGAAGATGGCAATTGCTGCGAGGAAATTGGCGATCGGGCCGGCCGCGACCGTGACGGCGCGCTTCCAAAGCTTGGCGGCGGCCAGCGTCTGGGCGCGCTCGGCCAGCGACATCGCGGCCAGTTCATCGCCATCGGCAAGGCTTGCCGCGTCGGCATCGCCATAGAAGCGCACATAACCGCCGAGCGGGATAGCGGAGAGCTTCCACCGCGTCCCGTGGGTGTCCGTGTAGCCGACGATCTCCGGCCCGAAGCCGATTGAGAACGCCAGAACCCGGATCCCGGACCAGCGCCCGGCCAGATAGTGTCCCATCTCGTGCACGAAGACGAGCAGCGACAGAACGACCACATAGGGAAGAATGTAACCGGCAAGAAAGCCGAAGAAGGCGGTCAATTGATCCATCATTCGATCCTGTTCATGGTGCCATTCGGTCGTTCAGAGACCGAAGAGAAAAGCACCGAGCGAGTCGACAGCCCCCATGCCGACCGCGGAAAAGCCTATCGCAAGAAAGAATACAGCGAAACAGGCAAAGACAAGTGCGTCAACCCGGTCCATGACGCCGCCATGTCCGGGAATGAGATGACTGGAATCCTTCACGCCGAAACGCCGCTTGATGAAGGATTCGAACAGGTCGCCGATCTGGCCGGCAACCGACAGGAACAAGGCCACAAGGGGCACCCACAGGCCGCTCCACTGGAAGAAGGACAGCGCCACGGCCACACCGCCCAGGACGCCGGCGATCGTCCCGCCGATCGCACCGGACCAGGTCTTGCCGGGTGAGATGCGCGGCGCAAGCTTCGGACCGCCAATGGCGCGGCCGACGAAATAGGCCAGGATGTCGGTCGACCAGACGACGGCAAAGACGAAGATCATCGCGGCAAAGCCGAGCTGATCGTCGCCGCGGATCGCCGCAAGCGAGACCGCACTTAGGCCCGAATAGAAGATGCCGCCGGCCTGCCACCAGCTCCAATTGCCGACGAGCGCCGGCAGGGTCGCGGTGAGCACCAGACCGGCGAAAAGCGGAACCGTCAGATCCGGCTCGCCGAACAACATGTTGGCGACGATCGCAGCCATGGAGAACCAGCCGAAGGCGTGGCCACGCATGCTGCGCTCGCCAAGCTTGGTCATCGACGCCCATTCATAATAGACGAACAGTCCGATCGCGCCGGCAAGAAGCCTGAAAGCAAAACCGCCGAACCAGGTTGCCGCCAGCACGACGGCGACCATGACGATGGCGGAATAGATGCGGAGGGTGAGTTCCCGGCTCATGATCGCGCCTTAGGACCCGAGCGCCACGGCTTTGGCCGACAGGCCGCCAAACCGCCGGTCACGCGCGCCGAAGCGCTCCAGCGCCGCAAAGAACACCTCGCGACTGAAATCGGGCCAGAGCTCCGGCACGAACATCAATTCGGAATACGCGGCCTGCCACAGCAGGAAGTTCGACAACCGTTCCTCGCCGCTGGTGCGGATGATCAGGTCGGGATCGGGAATGTCACTGGTGTCGAGCCGCTCGTCGATCATTCGCGCGTCGATGTCCGATACCTTGAGGCGACCGGCAGCGACGTCCGCGGCCAGGCTCGCGGCGGCGCGGGCGATCTCGTCGCGGGCGCCGTAGTTGAAGGCGATCACGACGGTCAGGGCCGAATTGCCACGGGTCGTCTCCTCGGCCTCGAGCAGCAGCGAGCGGATGTCGTCGCGCAGATTGGCGCGATCGCCGATGATGCGAATCCGGACGTTCTCGCGATGCAGTTCGGCCAGGTCCCGCCGAATGAAGGTCTTGAGAAGGCCGAAGAGGTCGTTGATCTCCGATTCCGGACGGCGCCAGTTTTCCGAGGAAAAGGCAAACAGCGTCAGGTAGCGGATACCCGCCTCGGCTGCTGCCTTCACCGTTTCGCGCACCGCCTCGACACCCTTGCGATGACCGAAGGTCCGCGGAAGTCCGCGCGCGCTTGCCCATCGACCATTGCCATCCATGATGATGGCAACATGCTCGGGTGCGGCGCGGTTCTCAGCTGTCGACATATTCGGTCCGGTTCAAGGCATCCTGGGCGGGCAAACGAAACGCGCATGCTAGATCTGCATGATTTCCTTTTCCTTCTCGGCGAGCAAGCGGTCGACATCCGAAATCGTGTCGTCGGTCATCTTTTGCACTTTCTCGGAGGTGGCGCGGCTTTCGTCCTGACCGATTACGCCGTCCTTCTCGGCCTTTTTAAGGCCGTCCATGCCATCGCGGCGCACATGGCGAATCGCCACCTTGGCCTTTTCGGCATATTCGTGGGCGATCTTGACCAGCGACTTGCGGCGCTCCTCGTTCAGTTCGGGAAGAGGAATACGCAGGTTCTGGCCGTCGACGATCGGGTTGAGGCCGAGATTGGCCTCGCGAATGGCGCGGTCGACGGCGTTGACCATCGACTTGTCCCAGACGGAAATGCCGAGCATGCGCGGCTCCGGCACGGTGACGTTGGCGACCTGGTTCAGCGGCATGCGCGAACCATAGGCTTCGACCGTCACCGGGTCGAGAATATTGGCCGAGGCGCGACCGGTCCGCAACGACGCAATGTCGTGCTTGAACGCGTTGATCGCGCCATCCATGCGGCGCTTGATGTCGTTGAGATCAATACCTTCGCTCATGATGAACTCCTTTTTCACTGAGCCTGGGGACCGCAAGACCGGTCGCCTGCCCTCAATTGTCGCTGACGATGGTCTTGCGCCCACCGCCGGATAGGATCTCGCCGAACCCACCCTTCTCATGGATGGAAAAGACGATGATCGGAATGGAATTTTCCCGCGCCAGGGCAACGGCCGCGACGTCCATCACGGCGAGGCCCTTGTCCAGCACCTCGCTGTGGGTCAGCTGATCGAAGCGCGTCGCGGTCGGATCCTTCTTCGGATCGGCCGAATAGATGCCGTCGACCTGCGTTCCCTTGAAAATCGCCTCGGCGCCGATTTCGGCGGCGCGCAATGCGGCGGCGGAATCCGTGGTGAAGAAGGGGTTGCCGGTGCCGCCGGCGAAAATCACCACGCGGCCCTGCTCGAGATGATGAAGCGTGCGCAACTGGGTGAAGCTCTCGCAGATTTCCGGCATGGCGATCGCCGAGAGAACGACGGTGTCGATGTCGAGCTTGCGCAGCGAGGTGGCAAGCGCCAGCGCGTTGATCACGGTTGCCAGCATGCCCATGTGGTCGCCGGTCACCCGGTCCCCGCCCTTGGATGCGACGGCCACGCCGCGGAAGATGTTGCCGCCGCCGACAACCACCCCGACCTCCACGCCCATGGCGCGGGCCTCGGCGATGTCACTGGCAATGCGGTCGGCAACCGCGACGTCGATACCGAAGCCCTGGCTGCCCATCAGGGCTTCGCCGGAGGCTTTGAGAAGGACGCGCTTGTAGAGTGGCTTGGAAGTCATGCTGTATCCTCGGATAATTCTGAAGCCGGATACACGAAGGGCACCGCGTTGTCACGCGATGCCCCGACTTTTCCCTAACAAGGTCGATCGATGGAAAGGCGATCAGCCCTTGGCGACGGCTGCCACTTCCGCAGCGAAATCGCTCTCTTCCTTCTCGATGCCTTCGCCCAGCAGCAGGCGGGCCATGCCGGTCACTTCGATCGGCGCGCCGGCTTCCTTTTCGGCTTCCTTGATGGCGGCGCCGACGGTCAGGTCCGGATTGACGACGAAAGCCTGGCTCAAAAGCGCGACTTCTTCGAAGAACTTGCGCATGCGGCCGTCGACCATCTTCTCGATGATCGCGTCCGGCTTGCCCGAAGCGCGCGACTGCTCGATGAAGACGTTGCGTTCGCGCTCGGCGACCGCGGCGTCGACTTCTTCCGCGCGGATGGCGAGCGGGTTGGTGGCGGCGATGTGCATGGCGACCTGGCGGCCGATGGCGGTCAGGACATCCTTGTTGCCGGTCGACTTGAGGGCGACCAGAACGCCGAGCTTGCCGAGACCGTCGGAAACGGCATTGTGGACGTAGGTGGCGACAACGCCGTCCTCGACCGACAGCCGCGAAGCGCGACGCAGGGTCATGTTCTCGCCGATATGGGCGATGGCGTCCTTGATGGTGTCGGAGACGGACTTGCCGGTTGCCGGATATTTGGCCGCAGCGATCGCATCAACGGTACCGTCGGTCGAAAGCGCAACCGAAGCGACGCCGCGAACGAGCTCCTGGAAGGCATCGTTGCGGGCAACAAAGTCGGTTTCGGAATTGACTTCGACGACGACGGCCGAGGTGCCGGCGCCGGCGATGCCGATCAGGCCTTCAGCCGCGGTGCGGCCCGACTTCTTGTCGGCCTTGGCGATGCCCTTGGCGCGCAGCCAGTCGATCGCGGCTTCGATGTCACCGTTGTTTTCGGTGAGCGCCTTCTTGCAATCCATCATGCCTGCGCCGGACTTTTCGCGCAGTTCCTTAACCAGTGCTGCAGTGATTTCAGCCATTGTGTGCCTCTTGTCTGTTCAGGCGGTGCCAGTCATCCGCGAGATTCCTGGACTGCACCCTGTTTGGGGGACGAAATGTACCCGGAAATATGACAGCGTGATGAAGCAAAGCCACCACGGACATGGTCGTCGCCTTGTCCGTCCGGCGATGCTCGACGCCGGACATCAAAGGGACAAGGCCGCCTGTCAGCCCTTGGCTTCCAGGCGGCCGTTCCCAATCGGGAAAGCCGGCCGGCCCTCAAGGACCGGCCGCGCGGCGCGATCAGGCGCCGGCTTCTTCTTCGAGTGCCGGCTCGATCGGCGCTTCGGCGGCGGCGCCGATGTCACGGCCCGAGGCGCCCTGCTGGCGAGCAATGCCATCGATGGCGGCGCGAGCGATCAGGTCGCAGTAGAGCGAGATGGCGCGCGAGGCGTCGTCGTTGCCCGGGATCGGATAGTCGATCAGGTCCGGATCGCAGTTCGAGTCGATGATGGCGACGACCGGGATGCCGAGGCGCTTGGCTTCGTCGATCGCGATCTTTTCCTTGTTGGTGTCGATGATGAACATCAGGTCCGGGGTGCCGCCCATGTCACGAATACCGCCGAGAGCCTTTTCAAGCTTCTCGCGTTCGCGCTCGAGGTTCAGGCGCTCCTTCTTGGTGAAGCCGGAAGCGTCCGAATTCAGGATCTCGTCGAGCTTGCGCAGGCGAGCGATCGAGTTCGAGATCGTCTTCCAGTTCGTCATCATGCCGCCGAGCCAGCGCGAATTGACGTAGTACTGGGCCGAACGCTTCGCCGAGTCGGCGATCAGCTCGGACGCCTGGCGCTTGGTGCCGACGAACAGGACGCGGCCGCCGCGAGCTACGGTGTCCGACACGACCTGCAGGGCGCGAGACAGCATCGGAACGGTCTGGGCCAGGTCGATGATGTGGATGTTGTTACGATCGCCGAAGATGTACGGCTTCATCTTCGGGTTCCAGCGATGAGTCTGGTGGCCGAAGTGAACACCAGCTTCAAGAAGCTGACGCATGCTGAAATCAGGCAATGCCATGCCTTTTTCTCCTTTTCCGGTTGAACCCCCGCGAGACAAACAGCACCTTTTTCAAGGACGCCACCGGCGGAACCTTCCGGATGTCTCCCGGTCGATCCCAAGTCTCGCGTGTGGAATGCTGGTGGCCTTATAGCGACTCTTTCGGGAAATCAAGGCATTTCCGGGAGAAATCTGGTTTCGACCCGGGCTTGGCGGATATTCACCGGCACTCGCCCGAGCCGAGCATTTCAAGCTTGGTCAGCTTGCCGGTGAGAACGAAATCGCCGTAGTCGAGCGTCAGGTCGCGCGAGATGCCGTTCTCGTAGAGCTTGAATGACTGGGTGTAGATCGGCAGCAGGTCGCCCGAAGCCTTTTCGTCGAAATAGGCGATCGACACGGGCCAATAGGCCTCGGCCGCCATCGCTCCGGCCGACTTGTCGGCGGCCTCGAGGGAGGTCGGAGTGTGCGCGCGGCCGACGACGGTGGTGGTCAGATAGCTCTTGTCGCCGTCCTCGGACCCGTCGAAGATGCGGGCCTCGAACAGGGACTTGCCCTTGCGGGCGTTCGCGATCACATCCATCATGTGCGCGGTGGGAAAGCGACTGTCGGCCAGCTCGAGCGCCCGAGGCTCGGGCTCCTCGATTTCGATCCTGACCTTGCCATCCTCGTCTTCCGCAGCGCCGCTCACATCCTTGTCCAACTGGTCGTCGGTGAACGACTTGGTCTCGAAGCGGAATTTTCCGGCCGCCAGATCCTCGAAGGTCATGCTCTGCTGATCGGTGACGCGGATCTGCTCACCGGTATCGATGCGGGTGACGAAGCGGAAATTGGTGGTGAAACCCTGGCATTCGGAACCGCTGAACTCATAGACCATGCGGCCACGCATACCCTCGATGCCAGACCGTTCCGAGGCCTGCTTGAGCTGGATGTCGTAGACCGCCCGGTGTGGCACGAGACCGCCCGCCCCCGCCGCATTGGCAATGGCTGCCGAAAGGCCAACGGCGGAGCCCGCAACCGCGACCACGGCTAAGCTCGAACGAAACATCGACATCCTCCTGTTGCACATGGCGGCGATGTTATAAGAACAGATCCGGCAAAAGCGAGACAAGCTTTTGATGGGAACGCGATTCTTTCAACAATTTTACGCAGACCGGGAAACGAACATGTCCGATACGATCGACGGCCGCCTCAACGCCATGGGAATCACCCTGCCAGAGGCGGCAGCCCCCGCCGCCAACTATGTACCCTATGTCATCAGCGGCAACCTTCTCTACCTGTCCGGCCAATTGCCGATCGAAGGCGGCAAGATTGCCGTCACCGGCCTGGTCGGCAGCGACGTTGCGCTCGCCGACGGCCAGCGGGCCGCCGAACTTTGCGCCATCAACATCCTCGCCCAGGCGAAATCCGCCCTGTCCGGCGATCTTTCCCGCATTGTGCGCGTCATCAAGCTCAACGGCTTCGTCGCTTCGGCTCCGGGCTTCACTGAACAGCATCTCGTCATCAACGGCGCATCCAACCTGATCGCCGGCGTACTCGGTGATGCCGGCAAGCATGCGCGCGCCGCCGTCGGCATGGCCGCGCTTCCGCTCAATGCCGCCGTCGAGATCGACGCGATCCTGGAGATCGCCCTGTGAGCGACGTCAGCTGGATCAAGGACGTTCCGGTCGCCCATCGCGGCTTCCACGACCAGAACAAGACGGTATGGGAGAACACGCTCTCGGCCTTCCAGCGCGCCATCGACGCGGGCTTTGCCATCGAGTGCGACATCCAGCTGTCGTCCGACAGCGTGCCGATGGTGTTTCACGACCATGACCTGCAGCGGCTGTGCGGGCTTACCGGCGAGGTACGCGAGCGCACGGGTGGCGAGCTTGGACTGCTGTCGATCGGCGGCACGGCCGACAAGATCCCGTCGCTCAAGAAGATGCTGGCCCTGGTCAAGGGTCAGGTACCGCTCGTGATCGAGCTCAAGGGCATCGATGCGGAGCAGGACGACGGCCTGGCGGAAGCCGTGCTCGAGGTGCTGGAGGGCTATCAGGGCAAGGTTGCGCTGATGAGCTTCGACTATTGGCTGTTGCGGGACCTCAAGAAGCTCGACTGCCCCTACCCGGTCGGATTGACCGCGGAAGGCGTGAAGCCGGAACAGCTCGCAGCCCACGAAGAGGCGATGCAGCTCGGCCTCGATTTCATTTCCTATTGTGCCCCTCACCTGCCCAACAGCTTCGTGACGGCGCAACGCGAGCGCGGAATTCCGGTGATAACCTGGACCGTCAGGGATGAAACCATGCGCGCGCATACCTATACTCATGCGGACCAGATGACCTTCGAGGGTTTTGATCCACGCGAGATGGCCATCGCCAGCGCATGATGGGAGCCGCATGCCAGGAGACGTGACGATCCGGGTCGAAAGATCCCTTGCCGGAATTTCTCCTGAACGCTGGGCCAGGCTCGGCGGCGCCAGACGCGGCGCGGACGGCTACAATCCGTTCGCCTCGCACGCCTTCCTGTCGGCGCTCGAGGAGTCCGGCTCGGCCACGGCCGAAACCGGCTGGCTCGGCCATCACCTGCTCCTGGAAGACTCAGCCGGTGACCTGCTCGGCGCCATTCCCTGCTATCTGAAAAGCCACAGCCGCGGTGAATATGTCTTCGACCAGGGCTGGGCCGACGCCTTCGAGCGGGCCGGCGGCCGCTACTATCCGAAACTGCAGAGCGCCTTTCCCTTCACCCCCGCAACGGGGCCGAGGCTGATGGTGGCCGAGGGTCGCGATCCGGCGAAAATCCGGCCGCTGCTCGCCGGCGGACTCCGTCAGGTGGCCGACGAGCTCGGCGTCTCCTCGGCGCACGCCACCTTCATTCCCGAGGGCGAATTGCCGGCCTTCATCGCCGGCGGCTACCTGCATCGCACGGACCAGCAGTTCCATTTCCTCAATCCCGGTTACCGCGACCACGACGATTTCCTCGACACGCTCGCCTCGCGCAAGCGCAAGACACTGAAGAAGGAACGGCGGGCGGCACTGGAGAACGGCATCGAGATCGACTGGCTGACCGGGTCGGATCTGACCGAGAATATCTGGGACCAGTTCTTCGCCTTCTACATGGATACCGGCAGCCGCAAATGGGGGAAGCCCTATCTGACGCGGGCCTTCTATTCGCTGATCGGCGAGCGCATGGCCGACGACATCCTGCTGGTCATGGCCAGACGCGACGGGCGCTATGTGGCGGGCGCCATCAATTTCATCGGCGCGGATGCGCTTTACGGCCGGCACTGGGGCTGCATCGAGGATCACCCCTATCTGCATTTCGAGGTCTGCTATCATCAGGCGATCGACTTTGCGCTATCGAAGGGTTTGAAACGCGTCGAGGCGGGGGCGCAGGGCGAGCACAAGCTGGCGCGCGGTTACCAGCCGATCACGACCCATTCGGCGCATTACATCGCCCATCCGGGGCTGAGGCGTGCCGTCGCCGACTATCTCGAGCATGAGCGGCGCGAGGTCGAGCAGATGGGCGAGATCCTCGGAGAGCATACGCCGTTTCGCCGGGGCGAGCGCCAGCAACGCGACAGCGAGAGCGACGAATAGGCCGCTTGATCCTTTCCCGCCGGCTGCCTTAACTACGGCAAACCACAGGAGATTCCCGATGACCAACCCCGCCTATGATCCAGACAACATCTTCGCCAAGATCCTCAAGGGCGAGATCCCCTCGGTGAAGCTCTACGAAGACGACGACACGCTCGCCTTCATGGATGTCATGCCCCAGGCGACAGGTCATCTCCTGGTCATCCCCAAGGCCGCCTCGCGCAACATGCTCGACGCCGATCCTGCGGTGCTTTCCAGGCTGATGCCGATGGTGCAGAAACTTGCCGTCGCCGCGAAAGAAGCTTTTGACGCAGACGGCGTGTCCGTCGCCCAGTTCAACGAAGCGGCGGCCGGCCAGACCGTCAACCACCTGCACTTCCATATCATCCCGCGGCACGAGGGCGTGCCGCTCAAAGCCCATGCCGGCAAGATGGAGGACATCGAAGTGCTGAAGGCGAATGCCGAGAAGATCAAGGCGGCGCTTTAGGCGTCCACGCGCAGAAGCCGATCGGGCGTATCTCAGATGTCTTCAGTCCTCAGGTCTTCGACAAGACGCCCGATTTCCCGAACGGCAGCAGAGGCGCGCGATGCCGTTTTGTCGCTGATGCCAAGGCCAAGGCCCATGTGAACTGACTCAATATCACAGAGATAGGTCGCCAAGTGGTCAGCGGTCTCGCCCGCCAGAAAACGCGCAACGACTTCAAGCAAGTAGCGGTCGTATTCGTCCTCGAACGGGCTCCCGCTCCATACCTCGCCATCCACGTTCAAACCGATCGGATCCCAAAGCCCAAAACCGATCGCGCGCAGCGCGAGGAGTGTCCCAGCGGGCAGAGGCGTCTCATTCTGGACTGACATAGGCGTTCCGCTCCGGGAAGGGCCAGGTTTTCAGCAGGTCCATGTCCGGCCGAAAGATCTCGACCTTGAGCGGATAGCAGGCAGCGACGTCGCTCGAATGCTTGGCGCTGCAGTCACCACCCGGGCAGGCCGACAGGCCGCCCAGCAAGTCGATTTCGGCGAAGAACTCGATGTAGTCGCCGGGCCGAACCGGGCTCGCCTTCATGAAATACTGGTGGGTGTCGGCGGTAAACCCGGTGCACATGAAGACGTTCAGCACGTCGTGGACGAAGGGCTCGGCCTCTGCGAACGACATGCCCTTGGTGCCAGCCAGTGCGCGGGTCAGGTTGGAATGGCAGCAGTGATGATAGTCACCACCCGACAGCAGCCGGTTGGTGTAAGGATCGCAGCGCGTGCCGATGACGTCGTGCACGCTGCCACCAAACTCGTCGAAGCCGTACCAGCCGAGCGTGTCGTGGGTGATCGTTGCCATTGGACGAAGATTGGGAAGGGTACTCCACAGACGGTTGCCCGTCGTCACATGGGTGGCATGCAATGCGCGTGTCTTGCCGGAAAAGAAGCGCTCGGTGAGGTCGTTGGCGTTCCACAGGTTGAGGTCGCCGACCTGCGGGCCGTCGATGCTGAGGATTCGGAAGAAATGCCCCTTCGGCACGGAAAATGTGGCGCCCTCGCGCGGCGGGACGGTCACCTCGTCGATTTTGGTCAGCGTCTCGCGGGCGCGTTGCAGCGTTGCCATGTCCGGCACAGGCAGCGTCTCGACGGGATAGCAGACCACGGGCTTGACGGCGCGGCGCTCGGCGGCATCGGCCGGAGCGGTGACGAAGGGTATCGAAGACATGAGTGGTTCCTGTGTTTGCGGTTCCGAAAGATGACACGTCTACAAATCGACGACGACTGCCGCGCGCGTCCAAATGCGCAGTCGCCCTTGCCGCCCGACGGTGGCGCTCATAGCGCCGCAAGCCCGAGCGACAGCAGCGCAAGCGACACGACGACACCGACGATGACGCGCTGCCCGGCGCCAAGGAAGGCGACGAAGCCGAGGCCGGCGGCGGCGAGCCTCAGCCACAGCGGCGAATCCGCCAGGCTGCCGGTCGGAAAGACGATCAGCTTGGCCGTCACTGCCATGACCAAGGCGGTTGCGACCGCCCTCACCCAGCTCAGCGCCTCAGAGCCTTCGGCCAGCCGGTTGCCGGCGATCACGCCGAGCCAGCGCCACAGATCGGTGGCGAACCAGCCGGTAAACAGGATGATCGCATAAGGCCAGAGGTCGGCTGCGGTCATGGCGCGTCTCCAACGCCTGGCGGAACGGCCCCGCGTCGGCGCACGACAAAGCGGTCGATGAGGTAGGCAAGCGTTCCCCCGCCGATCCCGGCGATCAGGATGTCGAAACCGGGTACGACCACCGCCAGGAGAGGACCGGCGACCACCCCGATGACGAAGGCGATCCTCACCACGGAATGGCGGGCCGAGGCCCAGATCGAACCGACGAAATAGACCGGCGTCAGGAAGAACAGAACCCCGGCAACGGAAGGGGGAAAGGTGGAGACGATCCCGTAGCTCAGGCCCACCAGGATGGTATTGGCCGCAACCAGCGTCAGGCCGAAGCCGGCGAAATAGGCGACGCGCGCCTCGCGCGGCACGTCCTTGAGGTGTCCCATGGCGAAGACCCAGGCGGTGATGGCGACGAAGTGCGACAGCACCAGCAGGAGCCAGGTCGGCGTGCGGGCCCCACGCAACTCGGGGACGAGCGAAGCGACCATCGGCATCATCCGGATCGATGAAAGTGTTACCGCAAGAAACATCGCCAAGATATTGGCACCGCTCGCCATCATGCCGATCAGGATCATCTTTGCCGGCAGGGCCCAGATCATGGCGGTCATGAACATTGCCTCGCCACGGCTGACCCCGGATTCGAGAGCAAAGGCACTGAAACCAACAAACGAGGTCATCAGGATGAAGGCCGGAAGGGAAAAGATGCCGCGCGCGCCCTCGAGGAACCAGCGAAACGAAGCGTTATCGGCAAGGGATGCGGGCATGAACGGATCCGGCGGATGAAGGACGCGGGCGTGCGGAGCGAATCTGAAGGGTCGTAACACGACTTAGGACGTATACAGCGGATCGAAGGTCTGAGACAGGGACTTCTTGGTCCTTCAAGCCGTCAGCGCATGCCGTCCGGACCGCCGCTGACCGCGATCATCAGCCAGGCATTGCCGCGTCGCTTATAAACCTCGGTCCATCGACCACCGACATGCTGTGCCGATCCGGAGGCCGACTCGACATCCGCCTCATAACTGTAATGCACAACACCCACCTCGTGGTCGAACACGCTCACTTTCAGCGGCTTCAACCGATAGCGCAGCACGCGCGGCGTCTCCGGCCCGACCGATGCGACAGCCGCCTCGTAATCGTGTGGTGTCTCCAGGCCTGTCACCCAGCCCGAATAATTGCGATGCAGGAGCTTGCGGATCGGCGCTGTTTCACGACGACGGGCGATTTCCCAAAGTTCCGTCACATGGTCCCAGAGGTCGCGCTCTTCATGCGAAAAATGCTGCGCTTCCCGGTCGTCGCTGTCCATCCGGCCATCCCTGCCCCGTCTGCCCCTATTGAGTCTATCGTCGGGCCGACACTGCCCGCAAGCCTCACGGCATGGTTTCACCGGCCGATCACAGAAACGTCAACCGTTTGACGACAAAACCCCTCGCAGCGATGCCGCGAGGGGTCGATTTCCAGCATATGACACGAGCGCGGCCAGGACATATCTCCCGGAACAACCAATGCTATTTCTTCTTCGGCACCTTCGGCACGGAACTGCGCTTGGCCGACACCTTTTCCGCCGCCGATCCGGCTTTGGCCGCACCTGCCTTGGTTGCCGATTTCGTCTTGCGGGGCTTGGTTGCGCCTTCCGCTTCTGCTTCGACCAATTCGGCTTCGGGTTTCGGCTTCACGGGGGCGGCCTCTGCCAGCGATTCGAGATCGAGCACGTCCGCGCCGTTCTCGTCCTTCTTGACGCCAACCTTGACCACGCCGCCCTTCTTCAGCTTGCCGAACAGGATCTCGTTGGCGAGCGGCTTCTTGATGTGCTCCTGGATGACACGCGACAGCGGCCGGGCGCCCATCTTCTCGTCATAGCCGCGCGAGGCCAGCCAATCGATCGCGGCTTCCGACAGGTCGAACGTGACGTTGCGCTCCGACAACTGGGCTTCCAGCTGCATGACGAACTTCTGCACCACCTTGTGGATGACCTCGGTCGGCAGCGGTGCAAAGGCGATCGTCGCGTCGAGACGGTTGCGGAACTCAGGCGTGAACAGGCGGTTCAAGGCCTCTTCGTCCTCGCCGGTGCGTTTGGACGAGCCGAAGCCGATCGCCGCCTTGGCCATTTCGGATGCGCCCGCATTGGTCGTCATGATCAGGATGACGTTGCGGAAATCGATCTTCTTGCCGTTGTGGTCGGTGAGCGACCCATGGTCCATGACCTGCAACAGGATGTTGAAGATGTCCGGATGGGCCTTCTCGATTTCGTCGAGCAGCACGACCGAATGCGGATGCTGGTCGACGCCGTCGGTCAGAAGACCGCCCTGGTCAAAGCCGACATAGCCCGGAGGTGCGCCGAGCAGACGCGAAACCGTGTGCCGCTCCATGTATTCCGACATGTCGAAGCGCAGCAGTTCGACGCCGAGCGAGGCGGCGAGCTGCTTGGCGACCTCGGTCTTGCCGACACCGGTCGGGCCGGAGAAGACGTAGGAGCCAATCGGCTTGTTCGGCTCGCGAAGGCCGGCACGGGCGAGCTTGATCGCCGTCGACAACGCCTCGATCGCCGCATCCTGGCCATAGACGACCGAACGCAGTTCCTTCTCCAGGTTGGCGAGAACCATCTCGTCGTCCTTGGATACGGTCTTGGCCGGGATTCGGGCCATGGTGGCGATCGTCGCCTCGATTTCCTTTTCGGTGATCAACTTGCGGCGCTTGGAGGCCGGCAACAGCATCTGCGCCGCACCGGTCTCGTCGATCACGTCGATCGCCTTGTCCGGCAGCTTGCGGTCGGAGATGTAGCGGGCCGAGAGTTCGACCGCCGACTTGATCGCCTCGTTGGTGTACTTGAGCTTGTGATAGTCCTCGAAATAGGGCTTGAGGCCCTTCATGATCTCGATCGCATCCTCGATCGTCGGCTCGTTGACGTCGATCTTCTGGAAACGGCGAACCAGCGCCCGGTCCTTCTCGAAGAACTGGCGATATTCCTTGTAGGTGGTCGAGCCGATGCAGCGGATCGCGCCGGACGACAGCGCCGGCTTCAAGAGGTTGGAAGCGTCCATCGCGCCGCCCGAAGTGGCGCCGGCACCGATGACGGTGTGGATCTCGTCGATGAACAGCACCGCACCCGGATAGTCCTCGAGTTCCTTGACGACCTGCTTCAAGCGCTCCTCGAAGTCGCCGCGATAGCGCGTTCCGGCGAGCAGCGTGCCCATGTCGAGCGAGAAGATCGTCGCATCTTTGAGCGCGTCGGGAACCTTGCCCTCGACGATGCGCTTGGCGAGCCCCTCGGCGATCGCCGTCTTGCCGACGCCCGGATCACCGACATAGAGCGGATTGTTCTTGGAACGGCGGCACAGAACCTGGATGGTGCGGTTGACCTCGCTGTGGCGGCCGATCAGCGGATCGATCTTGCCGTTCCTCGCCTTGTCGTTGAGGTTGACGCAATAGGCCTTCAGGGCCTCCTGCTTGGTCTTGGCCGTGCCTTCGTCCTGCTCGCGGGCCTGCTTGGCTTCGCCCTCGCTTTCGTCCGCGCCCCTCGGCGGGCGGGTCTGGGCGGAACCCGGACGCTTGCCGATGCCGTGGGAAATGTAGTTCACAGCATCGTAGCGGGTCATCTCCTGCTCCTGCAGGAAGAAGGCCGCATGGCTTTCGCGCTCGGCGAAGATCGCGACAAGCACGTTGGCGCCGGTCACTTCCTCGCGACCGGAGGACTGGACGTGGATGACGGCGCGCTGGATGACGCGCTGGAAGCCGGAGGTCGGCTTGGAATCCTCGTCATAGCCGGTCACCAGATTGGCGAGCTCGTTGTCGACGTATTCGATCACCGTCTTGCGAAGGGCATCCAGATTGACATTGCAGGCACCCATCACGGCGGCGGCATCCGCATCGTCGATCAAGGCCAACAACAAATGCTCGAGCGTGGCATATTCGTGATGCCGCTCGTTTGCAAAGGTCAGTGCCTGGTGCAGTGCCTTCTCGAGGCTGGGAGAGAATGTTGGCACGTCAGTTCCTCACTTCTTTTCCATGACGCATTGAAGCGGATGCTCATGCTGCCGGGCGAAATCCATGACCTGGCTCACCTTGGTCTCGGCGACTTCGTAGGTGAAGACGCCGCATTCCCCGACACCATGATTGTGCACGTGCAACATGATGCGGGTGGCTGCTTCCCTGTCCTTCTGGAAGAACCGCTCCAGTACATGGATCACGAATTCCATCGGGGTATAGTCATCATTGAGAAGCAGGACGCGGTACAGGTTTGGTTTCTTCGTCTTGGGCTTGGTACGCGTGATCACCGAGGTGCCACGATTGGCGTTATCCCCGTCCCGCTGGCTTTGCATGAAGACCGGCTTGGCGATCATTTCAGTTCATTCTCCAATTGTCCGGCCGATCTGCCGAAGACGCAACGCGACGGACAAACACTCAGCTCAGTAAGGTAGTTCATAATTCGGTGATTTTAAGCCCCCCTTTGCACAGCGCAAACAGAATTGCGCGAGGTGTCCGCAGAGCAGGGTCAAAAAGATGCCCAAGCCTTATACGAGCCGGCACAAATGGCAAGACCGGCCGCGCGAGCGCGCGGCCGGTCTTGCTGCATTCTTGATCTGTCAGACCGGGGTCAGGCAGCCGTCGGCATCGACATGCCGGTCGCCTTGGCGACCGGGGCCTCGAACGGCTTGTAGACGGTCTTGGCGAGATCGGCGTACATTTCGCTCATCTTGGTGGCTTCGGCGACGAAGCTCTCGTAGGACGACTTGAGAAAATTGGTCTGCAGCTCGAGAGCGGTCTCGATGCTCTTGGCGCCCGACAGCGCTTCCATATGGGAGGCAGCGTCCTGGAACGACTTCTTCGAATACTCGGAGGCTTCGGTCGTGATGGCCTGGAAACCCTTGGCCACTTCCGAATAGTTCTTCAGCATGGCGTCCATGGCTTCCTTGCCCTTCTTGTTGGCGTCGTCGAAATTGATCATGCCACTCTCCTTCCGGTCCGTTCATTTGGTGCCCAACTACATAGCAGTTGCACAAAAACAGTCAAGTGTTTTGTGCGATGCGATATCGCGCTCAGGTTGCGTATGAGGGCAAAAGAAAGGCCGACCGGACGACGGTCGGCCCTGTTTCCTTGAAAAGGAAAACATATATCAGTCAGCCTGCAACCACCGGCTTAGAGGTCGACGTCGAGGATCGCCATCGAAAAATTGTAGGACAGATCGCCATCCTCATCGTCACGGAAAACCACGCCGAGGAATTCGTCGCCGACGTAGACTTCGGCAGAATCGTCCTTGCGGGGGCGAGCCTTCACCACCATGCCCGGGTTGAACATCCGCTTGAAATAGGCGTCGAGCTTCTTGATTTCTTCGGGTTTCACGATCCAGTCTCCATCGGGGATTCAATTTCGGCCGCTTGTCGCATGCGCCGTCCGCCGCTGTAAAGACGCGAAAGCCCATTCTTTGCCAAGCATGGCGCCCCAACAACGGCGCGGGACCCGGATAGGTCCGCGCAGTCGTCGGAAAATCAGTCCGCGGCCAGCATCTGGTCCATGGAACGCGCCGGCTCCGCGCAGCCCGCCTCGCCGACGACACGCGCCGGAACGCCGGCCACGGTGCAACCGCGCGGCACAGGCTTCAGCACCACCGAACCGGCGGCGATGCGCGAGCAGCAGCCGACCTCGATATTGCCGAGCACCTTGGCGCCGGCTCCGATCAGCACGCCGTCGCCGATCTTCGGGTGGCGATCCGCGCCCTCCTTGCCCGTGCCGCCGAGCGTCACGCCGTGGAGGATCGAGACATTGTCGCCAATCCGTGCGGTCTCGCCGACGACGAGGCCGGTCGCGTGATCGAGGAAGATCCCCTTGCCGATGCGTGCGGCCGGGTTGATGTCGGTCTGGAATACACTCGACGCCCGGCTTTGCAGGTAGAGCGCGAAGTCGCGGCGGCCGTGGTTCAAAAGCCAGTGGGCCAGGCGATGGGTCTGGATCGCGTGAAAACCCTTGAAATAGAGGACCGGCTCCATAAAGCGGATGCAGGCCGGGTCGCGATCGTAGACCGCCTGGATGTCGACCCGCATGATCGACCCCCATTCCGGCCAGTCGCGCAGCATCTCGTCAAACGTCTGACGCAGCAGGATGGCCTGCAGATCGGGATGATCCAACCGTTCGCAGATCCGGTAGATGACGCAATCTTCAAGCGAGCGATGGTTGAGCACCGTGGAATAGAGAAACGCCGCCAGCAGAGGATCGAAGTCGGCTGCGGCGCGCGCTTCGCTGCGCAGACTGTCCCAGATCGGATCCATCGACTGCACTGGCTCTCTCTTGAGGATTTCGCTTTTTGCGGCCATTGCCGGTCTCCTCGTTTCCTGTTCGAGCGCATTATATAGTCGATCCGTGAATCAACACAAATGGGCCTTCCAGATGAAACGCATCCATGATTTCGCCGCCGGGAAGATCCGTGCCGCCAGCCAGGCCGGAACGGGCCTGCTGTTGATCGACAATCCGGACCGCAAGAATGCCGTGACCGCGGCGATGTGGCGGGCCATCCCGGAAGCGATGCACTGGCTGTGCGACGAGGGCGAGGCAAGGGTCATCGTTCTGATGGGCGCCGGAACGACGGACTTCAGTGCCGGTGCCGACATTTCCGAATTCCCGACGGTTCGCAAGGACACGGCAACCGCTCGGCTCTACGAGAGCGAAAACAGCAAGGCCTTTTCCGCGATCCGCAACGCCCGCGTGCCGGTGATCGCCGCGATCCGCGGCATCTGCTATGGCGGCGGCTTCGGCCTTGCCGCGGCCGCAGATCTGAGGATCGCGGCGGAGGGAGCCGCCTTCGCCGTGCCGGCGGCGCGCCTCGGCCTCGCCTATCCGGCCGATGCGGTTCAGGACTTCATCCGGACGCTCGGTGCGCAAATGGCCGGAAAGGCGCTCTACACCGGCTTGCCCATGTCGGTGAACGATCTGCTTGCCGCCGGTTTCCTGCTCGAAATGACGACGGCCGAGGGACTGGAAGCAACCGCACTGACGCTGGCCGAGACGATCGCCGCCAATGCACCTTTGTCGGTGCAAGCCTCCAAGCTCGCGCTGCGCGCCGCGAGCCAGCAGGACGATGACTTGCTGCGCGAGGCGGAGGTCATCGGCGCCGCCACCTTCGACAGCGCAGACTATGCCGAAGGCCGAAACGCCTTTGCCGAGAAACGCCGGCCGCAATTTACCGGCCGCTGATCGCCGACCCGCGAGGCCTGAGCGCCCGCCTCAGCCGGCCTTGATCCCACGGTAGAAGTCGAGCACCGCCCGCTTGAAGACCTTGTCGCCGACGGCGAGCATATGGTCGCGGTTGGGAATGTCGATCGCTTTTGCGTTCGGCATCAGGGCGGCCAGTTCGGCGGCCGAGCCGGCAATGTCATCCTTGGTGCCGACCGCGATCAGCGTCGGAACGTCGACCTTGGCGATGTCGGCGCGCGCGACGTCGACGCGCGAGGTCCGGATGCAGGCGGCCAGGGCGAAACGGTCGGAATGGGTCTGGTCGGCGAAGGCCCGGAACATGCGCCCGCGCGGATGGGTGACGTCCGACAACTGCGGCGCCAGCAACGCGTCCGCGATCGGATCCCAATCACCGACGCCGTCGCACAGGCCGATGCCGAGACCACCGAAAACCAGCGAGCGGACGCGATTGGCGTGTTCGATGGCAAGAAATGCGGAAATCCTCGCCCCCATGGAATAGCCCATGACATGCGCCTGCTCGATGCCGAGATGGGTCAGAAGCGCAGCTGCATCACCGGCCATCAGCGAGGGGTGATAGGCTGCGGGGTCGTGCGGCCGGTCGCTGGCGCCATGGCCGCGATTGTCGAGGGCGATCACGCGGTAGCCCGCCTCCCCCAGGGTCTTTAGCCAGCCCGGATAGACCCAGTTGACGCTGGCGGTCGAAGCGAACCCGTGGATCAGCAGAACCGGATCGCCCGCCGGATCGCCCTCGTCGAAAAAGGCGAGTTGCAGACCGTCATGATAAAAGAGCGAGAAAGGCGGGGCATCGAGATTCATGGGTCTGTCCTGTCGGCCGCGAAAAAAATCGGCATGGGTTTTGTCCCACAGTATAAATTGTCGGCGATGGGTCAAACCCGGTCGCTCGATTTTCTGTGGGCGGCGGGGGCGTTTGGCTCTACACTTTCCCATCGAAGGACGATATGGTCCGCCGCGTTGAATGGCAGAGCGGAGACGAACATGGCCGGGCACAGCATTCCCCATTTCCAGAACGACGGCGGTCACCAGGTAATCGAGATCGGCGTAAAGGAATTCATGTGCACCGGCGCTTCCGCTCCCTTCGACCATCCGCACATCTACATCGACATGGGCCATGACAACGAGAAAGTCTGCGCCTACTGCTCGACGCTCTATCGCTTCAATCCTTCGCTCAAAGCCGAGCAGACCAACCCGCCGGGCTGCGTCTATCACGTCAAGGCCGCGTAACCGGCGCTTCGCCTGATCGGATAGAACATGTCGATCAAGACCGCCGCCATCATCGGAGCCGGGGTGGCGGGTCTTACGACCGCACTCGCCATGGCGCGTCACGGCATCCGCACCGACATCATCGAGCAGGCTGCGCAACTTGGCGAGGTCGGCGCGGGTCTGCAGATCTCTCCCAACGCCTCGTATATTCTGGGCAAACTCGGCGCTCTCGACGAGATCGAGAACCATTGGCTGGAGCCTGACGCGGTGCGCCTCTCCTCCGGCGTGACGCTGAAGCCGCTCGCCACCGTGCCGACTGGCGGCTTTGCACGCAAGCGCTGGGGCGCGCCATATGGCGTTTTGCATCGCTCCACCCTGCAGCAGGCGCTCCTCAGGCAAGTCCTGCACAATCCTCTTTGCCGAATGCATCTCGGTTGCCGACTCGATCTGCCGGACCACACGACGATCGAACGCCTGACCGGGCGGCAGCCCGACCTCGTCGTCGGGGCGGACGGTGCCTGGTCCTGCATGCGCAAGCTGGTCAAGGACAGTCCGAAGGTCAGCTTCTCCGGCAACGTCGCCTGGCGTTTCACCATCGCGGCGGAAGCCGCTCCGGCCTTTCTCGACCCGTTGAACGTCACCGCCTATCTCGGCCCGAATTCGCATCTCGTCGCCTATCCGTTGAAAGAGATCGACGGCTTCAACATCGTCGCGATCGCGGCAGGGCTAGACCCCGGCGAGACCTGGAGCGCGGAAGGAAGTGCGGGACAGCGCGCCCTGCTGCTGCGCCAGTTTGCCGGCTGGAACATCGAGATCTGTACCCTGCTCGCCTCGATCGAGCGAGCAACCTTCTGGCCGCTCTACGAGGCCTCGGACGGCCACTGGCAGAATGGCCGCGATACGGTGCTGATCGGCGACGCGGCGCATGCGATGATGCCGTTTGCCGCGCAAGGGGCCGCCATGGCGATCGAGGACGGATTCGAACTGGCCGGAGAGATAGCCGGCTCCCTGCCCCTGCGCGAGGCGCTTTCCCGCTTCGAGGCGTCCCGCAAGGCGCGAGCAGGCAAGGTTCGCCATCGCGGCGCGTTCAACAAGTTCGCCTATCACGCCCGCGGCCCAATCCGGCTCGGTCGCGACCTCGTCCTGTCGCTGCGCTCCCCGGAGAGCCTCGCCGGCGATCTCGACTGGCTCTACGGGTATCGCGCCCGGGGCTGACGATAAGCACCGCCGCCTAGACGGAGGCGGCAGCCTTGAAGCCCCGATGCAGGTCGGCAAGGATATCCTCCACATTCTCCAGCCCGATCTGCAGGCGGATGACCGGGCCTTCGCTCGGCGCCTTGCGGATCCTTCGGTCGTCGAGATTGACCATAACCGCCAGGCTCTCGAAGCCGCCCCAGGAATAGCCGAGGCCGAACAGTGACAGTTCATCCAGGAAGGCGCGAGCCTTCGGTTTGAACTTTTGCGGCGCATCGACGGCGAGCACGAAGGAGAAAATGCCGCTCGCACCCTTGAAGTCGCGCTTCCAGATGTCGTGGCCGGGGAAGCTCGGCAGCGCCGGATGCAGCACGCGCGCCACGTCATCGCGGCCCTCCAGCCACTCGGCCACCACAAGAGCGCTGCGGCCATGGTGCTCAAGGCGCAGGTTCATCGTCCTCAGGCCGCGCAGGATCATGTAGGAATCGTCGGGCGAGCCACAGATGCCGAGCGTGATATTGGCTTCTCTCAAGCGATCCCAATGCGCCGCATTGGCCGACACCGTACCCATCAGGATGTCGGAATGGCCGGAGGGATATTTGGTCGCGGCATGGATGGAGATGTCGACGCAGAAATCGAGCGGCCGGAAATAGAGCGGCGTGGCCCAGGTATTGTCCATGGTCACCACGCAGCCATGCTTGTGAGCGGCATCGGCGATCGCCCGAATGTCCTGCATCTCGAAGGTGTTGGAGCCTGGCGCCTCGGTATGGACCAACTTTGTGTTCGGCCGAATCATCCCTTCGATGCCGGAGCCCACTTCTGGATCATAATACTCGACCTCGACGCCGAGCCTGGTCAGCATCGTGTCGCAGAAATGGCGGCAGGGTGAATAGACCGAATCGACGATCAGCGCATGGTCGCCGGCCGAGAGGAAGGCGAGGAAAGGCACCGTGATGGCGGCAAGCCCCGAGGGAACGAGAATGGTCCCGGCCGAGCCTTCGAGCTCGTCAATCGCCTCGCACAGCGCGTCCGTCGTCGGTGTCCCCCGCGTGCCGTAGGTGTATTTCTGGGCGCGAGTCTCCATGGTCTTCACGTCGGGAAACAGCACGGTCGATGCGTGCACGACCGGCGGATTGACGAAGCCATGGAAGCTCGACGGGTCGTGGCCGATGTGACAAAGCTTCGTATCCGTGCCGGCGCCGGCCAGCATGTCTTTCCTGTCCTTCATGAAACCTTGGGCCTTCTGATTGCGAGGTATGAAGCGGCGATTTTTGAAGGCGGCAGGCTTGGCGGTCAAGCCGAGATTTGTCACCCGGCCATTGTCCGGAGCGCCATTCAAATCGCTTTTGCCCGAACCGTTTTTAATCATCGAATGACCGAAAACAGTGATTCGTGCCTGTTTTTCCAGCTGATTTGGCAATTTGCCGCTTTTCGCCGCAATTTCCGGCGTCAAGACTTGACCGTCGATCCATTTAAGACTGTGATAGTCGGGTTCGCGCCGGGAGGGCAGCGAGCCGGCTTGCTGCACCGAAGTTAGGGACGCGGCGGTCGAGAGCAAAAGACAACGGAAAAAAGGTTGGGAAAAATGAACAAGAATCTCCTGTCAGCCGCACTCGGCGCTGCAGTCCTGGGAATGGGCGCGTCGGCTGCATTTGCTGGCACGCTCGATGACGTGAAGGCCAAGGGCTTCGTGCAGTGCGGTGTCAACGGCTCGAACCTCGCCGGCTTCGGCGCACAGGATTCCTCGGGCAACTGGACCGGCATTGACGTCGACCTTTGCAAGGCCGTGGCTGCCGCCGTGTTTGGCGACGTGACCAAGGTCAAGTTCACGCCCCTTTCCGCCAAGGACCGTTTCCCGGCCCTGCAGTCGGGCGAAGTGGACATGCTGGCCCGCAACACCACCTGGAGCACAAGCCGCGATTCGCAGCTCGGCTTCGACTTCCGCGCCGTAAACTATTATGACGGCCAGGGCTTCATGGTGAAGAAGGAACTGAACGTGAAGTCGGCGCTCGAGCTCAATGGCGCCTCGATCTGCGTACAGTCCGGCACCACCACCGAACTCAACCTCGCCGACTACTTCCGTGCCAACAACATGGAGTTCAAGCCGGTCGTGTTCGAGGCCCAGGATGAAGCCGACGCCGCCTACAATGCCGGCCGTTGCGACGCCTACACCACCGACGCCTCGGGCCTCTATTCGATCCGCCTGAAGATGGCTAATCCAGATGATCACCAGGTCCTGCCGGAGATCATCTCCAAGGAACCGCTCGGCCCGGCCGTTCGCCAGAACGATTCCAAGTGGCTCGACGTCGTGACCTGGGCACACTTCGCCATGGTTGCCGCCGAAGAATTCGGCATCACCCAGGCCAATGTCGAGGAAATGAAGAAGTCCGAAAACCCTGACATCAAGCGCTTCCTCGGCGAAGAAGCCGACTCCACCCTCGGCGCCGACCTCGGCCTGCCGAAGGACTGGGCCGCCCAGATCATCAAGGCCGTGGGCAATTACGGCGAAAGCTTCGAGCGCAATGTGGGCCAGGGTTCTCCGCTCAAGATCGATCGCGGCCTGAACGCTCTGTGGACCAAGGGCGGCCTGCAGTACGCTCCGCCGATCCGCTGATCGCCAGCTTGAGAACGGGAAGGCGGAGAAATCCGCCTTCTTCTTTCAGACGATAACACCCGGCGAAAAGGGTGGATGAAAGACAGGGGAATTATCGATGGCTGTCACCGATGCCCGTACCCAGGGCGGCGACGACCGTCCGAAGGTGTCGCTAATCTACAATCAGGCCTTCCGACGCGCCGCCTATCAGGCACTCACGCTGGCGATCATTGCCTGGGTGATCTATTTCGCCTGGAGCAATGCCGCGCAAAATCTCGCCCGCGCCAACATGACCTCGGGTTTCGGCTTTCTCAACAGCCGAGCCGGCTTTGACATATCCCAGGCGCTGATCGCCTATTCGAGCGATTCGACCTATCTGCGTGCGCTGCAGGTCGGCCTCATCAATTCACTGGTCGTCGGCTTTTTCGGCATCATCACGGCGACCATCGTCGGACTTCTGGTCGGCATCGGACGGCTGTCGCACAACTGGCTGATTGCCCGGCTGTCGACCGTCTATGTCGAGATCTTCCGCAACATTCCGCCGCTGCTCGTCATCTTCTTCTGGTATCTCGGCGTGCTTGCCCTGCTGCCGGCGATCCGCACGATCTTCCAGCATGTGAAGGACAATCCGGACGCCGTCTTCTTCATCTCGAACCGCGGCATCTACATGCCCGCCCCGATGTTCGGCGAGGGCTTCGTCTATGTCGCCGCGGCATTTCTCGCCGGCCTGATCGGCGCCATCCTCTACACGATCTGGGCCAACCGTCGCCAGCTGGCGACCGGGCTGCGCCCGCCGGTTCTCTGGGTCAATCTCGCGCTGATGGTCCTTTTGCCCCTCGCCGTCTTCCTCGCGGTCGGCGCCCCCTTGTCGTTCGACTACCCGATTCCGGGGTCATTCAACATGCGCGGCGGCATGGTCGTCGGGCCGGAATTCCTGGCGCTCTATCTCGCCCTGTCGCTCTATACCGCATCCTTCATCGCCGAGATCGTGCGGGCCGGTATTCGCGGCGTTCCCAAGGGACAGACCGAGGCCGCCTATGCGCTCGGCCTGCGCCCCGGCCTGACGACCCGCCTCGTCGTCCTGCCGCAAGCCCTGCGCATCATCATTCCACCGCTGACGTCGCAATACCTGAACCTGATCAAGAACTCCTCGCTGGCGGTTGCCGTCGGCTATGCGGATCTGGTGGCCGTGGGTGGCACCATCCTCAACCAGTCCGGCAAGGCCGTCGAGATCATCGCCATCTGGATGATGATCTATGTCACCATCAGCCTCGTGACCTCGTTGTTCATGAACTGGTTCAACGCAAAAATGGCCCTGGTGGAGCGCTGACATGAATACCGAGACCGCCTTTGTCCGCCACACATTCCTGCCCGCGGAAGCCGCGCCGCAGAAATCGTCTTCCGTCGTCGGCTGGCTGCGGAAGAACCTCTTCGCGTCGATCAGCGACACGATCCTCACCCTGATTGCCATCGTGGCGCTCGTCACCTTCCTGCCGGGCATCATCGACTGGCTGTTCATCTCGGCGGTGTGGACCGGCGCCGACCGCTCGGTCTGCACCACGGCCGTCCAGGGCGGCATCCAGCCTGAGGGCTGGAACGGCGCCTGCTGGGCCTATGTCAATGACCGCTTCGTCCAGTTCATGTTCGGCTCCTATCCGCGCGGAGAATTGTGGCGGCCGCTACTGGTCGCCCTGCTGTTCGTCGCGCTGCTCATTCCGTTCCTCATCCCAAAGGCTCCGCGCAAGGGGCTCAATGCCCTGTTGCTTCTGGTCGGTCTGCCGATCGTTGCCTATGTGCTGCTGCTCGGCGGCTCGTTTGGCCTGTCGCATGTCGAGACGCCGCTATGGGGCGGGCTGATGGTCACCATGATCCTCTCCTTTGTCGGCATCGCGGTCTCGCTGCCGCTCGGGATTCTCCTGGCACTCGGCCGGCGCTCGCCCATGCCGATCGTCAGGACGCTGTCGGTCGCCTTCATCGAACTCATCCGCGGCGTGCCGCTGATCACGGTCCTGTTCATGGCCAGCGTGCTCCTGCCGCTGTTCCTGACGCCGGGCAACAATATCGACAAGTTCCTGCGCGCGCTGATCGGCGTGTCGATCTTTGCCTCCGCCTACATGGCGGAAGTCATTCGCGGCGGGTTGCAGGCCATTCCGAAGGGGCAGTACGAGGCGGCGGATGCGCTGGGCCTCAGCTACTTCCACAAGACGGCCTTCATCATCATGCCGCAGGCGATCAAGCTCGTCATTCCGGGCATCGTCAACACCTTCATCGGTATCTTCAAGGATACATCACTCGTCACCATCATCTCGATGTACGACCTTCTCGGCATCGTGAAGGCATCGTTCGGCGATTCGGGCTGGCAGACTCCGGTCACGCCGCTCACCGGTCTGATCTTCGCCGGTTTCGTTTTCTGGATTTTCTGTTTCGGCATGTCACGCTATTCAGGTTTCATGGAACGGCACCTCGATACCGGCCACAAGAAATAACATCAGGGGAAAACAATGGCTGAAGTCCAACCCACCAAGATGACCGTCTCGGACACCGATGTCGCGGTCGAAATCGTCAACATGAACAAGTGGTACGGGGATTTCCATGTGCTGCGCGACATCAACCTGAAAGTGATGCGTGGCGAGCGCATCGTCATTGCCGGCCCATCGGGCTCCGGCAAGTCGACGATGATTCGCTGCATCAACCGCCTCGAGGAACACCAGACGGGCCAGGTCTTCGTCGACGGCATCGAATTGACCAATGACCTGAAAAAGATCGACGAGGTGCGCCGCGAAGTCGGCATGGTGTTCCAGCACTTCAACCTCTTCCCGCACCTGACCATCCTGGAAAACTGCACGCTGGCGCCGATCTGGGTCCGCAAGATGCCGAAGAAGAAGGCGGAAGAAATCGCCATGCACTTCCTCGAGCGCGTGAAGATACCGGAACAGGCCAACAAGTATCCGGGCCAGCTGTCCGGCGGCCAGCAGCAGCGCGTGGCGATCGCCCGCTCGCTGTGCATGAGCCCGAAGATCATGCTGTTCGATGAGCCGACCTCGGCGCTCGACCCGGAAATGATTAAGGAAGTGCTCGACACCATGGTGGGGCTGGCCGAGGAAGGCATGACCATGCTGTGCGTCACCCATGAAATGGGCTTTGCCCGCCAGGTCGCCAACCGGGTGATCTTCATGGACCAGGGCCAGATCGTCGAGCAGAATTCTCCGGCCGAGTTCTTCGACAATCCGCAGCACGAGCGCACCAAGCTCTTCCTCAGCCAGATCCTGCACTAGGACCTGTCCTCGACATGCAGCAGCCCGCGCCGGGAGACCGCCGCGGGCTTCTTCCATGCTGTTCAGCGTCATGGCGCTGTGGTTGTCCTCAGCGCGAAGCCTTGGCAGGAAGATCAGCAGCAGCAGTCACGAGGCTTACGGGCACCAGAACTGCTGTCTGCCGAAGCGAGGCCGGGCCAGCCCCTCCGCCACCAGGGTCGCGCCGAGCGAACGGCCGTTGCGCGTGACCACGCGCATGGCCGGGCCCGTCGTGGGCACGTTCTGGCCCTTCAACTGCGAAAACTCGAAGCTTCCGGCATTGAGCAGGTCGCGCAGCCGTACCTTGGCGGCAAAGCCCTTGTCCCGCTCCTGCTGGCATTTGGCGTCCTCGGTCGCCGGCGCCACCACGTCGGCGAGCACGATGCGCCCCTTTCGGAACCAGAAGCTGTCGCCGGAGACGACGCAGTTGTCGAGGCCGGAGGTTCCGCAGAAATAGAACTTGCCGGTGAAGTCCTTGCCATCCGACGAGGCATCACCCGGACGTCCGCCGGGCACGGGAACGGCAGCCGGCGACGCGCCCGGCGCGGTGCCGACCGGGGCTGGCGGGACCGGGCCGCTGTCGCGCCTGTCGACCGGTTTCGCCGGCTGGGCGGGCTTCGCATCCGCATTCGCACGCGGAGCTGCCGCATTCCCGGATCCATTTTCCGCCGGCTTGCCGGATGGGCTGTGGGCGTTCTTCGGCAGGTAGGCCGCGATCATCCGGGGCAGCTTTTCGCGATTGTCATAGGCCGCGATCGCACCGGCAACCAGGACAAGCGCCAAGACCCACGGCCAGAGGCCGCCGCCGCCCGACGACTTCTTGCGCGCCGTGCTGCTGCGCTTGCGCGGCTTTCGCCTCGTAGTGGTGGGACGTGCCATGAAAAACCCTCGCGTCGATGGCTGCCGATCACCTCAAATGCGATCACCGCCAGCCCCATGACGGCGCGACCGGCCGAATCCGGCCGCGCGAATCATGCTGAGGCAGCGATAGCCGATTTGACCTAGAAAATGCCAGTGGGTCTTGCGCCTGACCGACGACGACAACCCGTTCGGCACGAGGTTGTCACGGATGTCTTAGGTACGCGATGTTACCTATCTCTTCGGTATGGCCACATAGAGGATGGCGACCCCTGCAGGACTCGAACCTGCGACAACCTGCTTAGAAGGCAGGTGCTCTATCCAGCTGAGCTAAGGGGCCTTGTCGATGAAGGACCAATCGACGGGCAAGGTTTGCCGGTCCGGAGCGGTCCGGCGCGAGCGATGATCAGTGCGTCCAGGGCTGCAGGCGGCTGTACTTGAAATTGTCGGTGTAGGAGACGACCTGGCGCTTGGCTTCCTTCGGTGGGATGACGCGGTAGTCGATGCCTTCGCGCTTGGCATAGGCCTCGGCCTGTTCCTGCGTCTCGAACAACAGCTTCAGCTGCTGACGGGTGTCGGCCGAGGTCGTGTAGCCCATCATCGGATCGATCTTCTTCGGAATGGCCTGGTCGAATTCGAGGATCCACACTTGCGTCTTCGCCTTGCCGGACTGCATCGCGGTCTTTGCCGGGCGGTAGATCTTTGCAGACATGTCGCATCCAACTCCAAAGAGACGGACAGGCGTTACCCTGCCCCGTCTGGTTCCTGGTACCATCCACGGCAGAGCGCCGCGGCGAAATCCTGTTTTCAAGCCTGTTGACAATCGGCTTCAAAAGCTCCGGCGCAATGCCGGATGACGGTTCCCGTCGTAGCGACGATTGCGAACATTTTCAAGCGGAACCTCCAGCCAGCCGGCGCAAAGAACAAGCGCGCCGCGCCTTGCCGGCGAAGCGCTCTGTGAATGTGGCCGGGACCATGCAGACGGCGATCCTCTCGACTAGTTCAGCCAAACCATGGCAATCGAGCCGCGGCCGGTGCGATCGGGTCCATACCCCGTTAGTCGGCGCACTTGTCCTTGTCCGCCGCGGACGCGGCCGCCGTTTCTTCGCCCTGCTGCTGGGCGGCCACGTCCTGGCTGGAGGTCGCCAGATCCTTGTCGGCCGAAAGCGGCATGGTGTTGCCGTCCTTCTGCACGCCGCCGGAGGCGCTCGCCTGGGTATCGGCCGAACTTTCGAGGGGAACATGGGTTCCGTCCTTGGAGATGCCCGCAGCGGCCGTGCCGTCGATCGAGCCCGTCACTTCGGGGCAAGCCGCGAGACTCGGACCCGCTACAAAGGCCGCCATGCCGACGGCAGCGACCATGGTTGTGAGTTTTGTCATGGTTCTATCCTCCCTGTTGGATCCCAGGGAACGCGACGGGAAGGCGATAGGTTCCGGAAAACGCGAGGGCGAACGGGCGCGGACGCTGTCAGTCCAAGCCGATCCGGTGCGGACAGGCGAAGTCGATGAAAGCTTGGTGGCGATTTCATTGGGAGTTTTACTGTGCCGGATTGGGACATCGGCACCGCTTGCAATGGTCGGAGTGGAGAGATTCGAACTCCCGACCCTCTGGTCCCAAACCAGATGCGCTACCAGGCTGCGCTACACTCCGTCTTAGCAATGGGAGCGGAATACACGGTTCACCCGCGAGCCGCAACAGCAAAAAGGCGCTTTCCAGGCCGGCGTCGTATTCGCCCCGGCGCCGTCAGTCGGACGGGCCGCCCGAAGGAGGCAGCTGCACAATCGCGCCCTCGGCTATGCCGAGGGCTGTGGCCTGCCCGCCGCGGATCTCGAGCACATACCGCACCGGTGCGCCCGATCCGACGATCGTCTCGGAGAACGGCGTGGTGCGGCTGGCGATGCGCTTCACCAGGCCACTCTCATCGATGAAGACCATATCGAGCGACAGCGGCGTGTTCTTCATCCACATCATCACGTCGCGCGTGGTGCCGAAATCGAAGATCATGCCCTGGTCGTCACCCAGTTCTTCACGGAACATCAGGCCGTGCGCGCGCTGGTCGGCTGTGATGGCCCATTCAACGTCAAGCGCGATCTCTTTGCCCTCGACCGTGCGGATCGTCAGCATGGACCGGTCGAAATGCGTGGCCTGGGCGGCGGCGGCCCCAGCGAGTGCCCATAAAAAAAGCGCCACGAAAGCGCTTTTGATCATTTCCCTCATCGCCCGGGACCTCAATGCGCCAGGACCGAGGGGCCCGGATTGTCGGGGTGAATCTCGGCGGCCATCAGGCCCTTGTCGCCCGGTCCGAAGCGGACCAGGACGGTCTGTCCGGGGCGCAGTTCGGTCAGGCCGAAGCGGCGCAGCGTTTCCATGTGGACGAAGATGTCCTCCGTGCCCTCGCCGCGCGTGAGGAAGCCAAAACCCTTGGTGCGGTTGAACCATTTGACCAGCGCCCGCTCCAGGCCGCTGGTCGCCGTCACCTGCACATGGGTGCGCACCGGCGGGAGCATCGAGGGATGCACCGCGGTCGACTGGTCCATGGAGAGAATGCGGAAGGTCTGGTAGCCGCGGTCCCGCTTCTGAACGAGCGCGACGATGCGCGTGCCTTCGAGAATCGTCTGATAGCCATCACGCCTAAGGCAGGTCACGTGCAGCAGCACGTCCTGCATGCCGTTGTCGGGCACGATGAAGCCGAAACCCTTGGCGACGTCGAACCACTTGACGACACCGGTGATCTCCATCAGGTCGACGGCTTCGCTGGACAGGTCCTCGAACCCAGCGAGCCCTTTCGGTGTAATCCTGTCCGCCATTTCCCAAAGCCCCTCGAAACGCGTCACATTGCAGAGTTAATTGATTCTTGAAGTTAAGATTAACATTCGAGCAATGGATCTACGCAAGTCCTAGTTTGACATTTACCCAAATGCTTTTTGCCCTTGCAGGCTTGCTCGAAACTGTTGCCTGCTCCATATCCCTGCCATTCTCAGGAGAACCTTCATGCGTTATCTTCACACCATGGTTCGCGTCAAAGATCTCGACGCCTCGCTCGACTTCTACTGCACGATTTTCGGCCTGACCGAGATACGCCGGATGGACAGCGAAAAGGGCCGTTTCACCCTCGTCTTTCTCGCTGCCCGCGACGACCTCGACCGGGCGCGCGCCGAAATGGCGCCCTGCCTGGAGCTCACTTACAACTGGGACACGGAAGACTACGCCGGCGGCCGCAATTTCGGCCATCTCGCCTATGAGGTCGATGACATCTATGCCATCTGCCAGAAACTGATGGACCATGGCGTGATCATCAACCGGCCGCCGCGCGACGGGCACATGGCGTTTGTCCGCTCACCGGACGGGATCTCCATCGAGATCCTGCAGAAGGGCGCAAGCCTTGCCCCGGCCGAGCCGTGGCTTTCCATGCCGAACACCGGCGCCTGGTAAGCCCCTCTTCCCGCTTCGCGCAAGATTGAAGCGCTAGACCTTGAAGCACCGAAAGTCCGCCGGCATCCGGCGGACGACAAGCGCGACCCGGCACAGGCCCGGGATTGCGTGCGTCATCCCTATCGTGTGCAGAGGTCCGCCAGTGTCGCCCAACATACCATTCATCAGCGGCCGCCTGTTCGCCCGCGTCGCCGCTCCGGCGATCGCCGCCCTCATGCTCGCCTCCTGCCAGACCACGGCGCAGGATAGCGCGGCCCAAGGCGACGCAATCCCCACGGAAGCGGCGGGCAACACCCCGACCAAGCCTGCACCGGCCAAGAAGGCAACCGGGGTCTACACCGATCCGCTGGTGGCGAGCGCCGCCGGGTCGAGCAACCGGCAGGTAAACCCGCCTGTTTCGTCCGGTGACGGCTCGCTTGCCGCCTATGCTCCCTCCCAGACGCCCAGCGATCTCGGCGAACTGACCATGCAGGCGACCAGCGTCAATGCCAGCCGCAACAGTCTCTTCTCGCCGGCACCGGTTGTGGCCGAGGAATCGCTCGGAGCCCCACCCGCAAATACGCCGGCGGACACCGAGGCCATGGCGCTTGCCGAAAGCGGCCGCGGCACCTCGACCAGCATCGTCGTGCCGTCCGAGCTTCCGACGCGCCAGGTCAATCCGATGAGCAAGAGCCTGTTCAGTGCCGAATTGCGCCAGCCCCGGCCGGCCGTCATCGAGGAAGCCGCCCTACCGGCAGCATCCTCGGCCGAGCCGCCGGTCTATGCGGCCGGGGAACTGCCGGTCTACGACAATCCCGCCTCGGCCGCACAGCCGGTCGTCGAAAACGAACAGCAAGCCGCCCAGGCAGCGGAAGCGACGGCAGTGGACGCGCAGCCCGAGCAGCCGAAGAAGCGCACGTGGCTGACATCGCTCAAGGCGATGATCGGCCAGAAGAAGGACTAGGCAATCCCCACCGCCCCGTTCCTTGCCTGACCGTCTTACGTGTCGGCTCTCTGAGGGGCGACTGTGGCCCCGCCAGACCTTCACGAAGGCGGCCGGTTTTGCGAGACGTTCTTCAAGTGGCTGGTTTCGTTGCTCAATCAGGCCCCATCGCTCGCCGGAAAGGGCTCTGTCACATTTTTTGCAAAAAACAGAAATTGGCGCTTGCGGGAATAAAATCACCTGACTATAAGGGCGCCACGGAGCGCACGCGCCCTTCGTCTATCGGTTAGGACACCAGATTTTCATTCTGGGAAGAGGGGTTCGACTCCCCTAGGGCGTGCCACTCCTCCGCAATATTTCTCCCCCAAATGCAAGATTATGAGCGTCGCCTCCGGCGTGTCGTCCCGCGCGTTTTCCGGTCGCGCGATGGTTTTCCACAGGCTGATCTTTTTCAAAATTGGAATGGAAAAACAGCAAGATTCCGCTTGCGGCTTTTCCGGGCCCTGACTATAAGGGCGCCACCACGAAGCGCACGCGCCCTTCGTCTATCGGTTAGGACACCAGATTTTCATTCTGGGAAGAGGGGTTCGACTCCCCTAGGGCGTGCCACTTCACCTTACGTTATCCCACATCATTCAGTTACGTCAGAACGCCTTGGCTGCGTCGAGCACGCGCATCTGCACGCGGCGCGTTCCCTGCCAGTGATCGGCGCTGAGCGTACCCGCGACATGGACCTGCGTGCCTCGCCCGTTGAGCAGGAAGTCGCCGAGCGCCGTCTCGGCGGCGCGAAAGGCAATGCCTTCGAGCCGCGTGCCGTCGGCCGCCTCCAGCGTGATCTTTACGTGGGTCGTCCCGACGGGGCGGGCATCACGCAGGCGATGGGCAGGCACGGCAAAGATCGGTTGCGGATGGCCGGAGCCGAAGGGACCGGCCGCCTCCAACTGATCGATCAGGCCGATGGTCGCGCCCGAGGCGCCGAGCGCGCCGTCGATCTTCAGCGTCTGGTTGGCGGCAAGCGCACCCACCTGTTCGGCGGAGGCCTCGTCGAAGAAGGCCCGCAGACGCCCGAGATTGGCCCGCTCGACGGTGAGGCCCGCCGCCATGGCGTGGCCCCCACCCTTCACCAGCAGGCCCGAATCGACCGCGGCCCGCACCATTCGGCCGATGTCGAAACCGTTGATCGAGCGGCCGGAACCGGCGCCCTTGCCGTTGAGGTCGAAGGCGATGGCGAAGGCCGGGCGCTTGAACCTTTCCTTCAGCCGGGCGGCGAGCAGGCCGACGATTCCCGGATGCCAGTTGTCGCGCGCGGTGACGATTACGGAGGCCGCCTGGCCGTCACCATACTCGGCGAGCGCCTCGGCTTCGGCTTCGGCCAGCATGACCTGTTCCATCGCCTGACGTTCGCGGTTCAGTTCGTCGAGCTTATGGGCGATCTCTTCGGCCTCGCCGGCATCGTCCAGTGTCAGCAGCCGGCTGCCGAGTGCTGCGTCGCCGATGCGCCCGCCGGCATTGATACGCGGGCCGACGAGAAAGCCGAAATGATAAGGCGTGACCGGCCCGCCTATGCCGGCGACGCGCAGAAGCGCGGCAAGGCCGGCATTGTTCTGGTGGCGCGCCGCGATCAGACCCTTGGTGACATAGGCACGGTTCAGTCCCTTCAACGGCACGACGTCACACACCGTCGCCAGCGCCACCAGGTCGAGCCAAGCCAGAAGATCGAGCGAGCGGGCCTGCGGATGGCCATTCTGGCGCAGCACGCGCAGGGTGGCGACCAGGACGAGGAAGACCACGCCGGCGGCGCAGAGATGCCCCTGCCCCGACAGATCGTCCTCGCGGTTCGGATTGACCAGGGCGAGACAAGGCGGCATTTCGTGCCCCATCTGGTGGTGATCGATCACCACCACATCGATGCCGCGTTCCTTCGCCACCGCCAGCGGCTCGAGGCTGGTCGACCCGCAGTCGACCGTGACGATCAGTCGGGCGCCACGGTCGATCAACTGGCCGATCGCCGCCGGGTTCGGTCCATAGCCCTCGAATATGCGGTCGGGGATGTAGATTTCCGAATCGATGCCGAAATGGTGCAGAAAACGCCAAAGCAATGCGGAGGACGCCGCACCGTCGACGTCGTAATCGCCGAAGATCGCCACGCGCTCGCCGCGGCGGATCGCTTCGACCAGTCGTTCGGCCGCCGCCTCGCAATCCGTCAGCCGGTAGGGGTCGGGCATCAGGCTGCGGATGGAAGGTTCGAGAAAGGCAGGCGCGTCGTCGACGGCGACGCCCCGTCCGGCCAGCACCCGCGCCACAAGCTCCGGCATGCCGTGAAGCTGGCTCATCGCCAGCGCCCGGTTCTGCCCGGCCTGGTCGAGGCGCGACACCCAGCGTTGCCCGGAGACCGAGCGATCAACGCCAAGAAATGCGCGCGGGACGGGATCTACGGGTTCTTCCATGCTGTCTGCGGTCCATTGCATCTGCCCCCTTTCTACAGGTCCGCAGGCAAATGACCAGCCCTGCCTCAGGCAAGCGCCGCACTATGGCTTATCTGGACGTCAAGGCACAGCCGACCGGACAGGCCTGACCACTGGGCATTCACGCAAGGAACCAGGCGACGGCGAGAAAAGGCACGGTCATCAGAGGGACATAGAGAAGGATGACGGCCCAGTTGCGCGCACCCTCGTATTCCTCGTCATCCACGCCCCAGCGATCATGGCTCGCCCTGCCCGCGCCGTGCCGCAAATCACGTTCTTCCACTGGGATCATCAAGCTCCTCCCCGAACCCGATTCCACCGATGCAATAGCGTAACCACCTCTCGCAAAAGATGCGAGTGGCTCGTTCGGGAAAAAATGGGTGGCGAGAAAAGCCATAGACGGCCGGCGCCGCGGTGCCGGCGTCGTAGCCGGCACCGCGAAGCATCAAATCAGGCCGTCTTCGGACGCTCGATGCGGATGACCTGCGGTTCACCGACGAGGTAGCCCTCGCCCTTGATGGCGCTGACGGCCTTGCGAACGGCATCCTCCATCGTCGCATGGGTGACGAGGATGATGGTCACCGGCGCATCGGCCGCGGCATGTTCCGACCGTTGGACGATCGATTCCAGCGAAATATTGTTGTCGGCCATCTTGGTGGCGATGCTTGCGAAGACGCCGGTGCGATCGACCACCGTCAGGCGGATGAAATAACCACCCTCATGGCTGCGCATCTGTGCCTGGCGATAGGGCTCGAGCAGGTGCGCCGGGCGGCCGAGCACGGGAACCTGCTGCATGCCAGGACGGCTCTTGGCAATGTCGGTAATGTCGCCGAGCACGGCGGACGCCGTGGCATTTCCGCCGGCGCCGGGACCGACCATCAGCAGTTCGCCGAGGATGTCGGATTCGAGCGCCACCGCATTGGTCACGCCGTCGACCTGGGCAATCACCGAATCGAGCGGCACCATGGTCGGGTGCACGCGCTGCTCGATGCCGGTCTCGGTGCGCTGGGCGACGCCCAGCAGTTTGATGCGGAAGCCGAGGTCGCGGGCGGCATGAATGTCGTCGATCGAGATGTTGCTGATGCCCTCGAGATAGATGTCGTCGGCGGAAATCTGGCTGCCGAAGGCGAGCGTGGTCAGGATCGACAGCTTGTGCGCGGTGTCGTTGCCCTCGATGTCGAAGGTCGGATCGGCCTCGGCATAGCCGAGACGCTGGGCCTCCTTGAGGCAGGCCTCGAACGTCAGGCCTTCCTTCTCCATCCGGGTCAGGATGTAATTGCAGGTGCCGTTCATGATACCGTATACGCGTGAGAAATGGCTGCCCGTCAGGCTCTCGCGCATCGCCTTGATGACCGGAATGCCGCCGGCGACCGCCGCCTCGTAGTTCAGCAGCAGGCCCTTGTCCTCGGCCATCCTGGCGAGTTCCACGCCGTGGCGCGCGAGAAGCGCCTTGTTGGCAGTCACCACGTGAAGCCCACGCGCAAGGGCTCTGCGAACCGACTGATCGGCCGTACCCTCGGCGCCGCCGACCAGTTCGACGAAGACGTCGATATCGCCTTTTTCCGCCATTTCGACCGGATCGTCGAACCAGGTGATGCCGCTCAGGTCAACGCCGCGATCCTTGCTGCGATCGCGCGCCGACACCGCGGTGATCTGGATGGCGCGGCCGCAGGACACGGCCAGTTCGTTGCTGCGCTGCTGGAGGATGCGGACAAGCGAGGCACCGACGGTACCGAGCCCCGCAATGCCAATTTTAAGGGCATCAGCCATAAATCAATCCTGACGTTTGAAAATCAAAGGCAGGCGGCCGCGAACGGGCCGCCCGGGAAAAACTCAGCGGTGCGCGTTGAGCGGAATGACGTTGTGCATCGTCTCGTCGGCGCTCGACATGAATTTCTTGATGTTGCGGGCCGCCTGGCGGATCCGGTGCTCGTTCTCGACGAGCGCGAGGCGGACATATTCGTCGCCCATTTCGCCAAAGCCGATGCCCGGAGCGACCGCCACGTCGGCCTTCTCGACCAGAAGCTTGGAGAATTCGAGCGAACCGAGCGAGCGGAACTTTTCCGGAATCTTCGCCCAGGCGAACATGGTGGCAGCCGGCGGCGGCACTTCGAAGCCGGCCTTGCCGAAGCTCTCGACCATCACGTCGCGGCGACGCTTGTAGATGGAGCGCACTTCGGCAATGTCCGTGCCGTCGCCGTTCAGCGCGTGAGTGGCGGCGACCTGGATCGGCGTGAAGGCACCGTAATCGAGGTAGGACTTGACGCGGGCCAGCGCTGCGATCAGCCGCTCGTTGCCGACGGCAAAGCCCATGCGCCAGCCGGGCATGGAAAAGGTCTTCGACATCGAGGTGAACTCGACCGCCACATCGATCGCACCCGGCACTTCGAGCACGGACGGCGGCGGGGTGTCTTCGAAGTAGATCTCAGAATAGGCGAGGTCGGACAGCACGATCAGCTCATGCTTCTTGGCAAAGGCGATGACGTCCTTGTAGAAATCGAGGCTGGCGACCCGGGCCGTGGGGTTGGACGGATAATTGATGATCAGCGCGATCGGCTTCGGGATCGAATGGCGCACCGCCCGCTCGAGCGGCGGGAAGAAGGTTTCGTCCGGCTCGACCGGGATCGAGCGGATGACGCCGCCGGTCATCAGGAAGCCGAAGGCATGGATCGGATAGGTCGGGTTGGGGCAGAGCACCACGTCACCCGGCGCGGTGATCGCCTGGGCCATGTTGGCAAAGCCTTCCTTCGAGCCGAGCGTCGCCACGACCTGGGTGTCGGGGTTGAGCTTGACGTTGAAGCGGCGCGCATAATAGGCCGCCTGGGCCCGACGCAGGCCGGGAATGCCCTTGGACGAGGAATAGCGATGGGTGCGCGGGTCCTGGACCACTTCGCAGAGCTTGTCGACGATCGCCTGCGGCGTCGGCAGGTCGGGATTGCCCATGCCGAGGTCGATGATGTCCGCGCCTCCGGCTCGCGCGCTCGCCTTCAAACGATTGACCTGTTCGAAAACGTATGGCGGCAGGCGCCGGACCTTGTGAAATTCTTCCATCTTCAACCCCTGGAACCGCACGGACATGACCGCGGCAGGCGGGTTCGTTTTGCCTGGTGAAAGCCGCCCCGCAACGAACCGCATAACCGGGACGGCCCAACTGTAACGCATGCGGCGTGGTCACCGCAAATCCTGACGCAATTGCGCCTCGGGGCCTGAGCCGATCCGCAGCGGACCCTCCTGCCCCTATATGTTGCTTTGCGTAAAAAGCAGGACAAAGGCAAGCGCTATTTGGCGATCTGCGCCTGCGCGTCGGCGCCGTGTTCGGCCGCAAGTTTGCGCAATTGCACAAGCCGGCGCCGATACTCGGCCTCGGAAATGGTGCCGGCCTTGCGCGCCGAACCAAGCGCGGAAAGTTTCGCCTGTAGATCGGCCGCCTCTTCGTTGCCCATCTGCACATTGGCGGCCGTCAGCGAACCGGAGAAGTCCGGGTAACCGTCAGCCGAGCGCACCGGGGCGCTTGCCGGCGCATCCGGATCGGCGACGGTCACCTCTATGCTCGCCGCACGGGCGGGCGCCACCACGGACGGCTCGGCCGGGGTCGTGCAGCCAGAAAGCGCCGCCACAAGCCCAAACACGGCCAGGCCCCTTGCGCTTCGCATTGACCCCATTGCCCAACTATCAGCGATCATTATCGAATCCAGACGCCGGCATCTTGCCCGGCAGGTTCAAGCCATCGTCTCGTCACATGGTCTATGTCAGACTATGCTTTCGTAACTATGGAACTTGTAGTCGTTTTCAGGCAGGATGCGCAATTGCAAAAGACGCCGAGAAAATGATCCTGGGGAGGACGGTTTGACCAGCACACGCGAAGAGGCAGGACCGGGCGGCGCAAAGGCGGCGGGCTTCGATCCCAAACTGATCGAACCTTATATCGTCAAGGACCCGCAAGCCCTGACGCTCAACGTGGCAAAGGCGTTGGAAAACCTCGGCAAGGCAGCCTCGACCTGGCTAGGCCCCCGCGAACGCGGGGAAGTCGTCGACCCGGTTTCCGAACCCATGGCCGAAATGGTCAAGACCATGTCGAAGGTATCGGAATACTGGATGTCCGACCCGAAGCGAACGCTGGAGGCCCAGACCCAGTTGCTCGCCGGTCTCTTCGGCATGTGGACCCAAACGCTGTCCCGATTCTCGAGCGAGGGCGAGGCCCAGCCGCCGCCGCCCATCAAGGACAAGCGCTTCGCCGACGAGGACTGGCAACGCAATCCATTCTTCGACTTCCTGCGGCAGGCCTATGTCATCCTGTCGGACTGGGCCGAAAAGATGGTCACCCAGGCCGAGGGCCTAGACGAGCATACCCGGCACAAGGCCGAATTCTACGTGCGCCAGATCACCGCTGCGCTGTCGCCCACCAATTTCGTCATCACCAATCCGCAGCTCTATCGCGAGACCGTGTCGAGCCATGGCGCGAACCTCGTCAAGGGCATGCAGATGCTGGCCGAGGACATCGCCGCCGATGGCGGCGAGCTTAGGATCCGCCAGACCGACACCAGCAAGTTCAAGGTCGGCGAGAACATGGCCGTGACGCCCGGCAAGGTGATCGCCCAGAGCGAGATCTGCGAGGTGATACAGTACGAAGCTGCGACCGACACGGTACTGAAGCGCCCATTGCTGATCTGCCCGCCGTGGATCAACAAGTTCTACATTCTCGACCTCAATCCGCAGAAATCCTTCATCAAGTGGTGCGTCGACCAGGGTCACACCGTGTTCGTCATCTCCTGGGTCAATCCGGACGAACGGCATGCGAACAAGGACTGGGAATCCTATATCCGCGAAGGCGTCGATTTCGCCCTGGACACCATAGAAAAGGCGACCGGCGAAACAGAAGTCAATGCGATCGGCTATTGCGTCGGCGGAACCCTCCTGGCAGCGGCACTGGCGCTGCATGCCCAGGAGGGCAACAAGCGGATCGCCAGCGCCACGCTGTTCACCACCCAGGTCGATTTCACCTATGCCGGCGACCTCAAGGTCTTCGTCGACGAGGGGCAGATCGGCAGCATCGAGGACCGGATGAAGGCCTCGGGCTATCTCGACGGCTCGAAGATGGCAGCCGCCTTCAACATGCTGCGCGCGTCCGAACTCATCTGGCCCTATTTCGTCAACAACTACCTGAAGGGCCAGGATCCGATGCCCTTCGACCTTCTGTACTGGAACTCCGATTCGACCCGCATGGCGGCCGCCAACCACTCTTTTTATCTGCGCAACTGTTATCTCAGCAACACGCTGAGCCAGGGCAAGATGGAACTCGCCGGCAAGACGCTGTCGCTGAAGGACATCAAGATCCCGATCTACAATCTCGCCACCCGCGAGGATCATATCGCGCCGGCCAAATCGGTCTTCGTCGGCTCCAAACTGTTCGGCGGCCCCGTCGAATACGTTCTGTCGGGCTCGGGCCACATCGCCGGCGTCGTCAATCCGCCCGACAAGCAGAAATACCAGTACTGGACCAATGGCGCCGTCAAGGGCACCTACGAGGACTGGGTGGCCGGGGCCAAGGAGACACCCGGCTCCTGGTGGCCGCACTGGCAGCGCTGGATCGAGGCGATGGACGATGAACGCGTTCCCGCCCGCATACCCGGCGGCGGCGCGCTCAACGCCATCGCCGACGCACCGGGCTCCTATGTGCTGGCAAGGGTATAGGAGCGTCACGCCCGCAGTTTTCGCCCCTCATCCGCCTGCCGGCACCTTCTCCCCGCATGCGGGGAGAAGGAAGGTGGGGCTCGACCGGCGCCAGACGGCAAACGGACCACAGACCGGGACGGAAAGTGAGCCGCGGCTCACCTTGTGGAGGCAAAAGGTTTCCGGCGACGAACGGAACTCGGGAGCAAGATTTCCCGGCCGCGAAAGCACAGGGTTGCAAGACGGCGGAGTTTGGCCCATGCGGGTCCCGCGCATTCCTTCTCCCCGCCTGCGGGGAGAAGGTGCCGGCAGGCGGATGAGGGGCACCGGTACAGACACACCTACCCCTTTGCGGCGAGGCAGCCGACAGGCTAAACCCGTGGACATGATCTTCTCCCCGCCCCTCGTCCCGGCCCGCCTGATCCGCCGCTACAAGCGCTTCCTGTTCGATGCCGTGCTGGACGACGGCCGCGAGATCACCGGGTATTGCCCGAACACCGGGTCGATGCAGGGGCTGACGGCACCGGGTTCGCGCATCTGGCTCTCGACGCACGACAGCCCGAATCGCAAATACGCTCATGCCTTCGAGTTGATCGAGGCAGACGGAACGACGGTGGGTGTGCATGCGGCGATTGCCAACCGGCTGGCGGAAGAGGCGATCCGCGCCGGCCTCGTATCCGATCTCGCAACCTATCCGGTCCTTGCCCGCGAACAGCGCTACGGCGCCCGATCACGGATCGACTTCCTGCTCTCGGCGCCCGATCGCACCGCCGCCTATGTCGAGGTGAAGAACGTGCATTTCATCCGGCGGCCGAGTCTTGCCGAATTTCCCGATACGGTGACGATGCGCGGCGCCCGGCATCTGGAGGAACTGATCGAGATCGTCCGGGGCGGCCAAAGGGCTGTGATGCTCTACCTGGTGCAACGCGAGGATTGCGCGCGCTTGCGCATCTGCGCCGACCTCGACCCGGTCTATGCGCGCAGCTTTGCCCGCGCGATCGCGGTAGGCGTCGAGGCCTATGCGGTGAAATGCAGGGTCACGCCGTCGGAAATCGTGCCGCTCGAGCCGATCGCCATGGACGAACCCGGTCCTGCTGCATTATGAACAACAAATACAGCCTTTTCCACGATCGAAAGCGGATGAATGGTAACCTATATCGAAGCGGCGACCGCCCCGCTGAAGAACACCGGCGCAATCAGGCTTTATGGGCCTGAGGATTTTGCGGGCATGCGCAAGGCCTGCCAACTGACGGCCCGCTGCCTCGATGAACTCGTGCCGATGGTCAAGCCCGGCGTCACGACCGACGCGATCGACCGCTTCGTCTTCGAATTCGGCATGGACAACGGCGCGCTGCCGGCGACGCTGAACTATCGCGGCTATACCAGGTCGGTCTGCACCTCGATCAACCACGTCGTCTGCCACGGCATTCCCAACGACAAGCCGCTGCGCGAGGGCGACATCGTCAATATCGACGTGACCTATGTGCTCGACGGCTGGCACGGCGATTCTAGCCGCATGTATCCGGTAGGCGAGATCAAGCGCGCCGCCGAACGGCTGCTGGAAGTCACCTATGAATGCCTGATGCGCGGCATCGCCGCCGTGCGCCCCGGCGCCCGCACCGGCGCCATTGGCGAGGCGATCCAGACCTATGCGGAAGCCGAGCGCTGTTCCGTGGTGCGCGATTTCTGCGGCCACGGCGTCGGCCGCCTGTTCCACGACAGCCCCAACATCCTGCATTACGGCCGCGCCAACGAGGGGCCGGAACTCAAGGAAGGTATGATCTTCACCATCGAGCCGATGATCAATCTCGGCCGGCCGCATGTGAAGGTGCTGTCGGACGGCTGGACGGCAGTGACCCGCGACCGGTCGCTGACGGCGCAGTACGAGCATGCCGTCGGCGTCACCGCCGCGGGCTGCGAGATCTTCACCCTGTCGCCGGGCGGCTTCGACCGGCCGGGCCTTCCGCCGCTCAAGGGCTGACCATGGCAAAGCCCCCTCCTCCCGCCCCCCTCGACAGCGAAGACGAACCCGCCTTCGACCTGCAAGGGGCGGACGGAGGGGCTAAGGGTGAAGCGGGCGACGAACGCGGCTTCTTCGCCGAGCAGGCAACGAAATCCGGCGGATTGAAAAAGCGCTCCGCCGTCAGCGAAACGGTCGAGACGGCGGATGCGCATTATCACGGCCATCGCGACCGCCTGAGAGAACGCTACCGCGAGAGCGGCGATACCGCGCTTGCCGATTACGAAATCCTCGAACTCCTTTTGTTTCGCCTCATCCCGCGGCGCGACACCAAGCCGATCGCCAAGGCGCTGATCGCCCGCTTCGGGTCGCTCGCCGGCGTCTTCGGCGCCCAGCCGGCGCTGCTGCAGGAGGTGAAGGGGGTCGGCGAAAACGTCGCGCTCGAACTCAAGCTGATCGCCAGCGTCGCCCAGCGCATGCTGAAGAGCGAGATCCGCGGCCGCCAGGTGCTCTCCTCCTGGTCATCGGTTATCGACTACTGCCATACGGCCATGGCCTATGAATCGACCGAGCAGTTCCGCATCCTGTTCCTCGACAAGCGCAATGCGCTGATCGCCGACGAGGTGCAGGGCCGCGGCACGGTCGACCATACGCCGGTCTATCCGCGCGAGGTGGTGAAGCGCGCGCTGGAACTCTCGGCCACCGCCATCATCCTCGTCCACAATCACCCCACTCATTCATTTAGATCCCGCAGGATCACGCTCAAACACATTGAAACACTAGAAAATCCCTCAATTTTTAGCATTGCGTAGTGGGGACGGTTTTGGCAAATTGGGGGTGGTTGAAGGGATAGAAAACGGCTTTCCGCTCCCAGTAAACGATCCCCGTTTCTCCTCGACCGATCCCAGTTTCAGGCAAGGAGGAACGCATGCCAGCCCTGACCGACACCGCGATCCGACACGCGCTGAAGCGCGTTGAGATCAGCCGCAAGCAAGAGAACCTCGCCGATGGCGACGGGCGAGGCACCGGCCGACTCGTCCTCGTTCTCAAGCCCATGCCGAAGCGCGTCACGGCCGACTGGATGGCGCAACAATGGCGTGACGGCAAACGTACCAAGAAGAAGATCGGCGCTTACCCCTCGATGTCGCTCGCCCAGGCCCGCGAGGTTTTCAAGCGCGACTATGCCGACGTGATCCAGAAAGGTCGCAGCATCAAGATCGCAAGCGACACCCGCCCCGGCACTGTAGCGGACCTCTTCGAGGGGTACGTCGCTTCACTAAAGGCCGCCAGCAAGCCCTCCTGGAAGGAGACGGAGAAGGGCCTTAACAAGATCGCCGACACTCTTGGGCGGAACCGCCTAGCCCGCGAGATCGAGGCCGAGGAAATCGTCGAACTGATCCGCCCGATCTATGAGCGCGGCGCCAAGTCGATGGCAGACCATGTGCGTTCCTACATGCACGCGGCTTTCGGCTGGGGCATGAAGTCCGACAACGACTATCGGCAACAATCGGCTCGCCGCTTTCGCATCCCCTTCAATCCAGCGACAGGTATTCCGACCGAACCGAAGGTCAAAGGCACCCGCTGGCTCGACGAGGACGAATTCGTACAGCTTTATCGTTGGCTGGAATGTCCCGACACGCCGGTTCATCCGCCCTATACCCGTGCCGTCAGGATCATCATGCTGACCGGCCAGCGCGTCCAGGAGATCGCCAGCCTTCACATCGACCAGTGGGACGCCAAGGAAAAGATCATCGACTGGTCGAAGACCAAGAACGACCAGCCCCATGCTGTTCCGGTGCCGGAACTGGCCGCAGAGCTACTCGCGTCCATCAACGTCAACGAATACGGCTGGTTCTTCCCGTCTGCCACGGACCCGTCCAAGCCTGTCAGCCACGGCACGCTTTACTCGTTCATGTGGCGCCAGAGGGACCGCGGCGTGATCCCCTATGTGACGAACCGCGACCTGCGCCGGACCTTCAAGACGCTTACCGGCAAGGCGGGGATCTCGAAGGAGATCCGCGACCGCCTCCAGAACCATGCGTTGCAGGACGTCAGTTCCAAGCACTACGACCGCTGGCACTACATGGTGGAAAAGCGTGCCGGCATGGCGAAATGGGACAAGTTCGTCCGCGCCATGCTCGCAAAAAAGCGACTGAAAGCGGCAGCATGAGCCTCGGGTGCCCCATAAGGCGGAAGTGAGAACAAAACGATGCGTATCGTAATCAGCTTGGCGGACGCTCCATCGGAGATATTCTAAGAACAGCCGGAAATGTCGGGGCGACGGATACGATCAAACAAGTAGCATTATACGGCTTTTACCCGTTTTACGGTTTCAACGACAACGCCCTCGCCCGTTCGCTCACGATGAAGCACCGCTGGAGCTGACTGCTGGGTGTGGCGGCACTCAGGAAATTGATTGCAGCCGAAAAAGCTGGTGTCGTTCCGCCCTTTGCGCTCAACCAGCTCCCCCACCAAGCAACTGGGGCATTGATCGAGTTCCCTCCCATCGATGGTTTCAAACCGGACTTCGTTGCCGGCGATCTCGCAAAGCTCGCGAATGTAGCGTGAAGGCTTGCGTCTATTACAGAGGATAAACGTCCCTCTGCTGGCGCGGGTCATTGCGACATAGAAAAGTCGGCGCTCCTCCGCATAGGCAAACCTCTCCGGACGCGGGATAACGAGATTTAGCAGCTCGTCATCTTCGATCCGGCTGGGGACGCCATAGTCGCCCTCGCTGACATCGAGCAGGATCGTGTAGTCGGCCTCCAGGCCCTTCGACCGATGAAACGACATGCCGGCGACCTCGATCGCCGAAAATTCGGGGTGGCGACCGTGAAATGGATCTAACAAGTTGTAACGCCACAAGACCAGTACCTTCAGCTTTTGCCCCGCCTCACGGCGCCACTGTCCTGAAATTCCTTCAAGAAAGGTGTTCAGGCGATCGAGTAGTTGGAAGCAGGCTTTCGGGAAGCTTGGCTTGCGCCACTCCACGCTGACCGGAATGATCCGGATTGATCGCGGTATGGCGGCGCGCGTCGATCGCACCGTCTTCGTGATCTGCTCGGGATTGCGCTGGACAAAGCGTGCCGCGGTGTCAGCGAGAAGCTGGTTACAGCGGTACGTCTGTTCCAGCCGACCTTGCCAGCAGGCACCAAAGTTCGCTTCGAACTGGGTGAAGATCGTAATGTCCGACCCGGCAAAGCGGTAGATCGACTGCCAATCGTCTCCGACAGCAAAGACTTTTGTGAAAGCCTTCTGGTGTTTTAGCGCCTTGATCAGATTGGCCCTCGGGTCCGAAATATCCTGAAATTCATCCACCAAGATCAGCGAATAAGGGCTCTGATAGCGCCCCGTCTCAACGAGGCGCACTGCGTCGCCGATCATTGAATCGAAGTCGATACGCTTTGCCTCGTCGAGCTTGCGCGAATAGGCTTCGGTGATCAGCCAGACAGCACGCGCGAAATACTGCGCGCGCGGTTTGTCATGCAGGGACTTTGCACGTTCCAGCAGCATCTCCAGCGTAAGCTGGCTCGCTCGAATGTGTTTGATGCACACGCCGATCAGCTTCTGGTAATGCGTGATCACCACTGGTTCGACCGCTTTGAGGATCTCGTCGACACTTTTCTCAGTCAGGGGAATTTTGCGTTTGATCAGCTCAGCCTCGAGATGTGGCAACAACGTTCCCTCGTGCGCCTGTGCGGAGGTTGTCTCGAAGAAATCCAACTCTTTGCGCTTGTACCCAGCGCGTTTACCCTTGGTATGCTCAGCATAGTTCGCAAAGGGCGAGGAGCCATCCGCGTTGATCGCGAAATGCTCGTGGAACGTGTCGGTGAGAGGGTAATGAAAGTCCGGCTGGACAAAACGTTCGCTCCCGTCCTCCTCTTCGAATGAGATCTGCTTTTCATATTCGAACTCGACAGAGTGGACCCACAACCAGTTCGCGATCCGCTGCTCCTGAAGGGATTTCACATACACGTTTGCAAGCGTACCGATGGTGCTGCCGCCCTTATCGTTGCGATCGGCGATGTAGCGATTGTAGTCTGCCTCCGAGTCAAAGACCTCTGCGGGGATGTCGGCCTTCGGCAAAATCGAGAGGAGGTCGATCCACAGACGGCGAAACTCTTCATTTACCTCCATCAACTCGCGTATGATCTTGTCGATCACACGGGCTTCGCCGGCGGGATGCTCGACCCAGTTTGCGAGTTGAGGTGGGCGACCTTCCGTCTCTTCGATGATCCCCCGACCGAGTGCATGAAACGTCGTCACCCGGCTCTCCAGAGCATCTTCATCGACGTTCAGCTGCCTGGCGATCCGTTCCTTTAATTCGTCGGCTGCACTCTTGTTAAATGCCAGGACGAGGATCTCGCTCGGATGGTAAAGTCCCTTCTCGAGGACATAGGCAACTTTCCCGACCATGGTCGCGGACTTGCCCGATCCAGCGGATGCGACGAGCAGGTTGTTGTCTTCGAGGCGGATGCAAGCCTCGCGCTGCTCCTGGGAAAGCGAAAATCCCCCAAGGTCGGCGAAGAATTCCTCGAACTTCTGCATCTCGTGAAAAACGAAATTTTCATTGTAGCGACTGCGGACGCCGGGGTCAGTGAGCATCGCAAAAGAGGTTGGCAGATAGCCTCTTAGGGTGTCGGGGATCAGAGAGGCATCAAACAACGGGTGCGCCAATGCCAGTGACGCATTTCCCGGGACACTCGCGATCGCCCGGCCGACGTCGGCATGAGCAAGATATTGCCTGTTGCTGTCGGTCATCGCGCGAATCTTGCTATCGACCTCGCGCAAGCGTTCCTTGTCGGAATCGATGAGATTCGCGAGATGCTGGTTCACGAAAGCCAGCAAATCGTCGCGTAAAGTCTGAGACGCCTTGGCGGTCAGGCCGGAAAGAGCATCGATACGGCCCTTCGACCGGATCTCGACCGTGTGCCAAAGCAGGGCCTTGGTTGACGAAACCGACGAGATATCAAGGCACTGAATTTCATCCTCGCCTGTCGATGTCAGGCTAACTCGGTCCTGCGAAGATGGGCTGAGAGCCAGTTTCCACTTCTCCGACAAGAAAATGCGCGCCCAAAGGCTGGGCCGGTATATGCGGGATCGTCCAAGCATTGGCAGTTTCATCGAGCCGCCCGGTCTGCGCCTGCGACGTTCTTGTTCATGATCTCGCAAATCGTCTGGTGGGCGCTCTCGATCTCCTTGTTCCAGTCGGGTTCCGATGAATCGGCATCGTCACTCCCTACAAACCGAGATTTTCGCACCTCTTCGACGTCGCGCATATTCCCCCGCCCCCGTTTCTTATTTGGCTGCGCCGTTCGCGCGCGCGACTATATCGGCGCACTGCGCCATAAGCGCCTCGAACGGCTCAGCGTCATCGAAGAGCAGCCCATCCTCAACCATGCGGGCATAGTCGTCCTCCAACGCCTTCGCGCCATCGCCGACCGGCACGAGTTGCAAGCCGCCGCTGACAGCCGCTGCATAGTCGATCGGCGTGCGGTCGGCGGCTTTCTCCGCGAAGAACATCGACTTGTGCCGGGCGACAGCGTTGGCCAGCTCGCGATCGGCGAAAGCAGCTTCCGCAAAGCCGGCTTCATCCAGCCGGACAACATCGTGCCAGTGTCGTGCGAAGCGGTCGCCGCGAAGCCGCTCCTGAAGGCAAAAGACGTGGATGGCGGTCGCCTTCTCCCAGAAGGTCCGCTCCGCGTGCATGACGCGCGGACGCGCCGTCGGGAATACCAGCCCGTCGATCAGGCCGGCGGCGTCGCAGGAGACATCGCGCAGGCTCGCCGGTTCGCCCGTCGAGCGCGCGCCGAACTCCAGCATGACGCTGGGCGCGACATAGCCGGACCCGGCCGCGGTCGCCTCGTAGTCGATGAAGAGCTTGTCATCCTCGACGCGGATGGCCGCAGCCAGACCTTCGGCGGCGAGTGCGTTCGCGATCACGGGCTGCACGGTTTCCGCGACCCATGCCGGCAACCGCCGACGGACCTCGCTGGACCAGCGCTTTTCCTCGCTTCGCGTTTTCGGCAAGCCCTCGCCATTGTCCCCGACCAGATCGGGCGCGATCGCCCGAATGTCATAGGTCAGATCCACATCCTCCGAAAACCGGCGAATGACGTGATAAGCTTTCGACAGCGACGTGCCGCCCTTGAACACTAGATGTTCGCCGAGCGGCGCAGCGTAGAGGGTCGCCAGCGCCCACACCACCCACACATCCTTTTCGAGAAGATGGGTGGGACGACCCGAACGGTCGGCCGCGACACCCAGCGCGTCGCGCCGGTCCTCGGCCGAAAGCTGGAGAAAGACATCAGCCATACGCCGCCTTTCCGACGCTCTGCGCGAGCCATGTCGGAAGCTGCGGCGCGGCGGCGACCAGTTCGCCGAACACGCCGGGCGGCATCTTCCGCTTCAATGTCGTGAGCGCGGCCTCTGCCTTTTCCGGGCCGAGCCAGGCCAGCGCCCGCACGGCCTCCCCCGCCGGCCGGTTGGCCAGGGCCAGTTGCCAGCGCGGTGCATGCCGCAATTCCACGATCTGCTTGCCGAGGTGCACCTTTCGGCTGCGCCCGGAGGTCAGATAGACCGAGCGGACGGGCACCTGCGTCGTCAAGCCAAGGGCGTTCGCCGCGGCAGCGCCGTTCGAGACGATGACCTCCCCCTTTTGGGTTGCAAGAGCCTCGACAGCCTGCTCGACCGAAGGCGTGCGCGTGCCGAACCGGCTGGCGATGGGACGCAGATAGACGCCACGACCGGCGCGGATGAGTTGCCCGCGCTCCGTCAGGCGCGACAACGCCTGATCCACGGCGGCCCGGTTTCCGAGGTGCAGCAGGCTCTTGGCGGACACAGGAGCGCCTTCGGGCAGGCCCGTCGCATGCGACAAAATCTGTTCGGTCAGCCGTGTCATCGTCTTTCTCCTGTCGGAAATATATGCGAGTTTCTGACAGTTTTCAAGGAAGTCCGGATAGGGGAAAGCCTTCCCCTGAGGCCGAGCCTTGGTCTCGGCCTACCCCTTCTGCGGGGAATCCCCGCAACGCCCCCTTCAGAGTGAGAGTGCGGACGGGTTTTCCGTGACGGGTTGAGGGCTGGAAGAGAGGCTTCCGGCGCCCGTCGCGGAGATCATCCCGATGGCCAGACACGATCGCAGCCCCGCAGAAGGTGGCGCGCGCAGCAACCTTTACGACGACATCACCAACAAGATCATCGCCGAGTTGGAGCAAGGGCGGCTGCCCTGGGTCCAGCCCTGGGGCGCGTCACCCAATACCGCCCCTCTGGGCCTGCCGAGAAATGCTTCAACCGGCCGTAGCTATTCCGGCATCAATATTCTGATCCTTTGGGGCGCTGTCATCCAGCACGGCTTCCCCGGTCAGGCGTGGCTGACTTTCCGCCAAGCCCTTTCGCTTGGCGGCAATGTCAGAAAGGGCGAGCGTGGCACCACTGTTGTCTATGCCGACCGTTTCACTCCCGAGGACGAGAAACGCCGTGCCCGCGAGACTGGCGAGGATGCGCATGCCATACCGTTCCTGAAGCGGTTCACGGTCTTCAATGCCGCACAATGCGATGGCTTGCCCGATGACATCACGGCAGTCACGCCGCAACCGCCGCCGGGCCTGATCGAACCTCAGGTCGAGGCGCTGATCCGGGCCACCGGCATCGACTTCCGAATTGGCGGCGATCGCGCCTTCTACATGCCCTCGCTCGACTATGTGCAGGTGCCGCCTCCGCAAGCCTATTTCGAGCCTATCAACTGGCACCGGACGGCCCTGCACGAGCTGGGTCACGCCAGCGGCCATCACAGCCGCCTCAGCCGCGATCTGACCGGCTCGTTCGGCTCGAAGAAATACGCTTTCGAGGAGATGATTGCCGAACAGGCCGCAGCTTTCAGTTGCGCTGCGCTCGGGATCGTGCCGACCGTCCGCCATGCCGATTACATCGGGTCGTGGCTGGAGGTCATGCGCGAGGATTCCCGCGCCATTGTCCGCGCAGCCTCGCAGGCCAGCAAGGCGGCGGACTGGCTGCTGTCGCATCTGCCTGTCGAGGAGATCGAGGAGCCGGATGCGAGCGTAACCGACCGGAGGGCCGCGGCATGATCCTCCTCACCGGCACACAGCGCGACCGCCTGCTGGCAAATGGCCGCCAGCGCGATCAGGATCACATCCCGGTCGTGAAGTTCTTCAACCCCCTTGGCGAGGGCGTCTGGCTCGCCACCGAACTGGACGAGGACGGCGACATCATGTTCGGCCTGGCTGATCTCGGCTATCCCGAACTGGGGTCGTGGAGCCTTACCGAAATGCAGTCAGTCCGGCTGCCCTTCGGAATGGGCATCGAGCGCGATCTGCTGTTCACCGGGGATTTCCCGATCTCGGTCTGGGCCGAGGCCGCCCGTGAGAGCGGCAGTATCCGCGCCGCTGAGCGCCTGCTCTACCGCGTCGGGGCGAGCTATTCCCGTACATCCGCCGATACAGAAAGCCGGAGTGCCTGATTTCCGGGTTTCAGGTTCTACGGCTGGCGTCGCTCTCTTCAGAGGAAGAGGGCGGCGCTTCGCTTCGTGACGGGCTGATAGCCGGAGAGAGAGGCTCACCGGCGTCCGTCATGGAGCAACTGACATGGCCACTGCCGTTCAGAAGATCACCCTGTCGTCCTCGCGCGACATTCCCTTCAACAAGCTGGTGCTCAGCCAGTCCAACGTCCGGCGCGTCAAGGCCGGGATCTCGGTCGAGGAACTGGCCGAGTCTATCGCCCGTCGCGGCCTGATCCAGTCCCTGCATGTCCGCCCGGTCGTGGATGCCGAGGGCAAGGAAACCGGCATGTTCGAAGTGCCCGCCGGCGGTCGCCGCTTCAGCGCGCTGGAACTGCTGGTCAAGCAGAAGCGCCTCGCCAAGGTCGCGCCGGTCCCGTGTGTTGTTTCGGAGGCCAGCGCCGATGTGCTGATCGACGAGGTATCGCTCGCCGAGAATATCGAGCGCGCACCGCTGCATCCGCTCGATCAGTTCCGCGCCTTCCAGACCATGCGCGAAAAGGGCATGACCGAGGAAGCCATCGCCGCCGCCTTCTTCGTGGATGCGAAGGTGGTGAAACAGCGCCTGCGTCTGGTTTCCGTCTCACCGACATTGCTCGACGTCTATGCCGAGGATGGCATGACGCTGGAACAGCTCATGGCCTTCAGCGTCAGTTCTGACCATGCCCGTCAGGAGCAGGTCTGGGAAGCGATCAAGGACGGCTGGCAGAAGGAACCTTACCTCATCCGACGCCTGCTGACCGAAACCACGGTCCGCGCCGCCGACAAGCGGGCAGTGTTTGTCGGCATTACCGCCTATGAGGAGGCTGGCGGCTGCGTGCTGCGCGATCTCTTCCAGCAGGACGATGGTGGCTGGTTGCAAGACCCGGTGCTGCTCGACCGGTTGGTGGGCGAAAAACTCAAGGCCGAGGCCGAGGCCATCGCCGCCGAGGGCTGGAAGTGGATCGAGGTCGCCATCACCTTTCCCTATGGTCACGATCATGGCCTTCGCCAGATTGTCGGCACCACAGTCGATCTGACCGAAGAGGAACGCGCCACCCGCGAGGCATTGCGCGACGAATATGACCGGCTTGAAGCCGAATATGGCGAGGCTGATGAACTGCCAGACGAGATCGACGCCCGGCTGGGTGAAATCGAACAGGCGCTGGAAACCTTCGAGCGCCGCCCGATGACCTTCGACCCCGTCCAGATCGGCACGGCAGGCGTCTTCATCAGCATCGACGCCGATGGCGCATTGCTGGTCGAGCGCGGCTATGTTCGCGCCGAGGATGAAACGCCTGCGGAACCGGAGGCTGAGATCGTTGACCCGGAAACCGGCGAGGTGATCCAGCGGGCAGAACCGGAGGTGAGCCGCATGCGTGCGGTTATCACGCTGGGCGGTCAGCCGGTCGAACCGGAGGAGGATGACGAGACCGAGACCATCAAGCCGCTGCCTGATCGTCTGGTCAGCGAGTTGACTGCACATCGCACCCTGGCGCTGCGGGATGCGGTGGCGGTGAACCCGCATGTCGCCATGACGGCACTGTTGCACCGGCTGGTCATGGATTGCTTCATGCCGCGTTCCAGCCGCGGATGCCTGGAAGCACAGGTCCGGGAGGTTCATCTGCCCGCACAGGCCGAGGATCTGCGCGATAGCGCGTCAGCCAAGGCCATCGCTGACCGCCACGAACGCTGGGGCGATCATGTCCCGGCAGACGATGCCGCCCTCTGGGATTGGCTGACCGATCTGGACGATGGATCGCGCATGGATCTGCTCGCCCATTGCGTCAGCTTCGGTGTCAACGCGCTCTATGAGAAGCCGAATCCTTACAGCGGAACGGGCGTCAGCCAGCACGGGCTGGACGTTCGCCTGTCGCAGGCTGATCGGCTGGCGCGTTCAACCGGCCTCGACATGGTGGCCGTGGGCTGGCGGCCGACGGTTGGCAATTATCTCGGCCGCGTGACCAAGCCGCGCATCCTTGAAGCTGTACGTGAAGGCGCTGGAGATCGAGCCGCTGAACTGATCGGGCACCTCAAGAAGGGAGACATGGCCAAGGAAGCCGAACGCCTCCTGGCGGAATCCGGCTGGCTGCCTGAGCCGCTGCGCATGGTGGATGATGGTGTCGAAGTCGATCCGGCATCGGGCGCTGCGGCAGAAGCCGACGATCTGCCCGATTTCCTCTCCGGCGATGGCGAGGACGACCCGGCTGACGACGAGGAAGAACAGCACATGGTCGCTGCTGAATAGTTCTCAGGCGGGGTGGCTTCGGCTGTCCCGTTTGCACCCTCCGTTTCCGCAACTCGCCCGGTCCTTGTGATCGGGCTTTTTCATTGGAGCGCTTCCATGCCCGCCATCATCGACGTCGATCAAATCTTTCTTGAGGATCGCGAACATTCCCTATCGGAGCGCACCCTGCCCTGGGAGGAAAGCCGCGACGGCATGACCGTTGTTGTGGAGCCAAAGCCCCATTGGGCCGAAGACATGCGTGTCTTCCGGCTCGATGCCCGTGAATATTGCCGCTACGCCGAATGGACAGCTCATGGCGCTCGTGCCCGTTTCTTCGGTCATATCGACACCTCAGGCGATGATCTGATGATGAAGGCGCGCGCGATGATTGCCCGCGAGATTGCCGATGGGCTTTGGAGCTGAAGACCCGATCGCAGGGTGTTGGGCCGTGAAGGTGGGAGGTCTGCACCGGACGGGTCCAATCCGGCTTCACCATACAATCCGCCGTCCCCATCAGGGCAAGCGGCAGCCATCTCTGGCCTGAACGGAACACGATCCTGATGCCAGCATGGTGGCAAGGCTGGCGCGGCAGAGCATCTGCGACGGGTATCCGGCATCCTGTCAGATGCGAAAAACCACCCCCGCTTCCATTCGCAAACCTTGGTCCGATCCGTCTCTTTGACATTCAACCCCGAAGGGGTCGGCTTACGCGCGCGTGCCGCCCTCGGGGATTCGGAAAAAGTCCGAACGCCCGAGGGTGATTGCAGATCCGGTCAGACACTTCGGGCGCCTGTCGCGCGGGGGATGGTCCCCCGCCTCCAAAGACAGGAGCCGGAACCCATGTCCTATGCAGATGCCACCGCCTTCGCCGCCAGCCTTGCCGCCACGCTGATGGTTTCGATTGTCGTGTTTCAGGCCGGAGACGGCACCCACGCCGCTTGCCCCGCCGCCGAGTTCGACGGCGACGACGACATGGTGAAGCTGGAGCTGGACCCGTGGGAGTAAGGCGCGAAAGCGCCTCATCCCCGACGGCCCGAGCGCGGAGACCCGCGCTTCGGGCCTTCATTGCCTCAAGATGGCCCCCCATCGTCGGCAGCGGAACCGGGAACAAGCCCGGTCAGAGAGGAAGAGTGCGGGCCGTTCGGCCGTGACGGGTTGATGGCTGGAGAGAGAGGCTTTTCGGCGCCCGTCATGGAGTGATGCCGATGACCTTTGCCCGTTCCGAAACCTTCCGTTCCATCGGTCAGATTCTGGCTGCCGATGTTCTGCCCGCGCTTTATCGGTCGCAAAAGCTGCCGTTGCGCATCTCATGCCTCGGCGCGGCCAGCTATGACGCCAGTGACGCGGCGAACAGCTTTGACCGCGTGATCCCGCTTGGGGAATGCCCATCACTGGACGAGGCCATACAGACCGCAGCCTTGCGCGTGGCGCGCGGTAATATTTGCACGGGGCCGGACAGCTTCCCGTTTTTTCAGCCGCGCATCATGCTCATTCAGGACCGAGATCAGCGCCTGGTCCTCGCCGGCGAAATCCGCGCCGGCATTATCCTCTGGCAACAGCCAGTCGCGTCCGATGCCGAGGCACGCAGGATCGTGACCGAGGCCAGCCGCCTGCGCGGTATGGCGTTCCGGGCTTCGGACCCCGGCGATGCGAGACGGCTGCGTTACCGCGCCGCTGCGCTGGAGGCCCGATTGGTCGATCCCTTCTGGCGCGAAACCTCGGCCGATCTGCTCCGCCTGCCGCAGGCCGCCTGAGCTTCACCCATTCCATCCCATTCGGCTCGGCCATACGCCGGGCCATGTCATGTCCGGAGACCGTCATGGCCGATTATTACACGCACTTTTCCTGCCTGCTTGACGTGGGCACCCCCGAAAACGCCGCCCGCGCGCTTGATCTCTACAACGCTCTGGCGGATGACAATGCCGTTGAGGATCCGCCTTCAGATGGCTTCCTGCTTTCCATCCAGCCAGAACATGGCAGCACGCAACTCTGGATGCGCGATGATGTCACCGGCGATCCCGAGCATGTCGTTCAGTTTGTCAAACGCTGCGCTGCCGAATTTGGCCTCAGCGGATTATGGGGTTTCCAGTACGCAAACAGCTGCTCGAAACCGCGTATCGACGGATTTGGTGGCGGGGCGCATGTCCTCGATCTTGCCACCGGCGAAACGGTGGACTGGATCTATACCGACGGCTGGCTTTCCACCGTGCTGGAGGGAGGCGATCCCTATGCCTGAGATCATCGAAACCACCGTCTATCGTCTCGATGAGCTGTCCGATGCAGCGAAGGACAAGGCCCGCGCCTGGTATCGCGAAGGCGGCTTCGATTATGACTGGTACGATGCCGTCTACGAGGATTTCCAGCGCATCACGGAAATCCTCGGATTGAAGCTCAAGACCCGTGCCGTCCGGTTGATGGGCGGCGGCACACGGCAGGAACCCTGCATCTGGTTCCGCGGCTTCTGTTCACAAGGTGACGGTGCCTGCTTTGAATCCTGGTACTCCTACCAGAAACATGGGCCGCGCCGGATCAGAGAATACGCCCCGCAGGACACCGAACTGCACCGCATCGCCGATGCCCTTCAGGCGATCCAGCGCCGCAATTTCTATCAGCTTCGCGCCGATGCCAGCCATCGCGGCCATTATTATCACGAATACTGCATGTCGATCACGGTCGAGCGCGACAGCCCGACCTGGCAGGACATGACCGCTGATGCCGAGGAGGCGGTCATCGAGGCGCTGCGCGATCTGGCCCGCTGGCTCTACCGCCAGCTTGAGCGCGAGTATGATTATCTGTCCTCGGACGAGGCTGTCGATGAAACCATTGCCGCCAATGAATACACCTTCACCGCAGCTGGTCGCCGCTTCGGATGATCCCGAGAAGACACTGACAAGCGCCCCACCGTCCGGTCGGGGCGCTTTTTTTTAGCTGCGCTTTGAGAGTCAGAGGCGGGCCGGAAGGGGTTAAGTCCGGGCGGTCGAGAGAGAGCGCTGTTCGGACCTGTCCTTTTCGCTCTCCTGAGGTTCCAGACATGAACATGGTGTTCCCCGTGACCGATCCGGTCACGCCAATGGCGGCTGCGCCCGCCATTCTGGCTGCGGCCAATCATCTGCTCCCCCATCTCGAACGCGGTCAGCGCGTCGATGCTGCCATCCTGCGCGGTGTGATGGAAACGGCCTTCGGCGCATCTGACGCTACCGGCGTCTGGGACTGGAAGCTTGCCTATGAGGCCTGCGAGGTCGCCACGGTCCTCTTCCTGCGCAAATACGGAAAGGCGCTTTTCCGTAAAGCCGCGTCTCCGGCTGCACGGATTTCCGTGCTGGCAAAGGTCGCGGGGCTGCTGCCCACGCAGACCCGACGTTCCGAGGAAAGCCAGAACTTCCAGCAATTTTCGACGCCGATCCCGCTCGGCCTTACCGCTCTGACGGCTGCCGCGATTACGCCCGATGACAGGGTGCTGGAACCATCGGCGGGCACCGGCCTTCTGGCGATCTTGGCGCAGACCATCGGCGGCTCGCTGATCCTCAACGAACTGGCCGAGACCCGGGCCGATCTGCTTGCCCAGATCTTTCCGGCTTTTGCCGTCACCCGCTTCGACGCCGCCCAGATCGATGATCATCTGGCTCCGGATGCTGTCCCCTCCGTGGTGCTGATGAACCCGCCATTCTCGGTCATGGCCAATGTCAGCGGGCGTGTCGCGGATGCGGCCTATCGCCATGTTGCCGCGGCACTGGCCCGTCTTGCTCCCGGCGGTCGGTTGGTGACGATCACCGGCGCTGGCTTTGGCCCCGAAGCTCCGGCATGGCGGGACGCCTTCATCCGCTTGCAGGCCCGTGGCCGCGTGGTGTTCAGCGCTGCCGTCGATGGTGCGGTCTATGCAAAGCACGGCACCACGATCGACACGCGGCTGACCGTTATCGACAAACTGCCCGCCGACGATCCCGCCAGTTTGCCGGCTTCGCCGGGGATCGCGCCTGATGTTGCCACGCTGATCGGATGGATCGAGGAACAGGTTCCGCCGCGCCTGCCAGTGTCATTGCCGAAGATCGTGGTTTCCGCTTCGGCCACCGCGCCGAAGACCGTGCGGGGCTATCTCGCTCGCTCGGCGGCTACGCGATCTGTCGCTGCTTCGGCCAATGATCCTGATGGCGTCGAACTCGCCTATGAGACCGTGGACTGGACGCCACCGGAAGGCGCTCGCCTGTCCGACGCGATCTATGAGGAATATGCGCTGCAATCGCTGCGTATCGCTGGTGCACAGCCGCATCCGACCAAGCTGGTGCAATCCGCCGCCATGGCCTCGGTCGCACCGCCCAAGCCTTCCTACCAGCCCATGCTGCCGCCCGACATCTGCGCGCGTCTGTCGGACGCCCAGCTTGAAACGGTGATCTATGCCGGTGAAGCCCACGCCGATCATCTCGCCGGCGCCTGGACCGTGGACGAGCATTTCGACAATGTGAGCGCCGCGCCCGAGGATGCTGCCGGATCGATCCGCTTTCGCCGGGGCTTCATGCTCGGTGATGGAACCGGCGCTGGCAAGGGTCGCCAGTCCGCCGCCATCATTCTCGACAACTGGCTGCGAGGGCGCCGCAAGGCGATCTGGATCTCCAAATCCGACAAGCTGATCGAGGACGCGCAACGCGACTGGTCGGCGCTCGGCATGGAGCGGCTGCTTGTCACACCTCTGTCACGCTTCCCGCAGGGCAAGCCGATCACGCTATCGGAAGGCATCCTGTTTACCACCTATGCCACGCTGCGCTCCGATGACCGGGGCGAGAAGGTTTCCCGCGTCAAGCAGATCGTCGAATGGTTGGGGTCCGATTTCGATGGAGCCATTATCTTCGACGAGAGCCATTCCATGCAGAATGCCGGTGGCGGAAAAGGTGAACGCGGTGATGTCGCCGCCTCGCAGCAGGGACGTGCGGGCCTGCGGCTTCAGCACGCGCTGCCCGACGCCCGCGTCGTCTATGTCTCGGCGACTGGCGCCACCACCGTCCACAATCTCGCCTATGCTCAGCGCCTCGGCCTCTGGGGCGGTGAGGACTTTCCGTTCCAGACCCGCGCCGAGTTCGTCGAGGCGATCGAATCCGGTGGCGTTGCGGCCATGGAGGTCCTGGCCCGCGACCTGCGATCTCTCGGCCTCTATACCGCCCGCTCACTCTCCTATGATGGCGTCGAATATGAACTGATCGAGCATCAGCTCACGGACGAACAGCGGCACATCTACGACTCATATGCTGCCGCCTTCGCTGTCATTCATGGGAACCTGGACGCGGCGATGGAAGCCGCCAACATCACCGGCAGCGAGGGGACGCTGAACCGGCAGGCCAAATCCGCCGCCCGTTCGGCCTTTGAAAGCACCAAGCAGCGCTTCTTTGGCCATCTGCTGACCTCCATGAAAACCCCGACCCTGATCCGGTCCATTGATGCCGATCTTGAAGCGGGCCATGCGGCCGTCATCCAGATCGTCTCGACCGGCGAAGCGCTGATGGAACGGCGGCTATCCGAGATCCCCACCGAGGAATGGAATGATATTTCCGTCGATGTCACTCCGAGGGAATATGTCGGCTCGTATTTGCAGCATTCCTTTCCGGTGCAGCTCTATGAACCTTTCAGCGATGGCGAGGGCAACCTGTCGTCACGCCCCGTCTTCCGCGATGGTCAGCCGGTGGAATGCCGCGAAGCGGTGGCGCGGCGCGACGAGATGCTGGAGCAGCTGGGTTCGCTTCCGCCTGTCCCCGGTGCGCTCGACCAGATCGTGCAGCGCTTCGGCACGGATATTGTGGCGGAGGTCACGGGCCGCTCACGCCGGATCGTGCGCAAGGGTATTGGAGCAGCGGCCCACCTAGCCGTCGAGAACCGTGCGCCTTCTGCCAATCTTGCCGAGACTTCGGCCTTCATGGATGATCAGAAGCGCATTCTGGTCTTCTCGGATGCCGGTGGCACGGGGCGCAGCTATCACGCCGAACTCTCGGCGCGAAACCAGCGGCTGCGCGTGCATTACCTGCTGGAGCCAGGCTGGAAGGCAGATGCCGCCATTCAGGGGCTGGGCCGCACCAACCGGACCAATCAGGCGCAGCCGCCGCTCTTCCGCCCCATCGCTACGGATGTCAAAGCCGAGAAGCGCTTCCTCTCGACCATCGCCCGCCGTCTCGACACGCTGGGCGCGATCACGCGCGGCCAGCGCCAGACCGGCGGTCAGGGGCTGTTCCGTCCGGAGGATAATCTGGAATCCGCCTATGCCCGCGACGCGCTGCGCCAGCTCTATCTGCTGATCGTGCGCGGCAAGGTCGAGGGCTGCTCGCTCGAACGGTTTGAATCCGCCACCGGCCTGAAGCTGATGGACAGCACCGGTGTGAAGGACGAACTGCCGCCGATCACCACCTTCCTCAACCGCCTGCTGGCGCTGACCATCGAATTGCAGGGCATCCTGTTCTCGGCCTTCGAGCAGCTTCTGCAGGCACGGATCGACGGAGCAATCGCATCCGGCACCTATGACATGGGGCTGGAGACGCTGAAGGCCGAAAGCTTCATCGTCACAGACCGGCAGGTCATCCACACCCATCCGGGCACCGGCGCGGAAACCCGGCTCCTGACGCTCACCGAGCGCAAACGCAATCAGCCGGTTACGCTCAATGCCGCCCTGGCGGAACTGGATGATCCCCGCGCAAGATTGCTCATCAACGAGCGATCCGGTCGCGCTGCCGTTCAGGTCCCGACCACCAGCGTCATGCTGGATGATGGTGAGATCGAAAGGCGCGTGCGGCTGATCCGGCCGATGGAAGCGATGAACATTCCGGTGCGGGCGATGGGCGAGACCCATTGGATCGAGGCTGACCGTGCCGCCTTCACCACAGCCTGGAAGGCGGAACTGGCCCAGGTGCCGGAGTTCACCGACAGCATCCTGCATATGGTGTCAGGGCTGCTTCTGCCGATCTGGAAACGCCTGCCGCAGGACTCCGCCCGCGTCTATCGGCTCCAGACCGACGAGGGCGAACGCATCATCGGTCGCCGGGTATCGCCGGCCTGGGCCGCCAATGCTTCGACCAGTGGCGTCACCAACAACCTGACACCGGATGCCGCCTATGCCGCGCTGATCGAAGGTCGCACGATCCTTGATCTCGCCGAAGGGCTGAAACTGCGCCGCGTCCGCGTCATGGGCGCCAACCGGATCGAACTGACCGGCTTTACTGATGCGATGCGTGACCGGCTGCGAGCCTATGGCCTCTTCAGTGAGATCATCTCGTGGAAACTGCGCTTCTTCGTGCCCGTCGATGCAACGGGGCCGGAGATCATCGGCAAACTGCTTGACCGCTTCCCGGTTGAGCGCATCGGTGAGCGGGAGGCCGCATAATGGCGCGTCTCAACGCTTCCGAACTGGCGCAGCGTCTCGGCCGACAGGCCGAGGCGGTGTGCCGCCACTATCTCTCCAATGGCCGCAAACAGGGCAATTACTGGCAGGTTGGCGATGTCCGAAACACGGCTGGCCGCTCCATGTTCGTCCGGTTGCACGACAGCGTGAAAGGCATTGCCGGTAAATGGCAGGACTCGGCCACGGGGGAATATGGCGATCTGCTGGACGTGATCCGGGACTCGCTCGGTCTGATCGATTTCACAGACGTTGCCGAAGAAGCCCGGCGCTTCCTCAGCCTGCCGCATCCTGAACCGCAGCCGCCATCCCGTCAGTCCCGCCCGCCAGCACCATCGGGATCATCGGAGGCCGCACGCCGACTCTGGCGCATGACACAGCCGCTGATCGGCAGTACCGCAGAAGCGTATTTACGCGGACGCGGGATGACGGATATACGCCAAACCGCAAATCTGCGTTTCCATCCCAACTGCTACTGGCGGCCCGAGGACGATGCCCCGACGCAAGCCTGGCCCGCCATGATCGCCGCCGTCACCGACTTCGATGGCAGGATCACCGGCGCGCACCGCACCTGGCTGGCCCCGGACGGTTCCGGCAAGGCACCTGTCGATCCGCCAAGGAAGGCAATGGGCGACCTGCTCGGACATGCGGTTCGTTTCGGTGATGCGCACGATGTCATGGCAGCAGGGGAAGGTATCGAAACCATCCTGTCACTGCGTCAGGCTCTGCCCACCATGCCGATGGTTTCCGCACTCTCGGCCGGACATCTCGCCGCTATTCTGTTCCCGCCACAACTGCGCAGGCTCTATATCGTCCGTGATAACGATCCGGCAGGGAACAGCGCCCGCGATAGCCTGGTGGACCGGGCGCACGAGGTCGGAATCGAGACCATCACGCTCTCGCCCATGATGGGGGACTTCAACGAAGATCTCGTAACTCATGGGCTGGATGCCGTTCGAGCAGAGATCCGGGTGCAAATCGCCCCCGAGGACGTCAGCCGCTTCATGGCTTCAATAGCATAGCCGGTATGGGGCCGTGATCGGGGGCGTTCCGATCCGGTCATGCGCGCAGGCTGCCTGTCATCAGAAGAGGACCGCGCCTTGGCCTTCCGAGAGGGCGATCGGCCCACAAACGCTCCGGTCAGGCAATGGCGGCGCCCGACTGATTTCCGTCGGCGGGCAAGCCCGCCTTTACAGCGCGAAACAAATCAGTCGGGCTTTGCCATCAAGGCCCTCGCCAGAGGCTCGTGCTGCCAGACCGGAGTGCCCGTGGGCGTGTCTCGCCATGAAGGCCGCGACGGTCGCGGTCCAACTGACGGAAGCATCCCATGTACGCACACGACGATTTCGAACCCGATCACAGCACGTCCCCGACCGGCCATGCCATCGAAGAACTCGAACTCTACGGCTACCGCCCCTCCGAAGACGAGGCCGATCCCCGGATCACACCCGAAGATCACGTCATCCAGGGGGCAGTCTCCGACATCTTCGACGCCCTGATTTCCACCATGGCCGACACCAGCCTCGATTTCGACCTCGACGAAATCCTCTGGTCCACCGTCAACACCTTCCACCGCGCTGTCGAACGGATCGAGCGCAAGCTTGACGATAACGAGCAGACGCAGAAACGCCTTCAACGCGAACAGGACGGCAGCGAGGTTAAATCCGTCCAGTTGGAAACCCTGATCGGCGCGGGACAAAGCCTGATCGAGCGCCGTGACAGCATGGAAATCTTCCGCGAGACTGCCGCGGACATCTATCTGCGCACCACCGGAACGCCCTGGTCGCAACGCTCCGGTTCACGGGTCAACCATCGCCAGATGACCTCGGCCATGATCGACAGCCGCGACTTCATCGCCGCCAAACGCCGGGCCGACAACGAGGTGCTGTTGCCCGCCGGGCCAAAGATCGCCTTCTCGGGCGGAGACACGACTGATCACCGGACGATCTGGGCCAAGCTCGATCAGGTCCATGCCAAGCACCCGGACATGGTTCTGATGCACGGTGGATCGCCCAAGGGCGCGGAATGCATCGCGGCCACCTGGGCCAGCAATCGCAAAGTCGCGCAGGTCGCCTTCAAACCTGACTGGGCTAAACATGCCAAGGCGGCGCCGTTCAAGCGCAACGACCAGATGCTCGGCATCATGCCGATCGGGGTCATCATCTTCCCCGGCACGGGCATTCAGGACAATCTGGCCGACAAGGCTCGCAAGATGGGTATCCCGGTTTATCGCTTCGGGACCGGCAGCGCGTGAGCGCTGCCTGTTCAGCATAAGCACTACTGCAATAGCGCCAGGTCGTCCCAACGAATTCGGACATAACGGCCTGAGCGCTTTGGCAATTGCTTGCGGCTGACCATTCGCCCGGAGACCTGGAATTCCGCATTAATTTTGACCACGAGCAGCTTGCTGAAATGCCTTGATGTATCCACCATCACCACGTCTTTGCTCTTGAAAGGAGTGATGGTTTTGATCTCGACATGATCATTTTCGAGCTTGCCGTCCGAACCTTGCGCGTAGGTCTTGTTCAACTTGATGCCGTAGGTGATGGCACCGAACAGCTCACCGATGTCGCCATACACCGATAAATGCAGGCCCGTCTCCAGATGGTAGCTCTCGGCGAGTGAGATCAGGTCCTCAAAATACGGGATCATTGATCGGATGGCGTTTGGATACTTCGCTCCCCATTCCTTGTGACGAAGCTGTTCGTCAATGTCTGACCATGTCACCCATTCGCCGTCATCATAAAATGCCCGATCTGACCAATCGACTTCTGCCATAGCTTTAACCCGCATCCTTCCGCCCAACGATATGGTCATCGTAGAGGTGCAGCAGATACTGGTCCACCAGACGCATAAGCTTTCTCATTCAAACTGCGAGTTTTCGGACAGGCCTGGCCTCGAAAGCCATCGCTTCTCGCGCGGTGAGAGGAATGCTGCTATGCTGTGATTGCGCCATGGTGGTGGTGGAAGGCGCAACCGTCCAACCTTTTGCACGGAGACACCACCATGATCGTTCTCGGAATCCTCGTTTCCATCGCAGCCATCGGCACCATGTGCTGGCTGCTGTTCAATCTCGCCGTATTCGCTTTGCCGTTCTTTATTGGCCTGAATGCAGGCGCCTTGGCCTATGATACTGGGGCTGGCTGGCTCGGCGGCATCGTCGTTGGTCTTCTCGCCGCCGGTCTGACGCTGGCTGTTGGTCAGGGCCTGCTCATGCTGATCCGCCCGATGTGGGCGCGTCTGCTGATTGCTCTGGCCTTCGTCGCTCCGGCGGGAATGGCCGGATTTTACGCCACGCTCGGTATTGTCAAGCACATGATGCCCTCGGAGATATGGCAACTCATCTTCTCGGTGATCGGAGCGGTTGCGGTGGGCGTGACGGCGTTCCTGCGCGTTGCGGGCATGGCGGCAACCGACCACGCGGACGGCGGCTTTGCACGAACCTGAACCGCAATGATCCGTTGATGGCGACCAGAAGCGGATGCTGATCGTCTTCCGTCTTCGTCAGGAAAATGGTGACAGACAGCGGCCAATCACCGGATCAACCTGGGGCACAGACGCGGCCCATAGGAGCGCAGGACGGTCGGCACCAGCGCGTGCAGACTGACGGGAACCCGCGGGTGGTGGCATGCCGGTGGAACAGGCCGGAAGCAGAGATGCGCATGATCTGAGACGCAGGGTGACAGGAAAGGCCGGTGTTGCCGGTCAGGTCATCCTGATGGAGCCTCAAGGTTGCCACATCTCCGTTCAGCCCCCGTGTCTCGACCACTCCAAACGGCCTCTTCAATGGCCTGATCTGGCCGAAGAGCAGCGCGATGCGCTTCGACCGCTTTAGCGCAACAGCGTCGTCACAACTTTCTTCCCCTGACGGCAGAGCCGCCATTCCGCGCGGAACAAGAAAGTTCCTCCTGTGCTGTCCAGCCCCCGAGGGGGTGCGCCAGCGTTCGTCTCCGGCCGGTCGATCGCCATAGAGGCCGCAATGGTGCGGGCTCGGAAACGGAAAACGGAGACTTAAAATGGCAACCATCGGCACCTTCAAGAAGACCGGCTCGAACGAATTCACCGGCGACATCGTCACCCTCAGCGTCCAGGCCAAGGGCGTGCGCATCATCCCCGACCTGCGCGCTACCGGCGAAAACGCCCCCAGCCACCGGGTTCTGGTCGGCCGCGCCGAGATCGGCGCCGCCTGGTCCAAGCGCTCCAACGAGGGCCGCGACTATCTCGGCCTCAAGCTGGACGATCCGAGCTTCAACGCTCCGATCTACGCCAACCTCTTCGATGACGAAGAAGGCGAAACCTTCTCCCTCATCTGGTCCCGCCCCAACGGTCGCCGCGGCGACTAAGGCGCGGCACAAAGGCCCCGACCGCAAGGTCGGGGCCTTTCTCATGTCCGCGGGAAAGTCGTCACGCCACCGCGCCCTGTCGTGTCTGGCACGGATCAGGCGCTTAGGATCGGGATGATGGTTTTGACATGGGCGTCGATGCGCTCCAGCACGGGCGGCGGGACCACTTCGCGCTCCGGCAGTGTCCACCATTTCGTATCAATGCGTTTCACCGTCTCGACAACGGCCTTGAGCACGGCTGGCTCGGGAAGCCTTGCCCGATTGGCAAACGTCTTCCAGCGGGCCGGGGCCAAGCCCTTGAAGGCCCGCTCGCCGCCCAGAGACAGCGCCAGCCCATCTGCCGGAATATAGGGCACGGTCGAAAGCATGTCGTAGATCGGTGCTAGAGCGGGCGTGTCGCCGTCGCCCGGATAGATCAGCGACCAGTTCTTGAGGTGCATGTCGCCATTGCCCATGACCACCGAGAAGGTCAGCCGCCGGACAAACTCCAGCGCGGCGAACGGCGAGATCGCAACATTCAGCACAGAGGCGATGTCGTGGGAGGCGGCGCCATCATATTTGCGCGCCGGGTACAGGCCGAAAACCTGCGCGAAATCCTCGATATGGATGCGCTGCCCGTCTGCCCCGCGATCAAAACGCCGCACGAGCAGGACAAGCCCCTCGGCAAGTGTTTCAAACTCTTCGGGAATGCCCTCGAACTGGTCTCGGCTGACCAGTTCCCGCTCGGGCACATTCATGCCGATGGCTTCGGCAAGCGCGAGGTTCGCGAACTCGTTCTCCGACACGCCCGGAAAGGCGGTCGAGGGGAATTTCGCAATATATTGGCCCTCGTCATCCCCGAGCGGCAAGGTCAGCCCGCCGCCCTTGCCGGTGTTCTTCATCACCGAGAGCTTCATCTGCACGCCTGCCAGCGAGAAGCGGGCCTTGGGCCGTCCTTGGGTTGGCGCCGCCCCGATGCCGGGTTGACCGTCACTGGGCAGCACCCGAACGGCCCCCGGCAAATCCGCACCAAGGGTGGCCAGGAGATCGAAATCATTCCCCGACCGCACATTACCCGCATGGTGCTTTTCCATCGCCTCGCGCAGCCGGTCTTCGGGCAGCAGGTTGGCAAAGAAGGGCGGCAGGCTGCCTGCGACGGGTCGCGGATCCTTGCGCAAGCCCCCTGATGCCGCGCGAAGGGATAGGCTCAGAACCGGATGGCCTCCAGTCGCGCGATAGGCCGGATCAAGGCTGAAGGCGTTGAAATCACCCGGCGTCCTGACGATCGTGCCAACCTTCGCACTGTTCAGGAACACGTCCAGCGCGGTGATGGTCTCAGCGGTACGGACGGCTGTCATCGTCGCTCTCCGGTTGCGGGCTGAAGGCCGGATGATCATCCTCGGCCTCGGGGCGCAAAAGCGCCTCGATGGCGGGCACCATTGCCTGCGGGACCAGCATCATTTCCAGCCCAAGCGCCCTGGCAATGTTGATCAATGTCGTGGTGCGCGCAGCCGCCGCCCCCGTCTCGATGTCGCGGTAGCGCGGGCGCGAAATGCCCGCAAGATCGGCCACCTGCTCCTGCGTCAACCCCGCTGCAAGACGCGCGCGGCGAAAATGGTCGCCGATCAGCCTCAGTGTTTCTTCTTCCGCCTTCATGTGATGCCTTTACGGATCATTTTTGCTGCACTGATCTGGATGGGTACCATATCCAGCGCAAAACGCAAAGAAAATGATCTCCAAACATATCGCTATCATTTCCCATGGAGCGTTTAGGGATCATTCTGCGCTGGTCGGCGTTACGGCCAGCACAAGTGCTGCAATTGCGGCATACAGGCGAATCAGTCGGGCTGCATGCTCAGCCGTGCAGATAACGCCCTGACCAGATTCGACGATTTCGTATGGCGTATCGGGCGAAGACGACTAAAATAGCCGTAGTTCTGGAATGCGCGCCGGTCGCGATGGGAGGTGATCATGCATGATCACCGCTCGACAGTCGCGGGCCGCACGCGCGTTGCTGGGTTGGACGCAGGAGACGCTCGCTGACAAGGCCCGAATATCGCTGACTGCCCTGAAACGCCTTGAGTCCGAGAACCGGCTCGAGGTGTATGAGACAACGCGGGATCAGGTGCGCCGGGCGCTTGAAGCAGCAGGGATTGTTCTCCTGTCCACGGATCGCGGGCAAGGAGTGTTGCTGGTACATGGCCAAGACGAGAAGAGACACCGACAGATCCATGACGCCTGACGGGCGCGGGCGGAATCATCGATCCGCTGCGGCGGCCTGTGCTCTGTGGCGACCCGCGACATGACATCTCCGCTTCCCCCCTTCGACGATATTGCACCTGTTAGCGACGAGCTGACCGAATATGACCGCGCGCATATCAAGCTCTATATGCGGCTGCTCGATGCCGCCGATGATGGGGCGGAATGGGCCGAAGCCGTCAATGTGCTGTTCGGAATTGATCCTGTTCGGGAACCGGAACGCGCCCGGCAGGTCCATGACAGCCATCTGGGACGGGCGCGCTGGATGACACAGAGCGGCTATCGTCAGCTGCTGCGTCATCCGACAGATCGGACCTGACCTCGCCGCCGTCGCACCAGTGATGCCTTCAGAGCATCACCCCATGTCTTTGTTCTGGCTTCCATCTCGGTAGAGGCACCGCAATTCTTTCACGCTCCACCTGTGCAGTTTCAACCAGGAGCGGAGCAATGAAGCCGGATACATCCCGCTGGCGAGACCAGGACCAGTATGAATTCTACGATGCGCTGCCCGTTGAGGGCGTCGCCTGGGAATGCCTGCGCCGTAACGCGTCCTATCAGGCCTGTTTCGATGACCTTGTAGCGCAAGGCGCCGGGCATCTTCCCCTTGCGGATCACGTCCAACATCGCTGGGGGTTGCGATTTCCCGGCAGACCCCGGCTTTTCCGCGCTCGACCAACCGGTCATCTGGTCGCCTGTTGCCAATCCGGACATGCTGATGCTCGGGGCAGCGCCCGATTTTCTTCCGCCTTCTCCGTCCGCCTTATCGGTCGATCTTGCTGATGCCATCTGCGGACCAGAGGGGACATATGGTGTCTGTGATGCCAGAGACGGCGTTCAATATCTGACCCTCACCGGCACCGATGCCAATTCGCAGCCGGCGATCATCCTGCCACTTGACGAAAATCTGCCGGATCGGCTCGAAGCCATTCTCAGGCTCTGGCACATGCTGGCCGGGAAACCCGCGCGCCGCGACCCCAGGATGACGCCGTATCAGCGCCGGCGGTTTCGCCTGATGATGCAAGCTGCCGACGGAAACGCCAACCACGCGACCTATCGTGAGATTGCCATCGCCATCTACGGAGAGGCGCGCGTTCGCGCTGAGCCGTGGAAGACATCGGCTTTGCGCGCCTCTGTCATCGCCCTTGTCCGATCTGCCGCCGCGCTGATCGACGGCGGTTATCAGGACCTTTTGCGCCATCGTCGCAAACCCTGACACTGACGTCTGATCGAGGGTGAGGATTCTACCCCTTCGATCTTCCTCATCCCCCATGCCGCCGCGCCTTCGCCACCGTGCGCATGTCATGCCGTTGATCGTCAGCGGCATCCTGCACAACCACGGAGGCCACCCCATGCGACCTGATCTCGCCGCCTTGCCGCCACGCTACCTGCGCACCAAGGAAGCCGCCGATTTCCTCAGTCTGTCCGCGCGCACGCTGGAAAAGCACAGAACCTACGGAACGGGACCTGCCTATCACAAGCTCGGCGGCCGCGTTGTCTATTCGGTCGAGGATCTCGCAGCCTGGGTTGCGCGCGGATCGGTTACCTCCACGTCGGACCCACGCGGACAGGTTCTCCCGGCGAAACCTCTACCGCCGACCGCATTCACCTCGCCCAAGCGCATTACGCGCTGAACACGGCGGTCAGCCCTCTATGGCAGCGCAGCACCCATCCGCCTCGGAACGCGGGCAACTCGATCTGTTTCGGGCGCTTCCCGGTGAACTCGCGCCACGAGACGCGCAGGATCTCATGGCCTATCCTTTCTTTTCCCTTTCCAAATCGCACCGTATCCGCCCGATTGACTTTGCCTTGGGCAACGTCTCGATCCGTGTCGAAGCTGTTCCCGATCACGGTATGGCGACGATCTGGGACGCCGATATACTGATCTGGGCGGCCAGCCAGATCGTGGAAGCGCGGGACGCCGGTCTGCGCACGTCGCGCCTGATGGCGGCAACGCCTTATGAAATCCTGACATTCACAGGGCGCGGAACCTCCCTGAGGGACTATCAGCGTCTGAAGGCGGCGCTGGACCGGCTGCAATCGACCACGGTTGCAACCTCGATCCGCCAGCGCGCGAATGGACGGCGACATCGTTTTTCGTGGATCAACGAATGGCACGAGCTGACCGATGCCAATGGCCGCCCGGACGGCATCGAGATGATCGTGCCTGACTGGTTCTACAGTGCGGTTCTGGATGACGCCCTGATCCTCACCATCGACCGGGCCTATTTCAATCTGACCGGCGGGTTGGATCGCTGGCTCTATCGCCTGGTGCGCAAGCATGGTGGGCGGCAGAAAAACGGTTGGCGGTTCGACTTCCGTCACCTGCACCAGAAATCGGGCAGTCTGTCGCCGTTCAAGCGCTTCGCCTTCGAGCTGCGCGACATTATCCGCCGCCAGCCACTGCCCGGCTACACCCTGTTCGCCGAGGTCGAAACCGGCGGCCGGATGCTGCTCGCTTTCGAGCCTGTCCCGGCCTGTGGAAAACCTGTGGATAGTCTCGTGCTATCGGGAACCCGGACTATCGTGCCATCAGGAACCGGAGGCTCGTGCTATCGGGAACCCAAACACCTCCTATCCTTCGGTAACAAAAGCGAAAATCGCGCCCTTAACTTAGAGTCTAACACAGAATCTAACTTTGAAGAGCGGCGGCGCGATGTGGAAAAGCTCATCGCGAAGGCTGGTGCGGCCCTCAGATCGGGTGCCCATAAAGGCAAGCTGACACCCCCAAAGCAAGGATCGCCCGCGTCAACAAGCACGCCTGAACTTCCTCTCGGCAAACCGGGAGGACGGCGATGATTGTCGCGCTCCTCAATCAGAAAGGCGGCGTGGGCAAGACGACGCTGGCGCTGCATCTCGCCGGAGCTTGGGCCGCGGAAGGCAAGCGCGTCATCCTGATCGATGCCGACCCGCAAGGCTCCGCACTCGACTGGTCGGAGCGGCGCAGCCATGAAGGGCTGCCAAGGCTGTTCACCGTCATCGGACTTGCCCGCGATACCCTGCACAGGGAGGCGCCGGAACTGGCGCGTGACGCGGATCATGTCGTCATTGATGGTCCGCCCCGTGTCGCTGGTCTGATGCGCTCTGCGCTGCTTGCAGCTGATCTGGTGCTGATCCCGGTGCAGCCATCCCCCTTTGACGGCTGGGCATCAGCCGAAATGCTGGCGCTTCTGAGCGAAGCACGCATCTATCGTCCCGAGCTTGCCGCCCGCTTTCTGCTGAACCGATGTGGGGCGCGCACAGTCATCGCCCGCGAAACGGCCCAAACACTGGCGGACCAAGATCCGCCGTTGCTGGCCACAACGGTCGGCCAGCGTGTCGCCTTTGCAGACGCCGCACAGACCGGACGGCTGGTCTCCGAAACCGATGGCGGCGAACGGGCCGCACAGGAGGTCACAGCGCTGGTGGCCGAGATCGATGGCCTCGGTATCAGGAAGATCGTGCCATGACACGTCTGCCCGTCAAATCCGGCTTCGCATCGCGTCCGGGCAATCCCGATAGCTGGGTCAGAGCCGCCGATGCGCCGGCAACACACAAGACGGCGGCGGAGGCGTTCACCGCCCGTCTGACCATCGACATCACGCCCGAACTGCGCGGGCGCATCAAGGTTACCGCTTTCCGGCGCGGCGTCACCGTCGCCGTGATGCTGCGCGAGCTGCTGGCTCGCGAGTTTCCACCCACCGAAGGAGATCAGCCATGACCGGCAAAACCGCGCGCGCTGCGCATGAACACCCGCTGGCGAACGGGCCTGCCCCGTTCACCACAATGGTCGAACTGACCTTCCAGAAGAAGAAGGTCGAGCGCTGGATACGCTTCGGCCGCAAGAGCTTTGAGCAGATCATCGACCGCCGCCGCAGTCTGATCGGTTTTGCGCCCGAAAGCATCTTCGCCTTCGTCCGCTGGGCCTCCAACGATTACGGCACCATCGTTTCGCGGCTCGACATCCTGCGCGCCGCCGGGCGTGGCGAACCGTACCAGACCGTGCCCTTCGTTCGTCCCGGCGGCGCGATTTTGCTGCGTATCGATGGCTGGCCGAAGGTCCAGCGGGTGCTGGCCCTGATTGATGCCGTGGACGCGCTTGGCGTCGATCCGGCGGATGTTGCGCCGGACCATTGGCGGCACGTCCACAACCATTTGAGTGCCGGTCAGGAACCCAATCCCTACACCCCGGAGCGCCATGCCGCATGGGTCAGCCGCGAGAGAATCGCGCCATGAGCCGCCGTCATATACTCGCCGTGTCCATGCTGGCCGTCGGTACGCTTGTCGCCACGGCGGTTGCCGATCAGCCAACCCGGCTGATCTGGAATGCAACCGCCAGCGCGCCCATCGGCTTCTACATAGTTGCTCCCGCCGATGCGCTCGAAGTTCCCGAACTCGTCGTCATCGCGCCGCCCGAACCGCTGCAGCGGTTCATGGTCGAGCGCGGCTATATCGGGCGGGGCGTGCCGCTGCTGAAGCGCGTCCTCGGCTTGCCGGGACAGCGCGTCTGCCGCAGCGGTGCGACGATCACCGTCGATAACGTCGAGATGGGCGATGCGCTGGAGCACGACCGCATGGGCCGCGATCTGCCGGTCTGGCAGGGCTGCCGCATCATCCGCGACGGCGAACTCTTCCTCATGAATTGGGACATCCGGGACAGCCTCGACGGCCGTTACTTCGGACCTGTTCCCGCCAGTTCCGTCATCGGCCGGGCGCTCCCGCTCTGGACCGATGAGGAAGGCGATGGCCGCTACGAATGGCGGGCGGCCACGCATTGAACCCACGCCAAATCCACCAACACAGGAGACACACCATGCCACAGATCGGTCAATTCGCGCGTGACGCATCCGGCTTCGCCGGTCAGCTCGTCACGCTCACCATGAAGCGCGATCTCGTCATCGTGCCCGCTGAACATTCCGATGCGGAGAATGCGCCGGACTATCGCGTCCATTACATTGAACATGACGGGCCGGAGGTCGGCGCTGCATGGAAACGCACCGGCGAAAAGGCTGGCGAATATCTCTCGGTGCTGCTCGACGATCCCGCCTTGCCGCAGCCGATCCGCGCCAATCTGTTCCGCGATGACGACACCGGCTCGTCATGGTCACTGCACTGGAGCCGCCCGCGGCCCCGCGAAGATCGGGACTGAGATCATGCGATCCCTCGCCCTTCTTCTCTTCACGGCCCTTCTGTCGGCTGGCAGCGGCTCGATGCCGGCCATGGCGCAGGTCACGCCGCAACCCGCGCCTGTTACCGCGCATCCCCATGCTGCTTTCATTGCAGAGGCGTCACAGCGTTTCAGCATTCCAGAGCAGTGGATTCGGGCCGTGCTGCGTGTGGAAAGCGCGGGCGATGTGCGCGCCATTTCATCGGCAGGCGCGATGGGACTGATGCAGGTCATGCCCGATACCTGGGCGGGCCTGCGCAGCCGCCATGGCCTCGGGCGCGATCCTTACGATCCGCGTGACAACATCCTCGCAGGTACGGCGTATCTGCGGGAGATGTGGGACCGCTATGGCAATGTCGCGGCCATGCTTGCCGCCTACAATGCCGGTCCCGGTCGCTATGACGAGCATCTGGCGACAGGTCGCACTTTGCCCGCAGAAACACGCGCCTATGTCGCCACGCTCGCACCTGTTCTCGGCAGTGCGACTGCGCCTGATGTGCCGACGATCGTGCCGCCGCCGCCACCGGATTGGCGCGAAGCCCCGCTCTTCGTTGCGCAATCCGGCGGCATTTCAGCGGCGGTTAATCAGCCATCGAGCGACATCCACGCAACCGCTTCTCTGCGCGATCCCGCCGTTCAGGAGCCGCAGGACAGCGGCATATTCGTGGCCCTTGCGAGCGATGGCGACAAGCCATGAGCATGGCGTTTACGCGCTCGTTCGGTCCATTTCCGGTGTGCAGTCAGGCTTGGGTGCGCCTGGCAGCATTCCCGGCAGGAAGGGCAAAAAGGGAAGGAAAGGCGGAGGGCAAGATAAAGGAAACCGGCACCCTGTCGGGGCGGTTTCTGGGCAAGCCCTTGTCTGCACACTGTTTTGGGACGCGGCGCACGGCACCATGCTTTTGGGCCTCGCGTGCCGCGATATGGCGCAAAGCCATGGCGTTGCTGGGTTTTGACCGGCACTCTAACCGAATATCGGCCGATTTTCCGCCGTCACGGCTTCGGATACGATGATGAGTGGCGACGACGAGAACCGCTTTCTCCCGAAGCCTGGCCGCATCAGGTCGGACGTGCCGAAGGCGGGCAAGGCGAAGAGCTTTCTGACGCAGGCAAAGAAGCTGGCGCGTCAGCATAGCAACCGCCCCGGCAGATCATCATCATTCGCATCACGGACCTACTCGTCGCCTTCATCTGGTTCGGCTGGAAAGAGTGGGAAGGCATCGCGGGCCGGCAAAGGTCCGGGCGTCAAGCGTGGCCGTGGTGCGGCCTTTGTCCGCGTCCGAACGCTGTCGGGCGGCTGGCGGCACAGTGCGGCCGGCGTGCGCCGCGTCGTCGTCAAGACCCGTTATGCCCAGAGCGCGTGGAAGAATGGCAAAGGGGCTGCCCATCTGCGCTACATCCAGCGCGACGGCACCTCGCGCGATGGCGAACGTGGCCAGCTCTATTCGGCGACCGAGGACCGCGCTGATGGAGATGCCTTCCTTGATCGCGGCAAGGATGATCGCCACCAGTTCCGCTTCATCGTCTCGCCCGAGGATGCCGCCGATCTTTCCGATCTCACCGACCACACCCGCGATCTGATGAGCCGCATCGAGGCCGACCTTGGCACGAAACTCGATTGGGTGGCGGTCAATCACCACAATACCGGCCATCCCCATGTCCATGTCATTGTTCGGGGGAAGGACGATCTGGGCGAGAACCTGGTTATCAATGGCGACTATCTCGCCAATGGTATTCGTGAGCGGGCGAGCGAACTGACCACGCTGGAACTCGGCCCCGTGACCGAGATCGAGCAGAGCCGCAAGCTGTCTGCCGAAATCGATCAGGACCGCTTCACGCGCATCGACCGCGCCATGACCGAGGAAGCCGAAGAAAGGTTCCTCGATCTGCGCCACGAACCGGCAGATGCACGCCGCCAGTTCAACCGCACACTTCGCCTGCGCCGTCTCGCCAAGCTGGAAAAGATGGGGCTGGCTACGGAACATGCACCCGGCGTCTGGGAGCTTGGCGCGAAGATGGAACCGGCGCTGCGTGAACTCGGTGAGCGCGGTGACATCATCCGCAACATGCACAAGGCGCTGAAGGCCGATGGGCAGGAACGTGATCCGATGACCTTCCAGCTTCACGATGCCGCACCCGCGGCGCCCATCACCGGCCGCGTCGTGGACAAATATCCCACCGACGAGATGGGCGAGAACCTGACGCTCGTGGTGGACGGCATCGACGGGCGAACACACCATCTTCCCGGCATTGATCCGGCCCGCGTCGAAGATGCCCGGATCGGCAGCATCGTGGAAGTCGGTCCCGCCGATACAGCACAACGTCCCTCTGATCGCACCATCGCTGCGATCTCGGAAAATGGTATCTACCGACCGAGCCGCCACCTCGAACAGGCGAAGTTCGAGGGACGTGTGCCGGGTGGCGATTATGAGGGCTATGTCGATGCCCATGTCCGGCGATTGGAATCGCTACGCCGGGCCGGGATTGCCGAGCGGATCGACGCCGACCAGTGGCACATCCCCGAAGACTTCGAGAGCCGCGCCACCGCCTATGATGCCGGTCGCAACCGGCAGGCCAGCATCCGTGTCGTCTCGACCTTCGATCTGGAAAAGCAGATTGGGTCCGATGGCGCGACCTGGCTCGACCGGCGATTGGTCACACCGGACGCCTCGGACCTTACCCCGGCAGGGTTCGGCCAGCAGGTGCGCGAGGCTATGGACCAGCGGCGTGAACACCATATCGCACAGGGCGATGCCACGCGGCAGCAGAATGGACGCATCCTCTATCGGCGCAACCTGCTCGCCAATCTGCGAGAAAGGGAAGTGGCCCGCGTCGGTGCGGAAATGGCCAGCAGCAAAGGCTTGCCGTTCCGGGCGGCTGCCGATGGCGAAAATATCAGCGGCAAGTTCACCGGGACCGCACATCTATCGAGCGGCAAGTTCGCCATTGTCGAAAAGAGCCACGAGTTCACTCTTGTCCCATGGCGGCCAGTGATCGACCGCCAGCTCGGCCGCGAGATTGCGGGCATCGTGCAGGGTGGATCGGTATCGTGGCAAATGGGGCGAACACGAGGGCTCGGGATTTGAGCCTTTGCCGATCTGGCACCTCGCAAATTGTTCTGTCGACATCGGCATCTGAAAGGGCCTGTCCGATGTGCCGCCGATAGTATCCGGCAACACGGCACCCCTGCTTTTCCTATTGCCGCTTTCGAAAACGTCTATTCTTTGATCGGCTCCGACTCTCTTGCCGATTGGAGCCTGTATGCGTGGTGGCCGAATACTCTGGGGCCAGATCATTGTCGTATTCACCATTGTCCTGGTGATGGTCTGGACTTCGACACAATGGGTGGCCTTCCGCCTTGGCTTTCAGCCCCAGCTCGGCAATCCATGGTTCGATGTTGCGGGATGGCCGGTCTATTATCCTCCGGCCTTCTTCTGGTGGTGGTTTTCCTATGACGCCTATGCGCCCGGTATTTTCACCGAGGGCGCGTTCATCGCCACGTCCGGGGCGTTGTTCGCTATCGCCGCCGCTTTTTTCATGTCGATCATCCGGGCGCGCGAGGCGCGCAACGTCGCCACCTACGGTTCGGCGCGATGGGCCGAAGACAAGGAAATCCATGCTGCCGGACTGCTCGGTCCCGATGGCGTGGTCCTTGGCAGGCACAGCAAGGACTATCTCCGGCACGACGGCCCCGAGCATGTCCTTTGTTTCGCGCCCACCCGATCAGGCAAAGGCGTCGGTCTCGTTGTGCCGACGCTGCTGACCTGGCCGGGAAGTTGCATCGTGCACGACATCAAGGGTGAGAACTGGAATCTGACGGCCGGCTTCCGGTCCCATCACGGCCGCGTCCTGCTGTTCGATCCGACCAATGTGCATTCCGCAGCTTACAACCCGCTGCTGGAAGTCCGTCAGGGGGAGTGGGAAGTCCGCGATGTCCAGAACATCGCGGATATTCTGGTCGATCCCGAGGGCAGTCTCGACAAGCGCAACCACTGGGAAAAGACCAGCCATTCGCTACTGGTCGGCGCCATCCTGCATGTACTCTATGCCGAGAAGGACAAGACGCTGGCCGGCGTCGCGAGTTTTCTGTCCGATCCCCGCCGTCCGGTCGAGGCAACCTTGCGCGCCATGATGGACACACCGCATCTGGGCGAAGCCGGTGTGCATCCCGTCATCGCTTCGTCGGCACGCGAGCTGTTGAACAAATCCGAGAACGAACGCTCCGGTGTGCTGTCCACGGCGATGTCCTTTCTCGGCCTCTACCGAGATCCGGTCGTGGCCCGCGTGACGGCCCGCTGCGACTGGCGCATTGCTGATCTGGTCGGAGCAAAAAAAACCGTCAGCCTCTACCTCGTCGTACCGCCCTCGGACATCAACCGGACCAAACCGCTGATCCGTCTGATCCTCAATCAGGTCGGGCGGCGGCTGACCGAGGAGCTGGAAACCACCGAAAAACGCCACCGTCTCCTGTTGATGCTGGACGAGTTCCCCGCGCTCGGGCGGCTTGATTTCTTTGAATCGGCGCTCGCCTTCATGGCCGGCTACGGCCTCAAAGCGTTCCTGATCGCGCAGTCGCTCAACCAGATCGAGCGGGCCTATGGACAGAACAACGCCATTCTCGACAACTGCCATGTGCGTGTCGCCTTTGCTGCCAATGATGAACGCACCGCCAAACGGATCAGTGATGCGCTCGGCACGGCGACAGAAATGCGCGATTCCACCAACTATGCCGGTCATCGCCTCGCGCCATGGCTCGGGCATCTCATGGTTTCACGGCAGGAAACGGCGCGGCCACTCCTGACGCCCGGCGAAATCATGCAGCTTCCGCCAACCGACGAGATCGTCATGGTGGCGGGCGTGCCGCCGATCCGCGCGGCTAAGGCGCGCTATTACGCCGATACGCGGTTTCAGGAACGGGTGTTGCCGCCGCCCGATCTGCGCAAGCCGTCGGTGAAGATGGTAACATCGGCGCCAGACGACTGGACGAGCCGTGTTGTTGCGGCCGCGGCCGGCCACGGCCCCACGTCGAACACGTCCGACGACGATCCTGCCAATGCCGGTATCCGTCGTGAGCCGGAGCTTCCCGAGCATGAGGAAATCATCCCGCCACCACCGCCGCCATCGCAGGAGTTTGATTTTCTCGATGATGAGCCCGACGTCGATGCCGCCAAAGCCCGCGCCATGCGTCAGCGGATGCGCATGGTCGCGCGGCAGGCGTCACTCGACCCAAATGACGGCATCGAGCTTTGAGAAGGAAGACAGGCATGACGAGTCGCACCCGCATGAATGTCTACTTCTCCTCGGATCTGCTGAAGCAGGTCGAGGGTCTGGCGCTGCGTCGCAATGTTTCAAAATCCGCAGTGATCGAGGCTGCGGTCGCATCCTTCCTGTCCGGTGACACGACCGAACGGCTAGAAGCCGCAATGTCGCGACGCCTGGATAAGCTTGGCCGCCAGTTCGATATGCTGGACGAAGATGTCGCCATCCTCGGCGAGACGCTTTCGCTGTTCGTACAATTCTGGCTCACCATGACGCCGCCGCTGTCAGATAGCGCGAAACAATCGGCGCGCATCAAGGGCAACGAGCGCTTCGAAGGCTTCATGCAGACGCTGGGCAAGCGCCTGGCTTCCGGCGACAGGTTCCTGAAAGAGTTGTCGCGGGATATGGATTCGCTTCCCGATCTTTCGTCGCAAGGCCAGTCTGAAGCCGATGGAAACCAGCCCTGAACGTTCGATCCATCCGATTTGCCGCCGTCAGCCGCCGATGCCCGCACGCGCACAAACATCTGTTGAAACGGCCCTAAATCAGGTTCTTTTAATCGACCCCAATCCGGGGTCCGTCTTTTGCGCGTCCCGCCATGAACGGGGCCGCCATGACCGCATCACATCAGAAACCCGAGACGATTGCGCGTGGTGCGCGGATGCTGCGCACCGCGCTCGGGGCATCGATTGCCCGGTTTCTGGAAGATCCCGGTGTGGTCGAGGTGATGCTGAATCCCGATGGCCGCATCTGGGTGGATCGGCTCTCCGAAGGTCTGGCCGATACGGGAGAGAGGCTGTCTGCGGCTGATGGCGAGCGGATCGTCAGGCTGGTCGCCCATCATGTTGGCGTCGAAGTTCATACCCGAAGTCCGCGTGTATCGGCCGAACTGCCTGAGACCGGAGAGCGCTTCGAAGGGTTGCTGCCGCCTGTCGTCACGGCGCCGACCTTTGCCATCCGCAAGCCCGCCGTCGCGGTGTTCACGCTCGACGACTATGTAAACGCCGGGATCATGACCAGCCATCAGGCCGAGGTGTTGCGCCTGAACGTCGCCACGCGGGCCAATATCCTCGTCGCGGGCGGCACCTCCACTGGCAAGACCACGCTGACCAACGCGCTGCTGGCAGAAGTCGCCAAGACTTCGGATCGCGTCGTGATCATTGAAGACACGCGCGAACTGCAATGCGCCGCGCCCAATCTGGTCGCGATGCGCACCAAAGATGGCGTGGCGACGCTCTCCGATCTGGTGCGTTCGTCGCTACGCCTGCGCCCGGATCGCATCCCGGTCGGCGAGGTGCGCGGGTCCGAAGCTCTCGACCTCCTTAAAGCCTGGGGCACCGGCCATCCGGGCGGGATCGGCACCATCCATGCCGGTTCCGGCATTGGCGCGCTGCGACGCCTCGAGCAGCTCATCCAGGAAGCCGTCGTCACCGTCCCGCGCGCCCTGATCGCCGAGACCATCGACCTTGTCGCCGTTCTTGCCGGACGTGGATCGTCCCGCCGCCTGGTCGAACTCGCCCGCGTCGATGGGCTGGGAGCGGACGGCGACTACGCCATCACGCATCCCATTACTTTGGCAACCACCCCGAAAGGAAACCCTTCATGATCCGCACGATTTCACGCGGCTGCCGCATCATGGCAACCGCCGCTGCCACTGTTTCCATCAGTCTGATGCTGGCGCCTGCCGCACACGCCTCCGGCTCCTCCATGCCCTGGGAGGCCCCGCTTCAGTCGATCCTCCAGTCGATAGAAGGTCCTGTCGCCAAGATCATCGCCGTCATCGTCATCATCGCCACCGGCCTGGCGTTGGCCTTTGGCGATACCTCCGGCGGCTTCCGCCGCCTGATCCAGATCGTCTTCGGCCTGTCCATCGCCTTCGCTGCGTCGAGCTTCTTCCTGTCGTTCTTCTCGTTCGGCGGCGGGGCGCTCATCTGATGGCGGGCGGGTTTGAACAGCTCGATGCGGTGCCGGGCTTCTCCATCCCGGTTCACCGGGCGCTGACCGAGCATATCCTGCTCGGCGGCGCACCGCGTTCGATTGCCATCGTCAACGGCACGCTGGCCGGCGCCGTCGGCCTCGGCCTTCGTCTCTGGCTGGTTGGCATCGCCATCTGGGCGGTCGGACATTTCCTCGCGGTATGGGCTGCCAAACGCGATCCGCTTTTTGTCGAGGTGGGCCGCAGGCATCTGCGCATCCCCGGTCATCTGTCGGTGTGAAGGCGCGCCCATGATGAACCTCACCGAATATCGCCGTACCGCCACCCGCCTCGCGGATTTCCTGCCCTGGGCCGCGCTCGTTGGCTCGGGCGTCGTGCTGAACAAGGACGGCAGTTTCCAGAGGACAGCGAAGTTTCGCGGGCCGGATCTGGATTCCGCTGTCGCCGCCGAGCTGGTCGCGGTCGCCGGGCGCATCAACAACGCCGTGCGCCGCCTCGGCTCCGGCTGGTCGATCTTTGTTGAGGCTCAACGAAGCGAAGCCGCGATCTATCCCGGCAGCCAATTTCCTGATCCGGCTTCCGCTCTGGTCGATGCCGAGCGCAAGGCTGCCTTTGAGGAAGCGGGCACGCATTTCGTGTCAGGTTACTTCCTGACCTTCCTCTGGCTGCCACCCGCCGAAGATGCAGCTCGCGCCGAGACCTGGCTCTACGAGGGCCGTGAGCAATCCGGCGTCAATCCATGGGAGCTGATGCGCGGCTTCATCGACCGCACCGACCGCGTGCTGGCGCTGCTCGACGGCTTCATGCCCGAATGCCACTGGATCGATGACGCGGGCACGCTGACCTATCTCCATTCCACGATTTCCACGAACCGCCATCGTGTCCGCGTACCCGAAGTGCCCATGCACCTCGATGCGCTGCTGGCCGATCAGCCGCTGACTGGCGGTCTGGAACCGCGCCTTGGTGACAAGCATCTGCGCGTCCTGACCATTATCGGCTTTCCGACAGCGACCACGCCCGGCCTGCTCGACGAGATGAACCGGCTCGCGTTCCCGTATCGCTGGTCCACCCGCGCCATCCTGATGGACAAGACGGACGCGACGAAACTCCTCACCAAAATCCGCCGTCAATGGTTCGCCAAGAGAAAATCCATCGCCGCGATCCTCAAGGAGGTGATGACCAACGAGCAATCGGCGCTGGTGGACACCGATGCGTCCAACAAGGCGCTCGATGCCGACATGGCCTTGCAGGAACTGGGCGCTGACGTCGCCGGCATGGCCTATGTCACAGCAACCGTCACCGTCTGGGACGCCGACCCCCGTATCGCCGACGAGAAGCTGCGTCTGGTCGAGAAGATCATTCAGGGCCGTGACTTCACGGCCATGCCGGAAACTGTCAATGCCGTCGATGCCTGGCTAGGCTCGATCCCCGGACATGCCTACGCCAATGTCCGGCAGCCGCCGATCTCGACGCTCAACCTCGCCCACATGATCCCTCTATCGGCCGTGTGGGCGGGGCCGGAACGGAACGAACATCTCGGAGCGCCCCCCTTGCTGTACGGCAAGACCGAAGGTTCGACTCCGTTCCGGCTTTCCCTTCATGTCGGCGACGTGGGCCATACCCTCGTCGTCGGCCCGACCGGCGCGGGCAAGTCCGTGCTGCTGGCGCTGATGGCGTTGCAATTTCGCCGCTATGATCGCAGCCAGATTTTCGCTTTCGATTTCGGGGGATCGATCCGGGCATCCGCGCTCGCCATGGGGGGCGACTGGCATGATCTCGGCGGTGGGTTGACCGAGGGATCGGAGGTTTCCGTTTCCCTGCAACCGCTGGCGCAGATCGATGATGCCTATGAGCGGTCATGGGCCGCTGACTGGATCGCCGCGATCCTGATGCGTGAAGGCATGACCATCACGCCGGAGGTGAAGGAGCACATCTGGACGGCACTGACATCGCTGGCATCCGCCCCGGCGGGGGAACGGACCATCACCGGCCTTGCCGTGCTGCTGCAATCCAACGATCTGAAACAGGCGTTGCGCCCATACTGCATTGGCGGCGCCTATGGCCGGTTGCTCGACGCCGAGGCCGAACATCTCGGATCAGCCGATGTACAGGCCTTCGAGATCGAGGGGCTGGTCGGCACTGGGGCTGCGCCTGCCGTCCTGTCCTATCTGTTTCATCGGATCGGCGACCGGCTCGACGGTCGGCCAACCCTGCTCATCATCGACGAAGGCTGGCTGGCGCTCGATGATGAGGGGTTCGCCAATCAGCTCCGCGAATGGCTGAAGACACTCAGGAAGAAGAACGCTTCCGTCATCTTCGCCACGCAGTCGCTCTCGGACATTGACGGCAGCAATATCGCGCCCGCCATCATCGAAAGCTGCCCGACGCGGCTGCTTCTCCCGAATGAACGCGCCATCGAGCCGCAGATCACGGCAATCTACCGCCGCTTCGGCCTCAATGACCGGCAAATCGAGATCCTCGCGCGGGCCACGCCCAAGCGGGACTACTACTGCCAATCGCGGCGCGGCAATCGCCTGTTCGAGCTTGGCCTCAGCGAAGTCGGTCTCGCGCTCTGCGCCGCATCATCCAAATCCGATCAGACCCGTATCGCCGAACTCGTCGCCGAGCATGGGCAGGACGGTTTTCTCGCGGCCTGGCTGCGCGATCGCGGCGTCGAATGGGCCGTCGATCTGATCCCGAACCTTACCAATCTTGTCGAACGGACAGAGCCTGCTCGGCCGGTCGCGCCGGATCAAATCCATCCAGATGACAGCCAAGAAAAGGAGACCCTGCCATGATCCGTATCCCCGTTTCCCGATATGTCAGTGCATCCGTGCTGGCGCTGACGCTCGCCATGCCTGTTGCACTGTCGCCCATGCTGACAAGCCCCGCTCACGCTTTTGGCTTCGGCCGCATCGTCTATGATCCGACCAACTATGCCCAGAACCTTCTAACCGCCGCCCGTACGCTGGAGCAGATCAACCACCAGATCACCTCGCTTCAGAATGAAGCGCAGATGCTCATCAATCAGGCGAAGAATCTTGCCAATCTGCCGTATTCCTCGCTCCAGACTTTGCAGCAGAACGTCCAGCGCACGCAGCAGCTTCTGGCTCAGGCGCAGAACATTGCCTTCGACGTGCAGAACGTCGACCAGGTGTTCCAACAGAAATACGGCAAGGTTTCGCTGTCCGCGACCGACGCCCAGCTCGTCGCCGATGCGCGGTCCCGCTGGCAGAATACGGTCGGCGGCTTGCAGGACGCCATGCGCGTGCAGGCCGGTGTCGTCGGAAATATTGACACCAACCGCGCTGAAATGTCCGCCCTTGTCGGGCAGAGCCAGAACGCGACCGGCGCGTTGCAGGCGACACAGGCGGGCAATCAGCTTCTCGCGCTCCAGTCGCAGCAGCTTTCCGACCTGATCGCGCTGATGTCCGCCAATGGTCGCTCCGAAGCCCTGATCGAGGCCGAGCGTGCCACCGCCGCCGAACAGGGCCGCATCCTGCGCGAGCGCTTTCTGACGCCGGGATCGGGCTATCAGCCTGGCAATGCCCGGATGTTCGGCAACGGCAACAACTGACCGGACAGGAGGGGCGCGACATGGACGGCAAGATGCTGGCGCGGCTGGGCGCGATCATATTCGTGGCCATCGCCATCACCGCGACGGTGATCGAAATGACACGCGAGGACGAACCAGCCCAGCCCCGTCCGGCCCCGGCGCTTCAGGCGCCTGCCGATCCACTGCGCCAGAGCCTGCGCCACTGCCAGCAACTTGGCGAGGCAGCCGTGAACGATCCCGACTGCCTCGCCATCTGGGCCGAGAACCGCGACCGGTTCCTCGGCCGGACGCCGGTGCCCGCCGCCCCGCATCAGAACGGGGGTCAGTGAACCATGGGCGGCACCGGCGTCATCGACAATTTCCTGGGCGTCTTCACCAGCTATATCGACAGCGGCTTCGGCCTGCTTGGCGGCGAGGTCGCCTTCATCGCCACCACGCTAATCGTCATCGACGTGACGCTGGCCGCACTCTTCTGGTCCTGGGGTGCGGATGACGACATCATCGCACGCCTCGTCAAGAAGACGCTTTTTGTCGGTGTCTTCGCATACCTGATCGGCAACTGGAACAATCTCGCCCAGATCATCTTCGACAGCTTCGCTGGTCTTGGCCTGAAAGGTTCGGGCACCAGCTTTTCCGCCGCCGATCTACTGCGGCCCGGCAAGGTGGCGCAGACCGGCCTCGATGCCGGTCGCCCGCTGCTCGAATCCATCTCGGATATGATGGGCTACTGGTCCTTCTTCGAGAACTTCATCCAGATCGCCTGCCTGATGTTCGCCTGGGCGCTGGTGCTGCTCGCCTTCTTCATTCTCGCCGTGCAGCTCTTTGTCACCCTGATTGAGTTCAAGCTGACCACGCTGGCCGGTTTTGTGCTGATCCCCTTTGGTCTCTTCGGCAAGACTGCCTTCATTGCCGAGCGCGTTCTTGGCAATGTCGTTTCCTCCGGCATCAAGGTGCTGGTCCTGGCCGTCATCATCGGCATCGGATCAACCCTATTTAGCCAATTCACGGCAGGCTTCGGCGGCGTGACGCCGACCATCGACGACGCCATGGCGATCGTGCTGGCCGCCCTTTCCCTTCTCGGCCTCGGCATCTTCGGTCCTGGCATCGCGTCCGGTCTGGTTTCTGGCGGCCCGCAGCTTGGCGCAGGTGCGGCTGTTGGAACCGGCCTTGCCGCTGGCGGCATGATGCTTGCCGGCGGCGCTGCCGCAGGCATGGCCGCGAAGGGAGGGACAGCGGCGCTGTCGGGTGGAGCTGCGGCTGTCCGTGGTGGTGCTGCCGCCGCAGGTGCGGCGAGCGCCGCCTACAGTGTCGGCTCGCTTGGCCAGTCCGGCGCTGCCGGTGTTGCCTCCGGTCTGGGCGGTGTTGCCCGTGCCGCAGGCTCTGCTGCCGCATCGCCCCTGAAGCGCGCCGCCTCGAAGGCATCGGAAAGCGTCACGTCCAGCTTTTCCGATGGAGCGCGTGCCGGCTTCGGCGTCACTGGTGGCTCTTCCACGGCTGGAACTGTCGGAGGTGCCAGCGAGGCCGCGAGTGCTGGCCCATCGCCCGCCGCGCAGGCTGGCGGCTCTCCGGCATGGGCAAAGCAGATGCAGCGCAAGCAGACACTCAGTCACGGCACGTCGATGGCCGCCCATGCCGTGCGCGCTGGCGACAGCCATGGCGGCGGCTCCTCCATCAATCTTTCTGAAAGTGACCGCTCATGAACATCTTCAAACGTCCATCGGCCCATTACGGCAAATCGCCCGAACCCGAGACGCCCTATCAGAAAGCTGCCCAGGCCTGGGACGAGCGTATCGGTTCGGCTCGCGTGCAGGCTAAGAACTGGCGCATCATGGCCTTCGGCTCACTGATCCTCTCGGCCGGTTTCGCCTCTGCTCTGGTCTGGCAATCGGCGCGCGGGACGGTCGTGCCCTGGGTGGTGCAGGTCGATAATCTCGGCCAGGCCCAGGCCATCACCGCAGCCACGGCCGATTACCGCCCGACCGATCCGCAGATCGCCTTCCATCTTGGCCGTTTCATCGAGCAGACGCGCTCGATCCCGGCGGATGCCATCATCGTGCGCCAGAACTGGCTGCGCGCCTATGAGTTCACCACAGATAGGGGAGCGGCCGCGCTCAACGACTATGCCCGCGCCAACGATCCGTTCACCCGTGTCGGCCGCCAGCAGATCGCAGTCGAAGTTTCCAGCGTCATCCGCGCCTCGAACGACAGTTTCCGCGTCGCCTGGACCGAGCGCCATTACGAGAACGGGCAGCTTTCCACGACCGAGCGCTGGACCGCGATCCTGACCATCGTGATCCAGACCCCGCGCGATGCCGAGCGTCTGCGCGCCAATCCGCTCGGCATCTACGTCAATGCAATTTCATGGTCGCGGGAGATGAGCCAATGACCATCGCGTCTTCCCGCAATTCCGCCTTGCCGGTTTTCCGTAAACCCGCCTTCGCGGCTTTGTTGCTTTCGGCCACCATGCTCGCCGGCTGCGCCACCAACAAAGCGCCGCAGTTCAGCTATGATGCCGATGTGCCGGCGTTGCCCGTCGTGCCGACCGCTGTCACGGATGACCGGCCTCGGCCGCTTCACACGCCGCCGGCCTGGACGGTCGCACGCGGCGGCACTGCTGCCGGAACACCGGCAGGCCGCGTCGAGAACGCCAATGCCGCCGCCCGCGTCGAGCCGCGCCGCGAGGGTTACTATAACGCCATCCAGATCTATCCCTGGTCGGAAGGCGCGCTCTATCAGGTCTATGCAGCACCAGGACAGATCACCAATGTAGCGCTGGAGCCGGGCGAAAGCCTGACCGGCGCGGGACCAATCGCGGCGGGAGACACCGCCCGCTGGATCATTGGCGATACCGAGAGCGGGAGCGGTACGTCGCGCCGGGTCCATATTCTCGTCAAACCATCCCGATCCGACATCTCAACCAATCTCGTGGTGACGACCGATCGGCGCACCTACATGATCGAGCTGCGCGCCCGTGAGGCGCTCTACATGCCGTCCGTATCCTGGTCTTATCCGGCGCTGCCTGCCGGTCAGCGCCAGACCGTTCCGGCAGCACCCATCATCCCGGTCGAGGCGGCACGCAACTATCGTTACAGCCTGACTGGAGATACGCCGCCATGGCGGCCGATTTCCGTCTTCGATGATGGCCGCCGTGTCTATGTCGTTTTCCCGCGCGGCATCGTGCAGGGAGAGATGCCACCGATTTTCGTCATCGGTTCCGAGGGCGAGACCCAGATCGTCAATTCCCGTGTTCACCAGAACATCTTGATCGTCGATCGGCTGTTCGGAGCGGCTGAGCTGCGTCTTGGTAGCGGCAAGCAGCAGCAGACGGTCAGGATCGTTCGCATCGAGCAAAGACAAGCTGCCCAGCCCGCTAAAGCCGGAGAGCAACCGTCATGAGTGAAGAGGCTACCACCAACCCAACGCCGATGCGTCTGCGTGCCGAGCCGCCGCGCGTCACGCGCCTGTCGCGCAAGATGCTGGCCGGTGCCGGAGCTGTTGCGCTCCTCGGCATCGGCGGGGCGCTGATCTATGCGCTCCAGACGCGCGATATGAGCGGAAACGGTGAAGAACTCTATTCGACCGAGAACCGCGCCACGGCAGATGGACTGGCAGGTCTGCCGAAGGATTATACCGGGCCGGTCCTGGGGCCGGCATTGCCGGGCGATCTCGGTGGCCCGATCCTGGATGCCCAGAACCGGGGTCAGCCCGTCACGCCGCCCGCCATGGCGACGCCTGCCCGCGATCCTGCCGAAGAGCGCCGGCTTGCCGAGGAAGAAGCCGCACGTCTTAGCACCGTGTTCTTCCAGTCCGGGCCAAGAGTGGCGACGACAGCTGGCTCAACGATTCCGGGGCTTGTGGGGCCGGACCTTGGTGCCCAACCTGAAACGCAGGACCGGCACACAGCTTTCCTCAATGGTCCTGTGGATCGGCAGACCGTTGCCATGGATCGGATCATGGCGCCTGCCTCGCCCTACATCCTGCAGGCCGGGGCAGTGATTCCGGCGGCGATGATTACCGGCATCCGCTCTGATCTGCCGGGGCAGATCACCGCGCAGGTGACGGAGAATGTCTATGACAGTCCGACCGGCAGTCTGCTGCTGATCCCGCAAGGAACCCGCATCATCGGCCAGTATGATGCGGGCGTGCAATTCGGTCAGCGCCGCGTGCTGCTGGTCTGGAACCGCCTGATCCTGCCCAACGGCCGCTCCATCGTGCTGGAGCGCCAGCCCGGTGCGGACGCTTCCGGCAATGCCGGGCTGGAAGATGGCGTTGATTACCACTGGTGGGATCTGATGAAAGCGGCGGGGCTGTCCACGCTGCTCGGCATCGGCACGGAACTGGCGACCGACGACGAGGATCGCCTGATCCGCGCCATCCGCGACGGAGCGCAGGATACCATCAATCAGGCCGGGCAACAGATCGTCCAGCGCCAGTTGCAGGTCGCGCCGACCCTGACGATCCGGCCGGGCTACCCGGTCAGGGTCATCGTTACCCGCGATCTCGTACTCGAACCTTACAGGAACTGACCATGACGAAGCTGAAACTCGGCCCCCTCATCGAAGACAAGCCCGTGAAGGTGACGGTGGAACTGCCGGGGCCGCTGCACCGCGATCTTGCCGCCTATGCCGAAGTGCTGGCTCGCGAAACCGGCCAGCCCGCTGCCGATCCTGTCAGGCTGATTGTGCCGATGCTGGAACGGTTCATTGCGACAGATCGGGGCTTTGCCAGCGCCAGAAGATCTCGCTCATGAGGTGCCGCGCGAGTCATGGCGCGTCGCGGCGATGATTTCCATCAACGTATCGACGGCCTTTCGTGTCGCATCCCATTTGGCGGACTGGTCCATTTCCCGGTTCTGAAGGGTGAGGCTCACCGCGCCGTGTACCGTTGACCAGAACATGAAGCTGTAGCGCCTCAGATCCATGCCGGGCAAAAAGCCTTGGCCCTGAGAGCAGCGAAGTCCCGTCAGCAATAGATTTAGTATCTGTCTTCCAGCTTCGCCCGACCATGGATCATCGCTGACTCCGAGCCGTGGCGGCGGTGTGAACATCAGCCGGTACAGCGTGGGGTTTTCCAGGGCAAAGCGGACATAGGCATAGCTGCCATCACGCAAATAGCCGAATGGATTGCCGCGCATCTGCTGGAAGACGGCCAGCTTTTCTCTGTAGAGCTGGTTGAAACCTTCGTCCCGAACGGCGCGCAATAAGGCGCTTTTGTTGCGGAAATGGCCGTAAAGCGCTGGCGCTGTGCATCCGATGGCATGCGCGACCGCAGTCAGCGGTACGTCGAGGTCGCCACGCTCCGACAGCAGCCGGATCGTTGCGTCGATTGTACGACGAGCAATATCAAGTTCTTGCTCTTTCCGGGGACGGGCCATTCCGATGCCTGTTGCAACTTGTCGTGAAAACTAAACGACATTTACTTTTTTCGTTGACGGGCCGGAAGTCAAGAAGCAGCATTCGGTAACTGAACGTCGTTTAGTTTGAGGATGTGCGGAGAGCCGATGAACGCACATAGATCGATTTTCGCGTTGATGATGGCGGGGTGCCCGTCAGAAACCGAACGCTGTTTCGGATGATGCACCATGGCTGTGATCGGGAACAATCAGACCTCGCCTGATGATAGCCTCACGAAGGTCGTTGAGGGGAAACCTGGCACATCTGCGGTCCGGCTGAACCAGTTGCGATATTTTGTTGCCGCCGTCGATTATGGGAGTTTTCGCAAGGCTGCTGCCGCGCTTTCGGTGCAGGAATCCTCCATCAGCCGACGAATCCGTGATCTCGAAGATGAACTCGGGGCGTCGCTTTTTATGCGAAATGCTGGCGGGGTGCGGTTGACCGTTGCCGGGCGGGAATTCCTGCGCAACGCTCGCCATGCTCTTCGCCAGATCGATATCGGGGTGACAAAGGTGGCAGCGGTTGGCCGGGCGGAGCAAGGGCTGATCAAGGTCGGGATATTCTCGTCCCTCGCATCCGGTTTTCTGTTCGATTTGCTTCGAGATTTTGGGTCACGCCATCCGAAGGTGCAGGTCGACATTATTGATGGAAATTCGCCCGAGCATGTCGCCGCTGTCCGCAAGCTTTATCTGGACGTCGCATTCATCACGGGAACGACAGCATGGGACGGATGCGAGACGGAGCATATGTGGTGCGAAAAGGTTTACGTGGTGCTGCCTGATGAACATCCTTTGGCGGGCAAGCCCGAACTTGGATGGGCCGATTTGGCTTCCGAGCGGTTCATCGTGAGCGATGTCGCGCCGGGACAAGAGATCCACGACTATTTGGTCGCTCACCTTGCTGGTCTCGGCCGCCACCTCGATATTCAGTCTCAGCAGGTCGGCCGCGACAATATCCTATCTCTGGTCGCTCTCGGTCGGGGCCTCACTCTGACGAGTGAAGCGACGACCGTCGCGCAGTTTCCGGGGGTCGTTTATCGGAAGCTTGCCGGTGAGGTGCTGCCGTTCAGCATGGTCTGGTCCGCGCAAAACGACAATCCAGCATGTCGGCGGTTATTAAGCTTGGCCCGGTCGATGGCGGGACCGGCCGGGAGAAAGTAGGATTTGTCGGCACATGCGATTGTGCCGACGTGTAAGGCTACCCCAAGTTGCGCCCATCGGCTATTCCAGCGACTTTTCGATGAAGCCGAGCGTATTGGCGTTCTCGACCAAGGTTCGCACCTTGGAGCGCTCGAGTCCTTCAGGCACTTCCGCCTCGATCTCGAGCCTGAGTTTCACCTGACTGCCCGGAAGCGTGGTGAGCTGTTCGACGATCGCCTCTACAATCTGGTGGATGTCCCGGGCCGGACGATCCGGCGAGATCATCACGGTGCCGGAAAACCGCGTCGGCTTCTTTTCCGGCGCAGGCGTGGTCGGCGCGTCGTCCATTGGCGGCCCATCGGGCCCCGGCGTGCCACCACCCGGCCCCGAGGCTGTGTCGCCCGATCCAGGCTGCACCGGCGCCGGGCGGTGGGCTTCGGCCACCTCCGGTGTCACGATGACGCTGTCGCTGTCGATCACGACCGCGGCGCTGGCCGCCCGCTCGATCGCCAGCCCCAGATAGGTGCCGGCCCCCTCCTCCCATCGCTCGGCATAGGCGAACGGACCGGGCAGCATGCCACTCACCGCCGCCTGCACCGCCTTGACCAGTACGTCCTGGCCCTTGAGACGCGGCAGGTAGATGTAGCGGTTGAGATATTCCCGCAGGTCCTTGAGCGACAAATGCGGCTTGTCGTTCCAGATGTATTTCTGCAGGTCTCGGTCGAGGCGCGACGGCCCCAATTCCGTCAGCAGGCCCTCCTCGGCCACCAGCTTCTTGCTCGCCCGGGCCAGCAGCCCGTCCTGCGCCGGAATCTTGCCCGACACCCATTCCCAATCCGCCTGTGCGCTTTCCTGGGCGGGATAGTGCAGATAGCACCACGCCTCTTTCAGGCGCGTCTTCATCGTCTCGTTCGCCTCGACCAGCTTCGCCTTGGCCAGCGCACTGTCGCTCTGGGTGAGGTTCAGCCGCTCGGTGTCGCGCACGATCTCGCCCCACGCCAGGGACGCGCGCACGGCGTCTTTCAGATGATCGAGCTGGCGGGCCTCCGCAGCGATGAACACCAGCATGTTGCGGTAGACGCGCGGCGTGCTGCCGCGCTGAGTGAGGATGTCCTTCGCCTCGACCAGCGCGTCCGAACCGTCGCGCCCGTTATGCGAATGCTGGACCCCCAGCACAACGACACGCACGCCGCCCGCCTCATCGGGGACTTCGGCTGACGAGGCCGGCGCGACCTGAACCGCGTCGAAATGCCCGCGATCGGCAAGCCCGTTCACGTATTTTCCGAGTTCGCTGTCGATCATCACATCGACCAGTGCCGCCTCGATCTGCGCCGCCTTGTCCGCTGCGATACGGTTAAGGCTCGCCGACATCGAGTACCAATAGCGGCCCAGATCGGCGTGCATGAACTTGGCCTGATTGGTCAGCCGGCGCAGCGCATCGCCGAAGATCGCCGGACGCTCGCCCGGCTGCACGACACCGAGATTGATCTGTTTGTCGTCGAGTCCGGTGTTCTGCTGCTGATGCGTCGGCGCCGTACCCATGAAGATCGCGCGGGCGACGCGGCGCGTCGCCGAATAGCGGTTAAGGTTGGGCGCCGATTGATCGACCTTGTACGGGGTGGAGGCCGTGCCATCGACGTCGCCGGCGATAATCGACTGCCAGGTCACGTCGAGATAATGGAGCAGTTCCGGCTCCACGCGCGGCGAACTCACCGCCACGCTGCCCGGCATGATCATCACTGACGGGTCTGCGTTCATCCAAAGTTCGTGGATCGCCTGCGCCATCAGGCGCAGGACGCCGCGCGTGCGCTGGAACTTCTCAAGCGAACCCCAGCTCGTATAGAGCTGGTCGAACAGCTCGGGATGGATCGGATAGGCCTTCTCCAGCTTGCGCCGATAATCCTCATCCGCGCAGCCTTGCGGGAAATCGTTGGCGTTTTCCCGGTACAGCTTGGCGAACTGCTTCAGCGTGTTGTCGCGATGATGGAACTTGTCGCCGGGGATTTCCTTGAACAGCCGCCGCCGGACGATCTCATAGCTCTCTTCCTGGCTCGCCGGCCGCCACGAGGATTCCACGCGGCTGAAGGTCTGCTTGAGGCGCGCGAGCGCCTCCTGGCCGCCTTCGCCGCCCACCTCGATCTGAGACGCCGGCAAGGAGGCGACCAGCAGCGTGCCGGGGCTGGCCTTAACCGCCTCGGTCAGCGACTGAACGAACGACAGGTTCGCATCGAACGAGCCGGACGGCAGGCCCTCGACCTTGTATATCTGGCGCAGATAGGCGACCCATTCATCGATCAGGATCAGGCACGGCGCATATTTCTTGAAGAGCGCCTCCAGAAGGTTGGAGCCTGGCGCAATGCCGCTGGCGTCATTTTCCGCCACCATGGCGAAGGCGTCTGCGCCGCCGAGCTGCCAGGCGAGTTCGCCCCAGGTCGTGCGGATCTTCAGGTCGCCTTCCGCGTGGAGCACGTCCTGCGGTCCTCGCGACGTGCCGACCAGGACCGCCCGATTGACGGCCTTCGGCACGGTCAGGCCGAGCTTGTCCAGCAACTGATCGAGGCCCGACAGGTCCTGCACCGGCGTCGGCCCGGCCATGTGATAGAGGGCCAGCATCGAGTGGGTCTTGCCGCCGCCGAAGTTGGTCTGCAGCTCGACGACCGGATCGCCCCCGCTGCCGGACAGCCGCTTGGCCGCGCCGATCAGCAGCGTGCTCAACCCTTCCGTCAGATAGGTGCGGCTGAAGAACTGGCGCGGATCGCGATATTCCGGCGGCGCGCTTCCCGAATGCACCTTGGCGAGGTCGGCCGCGAACTCTGCCTGCTGGAACTCACCGGTGGCGACATCCTGGTGCGGCTCGACCACCTCGCGCCACGGCAAGAGGCCGGCCACGGTATCGACCGAAATTTCGAGGCGCTGGGTCTTCCGGCGTTCCTCATTGCGCGCCAGCTCGGTGAACTTGGTGCGCAGGATGGTGTCGCGCATCTTGCCGAGCTGCTCGGCCGTTTCCCCCGCGCTGATCGCCTCCATCAGCCGACGCATGGAATCGAGCGCGCGCTCGGCGTCGTCATAGGTGAAAGTCTCATTGTGCGACAGCTTGTTGCGCACGTCGCCCAGTTCGTTGACCAGCGAGCGCTCCGCACGGCCAAGAACGGTCTTGAACGCCTCAGCCCAGAACCGATCCATCGCGTTGAACAGCGCGGCCTGATCCCAGCCGACCTCGCCGTTGCTGTTCGGGCGCAGGTTCGGCAGCTTCTCCAGAACCTGGACCTGCCAGTGCCCCTTGAGGGAGGTCTCCAGCCTCTTTTCGACGAAGGGGATCAGCGCCGACGGCAGCAGCTCCATCCCCTCAAACACATATTGGCGCGTACTTTTTGCCACGTCCCGTTCCCCCTTAAATATCCAACCGGATCTGACGATCGCCGCTTGTGTCGTGAATGGCCGCCGCGGCCTTTGTCAGCTCGGTCCAGTCGGCGATCAGGGCGTTGTAAGCCGTGGCCTCCTTGGCATCCTTCCGCTTGTTAGCGCTGATGTCGTAAAGGCAGTAGGCGAGATCCTTCACGGCCTCGGCCTGGGTGTTGATCTTCTTCATCAGGACGGCGGTGTCGTGGGAGATGCCGTCCTTCTCGTGCAGGCGGACCAGGTGCTGGAGGCATTCCCACACCGTCAGGTGGCCATCACTTTCCGGCTCCCAATCCCCGGCGAGTTCGTCGCGAGAGAGAATACGGACCTTGCCGGCGGCGCTTTCGACGATACCGGCGTGCTTGACGCTATCGACAGAGATACCGCGCGCGGTGGCGATGCTGTTGGCCGTACCGTATTCGCCCTTGCCCATGCCATTCTGCTCAAACCAGGTGATGGCGAACCGCGTGTCCGCGTCGAACTCGCCCTGGATGCCGCCGAGATATTCATCCAGTTCCCGGTTGATGAGCTGAAGTGCAGTTTTCACGCTCATCGGGCTGTCGTCGGATTCCAGCACGGCCTTGTAGCGCGAGAACACACCCATCCCGGGGCCGATGGCCGACTGCGGCATGTCTGCCGGCGCAATATTGGCAGCCTGAAGCTCGGCGATCGCCGGCGGCAGCTCGCGTTTCAAAGCACGGATGAATTCGGCACGTGAGATGATTTCGGCCGTGGCTTCCTTCTTTCGGCACACGAGAACGACCGAATTGGCGAGGGCGTTGGTGCCCTTGGCGATCAGCCGCCCGGGGCTTTCGGTACGAATGGGCCATGTGCCGAGCACAGAAAAACCAGCGGAAATAACCGCTTGCAGAAAGGTGGACCAGCCCGTTGAGCTGATTCCTTCCTGCTCAACTTCACTTTGCTTGAAAGCATAGTAGATCGTGGCGGGAAAATCTGCGGCCGTTCCGTCAGCCATTCTTCCAATTGCCGCCGTCATTCCTTCAAGGAAAAACTTCTCCGCTGCATCCGCACCGCCGTGCCGATAAGGGGTCGCAACCAATTCTTCAGTTTTCGGCGTCGCCAAAACACCGAAAATCGATGGATAGATTTCTTTTAGACTAGGCTTGAGCCAGCAAAAGAAAAAATCTGAAAGGTCTGCGTATCCGATGTTGTCATAATAGGGCGGATCGGATGAAATTACTGTTCCAGCCTCATAAATCACTTCCCCAGCATTAACTTGTTTAACAGATCCAATTCCTGACGCGGGGAAATCTGCAATTGCCCTGCTGATCTTATCGACCGGCGTCGACCAATTCCCCCCTGAGTTCGAGAAGAAGTTGACTTCAGCATAATCCCAGACCATCGGAATCGCTTGGCGAGCAAAGGTTTCGCGCAGGGCTCCTCGATCGCTCATCCAGCTTGTCACGGTTGAGCCGAGGTTTGTTAATTTCGAGATCGCGAAAGCCAAATATACACTCACCGCCTCCGCATATGCCTTTGCACCATCACCACCATCACGCAGCGGGGCCGTGTTGGAGGATTTGCTTGCAGCCGACGCATCAACCTCGACCTGCGCACGCACCTCATGCACTAGGCTGCTAAAGGTATTCAGGGCCACCAACTGACGATCAGTGAATAGATCACCGAAGGTCGTGAGTCCGTAGTCTACCGTCCAGAAATTGCGAGGATCGTTCGGCAGGCTGGCCTCGGGCTTCCACGCAGGCTTTGCCGACAAGGCCAGCGTTCTGTGCATATCCGTAGGTGCAACATAAGCACGGGTGCGATGGCCTTCGGCGACGATCGCGATCAGTGTCTGGCCCATTTTACCAGCGCGTCCGTTGCTCTTCACATAGTCAGGGGTGATGGCGGTATCCGACATAAGGCATCGGAAATTCGCGCCACGACCCGCCTTGGTCCCTTCCTTAGCCGCGGCGATCTCGGCTTTGGTTCCGCCATGCCTAATCCGATAGGAAATGGTCTTGGCCTGCTTATCGACCATAGGCTCGACCCAAGCCTCCTTGCCGGTCTTGGTGCTGAGCAGGAAGCTTGAAGCGATCGGCACCTGGACGTTGGCAAACGCAGGATCGGGACTAGGCACCGTTCGCGCCCAGATCCAGGCAACTACTGTCGCTTGGCCGCCACCATATTCCTTGGACAGCTCCACCTGCGGATATAGATTCCCGATGCGCTCCCACGCCTTCTCGCGCATCCACTCGCCATAATATTTGACGTCCTCGGCGAGCCCCTCGGCGTTGCGGTAGAATTGCCGGTCCTTCGCGCCCGGATGGATGGGCTGCTTGTCCTTGAACCTCGGTGGGATCTCGATCATCGCCTTGCCGATCATCACCGCGACCGGGTTCAGGTCGGACCCATAAGCGGGCAGACCGAGGCGTTGCGCCTCCAGCGGGATCGAACCGCCGCCCGAGAACGGATCATAGACCGGCGGCAGCTCGCCGCCGCAGCTCTTGCGGATCTCGGCGCGGGCGCGTTCCAGCACTTCCTCGTTGGTCGAGTTCTCCCACACCACAAGTTCCTCAATGATGCCGAACAGGCGCTTGCGTTCGGCCTCCTGCGCTTCGGGCGTGGGGAATTTCCCGGGGTCGCTCGACGGATCATCGACAAGCTGGGCGAACAGCACCGCGCGGCACGCCGCCAGTGGCCGCCGCGCCCACCACATATGCAGCGTGGACGGATGCCCATGCCGGATGGACTTTTCGCGTGCGGAGGCGGCGTTGATCGCTTCAAGCGGGATCGCAACCTCAATCAATTTCTTCTTGGTGTTAGTCGTCGAGGTCATAAACCAGCCTGTAGGTTGCGGGATGGATGGTCAGTTCGCCGCCGTCGCGCAGGGCGCGCAGGCGGGCGCCCGTCATCTCGACGGGACCACCCTCCGGGTTGATAAGAATGAAGGAATAGAGGTCCGGCTTCTGGTCGAGCAGCCCCCAGAGATCGGCCTCGAGCTGGAGCGGTTCGTGCTCCAGACAATGGTCCTTGGGATAATAATGCCGCAGAACCTCGCCGCCTGCCGAGCGGCGCTCCCACGGAAAACGTGTCCCGTTGGCGCGACCGATCCAGCTCCCGTCCGCATGGAAAAAACGGTCCTCGCCGTCAGCCTTGTAGCCTTCAGCCAACGCAAACCGCGCCATGACACTGGGGCGTGGCGGCTTCGGCGCGACGCGGGGCCTGCTCGCCATCTCCGTCTCGATCAGCTCTCGATCCGGTTCCACGGTTGGCGAGACGGGCTCAGGCTGCGACGCCGGCTCATCTTCGTCCGCCAGGAGGAGATCATCCGCATCCGCGGGCTCGGCATCACCGCGTTCGTCTTCCGCGACCTGGTCGACGCCATCATCATCGCCAGGCTTGGCAGGGAGTTGGACTTCGACGATCGGAGCGGCGGCGATGTGCTGGGGACCGAGCGTGAAATTCTCCTCGAGATATTCTTTGATATCCTCAGGCGAGCGCTCGAACGCATAGGCGAGCGCTGCGCGAATGTCCGCGCTCAGAGGCCTGCCGATCTCTTCCGGCACCCGCTTGGCAAGCTTGGCCTTGGATAACGGGCTGACAAACAGTTTGCGCTCGAGCCACAGAATATCGGTGAGACGCGCGGTCCCCGCCGGGACGCCATCGAGATAGGGTACAACCTCCAGCTTGGGTGTCTGGACCCAGATCGTCGCCGCGATCGCTTCCGCCAACGCCCGCACACGCTCGGTCTCGACCGCATCGGCAAGCTCAATCCGCCCGAGCTGGGTTCCGAAGGCCGTGAGCCAGGCGCGGTGATCGTCCATGCCGGCCAACAGCGACGGCTGGTGGAAGCGTTCTTCGACAAGGTCCGACAAGGCCGGCAACGCCGAGAACGGCGGCGCCTGCAGAATCTCGCCCGACAGTCGCTGAAAATCAGCGGTCTTGCGCTTGATCCATTCGTGCAGATGGCTCCACCGGAACAGGGTCTGCATGCTCAGCCCATAGCCGAGCGTCTCGATCGGCGCCCACTCGCCCACGAGGTTCAGCCAGTGCGCGCACTCTTCCCAGATGCGGGTCGGGTATCGGACCAACAGGGTGCGAACCCGCCGGGCGTCGTCGGTCGACAGCACCTTGCCCGAGGCCAGCGTCCCGAGCCATTGCAACGCCAGGTCCGCCGATGGGCGATCGGCGACGCCGATACGATGCCACAGACTGAGATCGAGCACGGACCCGCGCACGACCGCTGCGCCAGGAACATCCCCCTCGTCCCCCGCCAGGAAGACGCCGACTGACGTCACCCACGTGCCGTCCTGGGCGAGGATCAGTTTCTCCGCCTTGAAGGCGGTTCTGATGTTCTGCGCGTCGGCAGTCGAGCAGCCGTCGAGCAGCTGGTCGAGCCGACGATACCATTTCTCAACCTCATGGGCCGGAGCCTTGTCGGATTTCGCCAGGGCGCGCAGCCGGTCGAGCAAACGTCCGGGGCCGCTCGGCGTGCTGCGGACCCCGAGAAGATCGAGCAAGGGGCGCGTCGTCTCCCGGTCGAGCAGCCCATTCACAAAGGGCTCGACGTCGATCAAGGCTTCTGTCTCAGGCGTCCGGCGCACCAGGTCGGCCGGAAGCTGGATCATGTTGCGCGTGTCGGGAAGGCAGGGTTTTGCGCGCAGCTTCATCAACCAGTCCGCCAGCAGGCGTTCTGATGTGACCGATCGCGTTGAGCCCGTGGTCGCGACCTGCGACATGCGAGCGCTGACGGCGCGCGACCAATAGGCGTCGCGCTGATCCAGGATCTTGCCGGCGATCTTGGCCCAGATGCCGGCGTCCGCCTTCGACAACGCCTCCCAATGCCGCCAATAATCGGACGAGAAGTCCCAGTCCTCAATGACGAACTGGTTGGTGACATAGGGATAGTAGAGCGCGCCGCGCGCACCGCGCGCCTGCGCCTCCGCGGTAAGTTGCTGCCGACCATAGGCGCTCTGGCGCTTCTGAACGAGCGGCGCGAATGTCAAAAGCCCCGCACGACCGGACGACACCCAGCGGAGCCAATCTTCGCGCGAGCAGGATTTGAAGCTTGCTACATAGTCGCCGTGCAAAAGCTGCGCCGCCCGCACCGTCTCGGGCAGCAGCTCTTCCAGCGCGCCATTCTCATCAAACAGAACGCCCTTGCCGATCGGCCGAAGCGTCCGATCGGCGCAGGCATAGCGGAAGGATTCCCCAACGGTGACGCCGAGCTTGGCCGCGATCTGAGCGAGCTGGACGCACTCGGCCAGCTTCGGCTGCCCCGAGCCGAAATAGTCGGCGGCGACGCGTTCGATCACGGCATTGACGTCACTCGTGCCGTCGAGACCGATCTCTTCCAGCACCGCGAAAGCCGCCTCGATCGGGTCGTTGCGACCTTCTCCCTCCGCCTTGTCACGGCGCTGTTCGGCGAGGAACCGGGTCCAGTTCTGGTTAAGCACGATCAGATGGCTGGCGAGGAACTCCCAGTCTTCCTCAGATTGAAGCAGCTTCTTCTCGCCAAGCCGAACGATCTCCGAGGCCGCGTAGAGCACGTCCTTGCCCTGAACCGGCACAATCCGCAGGCTGTCGGTGTCATGGCACTGCCAGCCCGTCACCTCGGGCGCGATATAGGCCCACAGGTTCAATAGATGCCGCCAGGTCGAGGGCCGAGGGAGGTGGTGGCTCCGCAGGCGTGTCAGCAGATCGGACTTCGAGAACTCCTCGACCAGCCCCCAATGGACCAGCTTGGTCCGATCCCTGGACGAGACATGCTGGCACAGGGCGGGACGGGCCGTGGCGTCGAGCAACGCCATTGCTTGGTCAGCCGGCCAGATGTCGAATATCGGCTGCGGAACGGTGACGGCGCCCCTGGCGGCGACAAGCTGTCCCTCTTCGGTCAGCAACAGCGAGCGACCATCGATCGCCGCGTCAAACGCCAGCTCGACGATCGCACCACACGCCCCCTCGAGCGTCGTCGCTTCCCGGTCAACCTCGGGAAGCAGGCCATAGGCGTCCGCCCGATCCTGCGCGCTGGCGCCGGCCTTCTCCAGCCACTCCATCATCGCGCTTGCGGCGAGTTCGCCGGCCCGGTTCAGAAGCCAGCGATTGGTCGGCGAGGTTTCCGGATCCTTGATCTTGAGACGCGCCGGGTCCTGGATGAAGGGCGCATTACAAGCGAAGGGAAGCGCCGTTTCAACCCCGGTCGGCAGCACGACATAGAGTCTGCCCTTCGCGCCCAGCACGATCTCGACCCGGCAGGGCGGGAAATCACTACTGTCTTCAGCGCCCAGCATCCGCTCCTTACGGATCTCGTCGAGCGCCTCGTCCGGAAAGGCTTCCTCGCCCGATCGCACCAACAGGAAGGGATCGTCCGCCTTCTCATCGAGGGCCATCCATTCGCTCCCTGCGATGGGGCCGGGTCCAAGGCTCTGCCAATGCACCTCGCTCTCGCCGATCCGCAAGCGTCGGATTGTCTTGAAGAAGAGCAGTGAAACCGGGCTCTTCAACCATTCATCGAGGTTCTTTTCGACCTCCCGCCGCAACCGCGCATCGGCGATCGCCACTTCAACGCGCGTGACGCCCGACGTCAGATTGCGGCCGTCGATCCAATGCGGCTGGGTGAACCGTGCGCGCTCGAAGGCGACCGCCAGAGTCGGCGTGACAAGCTCGACACGATCGCCCAGGCTGAAGGTGCTCTTGAACCCGATCCCTCGAAACCCGATCGTGTGAAGGGCCCGCTTGTTGGAATAACCGAAGCGGCAGATCGAGGCGAAGTGGGCCTCGATGAAATCATCGCCATTGTGCTCGAACACGAAGCGCTCATTCTCGATCGACACACAGGCTTCGCTGGCGCCGGCATCGTCGGCGTTCTGGAGCAACTCAGAGAGGATATGGCGAGGGCTCTGGACCTGCTTGAAAAGCTGGTGCCAAGGCCCTGCAAGTTCAGGATCAGCCTCAAGCTGATCCCATCGCTTGGTGGCGCGGTCCTGGATCGGCTGGAAATAGTCGGGCCACGCGACCGGCGCCGTCGCCATCTGGGAGGTCGCGGTCATAACGGCGCCTCTGCGCGCTCCAGCAAGCGCCGCAGATCGAACTGGATCGCCGTTTCGAGGAACGACGGTTCCCGCTCCACAAGCGGACCGCGCACGTAACGAGGCGCCTGAGCGACGTCGGCGTTGACGGAGACGATCGCCAGGATGAACTTCTCCGGCTCATGCAGGGAGGTGATGACCTCCTGCCGCGTAACCATCACGCTGTCCGCGCCGTCGATGCGACCCTTGACCTCGATGAAGCGCAGATGCCCCGACCTCGGATCGTGAGAAGCGATGTCGTAGCCGATCTTCTGGGCCGAAACATCGGCCGGCACATTGCCCAGCGCCCGCTCCGCGGCCATGACCGCTTCCATCGCCGCAAGCTCGATCCGTCGGCGCGCGGTGGGATCTTCGGCGAAGTGGTTCGGGCTGCCTGGCGCCTGACGCGCTTCGAGCAGGCCCCGCGGAATGACGACCATGCCGCCCCGCACGCGCGGCGGCTGCGATGAGATGAACCGCTCGCGCTCAAGCTGGTCCATTCGGCGCTTCTGCCGTTCCGCCAGATCTTCCGCCCGGCGTTGGGCGTTCTGCCAGTTCACTCGCGTCTTCTTGCCGGCGCGCTCTTCCTCCTTCAGCTCGAAGGCGCGCGCGTCCCAGTAGTTGATCTCCTTCTTGAGCCGCGCGCGAACTTCCTGCTCGACCTTTTCGATCTCGGGCAAACGCCGCGCCTTGACCTCGCCGACATGCCCCTGGGCCAGCTCGACCGTCGCAAACCGGATCGCAGCCTTTTCCAGATCCGTGGTCAACCAACTCTCATGCAGAAGCTCGCGGACGCTTTCGACCTCCTCCGGCGTCGCTGGCCGCAGATTCAAATGCGGCGCGATGCCCGCATTGACAGTATTGCCGGCCTTGTCGATGGCGGCGAACTGCAATCGCTGCGAAATCACATGCGGCTTGCCGGCGCTGGTCACACGCCCGTCCTGGACGCTGTGCTCCAGCAGGAAGATCGCCGACAGCGCGTCACCGGCATCGGTGTCGTCCACCAGGATCGCCCCCTGGCGCATGATCTGCTCATATTGCTCGCGGATCAGGCTGATCACGGCTTCGAGCAACGGATGGCCGGGGCAGACGAAGGCGGCGACCGGCTGCTGGTTGATCTTGTCCTTCTCGAAGCAGATCCGCTCATATTGCGTCTGGATCGGCGCGCCGGTCCCGATCTGGCGATCGCGCTCGCGAATGCGTACCGGCACATGGCTGATTTCCCAACGCCCTTCCTCTCGGCGCTTGATCCGGCCGCCCAGATGCTGGAACGCCTCGACAAAGAAGCTCTGGATATGGTGCGGCTGCAGGCGCAGCGCTTCGGCCCGCTCCATTTCGAGGCGCAGTTCCTCGACCCTGGCCTCCGGCATGGTGTCGTTGGTCAGCGCCCGGCGGCGCAGCAGTTCCAGCAGATGTCCCTGATCGACGGCGCCATCGACCTGCTGGAAGAGGCGCGCTTTGACGTCCTCCTGCTCGCCGTACTGGATCGCCTCGAACAGCAGATCCTTGAGCGCCACGCCGTCGAACAATTCGCCGAGCACGTCATAGACACGGCCGCCCAAGGCCTCGCGCGCCGCCTCAAGCTTTTCCAGCAGCCGCGCATAGACCTCGCCTTCGCGCGTATCGGCGGCGACGAGATTCCACAGATGACACACCTCGGCCTGGCCGATGCGATGGATACGGCCGAAGCGCTGTTCGATCTTGTTCGGGTTCCACGGCAGGTCATAGTTGACCATGAGGTGGCCACGCTGAAGGTTCACGCCTTCGCCCGCCGCATCGTTGGCGATGAGGACGAGCATGTCCTTGTCCTGCATGAAGCGCTCGACGACCTTGCGTCGCTCTTCGCGCGACACCCCGCCATGGATCACTTCGACGGCCTCGGGATTACCAAGCCGCGCCCGCACCTTGTCGAGCAGGTAGTGGAGCGTGTCCTTGGGCTCGGTAAAGATGATCAGCTTGCGGCGATGGCCTGCCGCATCGATCATGAGATCGTCGTCGAGGATACGATTGAGCTGGCTCCACTTTGTGTCCACGCCCGAGCGCAGCACGCCCAGCGCCATGCTTTCGAGACCCTTCAGCGTCTCGACTTCCAGGGCGAGTTGCTCGACCGTCTCGGCCGTCGTCGCGCCCGTCGAGATCAGATCCTCAAGCTCGTCGATCTCCTCCTGGCCATATTCCTCGATATTGCGCAGCATGTCAGCGTTGACCGCCGGTTCGCCCATGCCCGACCGGCGCCCCTTGGCGGCAAGGCGCGCCTCGCCCAGTTCGTTCTCGAGCCGTTCGCGCCGGCGCTTGAGCGACTGGTAGATGGCCGCCGGCGACGAGGCGAGACGCCGCTGGAGAATCTGCAAGGCGAAGCCGACATTGTTGCGCTTCTTCCCGTCGCCCTCGGCGAAGCGCTGCACCCGGTTCATCTCGGTGCGGACATATTCGGTGACGGCGGTGTAGAGCGCGGCCTCCCCTTCCGAGAGTTGATACTTGACCGTGCGCGCCCGCCGCTCGGGGAAGAGCGGTCGGCCATCGAACTTGAGCAGCTCCTCCTTGGTCAGTCGCCGCATCATGTCTTCGGTATCGGCATAGTGGACGCCGTCGCGGAACCGGCCTTCGAACCGGTCGCCGTCGAGCAGCGCCATGAAAAGCTGGAAGTCCTCTTCCTTGCCGTTATGCGGCGTCGCCGACATGAGCAGCAGATGCCGGCAGACCTGGCCGAGCTTCTGACCGACCTGATAGCGGCGCGTATATTTGACCTCGCCACCGAAATAGGTGGCCGACATGCGATGGGCTTCGTCGCAGATGATCAGGTCCCATTCGCGCGCGCTCATGAGCTTCTCCTGAAGCTCCTCGTTGCGCGCCAGCACATCGAGACGAACGATCAGCCGATCTCGGTCGCTGAACGGATTGCCCGACCGCGAGTTCTCGATCATGTCGCGAGAGAGAATGTCGAATTCGAGATTGAACTTCTGGCCGAGTTCGTCCTGCCACTGCTCGACCAGGCTGCCCGGCGCGACGACGAGACAGCGCTCAAGATCGCTGCGGGCGATCAGCTCCTTCATCAGCAGCCCGGCCATGATCGTCTTGCCGGCGCCGGGATCGTCGGCGAGGAGGAAACGCAACGGCTGACGCGGCAGCATTTCGCCATAAACGGCGGAGATCTGGTGCGGCAGCGGATCGACCAGGCTGGTGTGAATCGCCAGATACGGATCGAAATAGTGCGCGAGCTTGATGCGGTTGGCCTCTGTCACCAGTCGCAGCAAGGCGCCATCGGCGTCGAACGACCACGGCCGCCCGTTCTGCTCGACCTCAAGACGGTGCTCGTCGTCCCTATAAAGAACCGCCTCGGCGACCGCGCCATTGTGATCGCGGAAAACGACATTGACCGCCTGATCGCCGATCCAGTCGACCGAAATGACATGCACAGCCTGCGCCGAGGCCACGCCCCGCACGGATGCGCCGTTCTTTATGTCCTCAAGCCTTGCCGCCATCAGTCCGCGCGCCCCCCGTTTCGTTCATAGCTGAAGCTCCGCCCGCTCGAGCGCGGCCTCAGTTTCTTTGCGGTTTATTGTCACGATATGCTGGGTATGGGCGCTCTGTTTCGCAGCATCGCCCAGCAACCCCAGGCGCTTCAAAACATAGAAAAGCATCGCATAACGCACCGTGAGCACGCCGTTACCCTGATCGAGCCCGTAATCTTTGGCCACGACCTTCTTCTGGCTCGCCGTCAGCGCGGGGTGCGGGCCGATCATGACGTCGAAATAATTGTTCCACAGCCAGTCCTGATCGCCAGTCTCTCCCGGCTCGCCCTTCGCCCCCACATCCAGAATGCGCGGCAGCAGGAAATCCTTGAACTTGTGCTCAAGGTGGCAATAGGCCCGGGTGTGCCAGCGAAAGCCGTCATAGCCGAAGGCGTGGGGTGTGATGCGCCGCCAGAGCGGGTCCGGTCGCGCCGTGTTCATCGACTGATAGAAGACCTCGATGGAGACACCCTCACGGCTGGCGTCGAGGATCTTGCGCAAAACCTCTATGTCGATGTCCCGCCTCGGCGTCAGCGCGACATCAGCGCTGGGCAGGGCCGCAATCCAGGAATCATGTGACGGCACAGCCCCTTCGGCGACCGAGCGAAGCTGCGCGAGATAGAAGTAAGGATCAGGATCGAGGAAGCGCAACATGAACTTCTCGGCGGCGACATAGCGCTTGGCGCGCGTGTCATATTCCATGTTTCCAGGCGCCCGCTCCTGATAGAGCGTCAGATCCTTCGACGCCTGAGGAACCGATACGCCAAACGCCTCCACCAGGCCGGCGCGATTGATCGAGCCCTCCCAAAACAGCCGGAACTCAATGAATTCGAGCCGGCGCTCCACCCCCCACTTCAACGTCGTCGCTGCCTCTGCCATCGCTTCCGTCTCGGTTTAATGAGCGTAAAAACTATATGGACAACCAATGTCCGTCCGTGTAATTATTATTCCCATTAGGGGCTTTCGTCAATGGACGATCGGATGCAGGCGGGAGGGAGCATGTACGGCAGCGCTCGGGACAATACACCGGCCGTCAGGCGGCGTTCGCCGCCGCTGACGCGGCACCCCAACGTCAAGAGGCGCCCGGAAGGAGAGCGGTCATGACCATCGCCTATCGATCCACCCTGGTCGTTCACGGCCGCCTCGCCATGCGGGAAGGCCGCCTGGCGGCAGGGCGTGACGGCCGTCACGGTCTCCAGATCATGTCGTTCGAGCAGGCCGCGGTGCGGCTGGCCGGCGGTTTCGTTCGTCCGATCGACGACGAGAGTCTGCGCGCGGCCATCCAGGCCGCCCTGCCTTTGACGCCGATGGCCGAGCTGGAAAGCATCAAGGCCCTGCCAGGCATGATCGATGCGGCGGCTGACACCCTGCATAAAGCCTGGCGCGCCGGCATCGACCTTGCCGCGCGCGCCGCCGATCATCCTCGTCTCGGCGCAATCGCGCGCCTAGAGGCCGCCGTCCTCGACCATCTCCCGGCCGGCATGATGCGCCCCCTGGACATCGTCGCCGCCGCAACCACCCGCCTCGCGCATGCGCCGGCGGTACTCGGTCCGATGGAAATCACCGGCCTGACCGAACTCTCGCCCTGCTGGCGCCCGCTGCTTCAGGCGCTCACCGCCCATATTCCCGTGCAGTGGACCGCCGGCCCAAGGAACGCGCCGGCATGGCTGGAAGGCATGGACGTCGCCGTTTCGCGCGCGTCGGCGCAAACGCCCGAAGTCAGCGCCATGAGCGCGGCGACGGCCTATCACGAGGCCATCGAGGCGATGCGCTGGGTGCGAAGCCTCCTGGCCGCAGGCGTATCGCCCTCACAAATCGCCCTCGCGACCGCTTCACCCGCAGACTATGACGATCACTTCCTGGCCCTGCGCGCGGACGCCAATATCGACCTGCACTTCGTTCACGGAGTCCGGACCGTCGCCACGCGCGAAGGCCAGGCCGCCGCCGCGCTGGCCGACATCGTCGTGCGCGGCCTGTCGCAGTCGCGGCTGCGCCGCCTGGCGACGCTGTGCCGGGACAGCGGACCTTTCGAAACTCTCCCTGAAGGCTGGCTGCGCGTCCTGCCGACCGATGCCCCGCTTTCGACGTCGAGCGCCTGGAACCGTCTGCTCGCCCGCCTGACGCCTAAAGACTGGCCCGATGGCGCCGATCACGCCCCGGCGCTGCGCGCAGGCGTCGAGCTTCTGGCTCAAGGCCCCGTCGCCGCCGCCAAGATCGGCGACGCCTTCCTCAAGGGCCGGGCGCTCGCGATCTGGCGCAAGGCGCTGCTCGCCGGACCCGCCGCCTCGATCGACGCGACGCTGGAAACCCTGAAGCAGGACGACGGTCTGGAAGCGTGCGTCTGCGTCGCCTGGATGCCGGCCAGCGCGCTTGCGGCGTCGCCGCGCCGCTTCGTGCGGCTCCTGGGCCTCAACTCCTCGCGCTGGCCACGGGGGATCGCCGAAGACCGGCTGATCCCGGACCATATCATCCCGACCCCGGTGCTTGATCCGCTGCCGGTCAATCTCGCTGACCGCCGCGACTTCGAGACGATCCTCGCCACGACCGCCGGCGCGGTCGTTCTGTCACGCGCCCGGCGCGATGCCGACGGACGCCTGCTCGGACGCAGCCCGCTGCTCGCCGGGCATGGCGATGAAACCTACCTGCGCCGCAACGCGACGCCGGCCCACGCCTTCAGCGAAACCGACCGTCTCATGGCCCGGCCGCAGGACTTCGCCGTCGATCCGCAAGCGATCGGCGCGCAGGGCTGCTGGCGTGACTGGCGACAGACCGAGATCACGTCCCATGACGGGCTGATGCGCGCCGACCATCCCCTTGTGCTCGCCATCCTCGATCGCACCCAGTCGGCCAGCTCGCTGCGCCGCCTGCTGCGCAACCCGCTCAGTTTCGTGTGGATCTATGCGTTCGGATGGCGCGAGCCGCAGAGCAGCGCTGAACCGCTGGTGCTCGACGCACTCGGGATCGGCGATCTCGTCCATATGGTTCTCGACAGCGCCTTGCGCGATCTCGAAACCGGCGGCGGGCTCGCCTCCGCCGACATGGAGACCATCGAAACAGCGGTCGCCCGGGCCGCGCATGCCGTCGCCGCCGATTGGGAAAGCGAGCGCCCCGTTCCCCCCTCCGTCATCTGGGGCCGCACTCTCGACGACGCGCGCCTGATGGCCGGCCGCGCCCTGGCCTACGGCGACGAAGTCCTGCCCGGCGCACGCGCTTTCGGCGAGGTGCCGTTCGGCGGCTCGCAGCCAAAGTCGGACGCGGCGACGCCATGGGACACGAACGCGCCGGTCACGATTCCCGACACCGGCTTCAACATCGCCGGCTATATCGACCGGCTCGATATTTCGGGCGACGGCAAGCGTGCGCTCGTTCGCGACTACAAGACCGGCAGGCCGCCGCGCGGCGACATTCGCCTGAACGGTGGACGCGAGCTTCAGCGCTGCCTCTATGCCTTCGCGGTGAAGGCGCTCCTCGGCGACGACGTCGCCATCAGCGCCTCGCTGCTCTACCCGCGTGAACCGGTCGATCTCCAACTCGACGATCCCGAGGCGGTGCTTACCGAGATCACGGGCTATCTCCGGGCGGCCAGGACCAGCCTCGCCGGCGGCGCGGCCCTACCTGGCCCCGATACCGGCGGCGACTATGACGATCTCGCCTTCGCCCTGCCGGCCAACGCCGGCGCAACCTATTGCAAACGCAAACTCCCGGCCGCGACTGAGCGGCTGGGCGAAGTCGCTCGGATCTGGGAGGTGGAATGATGAGCAGCGTGTCCACAGGGCTGAAGGACGATGGCGCGCGCCGCGCCGCGATCAGCGTCCACGACCGGTCGATCCTGGTGGAGGCCGGGGCGGGATCGGGCAAGACCGCCGTCATGGCGGGACGTATCGCCGCCATGCTGGCCGAAGGCGTCTCGCCGCGCGCCATCGCCGCTGTCACCTTCACCGAACTTGCGGCGAGCGAATTGCTGTCCCGTGTCCGTGAATTCGTCGCTGACCTCTCGATCGGCAAGATCGCGACCGAACTGCGCATTGCGCTGCCCGACGGCCTCACCCAGACCCATTGCGACAATCTCGCCGCCGCCAGCGCCGCGATCGACGAAATCACCTGTTCGACCATTCACGGCTTCTGCCAGCGCCTGATCAAACCCTATCCGGCGGAGGCCGACATCGATCCCGGCGCCGGCGTCATGGATCGCAACCAAGCCGATCTCACCTTCCTCGAAATGGTCGATGACTGGCTGCGCGAGCGCCTGTCCGGCAACCAGGGCGGTATCCTCGCCGAGATGGTGCTGCACAGCCCCGGCGAAACCGTGGCGCTGGTCCACAAGATCGCCGAAAATCTGCGCCGCCGTCGCACGCTCGCAGCGCCGCCCATCTCCCCGCTCGACGGCCACCTGACGGCGTTCCGGCAGGCGACGGCGGATTTCGCGGGGTTCATGGACGCGGCGACGGCGACCGAACCTGAAACCGTGACGATCGTCGAACGGCTCATCGAGATGGCGACCGCCTTGGCCGGCGGACCTGATCTGGCGACGCCCGCTGGGCTCGTCGGGCTCCTCACCTCGCGGCCCCACCCGGACCTTTGCACCAAGGCCGGCACCTTCACCTCTTACCGCAAGAAGGGCAAATGGGCGGCCGCGGCGAAGCAGGCCGGTCTCTCCAAGGCCGATGGCGAGCGGCTGAACGACGCCGCCGACGCCCACTACACGGCCTGCTGCGACGCCTGGGCCCTGCTTCTCCAGGCCGCGGCGAGCCGGACCCTCGCGGCCCTGATCGAGGAAGCGCGTCCGATCCTGGACCGCTACCGCGCCCACAAGCGCGCCAGCGCTCAACTCGATTTCGACGATCTGATTTTCGCCGCGCGCGATCTGCTGCGCGACCATGACGACGTTCGCCGCGCGCTCGGGCGGCGTTTCGCCCACGTCCTCGTCGATGAATTCCAGGACACCGACCCGCTGCAGACCGAGATTTTCTGGCGTCTGTGCGGCGAGCCGGTCGACAGCGATGACGACTGGACCCAGTTCCACATCCGGCCGGGGGCGCTCTTCCTGGTCGGCGACCCCAAGCAGGCGATCTATCGCTTCCGCGGCGCCGACGTCGGCGCCTATGTGCAGGCCCGCGACGCCTTTCGCGCCCAGGACCCCGACAGCCTCCTGTCGATCTCCACCAATTTCCGCTCCTGCGCCTCGATCCTCACCTTCGTCAATGAGCGCTTCGAGGCCGTGCTCTCGGCCGATGGACAGCCGGGCTTCACCGCTCTGGACCCGTTCCACGACGACCGAGGCGGTCTGTGCGTAGCCGCCATCGACATCGCCGTCGCGGACGAGAACGGCAAGGCGAGCGCCGAGCAGCAGCGCGACGCCGAGGCTGACGCCATCGCCGAGCTGTGCGCGCGGCTGATCGACAGCCAGCCCGTCATCGACCGGCGCAGCGGGACCGAACGCCCCTGCCAGCCGGGCGACATCGCCCTGCTGGCGCCGACCGGTGCGGAGCTGTGGCGCTATGAAGAGGCCCTGGAGCGCCGGGGCATTCCCGTGGCGACCCAGGCCGGCAAGGGCCTGTTCCGCCGTCAGGAGATCCAGGACCTGATCGCGCTGACCCGCGTCCTCGCCGATCGCCGCGATACCCTGGCGCTCGGCGCTCTGCTGCGCGGACCTCTGGTCGGCCTCACCGAGGAAGAATTGCTGGACGTCGTCTGGGGGCTTCCGCGCGCCGAGGACGAACCCGCTCGAATCCCGCGCCTCGACCTCGGCGTCGACCCGGCGGTCATCGCCCATCCGCTCGTGCGCGAGGTTATCGAGCGGCTGCAATCGATTCTCCGGCGCGGCAACAGCACGACCCCGCACGCTCTGCTCTCGCAGGCCGTGGACGTCATGCGGGTTCGCCCGATCCTCCTTGATCGCCATCGTGGTCAGGCCGAGCGCGCGCTGGCCAATGTCGATCTCTATCTCAGCCTGTCGACCGGCTACGCCGTGCGTGGCCTGCGCGCCTTCGCCGAGGCGATGACAGCGGCCTGGTCCGACGAAGCGCGGGCGGTCGAAGGCCGGCCGGACGCCCAGGAAGAAGCCGTCGCGCTCTTCACCATGCACGCGGCCAAGGGGCTGGAATGGCCGATCGTCATCCCCATCAACACCATGACCGGCGTCATGGCGCCGGACAGCGCCGTCATCGACCGCCAGACAGACACCTTCTATTGCCCGGTCCTCGGCGTCGCGCCCGATGGCTACGAGACCGCGCGCCAGGCGGAAAAGGACGAGCTGGATCGCGAACGCATCCGGCTTTGGTATGTCGCCGCCACGCGGGCCCGCGAACTTCTCGTTCTGCCGCGGCTCGATACGACGCCATCGAAATCGGCCTGGATCGGTCTGGTCGATCTCTCGCTTGCCGAGCTTCCCGGCCTGGATGCCGCGCATCTGCCTGCCGGGATCACGACCGCCGGCGCCGGAGCGGTCAATGACCAGACGCGCGCAAGCTTCGCCGCGGAAGCCGAAACCATCGCCGCCGGACAGACGCGGCTGACCTGGCTTGCACCCAGCCGCGACGAAAACGCCGCCGGTGCCGTCCTTAGGGAAGAAGAGACGGCGATCTGGACCGGGACGGCCGACGACGCGTCTCCCGAGCTGGACGCCGCCGCCTTGGTCCAGGGCGGCCGTGAACGGGGCCTGATCCTGCACAAGCTCATGGAAGAGGTGCTGACCGGCGAAACCGAGCGGACAGTGGCGGCCCTCGCCGAACGGGCCGGCGTGCTGATCCGCGCCCTCGGACGAACCCCGGTCGCCGATCCGGCGACGGGCCTGTCGAGCGCAGAACTGGCGAGCTGCGTCGCCCGGACCCTGGCGCTGCCCGACATCGCAGCCCTGCTGCCGAAGCTCCAGGCCGAGTTTCCTGTCTATGCCGTGCATCAGGCCGACGGGGCGGAGACGGCGACGGCCGGGATCGCGGACGCCCTGACCCTGACCGACGCAGGCCGGCCCGCCGTCGTCGTGGACTGGAAAGGCGATGTGACGCCGGCGCCTGGAACGCTCGATCACTATCGGGCGCAGGTTCGGGCCTATCTTGACATGACCGGCGCCGAACGCGGCCTGATCGTGCTGATGACGTCCGGCAACGTCATTCCCGTCCAACCGACGAACCCGCCATCGTCCCTTTCTGAGCATGGGGCCGGCTGAACCCATGTCATCTCTTGGATGGATCGATTTCGATGAAGCCGAGCGCCAGCGCGCCCAACGCATCATGGCGCTCTTTCAGGAGCGCGAGACCCGCGACGAGTTGGGATTGGGGGCGATCCGAGATTCCATCGCCGACCACCTCTTTCCAGGCACCAGCACGATCCAGACGCGCCTGCGGTACATGCTCTTCATTCCCTGGCTCTATCGGGCGCTGGAGAAGCGAGAAATCCCCGAGGCCCAGCTCCGCGCCGAGGCGCGCGACACCGAGATCCGGCTTGCCGACGCCTTGAAAGCCGGCGGCGAGTCCAATGGCGTCATTGGCCGCGATGCGGGCCCACGGCTCCAGCGGCTGCCCAGCTCGGTCTATTGGGCGGGGCTGGGCGCGTGGGGCATTCGGGCTTTTCCCGGCTCGCTCGACAGCCTGTTCGTCGCCCTGCGCGGCCGTGGCCGCTCGCGCGGCGCATCCGGAAGCGAGGACGCCCTGGCCAGCGCCCCGGCGCCCGCCGTCTGGAATCCGGCCCTGCCGCGGATGCCAGACGACCTGCTCGATCAGGCCAACTTCCGCCTGACCGCCGACGAGGCGCAGTTCCTCATCGACCGCCTGGTCGCCAGTCAGCCGACCGCTCTGCTCACCATGCTGGCGCGCGAAGGCATCGACGCGGACTGCGACCATATCTGGATGCATCCCCATCTGTCGGCCTTTCCTGCCGCCGCCCGCCGTCTCGTCCAGCACGGCGAAATCTTCTCCCACGTCATGCACGGCGCGGCGTTGCTCTATAACCTCGCACTCAGCGAGCTGCGCCAGCGCGACGACTGGATCGAGGCGTATCGCGAGCGGCTTGCCGCCTGGCGCGACGACCTCGACCCCGGCGCCGTCCGCGCCTGGTCGCTCGATGAGTTCTGGTCCGTCGTGGAGCATCCGGCGCACGCCGTCCGCCCCGCAGCCAAACGCTTCGTGACCGAGTGGCGCGAGCTGGTTCTTGGCGGGGTCGGCCAGGTGATCTCGGCGCCAGGGGCCCGCCAGCTTGTCGAACAACGCGAACGCCGCCTCAAGACCAGTCAGTCCCGCTTCGGCAATCACGCCGTGCGCGACCGCTGGACCGGCGCATCGGGCGCCGATCGCCTCAGCTTCCGCTGGGCGCAGGCCAAGTCTCACCTGCGGGATCTTGCCCATGCTGAATAGACGCAGCCTCGATCCCGAGCAGCGCATGCTCTACGGCGCCAATCTTCAGCCGCCCGCCGGCTATGTCTTCGACGCGGCGGTCGCCACGACCTACTCCCTCGACTTCGAGACCGCGCTCGCCGTGCCGGTCAGCCTGGCCCTCTTCGCCGCCGAAAATCGCGACGATATCCTCTCCCATCCCCTGGCCCTGCTGGAAGGCGCGGAGCGGATCGCCGGTCGGCTCGTCGTCTTCACCGACGCCGGCCACATCCAGGCCAGCGCGCGTCCGCATTCCCGCCTGTGCTCCTTGCTGGAACGCATCGTGGTCGAGGTCGCCGCGCCGCAGGGCGGCGCCTTCCATCCCAAGATGTGGGCGCTTCGCTTCACGCCGCTGAGGCCCGAAGATCCGGCGCGGCTGCGCCTGATCATCCTGTCGCGCAACCTGACGCGCGACCGCTCCTGGGATATCGCCGCTTCCTTCGACGGCGTGATCACGAAGCAGCCAAAGGCCGCCAACCGTGGGCTCGCCGATTTCCTTCGTCGGCTCCCCGATCTGGCGACCGCGGGCGCGCCGGACGGAACCAGCACCCTTGTCGGTGAAATCGCCGAAGACCTGCGACGCGCCGAATGGAGCCTGCCAGAGCCGTTCCAGAGCGTCACCTTCGCGGTCAATGGCCTCGGCGGCAAGCCATGGCGTCCCGACCCCTGCGCGCGGCTCGGCGTCGTCTCGCCTTTTTGCGACGACCAGACCTTGGAGATGCTCGCCGGCCTGGCCAGCGCCGACAAGCCCGTCTTCATCGGACGGTCCGACGAACTCGTGCAGGTGTCGGGCGCGACACTCGACCGTTTCGCCCGCGTCACCGTGCTCGACGAAATGGCAGTCGCCGAAGACGGCGAAGAGGCCGATGCGACGACCTTGCAGGGCCTTCACGCCAAAGCCTTTATCGCCGAGCGCGGCTGGGACACCGCCATCACGGTCGGATCCGGCAACGCCACACGGCCGGCGCTGGTGACCGGCCGCAATGTCGAGCTCTTCGCGACCTTGACCGGCAAGCGATCGCGGGTCGGCAGCGTCGAGGAAATCCTTGGCGACAAAGGGTTCGGCCGGTTGACGCGACCATTTGTCCGCGACGAATTGAACCCTGGAGACGCCGCGCAACGCGCCGCCGAGGCGCGATTGGATCAGGCCCGGCGCGAGATTTGCCGCAGCGGCCTCAGGCTACGTTGCGAACGCGCCGAACCCGCAGATGACGGCGCGCCGCTCTGGCGGGTCTGGCTGGTCCCGTCCGAGCCGCTCTCCCTTGCCGGGATCGGTAGCTTGCATGTCTGGCCGATCACGCGGGGCGAGGGTCACGCGCGCGATGGGTTGGAGCGGCTTCGGCAGGGACAGCCCGCGGACTTGGGCGCGATGCCGCTGGTCGACCTCACCCGTTTCCTGGCCTGCCAGCTGACGGACGAGCAGAAGGACGTCTCCATCCTGTTCAGCACCGGGCTCATCATGGAAGGGCTGCCTGCCGAGCGCCACGCCGCCATCCTGCGCTGGGTGATCGACAGCAAGGACGCCTTCTTTCGCTATCTGCGGCTGCTGCTTTCCGAATTGGGCGATCCGTTCGCCGCGGCGCTGGCGGCTCAAGACGGTTCGGGCCAGGGCGCATGGCGCGCGGCAAGCGACGATGCGCCGATCCTGGAGGAGATGGTCCGCGCCTTCTGCCGCGGCGGCGACCAGCTGCGCGCCATCGAAAGGCTGATCGCGCGCCTGGAAACCGGAGACGGCGCCGATACCGATCCGATCCCGCCCGAATTCCGCGCCCTGTGGAACGCATTCCGGGGCGCGCTCGCAGCCGAGGACGCCGCGCATGGGCAATGAACGGTTCCGCGCCGAAACGGCGCTCGCCCCTCTCAAGGTCTTCCAGCGGCGGACCGTCGACTATGTGTTCGACCGGCTCTACGGCCAGGACGATCCCGTCCGCCAATTCCTGGTCGCCGACGAGGTCGGTCTGGGCAAGACGATGGTGGCGCGCGGGGTCATCGCCCGGATGATCGAGCACCTGTGGGACAGCACCAAACGCATCGACATCCTCTATATCTGCTCGAACCAGGCGATCGCCGCCCAGAACCTCAACCGGCTGAATGTGCTCGGCCGGCGCGAACTGGCCCTGCCGACCCGCATGACCCTCATTCCCTTGCAGCTGCGGGACCAGACGGGCCTCGACGCCAACAAGGTGAACTTCATCAGCCTGACGCCGGGCACGACCTTCGATTTGCGCTCCGCGACGGGCGTGACGCAGGAACGCGCCCTGTTGTGCCACCTCCTGCGCGATCTCGTTTCGCGCCCGCGCGGCCTCCACAACCTGTTGCAGGTGACGGCCGGCGTCGATGGCTGGAACCGCGCCGTGGAAAGCCTCACCCTTGAAGGCGTCGACAAACGCATCATCGCGCGCTTCCACCGCGACGTGCAGGCGGACCGCGACCTCTTCGAGGAGCTCGAACGGGTCTGCGACCTCTTCCCGCGCCGACGGGACGCCTATCCCCCGGAGATGACCCAGCCGCGCAACGCTCTGGTCGCCCGGCTCCGCGCCAAACTGTCCCACGCATGCGTCGACGCCCTCCAGCCCGACCTGATCATCATGGACGAGTTCCAGCGGTTCCGGGACCTCCTGCATGGCGATAGCGATGCGGCGATCCTCGCACGCGAACTGTTCGACTATTCCGGGGCCGACGGACACGCTGCCCGCACCCTGCTGCTGTCCGCCACGCCGTACCGGATGCTCACACTCGCCGGCGATGAGCCGGACGAAGGCGACCACTATCAGGACTTCCTCGAAACCTTGAGCTTCCTCTATGGCCGGGAGAAAGGCCCGGAGGTGGCCGCCACCCTGGCGCACGAAATGCGCGCCTTCCGCGGCCTCCTGCACGCCCTCCCGCAATCGCACGCTTCAGCCGTCGAGGCCCGCAAGACGATCGAACAGCGCCTGCGCCGCGTGATCGCCCGCACCGAACGGATCGCTTCCACGGTCGAACGCGATTCCATGATGAGCGAGCCCGCTATCGCCGTCTCGGTCGCGCCCGCCGACCTCGCCCAGGCGTCGGCCCTGTCGCAGGTGGCGCGCGCGCTCGACGCCCCGGAAATCATCGAATATTGGAAATCAGCGCCCTACCTGCTCAACTTCATGCGCCATTACAGCTTGAAGCAGCTTCTGGCGGCCCAGGCGCAGGCGCCTACGGCGAGCCTGTGCTACGCCATCCGGACGGCGCGTCCAACCATGCTCGATCGGGAGTCCATCGACGCCTACGCACCGCTGGAGCCAGCCAACGGCCGTATGCGGGCGATCATGGATGACATGTTCGGCCAGCATCTCGAGCAAAATCTCTGGATCCCCGCCGCCATGCCCTATTATGGCGCGACGCCGTCTGGCCCGCCGCTGACCAAGGCGCTGATCTTCTCATCGTGGTCCATGGTGCCCGACGCGGTCGCGGCCCTGCTGTCCTACGAAGCCGAACGGCGTATGGGGGTTGGGGACTCCGGCCGCCGCTATTTCGAGCAGCATCGTCTGCGCCCCTTGCAGTTCCGTCAGGATCAGGGACGTCTCGCGGGCCTTCGCGCCCTGCTGCTCATCTATCCATCGCCGGCGCTGGCGGAACTGGCTGATCCGCTCGCGGTGTTCGCCGAGCAGGACGCCGCCGTTTCGCACGAAGCGATGCGCGCCGCGATCAGGGATCGGCTCAAGCCCGCGCTGGACGCGATCCCGCACGCCACAGGATCAGACGGCGATACGGCAGGCGCGGAATGGGCCGCGCCCGCCGTGATCGACGATGCGCTCGGCAAGCACGTCCGCGCCTGGCTGGAATCGTCCCACGGCATGCGCGCCTTGGCTAGCGAAGACGCCTTCCAGGATCACGTCGCCGAACTCGCGGACGCCGTAAAGACGCGCACGATCAGCGCCGCTTCCGCCGATCTCCCGGACCTGCTGGTTGATGTGGCGCTCGGCAGTCCGGCGGTCTGCGCGCTTCGCGCCCTCAAGCGGATCGCGCCAGAACTAGCGTGGGATGACCCGCGCTTGCTCAGCGCAGCAGCCGATGTCGCTTGGTCCTTCCGGACGCTGTTCAACCAGCACGACGCCGTGGCCCTGCTCAGGCGCAACGCCGACGATCGATACTGGCATCGTGTGCTGACCTATTGTGCGGATCACAATCTACAGGCCGTCCTGGACGAATACGCCCACTACCTCGTCGACGCCGAGGGTCTGGGAGCGCGTCCCGCCGCAGAGCGCGCGATCGGCGTGGCCCGGGCCATGGCCTTGGCCTTGGCCGTCCGCCCCTCGCAGATCGACGTCGATGACGTCCATGTCGATGGCGACGCCCTCACGATCGGCAAATTCCAGATGCGCGGGCGCTTTGCGATGCGGCTCGCCGACTACAAGGACGAGGACGGCGCCGTCGCGCGGCTTGGAGGGGTGCGCGACGCCTTCAATTCGCCGTTTAGGCCGTTCGTTCTCGCCACGACGTCCGTCGGTCAGGAGGGGCTGGATTTTCATCCCTATTGCTATCGCGTCTACCACTGGAACCTGCCGGGCAACCCGGTGGACCTTGAACAGCGCGAAGGCCGGGTTCATCGCTTCAAGGGCCACGCCGTGCGCCTCAACCTGGCGGAACGCCAGGCCGCTGTCGTCAGGGCGCGCGGGCAGGTTCCCGATGACCCGTGGCGGCTGATGTTCGAACAGGCGCGATCCGAGGCCACGGTCGATACCGACCTCATCCCCTACTGGATCTACGAGGGCTCCGTGCGGGTCGAACGGCGCGTGCCGATGTTGCCGTTCAGCCGCGAAGTCACGCGGCTCGCCTGGCTCAAACGCAGCCTCACAGTTTATCGCTTGGCCTTCGGTCAACCGCGGCAGGACGATCTGCTCGACTACCTGCAAACCCTGGCCGGTGACGGCATGGACTCCAACCTGCTCGTAGACCTGCAAATTCGGCTCGAGCCAGAGTCGTTCGACAGGTCAGCGTGATGACCTCACTGCATCTGGCATCAAAAGCCTTTGCAAACGGGAAGACCACTACGCATCCCCGCCTATTTGTATCCTCGACTATCCGCGTTCCCTACGCCTGACGATTGATACTTCCCTGACCACTTCCGCGCGCTCATGTTTGGTCATGCAGGAGCGTGCACCATCAAAGCACGGCCAGCGTGCCGGTGCCTCTGAATGACCGACACATCCCGAAATGCGCATCGCGCTCGACCATCAACGGCAGGTCTTCTGCCGAAGGAGGGATTATGCCAGAGACCACATTTCTCACGCCGGAAGAGGTAGCCGAACGCTATCGTGGCTGCGTTTCCGTTGGCACCCTTCGGAACTGGCGTGCGATGAAGATCGGGCCGTCGTTCGTAAAAATCGGTAAAGCGGTCCTCTACCGGGTCGATGAGCTTGAGGCGTGGGACGACAGGAATCGTGTGCAGTGCTGCGCCCCAAAGCGAGTTGAACAAAGCGCCATGGATAGTGCTTGATCGCTCAGCACAAATGGCGGGCGCGCCGGTCGGCGCTTCCGACGCACCCGCCCACCTTCAGTTCATGCGAGGCAAACCACCCCTCATGCGGCTGGACCATATGACGGCCAACCTAGTGGGCCTCATGCGGGTTCGCCGCCATTCCCACCACCATGATTGATCCGCCCCACGGTGCGGCTTCTCCCATGGTCCCCGCGCTTATCGGGTCCGGGTCCCCATATACCTGCCTCAGGCGCTCGGCGTTTCCGCGATCGGGCCGAGCGTGTCGATCTCGGCGATCTTCTGAAACTCGCTGAGATAGTCCTGCTGATGAGTCGCTAACCAACGAACCACCCGATTGTTCGCCAACAGCTTGGCGATGTATCCGCGCGCGACGGTCAGATGAAGATTGTCGATACCGTAAGTCTCCTCAACCGACTTCACCTGGGTCTGGAGCGCCGCCAATTCGCGCTCCATCCGGGCGATCTGCTGGCCTGAAGGCGTCGGCTTGCCGCCGCCCTTCCCCTTGCGGGCAGTGGCAAGCTGGTTTTCAGAGGTCGCCGCACGCAACGCGCGCGCAAACATGACGGTGAAATTGTTCTGACCGATCATTAGGTCGGCGGCTTCGATTTGCCTGACCGACGTCATCTGGCGCAGAATGTCGAACACCTTCATCGAACAGGGCGTGTCCTTCAGCATCTCGGCCGCCTCGGGGCTGATCCCTTCCAGCAACCGAAAACGCCGCAGCACCGACTCGACCTGAAGGTTCAAGGCGGCGGCGATGTCCGCCGACGACACACTCCGGTCCATTGCACGCGCGATCATTCGGTGTTCCTGGATCGGCGGTATGCGATTGACGCGCTTGTTGTAAGTATAGGTGTCGTCATCGGTGGCGAGCAGGCATTCGACCTCGACGACGCCGAGTTCCTTCAACGCCTCCAGCCGAAGATGGCCATCGAGGAGAAACCAGGTTCCGGGATTCTTTGTGTCGGCCATCACGACGGGCGCTTCAATCAAGCCGATCGCCCTGATGGAACTCAGAACCTGCGCATAGGAGCGGCTCGCCCTGGCGCCGTCCGGCAGCGTCTTGAGCGGCACGATTCCCGCCACAGGGATCGTCAGGAAGTCTCGGTCAAAAGCGAGATGGATATGGCCGTCCTCCCGGTCTTTCGGTTCATCAGCCATGATCGTCCCCCGATATGCGAGCCTTGAGCGCCCGCGGCATGGTCGCCAGCCCTTCGGCGCGCAGCAGATTGATGAAGCCGTCATTGGCGAGCAGGTCCTTCAGCGCCTCGACCACGAACAACAGACGAACCTGGGTGAAATCCGATTTCTTGACGAGCAGGCGCTGGCGTTCCGCCTCGCGCTGGTAGACCTGCATCAGATCGGCCGCCGTCATCCGCCGGCTACTGGCTTTGCGCCCCAAGCGCCCGGTCGGCAATCCGCCCTTGCGCTGGCTCTGCAACCGCATTTCGAGCAGGCGACGAACAGCGGCCAGCCGCTTGCCCCTGAGCTTGCCGGTCTCGTAGGCGTCGAGGAGCAGATTCTGCGCCTCCTCCGTCTCGGCTTTGGAGATTTCCATCGCCAGGGTGATCGGAATGAGCCCCGTTTCGACCGCGGAGACCAACCGCTCCTCGCCGCGATCGAGGAGCGAGCCGATCATGTTGACCCAGGACGCCCCGACGCCGATCTTTTCTCCGATGGTCGCATCGCTATAGCCGCGCGAGCGAAGGGCCCCGATCTCGCGCATCAGGTCGATGGGACGCGGGGTGCGCCGCGCGATATTTTCAACCAGGCTCATCACGAGGCATTCGCTCTCGCTGGCCTCGATAACCACGGCCGGGATCTCGGTCTGCCCCAGCATCTGGAAGGCCTCCAGCCGGCCTTCCCCGCAAACCAGATCATATCGGGGACCGCCGGCCCCGTCGCGGCGGCTTACCGTGATAGGGCGCTTGAGACCAATGGCCTCAATATTGTTCACGATCTCCCGATGCTGCCGCTTGTTGCGGGCGCGGGGATTGAGGACGGTGATCCGGGAGATGGGGATCATCTGGATCTGGTTGGGACGGACGACTGGCATCAGATTTCCTCCGCGAGAGGAACGGGCTTTGCGATGTCATAAAGAAGATCGAGGCCATCAAAACGGTAGGCGTCGAGCCCCAAGGCATTGTCCTCCGCTAGGCGCAGTTTCTCGGAAAACATGTCGATCCGCGGGAGCAGATAGTAGTCGAGCGGCGCCCGATTGGCGCTGTCCATGCGCACCACGATCGTGATGTCGGGGGCAAGCGAGGTGTCGAAGCGCAACTGCCAGCGCAGAAGTCCGGTCGGCGTCTCGACGCATCGCGCCACCACCACGCAGAGGCTGAACTCGTTGTTGACGATCACACGATCGGTCTGGAGATCCTGCCAGGCATCGCTCCCCGTGACTTGCAACCCGTCGAGCACCTGGCGCACAATTTCGGGATGGAGCTTTCGCAGCTCGCGATTGACCTGAACGTAGCGATAGTCGCGATCCGGCGTAAAACCGATGAGGCGATAGGCGCGCAGCAGACTGCCAAAGCGAGAGCTATAGGCGCTGCTCGATGGGAGGCCGTCGCATTCGTCGATCACGATGCCCGATAGCAGGCCCTTCTGCTGGTAGAGCTTGTGCAGGGATCGCAGCATCTCCTCGTCGCTCAAACGAAACGAGCGCGCGTTGATGATGGTTCTCGCCGCCTCGAACAGCTCGCGCTCGACGACGGCCTGAAACACATCCTGCGCCCTGATCCACATCTCGGGCTCATTGGCGACGCGCTTCTTCTTGAGCTTGAAGGAGCGACGATTCCAGACGTTGTCGCCGACATATTTCTCGTTGATCAGAATCTGATGGACCGTGCCCCGGGTCCAAGGACGCCCAAGATCGGTCGGAACGCCGCGTTGATTGAGATCGTCCGCAATTTCCCGCTCGCTGTATCCTCGATGGACGAAAGCCCGGTAGATGCTGCGAACCAGATCGACCTCTTCGGCAGGGCCAAGCGTCAGGATCACCCGATCTGTCTGAATGCTCTTGTGCTCGCCCCGTTCGAGAAGCCCCTTGATGACGCCATGCTCGTCAATCAACGTCCGGCGCAGGCCGAAGCCGGCGGGCCCGCCCTGGCGGTAGCCCTTCTCGATCAGCCGGCCCTGGCCGGCGAACACCTTGGTTGAAAGCTCGCGGCTGTATTCGCCAGCCATCGCTCGTTTGACGCCCTTGACGATAGTCGAAATCGGGCTGCCGTCATTGTCGAATTGCTCGGCGCAATATTCGACGGCGATGCCGGCGCGCCGACAAATATACTCGTAGTAGGCGCTTTCGTCGGCGTCCTGGAAGCGCCCCCAGCGGCTGACATCATAAACGAGCACCAAAGTGAAATCGGTGCTGCCCGATTGCACGTCCTCGATGAGTTGCCTGAGCGCGTCGCGCCCCTCGATCTTTAGCCCGCTTTTTCCAGCGTCTTCATAGGTTCGCACGATCTCGATTCCACGCGCCTCAGCATATTGCTTGATCGCGTCGGATTGGTTTTCGGTCGAATACTTCTGATGATCCGTCGACATGCGGACGTATTCGGCAGCCCGAAGTGGACGTTCAGGCTGCCCTGACCGGTCATCATCGTAAACTCTCCGGCTCATCACATGACGCCCTCCTGAAATCGGCTGCGGCGGTCCGGGCGACCTACCGCCGCAGCGCATGACGGGCCTGTGCCGCGACTCCGCAATGAAACCAGTCTAACTGCGGAGAAAACGGAAGATGTTGCCGAAAACGGGCAGGAAATTACCCCAATGGACAGTGGGAGAGCACAATCCCTTTGGGTGAGGCTTCGGCCTCACTTCCCGGCGGCTCGGGCGCGGCGCAGTCGCGCCGCCAGGTCTACCTTTGGCCGCGTAATCGGCGATGCCGATCCGAGGAACGCAGCGCTGCGAGCTGCCTTTGCCTGTAGTGTCATCACTCCAGGCGGTTCTTCTTATCCGACTGTGACCCCAAAGATTGATCCGACCAGCGCGGTCGCGGCCATGGCAAGGGCACCCCAGAACGTCACTCGGACAGCGCCTCGCAGGATGCCGGCGCCGCCAGCGGTCGCGCCAAGACCGCCCAGGATGGCGAGCGACAGGAGTGTCGCGATGGCTACGAACGGCACAATTTGCGCTGGCGGAGCAAGCATGGCCACCAGAAGCGGGACCACAGCACCCACGGCAAAGGTCATGGCGGAGACAAGGGCCGCTTGGATCGGATGAGCGGTCACCGTCTCGGATATGCCCAGCTCGTCGCGGGCGTGGCTGCCAAGGGCATCGCGGTCGGTGAGCTGGACGGCCACCTGTTCGGCCAAATCGCGGGTCAGCCCGCGCGCCTCGTAGATTCGGGTCAGTTCCTCGAGTTCGGCATCAGGCGTCTCTGCAAGCTCCTTCTTCTCGCGGGCAAGGTCGGCCTGCTCGGCATCGGTCTGCGAACTGACCGAGACGTATTCGCCCGCCGCCATCGACATCGCTCCAGCGACCAGCCCGGCGAGGCCCGCGATCAGCACCTCCGTCCGCCCTGTGCCGGCTGCGGCGACGCCCACGACGAGGCTGGAGGTTGAGACAAGGCCATCATTCGCGCCGAGCACCGCCGCGCGCAACCAGCCGATGCGGTGCACCATGTGGATTTCGGAATGGGACAGGCGGCTCATGCGGGAATTCCTTCAAAACGGGTTTGCGGTGCTGTGAGGCCCGCGGGTGAAATGCGCAGGGCGCGCAGCGCGTTCAGGATAACGGCGACGTCGATGGCTTCCTGCAGCAGCGCGCCCTGAACGGGGGTCAGGTAGCCGAAGGCCGCAGCGATCATGCCCAGAACCGACAGGCCGATGCCTGCGACCACGCTTTCAAGCGCGATCCGGCGCGACCGGCGGGCGATCTCGATCCCCGGCGCGATGCGGTCCACCCGGTCCACCAGCAAGACCACATCGGCCGCCTCGGCACTTGCCGCCGCCCCGCGTGCGCCCATGGCGACGCCCACATCGGCGGCAGCCAGTGCGGGCGCGTCGTTGACGCCGTCGCCCACCATCATCACCGGACCGTTCTTGTGCTCGGTCAGGACCAAGAGCACCTTTTCATCTGGCGTCAGCCCCGCGCGGATGCCGTCAAGGCCAAGCCCTTCCGTTACCCGCGCCGCAACCTCGGCCCGGTCTCCGGTGGCCAAGAGGATGCGCGCAACCCCTTGCCGCCTCAGGCTGGCCAGCATCTCGGCTGCCCCTTCGCGGAGGGGGTCGGACATGACCAGATGCCCCGCCAAACGGCCATCGAAGGCCACGGCCACCATGACCGACCCTGCCGCCAGTTCCGGGTGATCACCCGACAAACGGCCCACACGCTCCGCGACGAAACCATCGCCCCCGACGATGACCTGCCGTCCGTCGATGAAACCGATGACGCCTTCGCCCGGGATTTCAGCCACATCTTCGGGGATGGGTAGGGTGAGCCCCCGGTCCCTTGCTGCAGCCACGATGGCCTGCGCGACGGGGTGTTTTGATGCCTGATCCAGCGCCGCAGCATAGCGCAGGATGTCGTCAGCCCCCATCCCGTCATGGCTGTCGATACTGACGATCTGCGGGCGCCCGTCGGTCAGCGTGCCGGTCTTGTCGAGGATCAGGGTGCGGATGCGGGCCATCGCCTCGAGGGGTTTGGCCCCCTTCACCAGCACCCCGAAATGCGCCGCCCGGCTCAGCCCGGCCACCAGCGCCACCGGCACGGCCAGGATCAGGGGGCAGGGCGTCGCCACGACCAGCACCGCCACCGCGCGGATCGGATCGCCGGTAAACCACCATGCGGCAAAGGCGATGGCAACGGTGACGGCCAAAAACCCCAGCGACCAGCGATCAGCCAGCCGCGCCATGGGTGCTTTCGACGCCTGCGCCGCCTCGACCAGCCGGACGATCCCGGCATAGGTGCTGTCCTTCGCCTCGCGCGTCGCCTCCAGATCAAAAGCATCACCGGCATTGGTCGATCCGCTCATCGCCTCAGACCCGCGGTCGAGCCGCACCGGCAAGGATTCGCCCGTCAGCGCCGATGTGTCGACGAAAGCCGCGGCGGATGCGATGCGCCCGTCCACCGGCACGACATCGCCTTGCCGGATCAGCAGCCGGTCGCCAGGCGCGATGTCTTCCAGTGCCACCTCCTCCAGCCCGCCATTGCGGTGGCGCGTGGCGGTGCGGGGCACGCGCGACAGAAGATCGCGCATCTCGCGCCGCGCGCGACCCTCGGCAAAGCTTTCGAGGAAGGTGCCGCCCGAATACATGACGGCGACCACGGCGGCCGCCAGCGTCTCGTCAAAGGTCAGGGCCGCCGACATGGACAGGGCGGCCACGATGTCGAGCCCCACCTCGCCGCGGGTAAGGCTGCGGATGATCTCGACCACAAGCGCCGCCAGCACGGGGACAACCCCCGCAAACCACGCCGTTTGTGCAAGGTCCGTGCGCCCGCTGAAGTGCAGCCCGAGCCCTGTCACCAGACCTGCAAGGGCGATGACCAGGAGCAGTGTCTTTAGCCGATCTGTTTGAGTATGATCCAAAGGTGTCAATCTCCAACGGCCGGGGCCGTCGCCGCGGACTTGCTCGAAAATAGTTTGCCAACGCCAATGCCTTGAACGACACCCGTATCATCGCGCGTCAGGAACAGCGCGTCGATCCCTGCCTGTCGCGCAAGGTCTGCGCCCGCATCGACACCCTTCACCATCAGTGCCGTCGCCCATGCATCGGCCTCGGCGCAGGTGGGGGCGATCACGGTGACAGATGCGGGGGGCGCGAGAAGTGGCGCACCGCGCGCGGGGTCCATCGTGTGGGACAGATCACGCCCCTGCACCGTGACCCAGTGTCGATAATCGCCCGAGGTGGCGACAGCAGCATCCTGAAGCGTCAGGATGGAATGGGGCGCGCGGCGGTGATGATCGGGGGCCTCAACCGCAACGGTCCAGGGCCTGCCGCCCGGGCCGAGGCCCATGGCGCGCATCTCGCCGTCGATGCCGACGAGGGCGTCAAGGATGCCGTTGGCTGACAGGACTTCGGCCAGACGATCCACCCCATGGCCTTTGGCGATGCCGTTCAGGTCCAGAGAGATCGGGGCAATCTTGCGCACCCGGCCGCCGTCCAGCTCCAGCACCGCATGCGCCGGGCGATGTGGGGCCTGCATCGCGGCGCGAATGGCCTGCGGATCGGCGGTGGCGGGGCCAAAGCCCCAGGCGCGCACCGCCTCACCCTGCCCGATGTCAAAGGCCCCGCCCGAGGCGCGGCCGATTGCCAGCCCGACGGTCAGCACCCGCGCCAGATCGGAGGGGATGTCCTGCCATGCCCCCACCGGCGCGGCGTTCAGGCACATCAGATCGCTGTCGGGTCTCCACGTCGACATTTGCGCATCGACCGCATCCACCGCCGCTTGCAGGTCTGCCTGCACGGTGGCGGGGTCGAATTCTGGCGGCGCAAAGAACAGCGCGCTCCACCTTGTGCCCATGGTGGGGCCGTTCGGCGCGTGGCGAACAGGGTCAATAGACATCTTCGACATAACGCCCCCCGGCCTTGAGCATCGCGGGCGTCAGGCCCATGGGCGCCAGGATATCCTCCAGCGCGCGACCCACGCCGCGGCCCATGTCACGCCCCCCGCAGACCATCACCTTTGCACCCTGCCGGATCGCCTCGGCCACCTGCGCGGCCTCGGCGCGCAGGGCGTCCTGCACATAATGCGGCCGCGCCCCGCGCGAGACGGCGGTGGAGAGCTGCGTCAGACGCCCCTCGGCCTGCCACGCGGTCAGATCGTCACCATACAGGAAGTCGCTGTCCGGGTGGCGCATCCCAAAGAACAGATGCACCGGACGGTGGCGGGCATTGGCGCGGATGATCCCGGCCAAGGGTCCGATCCCGGTGCCTGCCCCGATCAGGATCAGGGGCGCCCGACCCCGCCCGGCATGAAAGCCCGGATTGCGCCGCAGGAAGGCCTGCACGGCGTCACCCGGTTCCAGTGCCAGCAACTGGCCGGAACACAGGCCCCCCGGGTGTTTCTTCACCACGATCTCGACAAACCCGTCCCGGCTGCCCGAGGCCAGCGAGTAGAAGCGCGGGACTGTGGAGCCTTCGGGCAGGATGCCGAGAAGGTCGCCCGCCTGAAACCGTGCGAAACCCCGGCCTGTCAGCCGTGCCCAGAGGGTCGCTTTTGGCAAGGCAAAGCGCAGGATCGCGGTCGGGGCCTGCACCGCCTCGCCATAGTCGCGGCGCGAGATGAGCGTCAGGCCCTGCGCCTCGGGGCGGGCGGGCTGGTGGTCAAGGTCGAGCGTCAGCCCATTGGCCTGCCCCAGTGCCCGGCCCCAGCGCGCGAAATCCTGCGGCGACTGGCGGTCGACCGTGTCCATGGGCAAGAGGGTGGTCCAGCCCATGGCGCGGGCGGCGGCGTCCACCTCTGCCGCAAAGGCGCAGTAGGCCGGAAAGCTGCGGTCGCCAAAGCCCAGCACGGCCAGCGGGGCGGTCGGGGCCATCCGCGCCAGCCGATCGAGGAACCCGCGGGCCGAAGCGGGTGCGTCGCCTTCGCCATAGGTGGCGGCGAGGATCAGGAAGCGGTCCGCGCGGGGGCAACGGGCCGGGTCGAAGGCTGACATGGGTCCCACATGCACCGCTTGGCCCGCATCCCGCAGGGCCCGCGCCAGCGTTGCGGCAAAGCCCCAGGTGCTACCGCCTTCGGAACCCACAAGGATCACCGTCTGCGCCCGGCTCGCCCGGGCGTTGTCGCGCAGGTGGGGCCGACCCCGCCGCCCTGCAACCCAGATCAGCGCGCCGGTCACACCCATCACCGGGACGCTCAGCGCGATCAGGCCGAGGACCAGCCCCAGGACCGCCGCACCCTGACCGGTGTGAAGCATGTAGATGGTTTCCGAGACCTGCTGCCATGGCGTCAGGTCTGCCCAGGACAGGAGCTCGCCGGTCCCCTGATCGATCAGGCCGGTGCCTGCATCGGTGGAGAGAGTGAACACATCCTGCGCATCGCCCGCATAGGGAAAACTCAGCTTGCGCAAGGCGCTGACCGGAACATCCTGCAGCGCGGCCATCTGCCCCAGCGGGAAGGCCATCTGCCCGCTGACTGCCGCAGGGTCGGCGGGGCGCACCGCGCCATCGGGCAGCAGGTCAAAGGTCGAAGCCGTCATCCACAGCGCCGTCGCCGCCGACAGGGCAAGGCCCATGACCGCAACGCGCGCCAGTTCCACATGCAGCCGCCCCACCAGCGGCCCGCGCAGCCGCGCGAACCCGCGCCGCCAGCCGCCCGTGCGCCGCGCCACCAGCGCCGCCCCCGACAGGGCCAGCACCAGCATGGCGGCGGCGCCTGCGGCCATCACCAGCCGCCCGGCATCGTCCAGAAACAGCGACCGGTGCAGGTTCGTCAGCCAGCGTTCGACCGGGTTGGGGTCGGCCGAGCCGACATCCGCGCCTGTCGCCGGGTCGATCACGGCGGAACCTGGCGTGCCGCCGTCGAACCACCAGGCGGTGATGGTGCCCGAGGGGGACCGCCGGATCTCTTCCAGCCCCGGATGCGTCGCGGCCACACGGGCAGCCATATCGGCCACGCTCTGCCCCGCCACCGCCTGCGGCGCGACCAGCCGCTCGGCCATGGGAAAGACCGACAGCGCCGCACCGCTGAGCGCAAGGACGGTCACAAGGACAAGGGCCAGAAGCCCCGGCCAGCGGTGAAGCGCGCGGATCATCAGTCCGTTCCCTTACTGATAGACGAAGCTGGCGATGTAGCGACGGCCCTGCACGAGCGTGCCCGCGCCAGCACTGGTCAGCGGCACCGCAATCTCGTTCGGGCTGTCGCGCATATCCTCGACCGCCGCGTCGATGTGGAGCGTATAGCCCGCATCGAACAGGGCATCGGCCAGATCGAGCGTGATCTCCAGGGTCCGGCCTGCCCCGACACTGGCGCCCGTGATGCCGTTGATCTGGGCAGGGTCGGCCCCGGTGGCGGTATACCAGTCGCTCAGGTGTTCGTAGTATTTCGACTTGCCGCCCGCCATCCAGAGGCTGCCGACATAGGCGCCCGAGGCATCGGTGACGTAGAGCGCCAGGTAGGCGCCATCGCCGCCATAGCTGTTCATGGTGGTCGTCAGCGTCACGGGCCGGGCCATCGCGAGCCCAGGAAGGGTCAGTGCGGTGGTCAGGGCAAGGGTGGCGAGAAGGGATTTCATCGGGTTTCCTTTCGGTGATGGTCTGCGCCCCGCACGGGGCAGGGCGCGCGATGGCCGGGATCAGTTGGTCACAGCCACGGGCGGCGCGCCGTTGCCGAAGAGCCCGTTTGCCGGAGGTGCGACGGTGCCCGCAGGAGCAGGGTTGCCGAGAGCGCCGATGCAGCCATCGTCGTCATCATCATCATCATCATCATCATCATCGTCGCAGTCCTCGTCGTCCTCGTCATCGTCGTGCCCGCGACGGACCCATCCGCCGTCGTCATCATCTCCGCTCACACGAATGAGGGGCATGGGCTGGTCGTCGGCACTGACCACGGCGGCGCAAACGCCGCTGCACGCGCCTTGAGCGTTGCCCTGGTCCTGCAACGCGGCAAGGGCAGGCAGGCCGAGTGCCACGGTCAGCGCCGTCGACGCGAAAAGAAGGGAAAGTCGGAATGTCATGGCGTGGTCTCCTTGGATCTGATGCTGCCAATCTGTGCCTCGGACCTGAGCTGTTCCTGACGCCGCCCCACTTTCTGCTTCAGCTTGGCGTCAGGAAGAAAAAGGCCCCGCCGGGACAGGGCGGGGCCAGTCAGACCACGAGGGACAGGCGTGGTCGGAGAACGGGGTCAGGCGATGTTGCCGGGCATGGAGGGATGGGTTGATGCGGACTTGCGGGGCATCTCAATCGTCATCGTCGTCGCCCTGATCCGATGTCTGTTGCGTCGCCAGATCGGCACCCGCAGGCGTGGCCGCAGTGTCGCCGGGCTGCGCCGGTGCCGTGACGGTGGCTGGCGCAGTGCCGGGTCCGCGACCAAGGGCTGTCAATGTGGGCGCGGCAAGGACCGCGATAACGGCGGCAGTTGCGAGCAACACGAGAATTGTGGATTTCATGGCGGTAGCTCCTTGATTGGATGAACCGATTCTGTCGTGTGCCGCTGAAGCCTTGCTGATGGGACGCCGGTTTCTGCTTCAGCCTGGTGTCAGAAAACACGCGCCCTAACCTCATGCCGGGCACAGGCCGGAACCGATTGTACACCCGGTTCCGGCACGGCTGCGTGTCAGCGCAGTTCGAACGCTTCGGAGTAAACGCGGCGCGGCGCATGGCCCATCGCCTTGAGCCCGTTCTGGATGCCGTCGCGCAACCCGCAGGGCCCGCAGAAGAACAGCTCCGACCCGGCGATCTCGAAGGGCACCATCGCGACCAGGCGTTCGGCCGTCAGTCGCCCCTCGGTGCGGCTGGCCACGACCTGCACGCTCAAGCCCGGATGACCTGCGGCGATGGCTTGCAGACGGTCGGCGGCAAAGGCTTCGTCCTGGGTGTTCACGGCCCAGATCAGCGCGATCTGCTGGCGGTCTGCCTCGGTCAGCGCCTCGGCCCATGCCAGGAAGGGTGTGATGCCGATGCCTCCCGCCAGCCAGACCTGACGCGGCACCCGGCGTCGGAACAGGAACCGGCCATAGGGCCCCTCAACGCGCAGCCGCTGGCCCGGCACCAGCTTGTCCGGCAGGCTGCGCGTCCAATCCCCCAGCGCCTTGATCCCGAAATGCAGACTGCCATCGGCGCGCGGGGCCGAAGCGATGGTAAAAGGATGCGCCTCGTCAAGGCCAGCGCCGGGGCCCGAGCCGGGAACCGAGACAAAGGCGAACTGGCCAGGACGCCAGCGCATTCCGCGCCCTGTGGGCCGCAAGGCAATCTCGGTCGCAGCACCGTGTCGCGTGACGGAGTCGAGCGCATAGTCGCGCGGGCGCAGAAAAGGGTTGATGAACTGCGTGAACACCCAGGCCACCAGCCCCGCAAGGCTGAACGTGTTGAGGTAGAGCGCCAGCATCGGGTCCACCCCTTCGGGCTTGTCGATGGCCAGTTGGTGAAACGCGGCAATCGCGAACAACAGCCCCATGAACCGGTGCGTGAAACGCCACAAGGGCCAGGGCAATTCCAGATTGGTGAAGGGAACCCGCTTGATCCAGCTGATCGCGATCAGCGCGATGAACCCGTAGAAGGCAATTTCTCCGACCTCGGCGGCGAATTCGCCAAGGTTGGTTTCTGCCACAAAATCCTCGATCTCCGGTTCAAGCTGGTCATGCAGGACCATCAGCCCCAAGGCCGCGATCCCCAGCCACTTGTGGACGGCATACATGCGATCCAGCCCGCCGAAGAACGGTTCGATCACAGCCGGGCGCGCCGACAGCACCAGGGCTATGCCCATGGCCACAATCGCGGCGGACCCGACCGCGATGCTCATGGCGGACTCGATGCCGAACGGGGCATAGGTTTGCGCGCCAAGGGCGGCGCCTAACAGAACGGCGATGGCGGCAAATGCCGGACCGGAATACAACATGTCAGAAAACCTTCCGTTCGGGCCGACTTGAGGAATGGTACCCGGCGTCACAGGGGACTGGTCGTGGGCCCGGCGCTGTGGATCTCGCCCTGTCACCGTGGCCTTTTCATGCACGGAAACATGGTCAGTCATCTTCCTGTCCTTCGCGGTCGCGACCGTGGTCGTCATCCTCGAATTCGAATTCGACGATCTGCAGCGTGCCGGGATGCAGCTTGACCTCGATCGCGCGGCCCGTCGCGTCGCGGCCGTCGATCTCGTAGCAGCCGTCGTCGATCTTGATGCGGCGCACCTCCCAGCCTTGCCGGGTGGCGAACTCAGCCACCGCCTCGCGCGGTTGCCAGTCGGCCATCGGAACGAAGCAATCATCATCAGCCAGTGCGGCACCGGCAGGCAGGGCTGCCAGAAAAGCAAGAATTGTCAGCGTCTTTCGCATGGGCCACACTCCGGGTTACGGCCAGTCTGGATGATGTGATGCGCGCCGAAGCTGACGGCAGCCTGAAGACGGCTGATCCAGGGCTTCAGCCTGCTGTCAGGAGAGAGGGTCAGAAGCAAACCAACCCGGGGCCAAAGGGACGGCAGAAGACCATGCGCATCTTGCTGATCGAGGATGATACAGTTCTGGGAGCTGCCGTGCGGGACCAGATAGCCGCCGATGGCCATTCGGTCGACTGGGTCCAGCGGCTGGATGCGGCCGGGGACGCGATGGCCGGGGCGAGCTTCGATCTTGTGCTGCTGGACCTGATGCTGCCCGATGGCCGGGGCATTCCGTTTCTGCGCCGTCTGCGGGCCAAGGGCGATGTGACGCCCGTCATCATCCTGACCGCGCTTGACCAGATCAGCGACCGGATCGAGGGGTTGAACGCAGGGGCCGACGACTACCTGGTCAAGCCCTTCGATCTGGCGGAACTGTCCGCCCGGATCGGCTCGGTGGCGCGCCGCTATGCGGGGAACCCCAACCCAATTGTCACCCACGGGCCGCTGGAGATCGACCTTGCTGCGCGCAGCATCCACCGCGACGGCCGCCCAGTCGCCCTGACGGCACGCGAATGGGCGCTGTTCGAGGCCTTTCTGTCCCGGCCTGGGCAGCTTCTGTCCAAGGCGCAGCTTGAGGACAAGCTTTACGCCTTTGGGGCCGAGATCGAGAGCAACACGATCGAGGTCCATCTCAGCCGACTGCGGAAGAAGTTGGGGGCGGAGGTGATCGAGACGGAACGCGGCCTCGGCTACCGTCTGGGCCGGGCATGAGGGCGCCGCGCAGTCTTCAGGGTCGCCTTGGGCTCTGGCTGGGCGTGGCGCTGACGGTTCTTTGGGTGCTCGCGGCCAGCGTGACGGCGCTGATCGCGCGGAGCGAGATCGAAGAGGTGTTCGATTCCGCCCTGCAGGAAACCGCACAGCGCATCCTGCCACTCGCCGTCGTTGATATCCTGAACCGCGAGGAAGCAGGGATCAGCCAGCGTCTTGCCGCCATCCGCGAACATGACGAGTTCTTCACTTACATCGTGCGGGATGATCAGGGGCGCATCCTGCTGCAATCCCATGCCGCCGACCCGGGCGTGTTCCCCGCCTGGGAAGGGATCGGGTTCCACCAGACTGCAACGCATCGGCTCTATAGCGACGAGGCTGTGCAGGGCACGATCCGCATCACTGTGGCCGAGCCGCTGGACCATCGCGCAAGCGTCGCGCGCGAGATTCAGATGGGGCTTGGCCTGCCACTTCTGATCTTGCTGCCCGTGGCGCTTCTGGCCATCGTGCTGGCCGTCCGCGCCAGCCTTGCGCCCCTGCGCCAGTTCCGCGACCGCCTGTCGGCGCGGGGCGCGCGCGACCTGAGCCCCGTCGCCAGCGCCGATCTGCCCACCGAAATCGCGCCCCTCGCCGATACGATGAACGGACTTCTGGGGCGGCTGGAAGCGGCCTTCGAGGCGGAGCGAAGCTTTGCAGCGAACGCCGCGCATGAACTCCGCACCCCGCTGGCAGGTGCCATCGCACAGGCACAACGGCTGCAGACAGAGACGCGCGACGCTGACGCCAAGGCCCGTGCGGCCGAAATCGAGGCCACGCTGAAACGCCTGACCCGCCTCTCCGAACGCCTGTTGCAACTGGCGCGCGCTGAAGGTGGTCGCCTTCGCCGTGACGTCGCTGCCGATCTTCGCCCCGTGGCCCGACTGATCGTCGACGACCTTGCGCGCGGTGGCGAGCCCGGGCGCATCCACCTCGCGCTTCCGGACAGCGCTATCATGTCGGATCTGGACCCCGACGCCTTCGCGATCGTCTTGCGCAATCTGATCGAGAATGCCTTGCGCCATGGCCAAGCCGAAGCTCCTGTGGAGGTCTCGCTTGCAACTGACGGAACGCTGATCGTCGCCAACGACGGCCCGGTCGTGCCCGCCGAGGATCTCGCACGCCTGACGCACCGGTTCGAGCGCGCCCGGTCCGATCGCGAGGGCAGCGGTCTTGGGCTGGCAATTGTCGCGACGATTGCCGAGAGGTCTGGCAGTCAATTCGAACTCAGATCGCCTCGCGAAGGCCGGGCTTCAGGGTTCGAGGCACGACTATCACCGACCGGAACACGCGTTCTGAATTCCTAGCGAGAATGGATCAGGCTTTACGCCTTGATTCGAAGGCATTTCTCGCGCGCAGTACTCGGCTGGTTGCGTATCGACCGAGTGGCGAACGCATTTGGGCTGGATCAGTTGATAGCCAAATCGGTCGCCGTTTTCCCAGCAGCCAACGCCTCCACGAACCACTGCGGTTTGCGCCCGCGACCGGACCAGGTGAGTGCCGGGTTCTCAGGGTGCCGGTATTTCGCCGCGACAGGCGCACGGGAGGCTTTCGTCTCGGTTCCGTCAAGTTCGGCCAGAGAGTAGCCCAGATCCCGGGCGAGAGCTTCCACCTTGGCGCGGGCTTCCGCCTTCTGCCGATCCTCGAATGTGGAGATCGCCTTGGCGACGTCCTTCTGCATTTTCTTCAGCTCGCCAAGCGACAGTGCCTCGAGTTCGTAATCAGCCATTGATGCGGTCCGTGTCCTGAATATCCCGGTATCGATAGCCCGTCGATGCAGGGCACCGCAACTCCCGGAAGGCAAGGGCAGGGGTGGCAAAGGCTGGTGATCGCAGTTTTCGCCGCCGGGGAGGTGCTGGACTGGGGGTAAGGCAGTCCCGATGGGCAAGGTGACAGGTCCTGGCATGGGCTCCCCGCGCATCTCTGTCTCCTCGGCCATCCCTTCGACTGACAATCCCCTAATCCCGTTCGGTTGCCTGCGCGCAACCCCGCGTCAGTCCGGGCCGTGTTGGCTAGCGTTTCTTTGGAAACGCGTCACCTGCCCGCTCCACCCCGGTCCTCTGGGGGTTTCCGGCGTCCGTTCCGTCCACCGTGCACGCGTCACCCGACGGGCTTTTTCCGGGTCTTGTCGAAGGGACGGTCCCGAAGACAGGACACAGAAGGAAGCTTACCATGCAGAACATCGTTATCCTCGCCGGCAACATCGGTCAGACCCCCGAAGTCCGCACCACCCAGGGCGGCACCAAGATCACCAACTTCAGCCTCGCCACCTCCCGCCCCCGCATCTCGGAAGGTCGCGTCCTGCGCGACGAGAACGGCTACCGGGTCATGGACACGGAATGGCACCGCATCACCTGCTTCAACGGTCTCGGCAAGACGGTCGCAGAGCACTGCGAAAAGGGCATGAAGGTCCTCGTCCACGGCCGCATCCACTACACCAAGTGGATCGACAGCATGGGCAACGACCGCTACGGCTGCGAGATCATCGCCGAAAAGGTCGACTTCCTGAGCCGCCCGAAGTCGGCCGAGACCGAAAACCCCGAGCTGGTCGACCGCGACGACGAGATCCCGTTCTGAAAAGAACGGGGCCTCCCCCTCAGGCCCGGCGGGGAAACCCGCCGGGTTCGTGGCATGCGCACGGCAAGCCGTGTAGCAGGACATCGGCACAGTTTGACAATCTTTGCCAATTTATGTCATCGTCCTTGCAAAGGAGATCGCGACCATGGCCACGATGAATGTTTCTTTGCCGGACCCGATGAAGGCCTGGGTCGAGGCCCAGACACAAGATGGGCGCTACAGCAACGCCAGCGATTATGTGCGCGATCTGATCCGCCGGGACCAGGATCGCCAGCAGGCCATCGTCGAGTTGCAGCAGCTTGTCGATGAGGGTCTCGCAAGCGGTCCGGCAGGACGTCTGGATGTTGAGGCATTTCTTGCCCGCAAGCGGGATCAGAATGCCAGAACCGACGGTCGTTGAATATCGCCTATCACCTGCTGCGCTGAATGATCTGGACGCGATCTGGGATTATACCGCGCGTACCTGGTCAGTTGGTCAGGCAGAAACCTATATCCGCGGGCTCGCCGTGGACATGGACCTGCTGGTCCAGCACCCGGGGATCGCGCGCGAACGCACTGAAATCCGCCCGCCCGTGCGCCTTTACCGCTCGGGATCGCATCTGATCATCTACCGCATCGAGGAGGAGTGGCTGCAGGTGTTGCGCATCGTGCATGCGCGACAGAATTGGGTCGCCTATCTCAACGAGTGATCTGACGCTCTCGCAGCCCTTCGCGGCGAAGCGAGGTGCTGCGAGAGGATTTGAGCATGAAGGTCGAAGACGAAGAACGCATTGCCGCCGATCTCGCGAAGATCATGGCCATGATCTGCATCCGCAACACGCGGCTGGAGGATTTGCACGCCGGGGTGCAGCCGGTGACGCTGACCGGCGATTATTCGGACGTGAACGTGATCGACGCCACAGGTCAGACCATCCCGTGGCGCACGGTGTCGCATATCGATGATGCGCAGATGGCGGACTTGATGCGGGACATCGTCAATCGCCTGTTCACGTTTCACATGAGGCGGGATGATCTGAGATTCAGGGATCATCTCGACCGCTGGATGACTGCATCGAACAAATGGGGGTCTGCTGCCGGACGGTGCTAAATCCTACGCTAAGCTCTTTTCGGCCACCTGTACTCCCCTGTGAGTAAGATGTGCGCCCATCCGAGGGGCGAGATGTGAGCCAGAAGGCCGGGCGAACAGTCGAGACCGGCGCGGTGGCGGCTTGTGACTGCCTCCCCGAGATGTTTGGTGTTCCAGTAGATGATGATGGCGGCGAGCAGATTGAGGCCTGCCATGCGGAAGTGCTGCCCTTCGGCGGACCGGTCGCGGATTTCCCCTTGGCGGCCGATGCGTAGGGCGTTTTTCAGAGCGTGATGAGCCTCGCCTTTGTTCAGCCCGATCTGTGCGCGGCGCTGCATGTCGGCATCGAGCAGCCAGTCGATGATAAAGAGCGTGCGCTCGACACGTCCGATTTCGCGCAAGGCCAAGGCCAGCTCGTGCTGTCGGGGATAGGCAGCGAACTTCCGCAACAATTGGCTCGGGGGCATGACGCCCGCGACCATGGTGGCAGCGCTGCGCAGGATGTCGGGCCAGTTTGCCGTGACGAGGGGTTCCTTGATCTTGCCGCCGATCAGCCCCTTCAGCTCTTTGGGGCAGGCTGCCGGGTCGAAGAGATAGAGGCGCTTCAATGGCAGGTCCCTGATGCGGGGGATGAACTGGAAGCCCAAGAGGGCTGTTACCGCGAAGACATGGTCGGTGAAGCCGCCCGTGTCGGCATACTGCTCGCGGATATTCTGGCCCGCGCCCGTCATCAGCAAGCCATCCAGAATGTAGGGAGCTTCGTTCACCGTGGCCGGGATGGTCTGGGTGGCGAAGGGGCCGAACTGGTCGGACACATGGGTGTAGGCCTTCAGCCCGGGCTCTTGGCCGTATTTGGCGTTGATGAGGTTCATCGCCTCGCCTTGTCGTGTCGTCGGGAAGAATTGCCCATCACTCGATGCCGTTTGTCCGGCACCCCAGAACCGTGCCATCGGCAGCGCGGACTGCGCCTCGATCACCTTTGCCAGTGCGCGCGACATGGCCTCGCCTTCGACATGCCATCGCGACAGGCGGGAGAGCTGGAAGTAGTCATGGGTGTTGGTAGCCCCTGCCATCTTGCTGAGGCCGAGGTTCAGTCCCTCGGCAAGCAGCACGTTCAAGAGGCCGATCCTGTCCTTGCAAGGCACACCCGTATGCAGATGCGTGAAGGCTTCGGTGAACCCGACCTCGTCATCCACTTCCAGCAAGAGATCCGTGACCCTGATTTCCGGCAGGCGCTTGTAGAGGTCGAGGACCATGGCTTCGGCTTCTTCGGGAACAGCGGCGGTCAGGCGGTCGATCTTCAGCACACCATCTTCGATCGACCCGCCCGGAATGGCCCCGGCCTTTGCAGCCCGCGCCAAGCGACGCAGGGCGTCGGACATTCGTGCCTTGCGGTCGGCGAGCCAGATATCGGGCTCAAACGGCATGGCTAGCTTCGGCGTGGCGCGGGCAACCTCTGCCGGAACAAGCGCCTCCTTCAGGTCGCCAAACCGCCGTGAATGGGCGAGCCACACATCGCCCGAGCGGAAGGATTCCCGCAGATGGAACAGAACCGCGACTTCCCACAGACGGCCTGCATCGCCGCCATCCGCGTTCAGGTGCCGCAACCACTTCGACCCCCGGCGCAGAAACGTCAGCGGCAGGATCTCCGTCGTCTCCGTGCCCGCGATGATTGTGCTCGCCGCCAGCAGCGGTTCCGCCACGGGCGCGGCGCGAATGTCGAGCGTCCGCAGCATGCGCGGTGCGTAGCGGCGGAAGCGATGATACCCATGTCCGACATGCGCCAGAGGGTCGGCGGCCAAGGTGTCTGTCAACTGGGCCGCTGTCGCGACCAGCCCCTTGAGGGATAACCAGCCACCGGCATTGTCGACAGCCTCCTCGAGCGATGCGCGATCTTCATGGGCTTCCAGCAGCGCCGAACCGAGGGTGGCGAAGGACTGCAAGGTGTCCTTTAGCGCTGCCTTGGCATCTTCCGCACGAGCGTCACGTCGGGACTTCGCCTCGCGCCAGGTCTTGCCGACGATCCGGTCATGGGTCTCCACAATGGCGTCGGCAAGGGCGCTGCGCCATTCCAGTACGCAGACGGCAAGGATGGCGAGACGGCGATCACCGGAGATGTCTCGCAAATCGCCCGCGAAGTATCGCTCTCCCTGCCTGCGAAGTCGGGCAATCCGGTGCGGCGGCACCCCAGCCAGAACCGTCTCGGTCAGCCCAAGGCGTTGCAGGAATTCCAGCCGATCCAGAAGACGGTTCATGTCGGCCGAGTTCTGCCCGGCCTCGAATTGACGCAGCCAGACAAACCGCGTGACCGATCCGCCAGCGTCTTCCGTCAGCAAGGCATCGAGGCGGGTCCTCATGGCATCGTCCAGCCGCTCCGCGATCCGGGACTCGATCCGCCGCTCCGCAGCCACAAGCGCGTCCGCGCATAGGCGCTCGATGATCGTGACGCCAGGCAGTATGGTTCGGGTCGCCCGGCACTGCTCGACAAAGCGCCGTGCCAGATCGTCATTGGAACGGGCACCCTCGGCCGCATCCTGCAGCCAGCCCTTCAGGTCGCGCGCCCCTCTCCCAGAAAACATCCTGTAGCCATACTGCTCTCTGAGCGTCGCCAGATGTTCATGGCGGGTCTCTTCACGGGTCGCGTAACCGGCCAGATCATCAGGCTTCAGGCCAACCTGCGCGGCCAGAAAGCGCGTAACTGCCAAGGGAATGACTTCACCGGGTGTCAGCAGACGACCGGGATATCGCAAGGCGCACAGTTGCAGAGCAAAGCCGAAACGGTTGTGTGGACGGCGTCGGGCGCGGATGATTTCCAGGTCATCGTCCGACAGCGTGTAATGATGCAGCATCTCGGCCTCAACGGTCGGCAGATCGAACAATGCTGCGCGCTGCCGGTCGGTCAGAACTGTGCGATGTGCCATATATCTTTTTCTTTCCGCGAATAGTTTGTGATATTCTGTTTAAGATATGGGATAAGGAACAGGGTTGATGCCGAAAAGCACCGGCCGCACGAAAGCACCTCAAACGAACGTTTGTGAAACATGTTGATCGGCTACGCACGCATCTCCAAGGCTGACGGGTCGCAGTCTCTGGATCTCCAGCGCGACGCCCTGATCGCCGCAGGAGTGCCCGCGGAACGCATTTACGAAGATCAGGCATCCGGCGCACGCGATGATCGCCCAGGACTGGAGGCCTGCCTGCGGTCATTGCGGGAAGGGGATGTTCTCGTGGTCTGGAAGCTGGACAGGCTCGGGCGCACGCTGACCCACTTGGTCAACACCGTGCGCGACCTGTCGGATCGCGGCATCGGCTTGCGCGTGCTGACTGGTCAAGGCGCTGAAATCGACACCACCACCTCGGCCGGTCGCATGATCTTCGGCATCTTCGCGACCCTGGCGGAGTTCGAGCGCGACCTGATCCGGGAACGCACCATGGCAGGTCTCGCAGCCGCCCGGGCGCGCGGTCGAAAAGGCGGGCGAAAGTTCGCACTGACCAAGGCTCAGGTCCGCCTGGCCCAAGCGGCCATGTCAAACAGGGACACCTCAGTCGCCGCCCTCGCGGCCGAGCTGGGCGTCAAACCGGTGACCCTCTATCGCTACGTCGATGCCAACGGAAACCTCAGGGACCACGGAAGGCGCGTTTTATCGGCTTAGCGTAGGATTTAGCACCGTCCGGCAGCAGACCCCATGGTATCGTCGGCAGGCCGCGAGGGTCTGGTTCGTGCCTGAGGTCTGTCCATTCGTGCAATGGGTCTTTGCAGGTTTCGTCAATTCTCGTGCGAAAACGGACAGCCTATGTCTATCCCAAGCCCGGCGGCGTCTGTCGATGCCCGCCGCGGCCAGAACCACTTGGCAGATACAGGAGATCACTATGCGGACTGTAAAATCTTTCACCACCGTTGCTGTCGCTCTCGCCCTCGCGCTGGGGTCAGCTGGCATTGTCGCCGCGCAATCCCATGATCATGACAGCCATGGCTCGGGGGCTATCGAGATCACGCTGAACGATGGCGCCAAATGGCAGGGCGATCAGAACATGATCACCGGCATGACCGCGATTCACGGAACCATGGCCGCGAACCTGGACGCGATCCACAACGGCACCCTGCCTGCCGATGCCGCGAATGGGGTCGCTGCCGATGTCCAGAAGCAGGTCGATTTCATGGTCGAGAACTGTGTGCTGGAACCCGAGGTAGACGAGCAGTTCCATATCGTCCTTGGTGAGGTGATGACCGGCATCTCGGCATTGGAGGCCGGCGAGGTCGAGACTGGCGCGGTGACGATTGTTCAGGCGTTGAACGCCTATGGCGAGCATTTCGAGCATCCCGGCTGGCAGATGATCGACTGACGCCACGGGCGCAGGCATGGGCCGGCGCGGGCGTCACGCCTGCGCCGGCCTTGTCTTGCACGGGCAGCGCCCCTCCAGCAGGTCGGCATCGGCCGCCAGGGCCGTCGCCATGAAGTCCAGAAACAGGCGGATGCGCGCGGTTTGGCGCAGATCCTCGTGAATCAGCAACCACAGGTCCAGCATGAAGTCCTCGGGCAGCGCGGCGGCGCGGATCAGGCTGGGGTCGCAATCGGCGATCACGCAAGGCAAGGCGGCAAGTCCGATCCCCGCCTTCGCACCGGCATGGGCGGCGATGATCGAGTTTGTCCGGTAAACCTGTCGCGCATCCGGCCACCAGCGGGCCAGGCGGCGGCTGAGCGGACCATGGGCCGAGCCGTAGCCGATCCAGTCGCCATCGGCCGGATCGTCCGCCCCCCGCGCATGAAGGCCCGCCGCACCATAGACAGCGAAGGCAAGCCGCCCGACACGCCGCCCGACCAGCGTTTCCTGCCCCGGATTGCCCAGCCGCAACGCGACATCGGCCTCACGCCGGGTCAGGTCCAGCACCGTATCCGCCACCACCACCTCGATCTCGATCTCGGGCCATTCGGCGCGGAAGGCGGCGACGTGGCGGGGCAGCACACCCACCGCCAGCAGGTCGGTCGTGGTGATGCGGATCGTCCCAGTGGGCCGCTGGTCCTGTCCGGTAACCTTCAGCCCCAGCGCGGTGATTTCTTCCTCGATGCGGATGACGGAATCGCGCATCTCCTTGCCCGCCTGGGTCAGAGCATAGCCGCCGGGCAGCCGGTCGAACAGCCGCACCCGCAACCGCGCCTCGAACGCGCCGATGCGGCGAAAGACGGTGGAATGGGTAACGCCAAGGCTGCGCGCCGCCCCTGAAAGCGACCCCGCCCGCGCCACGGCCAGAAACAACCGCAGATCGTCCCAATCCTGCGCCTGTGCATTCATGCAATGATCCCTTGTCGAAATTGCCACTCCTGATCCTGAAAGGACAGCATATCTTGAGTTCACAAGCAATGACCGCCCCACCGGGCGGCGACATGAAAGGAACCAGCCATGACCAAGACCATCCTGCGCAGCGACGAATTTTCCTGCCCCTCCTGCGTCACCAAGATCGAGAAGGCGCTGGCGGCAACTCCCGGCGTGACCGCCGCCAAGGTGCATTTCAACACCGGCCGCATCGAGGTCGAGCATGACCCCGCATCCGCCCCGGTCGAGGCCCTTGTCTCGGTGGTGAAATCCACCGGCTACGAGGCCCGCCCCGCCGCATTCTGACCCATCCCTTCCAGCCCGGCCGTGCCTGCCCGCGCGGCCGGGCCTTCACATCACGAGGCCCCGCATGTTGACCCCTATCCTGACAATTCTTCACCAGTCGGCCAGCCGCAGGAAGTGGCTGACCATCATCAGCGGCAGCCTGATCGTGCTGGGCCTGATCGCCCTTTACGGGTTCGGCCTGCGCGGGCTCTGGGCGGCATCTATGCTGGCGGCGGCCTTTATCGCCGGCTCTGACATCGCCTGGCGGGCGTTCCACGCGCTGCGAATTCGCCATTTCTCGATCGAGTTGCTGGTGACCGTTGCGGCTATTGGCGCGCTGTTCATCGGCGAATATTGGGAATCGGCCGCCGTTACTTTCCTGTTCAGCTTCGGCGCCTGGCTTGAAGCCCGCACCCTGCGCCAGACCCGTGGCGCGCTGGCCGATCTGCTGAAGGCCGCGCCCGAGGTCGCCACCGTGATCCGCGACGGCCAGCCGGTCGAGATTGCCGCCAGTGCCGTCCAGCCGAATGAGGTCGTGCTCGTGCGCGCCGGAAACCGCATCCCCGTCGATGGCGAGGTGATCGACGGTAACGCCGCCGTGTCCGAGGCCGCCATCACCGGCGAGCCGATCCCGGCCGAGAAAGCCCCCGGCTCCCACGTCCATGCCGGCACCATCGCGGAAAATGGCGTGCTGCGCATCCGCGCCACCGGCATCGGCGCCGATACCACGCTGGCCCGGATCATCCGCCGCGTCGAAGAGGCGCAGGAGGAACGCGCCCCCAGCCAGCGCATGATCGAGCGTTTCGCCCAATGGTATACGCCCGGCATCATGGTGCTGGCGCTGGGTGCCTGGGCGGTGACGCAGGATATTCGCCTCGCGCTGACCCTTCTGGTGGTGGCCTGTCCGGGCGCCCTGGTGATCTCGACGCCGGTCTCCATCGTCGCCGGCATCGGGCGGGCGGCGCGCTCGGGCATCCTCATCAAGGGCGGGCAGCATCTGGAAAGCGCCGGCCGCATCGACATGCTGGCGCTGGACAAGACCGGCACCCTGACCGAGGGCCGCCCCAGCCTGGTCGAGATCGTGCCTCTTGGCGGCATCGATCGTGCCGAATTGCTGCACTGGACGGCGATCGCCGAATCCGGCTCGGACCACCCGCTGGGCCGCCCGATTATCGAGGCCGGCCGTGCCGAGGGCGAGATTCCCGCGCCCGAGACGGTCGAGGAAGTGGCTGGCATGGGTCTGGTGGTCCACCACGACGGGCGGCAGGTCGCGGCCGGCAACCGGCGGCTGTTCGACCGGCTGGGCATCGGTTTCGACGCCGAGGCCGAGGCCGCGCTGGCCGGGGTTCTGGGCCGCGGGCGCACGCCGATCATCGTGGCGCTGGACGGGCGCATCGCGGGCATCTTCGGGCTGTCCGACCAGCCCCGGCTTTCGGCCCAAAGCGCCATCGCCCGGCTGCGCGATATCGGGGTGGGGCGCATCGCCATGCTGACCGGCGACCAGCCGCAGGCCGCCCACGCCATCGCCGCCGAAATCGGCATCGACGAGGTTCATGCCGGGCTGCTGCCCGAGGACAAGCTGGAGTTGATCCGCCACTTTCAGGCCGAGGGCCGCCATGTCGCCATGATCGGCGACGGCATCAACGACGCCCCGGCGCTGGCTGCCGCCGACACCAGCATCGCCATGGGGGCCGTGGGCTCGGACGTGGCGATCGAGACCGCCGACATTGCGCTGATGGCCGACGATCTGGAGAAACTGCCCGAGGCCATGGCGATTTCCCGCGCGACGCTGCGCAATATGCGCCAGAACTTGGCCATCGCGCTGCTGACTGTGGCCGGGCTGCTGGCGGGCGTGTTCAACGGCGATGTGCATATGGCCGAGGGCATGCTGATCCATCAGCTTTCGGTACTGGTGGTGATCGCCAACGCCATGCGCCTGCTGCGCGTCCCGCGCGGTCCCGGCGGACGCCGGCCTGCGCAGGCAGCGGTGCCCGCGACCGCCTAGGCGCTTGTGCCTCATCGACAATTCCGCTCCCGTGTCCATGGCGCGGGGGCGTTTTCATGGGGGATGACATGACCGATAGCAATGATGTTCGGGACATCCGCGAGGTTCTGGATTTCTGGTTCCCCGAGGGCCGCGCGCTGGACATCGACCCCGACCGCCATGCCAAGCTGTGGCGCTGGCGGATGCATGGCGGCGCGGACGGTGAGATTGCGGCGCGGTTCGGCCCGCTGACCGAACGCGGCGCGGCGGGGGCGCTGGATCATTGGGCGGCAACGCCCGGGGGCAGGCTGGCGCTGATCGTGGTGCTGGACCAGTTCCCGCGCTCGCTGTGGCGGGGCAGCGCGCTTGCATATGCGCAAGACCCGGCAGCACTGGCGCAGGCGCTGGCGGGGCTGGAAAACGGAGACTGGGCGGCACTTGGCCTGCCGTGGTTCCAGATCGCCTTCACCCAGCCTCTGGGCCATGCCGAGGGGCCGGACCATCTGGCCCGGATCGACCGGCTGATTGCCCTGCGGCGCGACATTGCCGCCCGCGGGCCGTCGGCCTTGCGCCCGCTCTATGCCTCGCTGGTCGATCAGGCCGGCAAGGTGCGCCGCGTCATCGCCAGCTTTGGCCGCCACCCGCATCGCAACGCCACCCTTGGCCGCAACTCGACGCCCGAGGAGGAGGCGTATCTGCAAAGGGGCGATTTCCCCCATCTGCGCGCCTTTCGGGACTAATGCCCCGCCGGTCAGGCCGGCAGCGCCGCGCCCGGCAATGCCTGTCCGCCCGCCGGTGCCTTGGGCCGGCGGATCGGGTCCGACAGCAGCCGCAGCCCGTTCAGCACCACCAGCACCGTGCCGCCTTCATGGCCGATCACCACCAGCGGCAAGGGCAGGTCGAAGAACAGCCCGCCGATGACCAGAACCACCATGGCGCCGATGGCAAAGGTCAGGTTCTGCCGGATCACCCTTGAGGTTCGGCGCGACAGGCGCTGCGCATCGGCCAGCCGCTCCATATCCTCGGAGAGCAGCGCCACATCGGCGGCCTGAAGCGCCACCTCGGACCCCGCCGCGCCCATGGCGATGCCGATATCGGCGCGGGCCAGCGCCGCGGCGTCGTTCACCCCGTCGCCGACAAAGGCGACCTTGCCGCTGTCGGTCAGCGCACCGACCGCGCGAACCTTGTCCTCGGGCAGCATTTCGGCGTGGATCTCGTCGGGGGCAAGGCCAAGCTGCGTGCCGATGCGCAGTGCGACCGGGCGGCGGTCGCCGGTCATCATCACGATGCGGCGCACGCCCCCCTTGCGTAAAGCCGCCAGCGCCGGGGCCGAACTGCCGCGCGGCGCATCGGCGACGGTGACCGCGCCCAGCACCTGCGCGCCACGGCCCAGATATACCACGGTGTCCGCGCCTTCGGCCAAGGATTGCAGGGCGGGGTGATCCAGCGGGGCGCCCATCGCCTGCGCAAGATAGGGGTTGCCGGCCCAGACCGGGCCAGAGGCATCGCGGCCTTCGATGCCGATGCCGGGCCTTGCGTTCACATCCGTCACCGCGACCGGCTGCAAGTCGCGGGCCAGGGCCTCGCGGTGGATGGCGGCGGCGATGTGGTGTTCGGAATGCGCCTCCAGCCCGGAAAGCAGCGACAGGAAGCCGGCCTGATCGCCGTCCAGCGCGACCAGCCGCGTCACCGCAGCGCGGCCGGTGGTCAGGGTGCCGGTCTTGTCGAAGGCGAAGATATCGACCTCGGCCAGCGTCTCCAGCGCGCCGCCGCCCTTGAACAGAACACCGCCCCGCGCCGCCGCCGACAGCGCCGACAGGATGGCGGCGGGAACCGAGATGACGATGGCGCAGGGGCTGGCCGCGACCAGCAATGTCGCAGCCCGGTAAAGCGCCTGTTCCCAGTCGTGTCCCAGGAAATAGAAGGCGGCGAAGGCGAGCATCGCGCCCGCCATGACGGCGACCGTGTAGCGTTGCCCGAACCATTCGCTGAACCGCTCGGACGGGGCGCGGGCGGCCTGCGCCTCGGTCACCAGCCGGATCATGCGGGCGATGGTGCTGTCGCTGACGCTACGCGTGACCTCGACATCCAGCACGCCATCCAGATTGATCGTGGCCTCGAACACTTGCGCGCCGGCCTCTTTCGACACGGGCATGGATTCGCCGGTGATATTGGCCTCGTCGATGCCACCGCGCCCGGTGACGACCACGCCATCGCTGGGCACCCGCGCACCGGGGCGCAGCACCACCACATCGCCGACGGCCAGCACCTCGGCGGGCACCTCCTCGACGGTGCCGTTGGCGGTCTTGCGCAAGGCGGTCTCGGGGCGCAGCGCCATCAGCGCCTCGATGGCGCGGCGCGCCCGGCCAAGCGCGCGCTCCTCCAGCGTGGTCGAGATGCTGAACAGCGTCAGCAGCACCGCGCCCTCGAACGGGGCACCGACGATTGCGGCGGCAATGGCGGCGGCGATCATCAGCAGGTCGATGTCCAGCACCCGCTCGCGCCACAGGGTCGAAAGCGCGCGCCAGCCGGTCGGCAGGCCACCAGCCAGATAGGCAAGCACCAGACCCGGAAGCTCGATGGGTGCCCATGCCTCGCCCGGCAGCCACCGCCCGGCAGCCGCCATTGCGAGGCCCAGCACGGTGGCCAGCGAAAGGGCCATGGACAGGTCGATGGAAGAGGATTTGGTCATGTCAGGGTCCTGGCTGGCACGACTGCGGCATGGGGCCGCAGTCGCTGGCTGGCTTGGGTTTATGCCTTGATCAGTGGGTGCGGCGGCCGCGAAAGGCAAGTGCGGCAATCGTGATCCAGATGCTGCTGCGCAGGATCATCGCGCCCATGGTGCGCGCCTCCCATGCGCCCCCCGAGACCACATGCCACAGAAAGGCGGTAAAGACCGCCACTGTCGCCAGCGCGATGCCCAGCGACAGCATCGGTGCCCAGCCCGCGCCGCGCCACAGGCCGATTCCAGCCAGAACATAGGCGAACCCGGCAAGGAAGTTGAACCACAGAACGAAGGGCACCGCTGCACCCATATCGACGCCGCCGAACAGCGCCCTGCCGCCCGAAACGATGGTCAGGAGGCCAAAGACCGTCGCCACGGCGGCGGTAATGGTCAGGGTGCGCGATCTTGTCGTCATGTCTTCCTCCGGGGTTTGGGGATCGGCCGGGTGGGTGTGACCCGGCCCGCCATGGGTCATGGGGTGCGATACGCGGAACGGACCGCGCCTCAGGGCCGGCCAAGCATGCGCCGCAGCACATCGGTCTTGAGCCAGAAATGATGGTAAAGCGCCGCGAGGATATGCAGGATGACCAGCGGAACCAGGACCAACCGCGCGATGGAATGGGCATCGCCGATTGCCTCGATGCCGGTCATCCAGGCGGCCGCGCCGGAAAGCACCATCAGGATCAGCAGGAGGTTGAGGGCCGCATGCGTGCCCGTTGCCAGAGCCTTCAGGGCCGGGTGCTCGCCTTCCGGCAGGCCCGGAACGCCGCGCCGACGGCGCAGCACCAGCCGCCACAGGACGAGAACCAGGATCAGCGCGCCGGCAACGGCATGGGGATTGATCGTCGGCTGGTTCGGCAGCGTGCCGTCCATCCGCCCGTCCCATGCCCCGACGATGCCGTCATGCATGAAGATCTGGAAAAAGACGAGGGTTGCAATGACCCAATGCAGGATGATCTGGGGTCTGGAATAGGATGTCGGTTGCATCTTGGTTGTGCCTTTTCAAGGACGGGTGAAGTTGCAGGATCGGGGTGCAGGGTCTTGTGGTCATGTCTGCCTCCCCGCAAGCCCGTCACGCGCTGACCAGATGGCCGTCGCGCAGGTGGATCAGGCGGTCGAAGCGGTCGAAGATCTTTTCGTCATGGGTGACGGTGACGATGCAGGCCTCCTGCTCGACGGCCAGTCGGCGCATGAGGTCCATCACCAGCCCGGCGCGCGCGCCGTCCAGCGCGGCAGTGGGCTCGTCGGCAAGGATGATGCGGGGGCGGTTGGCCAGCGCGCGGGCAATCGCCACGCGCTGCGCCTCGCCCCCCGACAGCAGCGCGGGCTTGACCATCGCGCGATGGCCGACCTCCAGATAATCCAGCAATTCACGCGCCCGTGCCCGGCCTTCGTCAGGGGGCCAGCCGGCAAGGTCCAGCACCACCGAGACGTTTTCCTGCGCGGTCAGGAAGGGCAGCAGGTTATGCGACTGGAAGATGAAGCCGATCTTGTCCAGCCGCAGCCGGCGCAGATCACGCCGCAGCCATTTGCCGTCGAACACCGGCTCGCCATCCAGCACCACGCGGCCCGCCGAGGGGGCAAGGATGCAGCCGATGACGTTGAGCAGCGTCGTCTTGCCCGACCCCGATGGCCCCAGCAGGGCGATCACCTCGCCGGCGCGCACCGTCAGATCGACCGCGCGCAGGGCATCGACGCGGGTTTCGCCCTCGCCGAAATGCTTGGCCACGCCTGTGACTTCGATCAGGGTGTCGCCAAGCGCCATCTCAGCCCCCCAGCGCGGTGGCCGGATCGACCTTCATCGCCGCCCGCACGCCAAGCGCCGAGGACAAGAGGCAGACGGCGGCGATGATCCCGGCTAGGACCATGGCGTTGAACGGCTCCAGCACGACGCGGCGGGGGAAATAGTCCTTGACCGTCAGGATCAGCAGCAGCCCGATCCCCCAGCCCGAAGCGCCAAGGATCATCGCCTGCTGCACGATCAGCCCGATGATGGTGCGGTCGGGCGCGCCGATCAGCTTCAGCGTGGCGATCTGCTTCAGCTTTTCCATGGTCATGGTGTAGATGATGAGGGCGATCACCACGGCGCTGACGGACAGCAGAATGCCGAGGAACAGCCCGATCTGGCGGCGCGCCTTGTCGACGACCGAGGCCAGCAGCAGTTCCTCCTGTTCGGCCTGGGTCATGGCGGCGAGGTGCTTCCATTGGCGCACGGTCGCGGTCAGCAGATCGACATCGGCGCCCGGTGCCATGCGGGCAATTATGGCGGCGACCGATGCGGACTTGACGGAGACAGCCCCGCGCGCGGCCTGCACCCGCTGGGCGGCGGGGTCGAGTTCAGTCTGAAGCGCCATCGCGTCGGCCAGCGTCACATAGACCGCCGGATCCCCGCCCGAGTTCATCGCCCCTTCGACCAGCCCGACCACGGTAAAGCGGTTGCGCCCGAGCCGGATCGTCTCGCCGGGCAGCAGGCCGGTCTTGCGGTCGGCCACCAGTTCGAAATGACCGGCGCCGATGCCGCGCCCCTCGGCGATCGCCTGCGGCCCGCCGGGGCGGCCCGGCTCGTAGCCGACGACATAGAGTCGCAGCGTGCGCCCGGCATGAGGCGCTTCGAGGTTCTGATAGTTGACCGCGCCGGCCTCGGCCACGCCGGGCATCCGCGCCACCGCGTCGCGCGTGTCGGCGGGGATGCTGGAGGCTTCCGCGAACGGTCCCTTGGTGCCGGCCTCCACCACCCAGACATCTGCGGCAGGTGCCTTTACCACCGCCAGCGCGTCCGAGACGAGGCCGTTATAGATACCGATCATCGCCAGCACGACCGTCATCAGCAGCCCCAGCCCGAAACAGGTCAGCACGAACCGGAACAGGCCATGGCGGATGTCCTTGAGCGCGAGGTTCATGGCGCCTCGCTGGTACGGGCGCGCCGGCCCTCGGCCGCGCCTTTGGGCGGGCCGGCGACGATGGTGGCACCTTCGGGCAGGCCGCCGGTGACCTCGACCCGGCCGCGGTCATCGCGGGCGCCGAAGGTCAGCCCCACCCGCGCAAGGCGGCCGTCCTGCACCGTCCAGACCATGCCGCGATGGCCGTCGAAGCCGGTGATGGCGACTTCGGGAACCATCAGCGCGCTGTCCCTGTTGCCGGTGGTGATGCGCACCTCGGCCTGTTCGCCGAGGAACATCTCGGCGGGGCAGTCGGAGCAGGTCAGCCAGACGCGGCGCTCCTCGTTCACCCGGTCGCTTTCGATGCCGATGCGGGCGATGGAACCGTGGAACTCGGCCGAAGGCTGGGACCGTAGCCGGATCGTGCCCGGCTGGCCTATGGCAAGCTGGCCGGCGCGCTCCTCGTCGACATAAGCCTGGATCCAGATGGTGGCCGGGTCGATCAGGGTGAAGATCGGATCGCCGGCCTTCACCACCGTGCCCGCCTCGGCATGGCGGGTCACGACCTGTGCATCAAAGGGCGCGACCAGCCGGTGGTGGGCGAGCAAGGCTTCCTCCTGCCGCAGGGCCGCCGCCGCATCCGCGCCTTGCGCCTGGATCACTGCGACATCCGCCTCGGCCACCGCCAGATCGGCGCGGGCCACGTCCTCGTCGCGCTGCGTTTCCTCCGCGCGCTGCGCCGAGGCGACATCCCGCTGCACCAACCCTTGCTGGCGCCGGTTCGCCGCCTCGCGCTCGGCCAGCACGGCGCGGGCGCGCACCACCGCCGCGCCGGCCTTGGCAAGATTGGCCTCGTTCGCCGCCACCGCCGCGCGGGCGCGCGCCACGCGCGCTTCCTGCTCTGTGGAATGAAGTACGGCAAGCTCCTGCCCTTTAGTCACGCTGTCCCCAGCATCGGCGGAAAGCCGGGTCAGCGCGGCGCCCACCTCGAAGCCGACACGGCTGAGGATGCGCGCCTCGACGGTGCCGAGCCCGTAGATGCGAAGGGTCACATCGTGTACGGGCTGAACGACCGTCACCGTCAGCGGGCGCTCCGTGAAGAACAGGAAGCCGACCCCAACGGCGGCCGCCAGCACCACGCCCAACAACGAGATGCGCCGCATCGTCTATTCTCCTCGCACAGCCAGAAGCCGGCATTGCACGTCGAACAGCCGCAATCCCTCCTCGCGAAGGTTGAAATCGCGCGCGCCGAGCGCCCAGCGGATTGCCACCCCTGCACGAGTGCGGTCAGCAGCACCGCCACATCGTTTGCGGCGACGTCGTCCCAAAGCACGCCCGCCTGCTGCCCGGCGCCGACCTCCCGCGCAAGCAGGCCACGAAAGGCCGTGAGCCTGCCGTGAAACGTGGCGCGCAGTTCCGCATTGGTGACGTTCAGTTCACGTGAGAACAGCAGCATCGGCAGGGCGGGGGTCGCAGCGATCTGCGCGAATTGCGCGGCAATCAGTGCGCGCAACCGGATAACCGGCGCGTTGCCGAGGTTGAGAGCTTCGTCCCAGGCCGTTGTCATCCGCTCGGCGACATGCTCGGCCACGGCCTGCCACAGCGCCGCCTTGGTCGGAAAATGCCGAAACAGCGCCGCCTGCGTGACGCCGATCTGCGACGCGACGGCGCCTGTCGTCACCCGGTCCGGCCCGATCCGGTCGGTCAGATCGAGCACGGTGGCCACGATCTCGGCCTTGCGGAGTTTTGCTGACTTGCGCACGGGGCGCCTCTTTGGTTAGTAAGCGATCACAAACAAATTTAAGCGGACTCACGCGATGCGTCAATTATCGGGCGTCACTTTCTGCATGTATTGATTGTCACGACACTGGGGGCCAGATGGGAAGCTCGTTTCAGAGCATCCTCCTCTGACAAATCATAGATCGACGCCGATCAGCAAACCCACCGATGTTTAGCCGGGACTAACCGGCAACCCTACGATAGTAGTTTTCTGCTTTCTCCGCTTTTTAAGAGGGCGCATGTTCATCCGTGACCGCAAATGAACGAACAGCCTAGACGCTCGCTGACCGTGACTGAAGAACGCTGCCGCATCTAGTCACCCAGTCACCGCGTGGTACCCAACGCGAGGAGACCATCATGGCAGACAACAGATTTCTTACACCCGAGGAGGTTTCTCAGCGCTATCGCGGAACAGTTTCGCCCGGAACCCTGCGGAACTGGAGATCCATGAAGATTGGTCCATCGTTCGTCAAGATTGGCAAAGCGGTACTCTATCCTGAGAGCGAGCTCGATGCCTGGGACGAAAAGAACAAAGTGAACTGCCGTGTTTTGGCTCGAACCGACGTGCAGGTAGAGGATCAAGCGTGATGATCATACTAGAGCACGACCTACATACCCCGAACGACGTCCCCACCTACTCTCAAAAAGTATTAATATATAGCATATTCAATATAATAGTAGATTAAAATGGGTGATGCACAACCATCCGTCCGGCGATCCGACCCCGTCGCGCGCCGACATCGACATGACGAAGATGATCGTCGACACCGCCAAACCGCTCGGCATCACCGTCCACGACCACATCATCATCGGCCGCGACGGCCATGCGAGCCTGAGGGGGCTGAGGCTGATCTGAGGGGGCAAGGGCCTCAGGGCGGCCTGTTGAAGATGATCTTCTCGCTGAAGACCCGCCGCCCGCTCGGCGTCCCCATCGCCGGCGAAGGCCCACCGAACGCGTCCACATCGGCCAGGCCGTGCTGAACCTCAAGGGCACGGTCGAATATTTCGTAGAAAACACCTTCAACTATCCGACGCTCGCGGAAGCCTACAAGATTGCAGGCCTGGATGCGTGGAACCGGATGGGGGAACTGCAGGGGCGTGCGCTGTGGGGTGGCCCTCATCAGATGCAACCAACGCCCAAAACCTGCGCCGCTCTTGTCCCTTCCGTCATCTTCTGACTTAGTGATGGCAGCAAGGTCTTACTGACCGGGCAATAGCGCTCCGTTCTTCACAATCATGGTGGAAATAGATCGATCCCGTTTAGTTTTGTCTCAAACGATACTTCTACGCATCTCATATAAAGATCCGAAGAGGAAAACGAAGAACCGCCCGGCCGCTCGCGCCCTGGTTAATTCACCCTCCTCGTGATGTTCGACGAACATGCGTACACGCAGGCATAGCAGGTCCAGCTTACTGTGCTGGTAAGTACTGGAGGAATTCATTGTCTCGAAAGCATGCCGCCCCCGTAGTTCTAAAAGAAGGCTCCACGACTGTCCTGAGCCAACTCAGCCTCACAGCAAGCCAAGGCGGTGTCAGCGAGGCCCAGATTCAGGACCTCGTGCATAATTATCCGGGATCGCTCCCGATCGCAGAAATCGATCCCTCATTCAAACAGCCAGTGGCGATCTGCCGGGAGTTGATGACACCCGCCGGCCCTATAGACAACTTCCTGGTTACCCCGTCGGGCCTACCGGTCCTCGTCGAGTGCAAGCTTTGGAGGAACCCAGAAGGCCGCCGTGAGGTAGTTGGGCAGATTGTCGACTACGCAAAGGAACTGAGTCGTTGGACATGTTCAGATCTCCAGCGCGAGGTCAGCCGCCGCCTAGGAACACCGGGTAACACGATGCTAGATCTGGTGCGCGCTGTCGATCCGACCATCGATGAGATAGCCTTCAACGACGCGCTCAGTGTCAACCTCCGTCGAGGGCGCATTCTGCTTCTGATTGTCGGTGACGGTATTCGCGAGGGGGTCGAGGCCATAGCTGAGTATCTCCAACGTCATGCCGGCCTCCACTTCTCCATGGGGCTAGTTGAGATCCCGATTTTTACTCTGCCGGACGGTGGTCTCCTCTTAACCCCACGTGTTCTAGCTAGAACGATTTCGATCGAGAGAACCGTAATCTCCGTACCAGATGGGCATCGAGTGGTCGACGGCGACCTTGCTACATTGGAAAACCGACACGATCTCGATCCCGATCGTGAAGCGAACGGTTCCGAACGCCTCCAGTTCTGGAGCGAGTTCCTTCAACATCTTCGGATAGACGATCCCGAGCAACCATTCCCGAGACCGAGCCGGGTGGGCTACATTTCAGTGATGCTGCCCGCGCCAAATGGAAGCTCATGGCTTACAGTGTATCGAGAGAAGGCCAAGAACTCGGTTGGCATTTTCCTTTCGGCAAGCCGTAGCAGTGCGGGCGAGTATGCAATGCAAACCATCGTGGACGCGTGGGACGAGATCAAAGGCGAACTGGGGGGCTCGGCGAAGGTCATCGAGCGAAACGGGCGGGAAACCGTCGCAGAGAGCAGATCATTTGCTGATCTGAACACGTCCGAAGGTAAGGCTGAGGCGTTCTCTTGGCTGGCCGAGCGTGTGAATGCCTTCATCAATGTTGCACGTCCACGCATCAGGTCAGCCGCCATCGATTACGAAGAAAGAGGCCACTGATCAAACATACCGGCGTTGTCGGCGACAATTGATTTACCCGCATAAGGATCGTCAACTCTTGTTCTTTCGAGGCTCGGGACATTGTAGGTCGGAATTCCCCCCCAACGCAAAAAGGCCGCCCCACCGGGCGGCCTTTCCACTTGTCCGTTCAACAATCCGAAGCTTACTCGGCGTCGCCTTCGGCGGCCTTCTTCTTCGGAGCGGCCTTCTTCTTCGGCGCTGCGGCTTCTTCGCCGTCAGCGGCGTCGTCGGCCTTGGCGGCAGCCTTCTTCTTCGGGGCGGCCTTCTTGGCCGGCTTGTCACCTTCTTCGGCTTCGTCGTCGGCCAGCAGCTCTTCCTTGGAGACCTTCTTGTCGGTCACGTCGATCTCGGCCAGCAGCTTGTCGATGACCTTTTCTTCGAAGATCGGCGCGCGCAGCGAGGCGGAAGCGCCGGGGGTGTTGCGGAAGAAGTCGAGGATCTGCTTTTCCTGGCCCGGGAACTGCTGCAGCTGGGCATACAGCGCGCGCTGCATTTCGTCCTCGGTGACTTCGACGCCACCCTTTTCACCGATTTCCGACAGAACGAGACCCAGGCGGACGCGGCGCTCGGCGAGCGTGCGGTATTCCGTGCGGGCTTCTTCCTCGGTCGTGTCTTCATCGGCGAAGGTCTTGCCCGACTGCGCGAGATCGGTGTTGATCTGGCGCCAGATGTTTTCGAACTCGGCGTCGACGAGCTTGGAGGGCGTGTCGAACTTGTAGAGTTCGTCGAGCTGGTCGAGGATCTGACGCTTGACCTTCTGGCGGGTGACGTTGCCGTACTGGCTCTCGATCTGGCCGCGGACGATTTCCTTCAGCTTGTCGAGCGATTCGATGCCGAGCTTGGAGGCGAGTTCGTCGTTGAGTTCGATTGCGGCAGGCGCTGCCACTTCCTTGACGGTGATGTCGAAGGTGGCTTCCTTGCCGGCGAGATTGGCGGCCGGATAGTCGGCCGGGAAGGTCACGGTGATGACCTTTTCATCGCCAGCCTTCAGGCCGACGAGCTGGTCTTCGAAACCGGGGATGAAGCGGTTCGAACCGATGACCAGTTCGGCATCTTCGTCCTTGCCGCCGTCAAACGGGACACCGTCGACCTTGCCGAGGTAATCCATGGTCACGCGGTCGCCTTCGGCGGCCTTGCCCTTCTTGGTTTCGAAGGTGCGGGCATTTTCGGCAATCTTCTCGATCTGCTCGACGACTTCCGCATCCGAAACCTCGACCACTTCGCGGGTGACCTTGATGCCGTCGACCGACTTCAGCTCGATCGGCGGAATGATCTCGTAGGACAGGGTGAATTCGAGGTCTGCCTGGGCAGACAGGATCTTGTCGGCTTCGGCCTCGTCCTCGGTCATGGCGATTTCCGGCTGGGTCGCCGACTTTTCGCCGCGCTCCGACAGGATCGCCGACGGCTTGTCGCGGATGATCTCGTTGACCAGTTCGGCCATGATCGACTTGCCGTACATCTTCTTCAGGTGACCGACCGGAACCTTGCCCGGACGGAAGCCGTTGATGCGGACCTTGTCCTTGGTCTCGGCCAGGCGCTCGTTCATGCGAGCTTCCATGTCCTTGGCCGGGATGACGACCTTGATTTCGCGCTTCAGCCCTTCAGCGAGCGTTTCGATAACCTGCATGTTCTTACCTTCATGTCGTGGCGGCCGTGCTCGGACAGCCGGTTGTTTCCCTGAGCACGACGCCGGAATCTTCTGTTCCCGGACGTGGCTGCGGCGCAGTCTTCAAGCATTCCTGCCAGGCAAATCGGTGAAAGGAGTGGCGGGATCGTCCCCGGTCCGCCTCGCACCGCCCCGCTCGGCAAATCTGGTGCGGGTAGAGAGACTTGAACTCCCACGCCTTGCGGCACCAGAACCTAAATCTGGCGTGTCTACCAATTTCACCATACCCGCGTCCAAAGAAAATGCATGCAGCCGTTGCGCATGCCCCTCCGGAGCGCGCGTCTCTATATCACCCGTTTTTGCCCGCGCAAAGGAAAAATGACGGTTCTGGCGGCGGCTTCCCGAGGAAAGACGGCAGGAAAGGAGCCCGCCGCGCAGGGCCATCGGAACGGCACACCCCAAGGATCCCGACCGTGTGGTCATCGCGGCCAGGGGCACGTTTCCCGCGGCATCACGGAAGGTATATCCAAAATTGCTGCTTTACATTCCCGGTGAGATGCGCTTTTCGTCATCAAAACGTCATAATGTCCCCATCGCGAAGCTCGGCAATGGCATCTCCCCTGACCTGCATCGTCTATTCCACCATAGCGCTCAATACATGGACGAAACGCTGCCGCATCGATGGGCGGCTCTACGACGTCCATCTCGGAAAATGGATGTTCTATAATCCAGCACTACAGGAGAAATACTTTCATGTGCGGGCGGGCAAGATCGATTCGACAGCCCGCAGCCGGCCAAGCCTTCGCCAACTCACGGAAATGGCGGAGGATCAACTAAGCGGGCGCTACCCCATATCCGTGTGGAAGGAGGCGCTGGCGACCCCGATCTCCCGCCGCCTCGCCGAAATCTGGATTGCCGCCAAGCGGCTTCACCGCAACGGCCTCGGCCCCGAGCCTGGATCGCTGGTCATCGCCTCCCAATACAAGCGTAATTTCCGCAGCTATGGGCCAACGGTCGGCCTGAAGATCGGCGATGCGCGGCTTCTTCCGCCGCGCGACCCGGTGACGCAGGAGGAGATGATCGCCGCCGGCGTGCAGCCGGACCGCTATCTGAGCTGCGTGCGGCAGACCATCAATGGATATGTCTCCGATCTCTGTTCGGTGGTCGGCGTCGTGCCGATCGACGCGGAGGACGAGGTTCGCGAACTGGCCGAGCATATCGATGGCCTGCTGAACGGCAGCGCAGCGAACTGAGCCGTCATCAGAGTGGACGATTGCGCATTAAGGCCCCGACCCGCGCGGTCAAAGTCCCCTCCCCACCGGAACGAGCACCCCGTGCCAGAGCATCTCCCGCGAAGACGGAGCGCCTTCGATGCTCTATCTCTTCTTTTTTCACGCAAATCCGGACGCAAAACCGCTTCGCACTTCTGCTGGAATTGCTCTAATAAAGCGGCTCCTCGTAGAGCGCCACGCCGCCCATGCGCAATTCGCGAATCTGGCTCTGCCCGCCCTTGCCGACGCGTGCGACGACCGCCACTTCCCCAGCATTGCGCGCCGTTTCGATATCGTAGCCCTCGCCTTCCGGCACATAGAAGCGCTCGATGCCGTAGTCGACCCTGAGGCTTGCGTCGGCGCTGGCCGCAAGTTCGCCCGCGCCGTAATAGCGGAAGCGCTGCGTCTCGAGGATGACGCTTCCGTCCTGCGGTGCAAGCGCGCCGAAGGCGGCCTCGGCGACGGTCCAATAGCCGTCGCTTCCCGGCCGCAGCCGCACCTGCATCGTCTGCCAGCCGGCATCGACCGGACGTTCGCCCGTGATCACGGCGACCGGGATGGTCGAGATGTCATAGGCAAGAACGACATAATCGCCGCGCAGCAGATCGCGCGGATCGACCGGCGCAGTCTTGAGCAGGATCTCGTCGCCGGACCGCAGAACTCCAGCCCGGCTCTCGATCATCGCGCCGAGAATGGCGGTCTGCAGCACGCAAAGGCCAAGGGCAATCGCCAGATAGCGCAGTGTTGATCGTCTCGACCCTTGCTCGCTCATGCCCGATCCTCCGAAATCCGTTTGGCAAACAGCCTTTCCAGCCGCACCACGACCATAGCCAGAACCGCGACAACCAGGCCTGCCAGCAGGAAGAAGGCCGAAGTGCCGAGCATGGAATCGATCGTGACGAAGGAAAGGTAGAGCACCTCGCCGGCGAAAACCGCATAGGCGAGATAGCGCACGGCGCCGTTGTCGCGCCCGTCGAGCGCAAGCGCCAGGAGAGTGACGGCGATGGTGACGATTCCCAGCAGGGCCAGACCGGCGCCATCGGTCCATTCAAGATGCAGCAGCCCGAGGCCGAGCAGGGCCAGCACCAGTGAATAGAAGGCCGGGCCCGCGCCCAGGCCGCCAAGCATCCGAGAAACCGGCGACATGGGCAACGTCACGGCGACGAAAGCTGCAAGTCCGACCGCGGCAAAGGCCACCGCCGTTCCCACCTCCGGCCAGAGCGAGTAGAGCCAGCCGCACCAGCCGAGCAACAGCAGATAGATGAAATGCCGGGCCCGCTCGGCGCCGGTCCAGGCGCTCAACAGTCCGATGACGAGGCTCGCAAGCACCGGCCACCAGCCATAGAGCGCGTGCCATTCGCCCTCGAACTGATCGAGAAAGGCGCCGAAGGCGGCAAAGGACAGAAGTCCGGCCATGACCGTCAGCGCGGCCGACCGGAACGCTGCTGCCGAGAGCACGGTCATGGCGAACCACAGCAGCATGGCGTCGAACGCGTCACCCGACAGGTGGTAGAGCTGGCCGATCAGCGAAATCGCCCCGCCGAAGCAGGCCGCACCCAAGACCAGCAAGGCGCCGCCAAGGCGATCCGCACCGCGGGCGAAGGAAATGGCCGCAAGGCCATAAAAGATCCAGATCAGCGCAACGATCCCGCCGATCTTCACCAGCCGCGGGATCTCCTGCCAGTTGGCGGCGATCAGCAAGAGAATGGAAGCGGCGATCAGCACGGCGGCCAGGATCATCAGAACGCCGCTGATGCTGAAGGACGATCGGCGCGAATCGAGGTCGCGCAACAAGGCGTCGGCCACGTCCTGGCCGATCAGTTGCTTCTCAACCCAAAGCGCCAAATCCCGCTTCAATCGTCCGCGATACATGTAACCCTCCGCCCCACGGGGCCGCTCGGCGAAGCCAAATGCGCCCTTCCGGTTATGGCTGCCATTCTTGAGCCGAGCGCCGGCAAAATACAATCCGGGCCGCCGACCAAGTTGGGACCAACGGCGCGGGCCCGACCATGCACTTTGCGCATGGCTTCCATGATGATATTGCACTGCACAAGATCGATTTTTCCGCTATTGTCAGTCTCAACAGAGCGCGAACGAAATGACTTCGATCCGCTCAAGCGGCGGACATTCCGCCGATACGACCTTCGACCCTGCGCACTCCTCCTCCCAGCGCAGCGTCGATTTGACTGACGACACTCCTCCTCCCAGTCGTCAGTCTGTCAAAATGACGCTCACCGGATCCTCCTCCCCCGGTGAGCGTTATTTTTTTGTCTTCACTCCACCGCAGCCGCCGACCCACATTATCCCGAGGCTGACTTCCGAGCCGGCCGGCGCTCGATCGCCTGGCGAATTCTTGATCAACTCCACCGACCCTCGATCCATGGCCTATGCAACGGCCGCATAGGAGTCATACGACTCCGTCACTTCAAGTCTTTCGCACCGCAACATATATAACATTTATCAGATTCAGGCCGGCACCCCGATGGGAAGCCGCGAAACAAGAGGCAAGACCATGAACATCGCACGCTCGCTCAACAACTGGCGCAAGTACCGTCAGACCGTCACCGAACTCGGACGCATGTCGGACCGGGAACTGCGGGACCTCGGCATTGGCCGCGAAGATATTCGCCGCGTTGCACGGCACGCCGTCGCCGGCTGATCCCCATCCCAGATGATGAGAAAAGGCTCCTTCGGGGGCCTTTTTTGTTGCCTGTCCGGACGGACGATTGCCTACCTCCGCGTCTCTGCCACTTAATTCGCCACTCCATGCACAATTGCATAGCAGTCGCTCATAATTTGCACTGCACAATATTGTTTTACGGGCGTATAAAACGCTCAATCGCTGAGGTGGAGGAAACCACGAGATCAGCGCAAGAGATTCACCCGAGGAAACGACCATGAACCCGATCCGCATTGCCAAGAACTGGATGAGCTATCGCCGCACGATGAACGAACTGGGCAACCTGTCCAACCAGGCCCTGTCCGACATCGGCATCACCCGCTACGAAATTCGCAACATCGCCGCTCGCTCCTTTCGCTAATCGCGAAGGTTGAGCTTTCTGGCGGCGGGAACGGCACCTTCGGGTGCCGTTCTTGATTCCGGGCTGGCCCACGGTCTTCCCTCTGCCTGCTTGCAGCAGGCCGGAAAGGATTGGCCCTTCGCTTACCCCGTGATAAGCAGCACGCCATGATGAAAAGCACTCTTCCCCCCATTCATGTCGTCGGCGGCGGGCTCGCCGGATCGGAAGCCGCCTGGCAGGCGGCCGAGGCCGGCGTTCCGGTCATTCTCCACGAAATGCGCGGCGTGCGTGGCACCGACGCGCATAAGACCGACAGCCTTGCCGAACTGGTCTGCTCCAATTCCTTCCGCTCGGACGACGCGACCGCTAATGCCGTCGGCGTCATTCACGCAGAGATGCGACTTGCCGGATCACTCATCATGGCCTGCGCCGACAAACACCAGGTGCCGGCCGGCGGCGCACTGGCCGTCGACAGAGACGGCTTTGCCGAGGCGGTGAGCCAATCGATCGAGGCACACCCTCTGATTACCGTCGTGCGTGAAGAGATCACCGGCCTGCCGCCAAAGGACTGGGGCTCGACAATCATCGCAACCGGCCCGCTGACGTCGCCCGATCTCGCCGAGGCGATTCGCGCGGAAACGGGCGAAGACGCCCTCGCCTTCTTCGACGCGATCGCGCCGATCGTCTATCGCGACTCGATCGACATGGACATCTGCTGGTACCAGTCACGCTATGACAAGGTCGGGCCCGGCGGCACGGGAAAGGACTACATCAACTGCCCCCTCGACGAAGCGCAATACAATGCCTTCATCGATGCGCTGATTGCCGGCGACGCGGTCGGCTTCAAGGAGTGGGAAGGCACGCCCTATTTCGACGGTTGCCTGCCGATCGAGGTGATGGCCGAGCGCGGCCGCGAAACCTTGCGCCATGGGCCGATGAAACCGATGGGCCTCACCAACGCGCACAATCCGACCGTCAAGCCCTATGCGGTCGTGCAATTGCGCCAGGACAACGCGCTCGGCACGCTCTACAACATGGTCGGCTTCCAGACCAAGCTGCGCTACGGCGCGCAGGCGGAAATCTTCCGGATGATCCCGGGACTGCAGAACGCCGAATTCGCCCGCCTCGGTGGCCTTCACCGCAATACCTATATCAACTCCCCTGTCCTGCTGGATCCGACGCTGGCGCTGAAAAGCCGGCCGGAACTTCGCTTTGCCGGGCAGATCACCGGCTGTGAAGGCTATGTCGAGAGTGCCTCGATCGGGCTCCTCGCCGGTCGCTTCGCAGCCGCCGGGCGCAAGGGTGAAATGCCCGTCCCGCCGCCACAGACGACCGCCATGGGCTCCCTGCTCAACCATATTACCGGGGGCCATCTCGTCAGCGACGAGGAGCCCGGCAAGCGCTCCTTCCAGCCAATGAACATCAATTTCGGGCTGTTTCCGGACCTTGCTCCGGGGTCGATCGTCAAGCCGGAGGGCATCAAGCGCTTTCGAGGCAAGGACAAGACGATCATGAAACGGCAGTTGATGGCCGCCCGGGCGCTCGACGACTGCAAGGTCTGGCTGGCCCGCGAACACGCCTGAGACGCTGACGGAACAGACCGTGGCGGGTCAGGCCGTCGGGATAGCCCCAGCCGGGGCATCCCGCTCGGCATGGCCGACATAATTGCCCAGCAGCCAAAGCGAGACCTCCGCGGCCTCGATCGGCGTCGCGAAGGTGAATTCACCATTGTGGAAAGGCGCATCGAGGAACTCGATGGCGAAGCCCCGGCCGTTCGGCAGGTCGCGCACGCGCACCGTTCCCGGCTCGATCAGATGGCAGGCATAGTGGCTGCGCATGTTGCGCATGAGCCCGGCCTTGTTGTCGTGCAGCCGCACGAACACGGCGCGTCCGTCCTCGGTGGCGTGCAGGCTGCGGATCGCCTCGTTGGGAAAGGCACGGCCGAATTCGACGATCGCAAGCCCCGAGTCGTGCAGATCATCCTCATTGGCCTGCTTTGCCATACGCGTCGAATAGTAGGCAAAGACAGCCACCAGCAGGAAAATAACGATCCAGGTAATCGACGCCACGCCTTGCCTCCCGCTTTGGCCGGACATCCGCCGACACGTTCTTCATTGGAGGACTTAACAGCCGAGCCTTGCGCGAATGTGGCGCGTCAGAAGCGCCCGATCAAGGTGGCGCGCAGCAGGCGCAACTGCCGGCGCCATTGCGGCTCCCGCAAGTCGCCGTCAAAGACGGCCCAGCCTGCCTTCCGCGCTCGAATGAGCACGGTCTCGGACAATGCCACCGGCAGATAGGCCGGGACCAGGCTCTTCGGCAGAGGCCCCCCGTGGCGCGCCTTGCGCAGATGATCCAGGCCCAGCCCGGCAAAGGCCTCGATCGCGGCCGAAATCCGCGGCTTGTCGTCACCGACCAGGAAGCCGTCGCGATCAAGCCCGACCGCCGAAAGGATCTCGAGCGGCAGATAGAGCTGGCCCCGCGCCCGATGAACCGGCATCAGCAGAAGGCTTCCGGCAATCGCCTGCGCGACGCCCGCATGGCCGGCGATCGTCGCCGCATCTGCCGCAGCCTTCGGATCGAGCACCAGGCTGACAAGCTGGATGAGCGCCGCCGCCGTCTCCCCGGCATAGCCCTCGAACATCCCGGTCGTCTCCATCGGGTCGTCGTAGAGATCGAACAGGCGGGCCTCGATCATGGCGGTCAGCGCGGTCAGGGGGAGTTGATGCTGCCGGATGGTCTCCAGGAGCGCTGCGGCAATGGGATTGGCCTCGGTCGAACCATGGGCGGCGCCCGCGAGCAGGTCGCGCCAGTATTGCAGACGCACCTCACCGGGCAGGGGCTCACGCACGAGATCGCGGATGCGGGCGATCTCGGCATTGAAGGCATAGAGCGACGCCACTGCATCGCGCCTCAAAGCCGGCGTCAACAGGCAGGCGAGATAGCGGTCGCGATCGGTGTCGCGCAGTGCCGACATCTCGAGGATGCCCTTTGCTGTCTCGACCTTGCTCAAGGACGTCTTCCCGGTTCAAACGGCGATCAGGGCAGCCGCCACGGCCCGCTGCTCGGCGAGCATGATGTTGTAGGTCCTAACCGCGGCTCCCGTTCCCATCGGATCGCTGGCAATGCCCTTGGCCTTCAGCGCGGCCTTGAGTTCGGCCGGAAGCAGGCGCAATTGCGAACCCGTGCCGACCAGCAGCACCTCGATCTCGGCGGCATCCTCCAGCACGCGACGAAAGTTCTCGACCGTCAACGGCATGTCCACGTCCATCTCCCAACCGTAGATCCCGGAAGGGAGCATCAGCAATGAACCGCGATGCGACATGTCGGCGAAGCGGAACCCGCCATTGCCGTAGGAATCGATCGGCGCGCGCCCGGGAAAATGAGCCGGACGAACCACGATCCCCTTGCCGGACGGCGAGAACGACGACATTGGCCTTAAGCCTCGACCTTGCCCGAAACCGGACGGGCGGCCTCGACTTCCGCGTCCCGTTCCTGGAAAGTCTCCGGACGCAGCTTGAAGGCGATCAGCACCGGACCGGCAATATAGACCGACGAGAAGGTGCCGATCACCACGCCGAAGATCATCGCCAGCGTGAAGGAAGCGATCACCTCGCCGCCAAAAATGTATAGGGCGATCAGAGCAAGAAGCGTGGTCGAGCCCGTCAGAACCGTTCGCGACAGCGTCTGGTTGACCGAGATATCGATCAGCACATCGAGCGGCATCTTCTTGTAGCGTCTGAGGTTTTCGCGCATTCGGTCGTAGACGACCACAGTATCGTTCAGCGAATAGCCGATGATCGTCAGGATCGCCGCGATACTGGTCAAGTTGAACTCGATACCGAGGAAGACGTAGAGGCCGAGCGTCAGGATGACGTCGTGCAGTGTGGCGATGATCGCACCCAGCGCAAACTGCCATTCGAAGCGGAACCAGATATAGACCAGAATGGCGAGCAGCGACGCTGCGACGCCAATGGTCGCCATCTTGGTCAGGTCGGCGGAAACGGCCGGACCGACCACTTCGACCCGTCGGAACTCATAGGCGTCCTCGAGTTCGCCGCGAACCATGGTGATCGCCGATTGCTCGGCATTCTCGCCGCCTTCCTGGGCCTGAATGCGGATCAGAACGCTGGCGGGATCACCAAAACCCTGGGCCTGGACCTCTCCCAGATTGAGTTCGCTCAACCGGTCGCGGATATCGGAAATATCGGCCTGGCCCGAACGCGCCTTGACCTCGATGATCGAGCCGCCCTGGAAGTCGATGCCGAGATTCATGCCCAGTGTCGTGAAGCCGACCAGCGAAATGAGCGACAGCGCGCCGGCCACCGCGAAGGTATAGCGACGGATCGCCATGAAGCGGATGTTCTGCGCGTCGAACATGCCGGTGCGGACGCCCTTCGGCAGGTGCTTCGGACGCTGCCAACGGAACCAGACGGCCATCAGCCAGCGGGTCATGGTGAAGGCGGTGAAGACGGTGGTGACGATACCGATGGCCAGGGTTACGGCAAAACCCTTGACCGGGCCGGAGCCGAGGAAGAACAGCACGGCGGCGGCAATCAGCGTCGTCAGGTTGGCGTCGACGATGGTTGCGAAGGCCTTGTTGAAGCCGACCTCGATCGACTGGACTAGCGATCTGCCACTTTTGGCCTCCTCGCGGATGCGCTCGTAGACGAGGACGTTGGAGTCGACCGCCATGCCCATGGTCAGGACGATACCGGCGATGCCCGGCAGGGTGAGCGTCGAGCCGAGCAGCGACAACAGAGCCAGGATCATCACGATATTGGCCGCCAGCGCGATGTTGGCCATCACGCCGAAGGTTCCGTAGAAGCCGAGCATGAAAAGCACGACGAAGATCGCGCCGATGCCGCTGGCAAGGACGCCGGCATTGATCGAATCCTGACCGAGTCCCGGACCGACGGTGCGCTCCTCGACCACGGTAAGGGTCGCGGGAAGCGCGCCGGCGCGCAGCAGGACGGCGAGATCGTTGGCGCCCTCGACGGAAAAATTGCCGGAAATCTGACCGGAGCCGCCGATGATCGGCTCGCGGATGACGGGGGCCGAAATGACCTGGTCGTCGAGGACGATGGCGAAGGGACGGCCGACATTCTCCTGGGTCGCCTGGGCAAAGCGCTGGGCACCCCTGCTGTCGAAGCGGAAGGTGACCACAGGCTCGTTGGTCTGCTGGTTGAAGCTGGCCTGCGCGTCGACGAGATTTTCGCCCGACACCAGGGAGCGCTTCTCGATGAGATAGGGCACCGCCGGGTCGTCGACCGAATAAAGGACTTCGGCAGTCGCCGGCGGTCGGCCGTTGATCGCTTCCTCGACCGGCATGCTCATGTCGACCATGTGGAAGGAAAGCTTCGCGGTCTGGTTCAGAAGCGCCTTGAGGCGCTGCGGATCGGTCAGGCCCGGCACCTGGACGATGATCCGGTCATTGCCCTGGCGCTGGATCAGCGGCTCGGTCGTGCCGAGTTCGTCGACACGCCGGCGCACGACCTCCATCGACTGGGTGAGCGCGGAACCGGTACGGTACGCGATGCCCTCATCCGTCAGGTTGAAGCGCAACAGGGTGCCGTCTTCCTGAAGCGTGACTTCCTGAATGGTGCCACCTGTCAGGCCGCCGACACTCACCGGCTCGGAAAGCGACGACAGCGCCTGCTTGGCCGCTTCGACCTTGTCCGCGTCGGTGATGCGGACCTGGACCTGCTGTCCGACTCCGGAAAGGCCGGTATAGCGGATGCCGGCTTCACGCAGCGCGGCGCGAATGTCGCCCACCGTCGTTTCCAGCCGCTCCTTGATGATGTCGGCCTGCTCGATCTTGAGCATGATGTGGGAGCCGCCCTGCAAGTCGAGACCGAGCGTCACCTTCTTGGTCGGCATCCACGACGGGAAAGCCTCAAGCTGCTCATCGCTGAAAAGATTGGGCACGGCCACCAGGACACTCACCAGGACGGTGAACCAGATGAAGATTGTCTTCCAGCGCGAAAAATACAGCATGAAACTCTCGAAGTCGGATGGTTTCCATCGAAAAGAAAAGCAACCGTCAAGGCCGGCTGCAAAGTGTTCTCAGCGATCAGGCGGCAGCGTCGGTCTTGACCGGCTCACCCTTCACGCGCACTTCGGCGATGTAGGTGCGCAGTGCGCGAACCTTGACGCCGTCGGCCAGTTCGACCTCGACCTCGTTGTCATCCACGACCTTGGTCACCTTGGCGATGATGCCGCCGCCCAGTACCACCTGATCGCCGCGACGGATCGAGGCCAGCGTCTCGGCGCGCTTCTTCATCTGCTGGCGCTGCGGACGGATCAGCAGGAAGTACCAGATCAGCATGAGCGGGGCGAAGAGGAACAGCATTTCGAGGCCGGAACCGAATGCACCGCCGGCGGCAGCACCGTCCTGAGCGAAGGCTTGCGTAATGAACATGGAATAACTCCCTAGACTGCGATGATCGCGGGCAGCCTCGCCCCCGCTTCAGGTCGCCGGAATATAGTGCCGGGACCTGTGAATGCAACAAAAACAGCGGCGGCCAGTACCGTTTTACAGCCTCTTACCCTTTCGGCTCACAAAAGGCCATGCTACCGCCGGCGAAATGCCGCCCGGCGCCGTGGCGGCGCCATGTCGAGGAGGTCACGATGTCCGAAGAAGCAAACCAGATCCTGCTTGCAGAACTGCGCCGCCTGACCGCGGCGGTCGAGCGCCTCGCCGGGCCGCCGCCGGCGGAGAACGACTGGACAGCCGCCGACTGTTTCGTGTGGTCGCCGGCCCGGAGCCATCTCCAGCCGATCAGGCGGCCGAACCGCGTGGCGCTGTCGCTGATCCGCGGCGTCGACCACGTGCGCGACATCCTGCATGAGAACACGCTGCGCTTCGCCGAAGGCTATCCGGCCAACAATGTCCTTTTGTGGGGCGCGCGCGGCATGGGCAAGTCTTCGCTGGTCAAGGCCGTGCATGCCGATATCCGCGGGCAAACCGGCATTTCGCTGAAGCTGGTTGAAGTCCACCGCGAGGACATCGCCACGCTGCCCGCCCTTCTCGACCTGCTCAAGGACACGCCGCATCGCATCATCCTGTTCTGCGACGACCTGTCCTTCGACCATGACGATACGGCCTACAAGTCACTGAAGGCGGCGCTCGACGGCGGCATCGAGGGGCGGCCGGACAATGTGCTCTTCTATGCGACGTCCAACCGCCGGCATCTCCTGCCGCGGCACATGATGGAGAACGAGCAGTCGACGGCGATCAACCCGTCGGAGGCGGTCGAGGAAAAAGTCTCGCTCTCGGATCGTTTCGGCCTGTGGCTCGGCTTCCACAAGTGCAGCCAGGACGACTACCTGACGATGATCGACGGCTATGCAGCGCATTTCAAACTGCCGTTGGATCGCGAAGACCTGCACCACCAGGCGCTCGAATGGGCGACCACGCGCGGCGGACGGTCGGGCCGGGTGGCCTGGCAGTACATCCAGGACCTCGCCGGTCGGCTACGGATCTCCATGGACCGCGCCTGAAACGAGAAAAGGCCCGGTGATACCGGACCTTTTCACCGCTTGCCTGGGACGCGAAACTTAATCCAGGAAAGTCATCGGGTTGACCGGGGTCGCATCCTTGCGAACCTCGAAATGCAGCATCGGGCGCTTGGCGCTGCCGCTCATGCCAGAGGTGGCGAGCTGCTGGCCGCGCTGGACCTTCTGGCCGCGCTGCACGGAAAGCCCGTCGGCATGGCCGTAGACCGTGACCGTTCCGTCGTCGTGGCGCACGAGAACGGTATTGCCAAGCTCCTTCAACCCGTTGCCGGCATAGATGACCACGCCGTTCTCGGCTGCCTTGACCGGCGTTCCCGCCGGAACAGAGATGTCGATACCGTCATTGCGCTTGCCGTCGACATTGGCGCCATAGCCGGCGACGACCGCGCCGCGGACCGGCCAGCGATACTTGCCGATGCCCGTCGTTTCGGGTGCCTCTTCCTTCGGATCGACCGAAGCGACCTCGCTGACCGACTGGGTCGCGGCAGGCGCCTTGTAGGCTGCCGGAGCATTGCCCTTGGGGTCAGCCTTGCCGGCGGGGATGGTCGACGTCTTGACCGGATCGGTTGCAGGCGCCGTCGATGCCACCTGGGCCGGCGCTTCGCCGGCCGGGATCGTCAGGGTTTGGCCGATGCGGATATTGGCCGACGTCAGGCCATTGGCCGCCTTCAGCCTGTCGATCGGCGTACCGGTCGCCTTGGCGATCTTGTTGAGGGAATCCCCTGCCTTGACCACGTATTTGCCGGGAGCAGCGCCCTCGCCCCCACCGGCGACAGCCTTGCCGGTGGCGCTCGAGGCCGGGCCCTGCAACTTCTCGCGAGAAGAGGGAGCCGTCGGCAGGACCGCAACATTCTGTTCCGGCGACTGAGGCAGGGTCGGCTTCTTGCCGCCATCGGGGAGAACCGAGGCATCTGCCGCCGCGCGGGCCGCATTTGCCTGACCGACCGGGCTCGGGATCAGCACCAGCTGACCCGTGGCCGCGTCGCTTGGATGGGTCAGGCCATTGGCTTTTAGAATTTCCCGTTCCGGGACGCCGTAGCGGCCGGACAGTGTCGAAATCGTCTCGCCGCGCTTCAGCGTCACGCGTGCCGCGTTCGCCGTGCTCCAGGCCGGGGCCGTCCTGGTCGTGCCGGTGGTCAGCGTATCGCCGGCAGCGGGAGGCGTGAGCATCGCCGTCTGCTGTTGGGCGGGTGCCGAGGGGAAGGGCTGACCGAGGGCTGCGGCGCGCTCGGCAGACTTGGTGGTGGCCGCCCCTGCCGGAGCCGCGAGTTCGCCGCGCTGGACGGCGACGGGTGCTGCGGCTGCACGGGCTGCCGAGGATGGCGCGTAGGCCGGCTGGCTCGGATAGGGCTGATTGACCGCCTGCTGACGACTGGAATAATCCGCCTGGGCCGCCGGCTGCATGCCGCCGACATCGGCCGATGGCATGGGGCTGGCAACGACGTTGCGGCGCGGAATGGACGCCGTCGTCAGACTGTCGGTGGAGAATACGGAACTAAACCGCGACGCATCCGAGCTGCAGCCGGTCGCAGCGCTGGCAAGCAACATCGCCACAAGGATACGGGTGACGGGCAGTCCGGATTTCGGCGATACACTCATACGCATAACTCGACCCACTTATTACGCAACTTGATGTGGCTATGATTAAAGCGCGTTAGTGTTACTGGCCGGTTAATCGAAGAGAATCGCCGTGAACTATTTTCGAGAAGTCGAACATTCGCAGGCGCACCAGGGCCCCTTACGACGGCGTCAAAGGAAGGATGCGAGCCGGGGGACGAGCGGCAGGTAAGGAACCTCGAACAGGTCTTCGCGGTCGAAGCGGCTTCCCGTCTTGGTCAGACGCATCATCATGCAGGTCTCCTCGCCGGTCATCAGGGGCGCGAGCAGCACGCCGCCGGATACCAGCTGGTCGGCCAGGAAGCGCGGCATGGTGGGAAAAGCCGCGGTGGCGACAATGCGGTCGAAGGTCCCCTCGCCCGTCAAGCCATTGCTGCCATCGGCCTGACGCAGCACCACGTTGCGAAGACCCAGACCGTCCATGCGGCTCTGGGCGGCGGCAATCAGCGTCTTGTAGCGGTCGATTGACATGACGCGCTCGCACAGACGACCGAGTACGGCGGTCATGAAACCGCTGCCGGTGCCAATCTCCAGCACGCGCTGGCCGGGCTTGACATGGAGTTGGGCGAGCAGCCGTACGGCAAGGTCGGCGCCTTCCATGAAGGCGCCGCATTCGATCGGAATGGAGCGGCTGGAATAGGCCTGTTCGGAGAACTGCGGCGGAACGAAGAGCGAGCGCGGCGTCTGCTCGACAGCGGTCAGGAGATCGAGATCGGATATCCCCTCCGCCCGGAGCCTGAGAACCAGCGCGGCAAAGCCCTCCTTCTCCAGCATGCCCGGCTTCAATCGGCTGCTCCGAAGCCCAGCGCCCGGGCAATGCTGTCCTGGGCGGCATAGTCCGTCATGTCGAGTTTCAGCGGGGTGACCGAGATCTTGTCTTCCTTGAGAGCCTGCAGATCGGTGCCTTCGCGGAACTTGCTGCCGCGATCGCCGAATCGCAGCCAGTAATAGGGAAAGCCGCGGCCATCGGCGCGCTGTTCGACCTCGAGACCGAAATCGAGCTTGCCCTGCGACGTCACCTCGATCCCCTGGACCTCGGCGGGCGCGCAGCGCGGGAAGTTGACGTTGAGGAAGGTTCCCGGCGGCAGCTCGGCCTTGAGCAGCTGCGCCAGAAGCTTGGGAGCGAGCGTTTCGGCCACTTCCCAGGGAATGACACGGCCGCCATTGTCATATTCATAGAGCTGGCTGAGCGAAATCGAGCGGACACCCTGCAGCGTGCCCTCGATTGCGCCTGCGACCGTGCCGGAATAGGTCACGTCGTCGGCGACGTTTCCACCGGCATTGATACCGGACAGGACGAGGTCCGGCTTTTCGGGCAGGATCTCGCGGATCGCCATGATCACGCAATCCGTCGGCGTGCCGCGCAGCGCATAGCGTTTCTCGTCGATCTTGCGCAGCCTGAGCGGCTCCGACAGCGTCAGCGAGTGCGCAAGCCCGCTCTGGTCGGTCTCGGGCGCCACGATCCAGACATCGTCCGAAAGCGTGCGGGCAACCCGTTCGAGAACCGCCAGGCCCTCGGCGTGGATGCCATCGTCATTGGTCAGGAGAATACGCATGAAAACTCCGCCTCAAGCCGCTTTTTCGATCTTCTTCAGGCCACCCATGTAAGGCAGCAGAACGTCTGGAACGGTGATCGAACCGTCCTCGTTCTGGTAATTCTCCATGACCGCGATCAACGCCCGGCCGACAGCCGTGCCCGAACCGTTCAGCGTATGGACGAAGGTCGTGCCCTTGCCGTCCTTGCCGCGATAGCGGGCGTTCATCCGTCGGCCCTGGAAATCGCCGCAGACCGAGCAGGACGAGATTTCACGATAGGTGTTCTGGCCGGGCAGCCAAACTTCGAGGTCATAGGTCTTGCGCGCGCCAAAACCCATGTCGCCGGTGCACAGCGTCATGGTGCGGAAATGCAGGCCAAGGCGTTTCAGCACTTCCTCGGCGCAGGCGGTCATGCGTTCGTGCTCGTCGATCGCGCTGTCGGCATCGGTTATCGACACGAGTTCGCACTTCCAGAACTGATGCTGGCGCAGCATGCCGCGCGTGTCACGGCCAGCGGAGCCCGCTTCCGAGCGGAAGGACGGGGTGAGCGCGGTAAAGCGTAGCGGCAGCTTGTCCTGATCGAGGATTTCGCCCGAAACGAGATTGGTGAGCGTCACCTCCGCCGTCGGGATCAGCCAGCGCCCGTCGGTCGTCTTGAACAGGTCCTCGGCGAACTTCGGCAACTGCCCGGTGCCGTACATCGCCTCGTCCTTGACCATCAGTGGCGAGGAGACTTCGGTGTAACCGTGCTCGCTGGTGTGCAAGTCGAGCATGAACTGGCCGATGGCGCGTTCCAGCCGGGCCAATGGGCCGGTCAGGACGGTGAAACGCGAACCGGACAGCTTGGCGGCCCGCTCGAAATCCATGTAACCCAGCGCTTCGCCGAGCTCATAGTGCTCCTTGGCCGCATGGTTCCAGCCGGGCTTCTCGCCGACGACGCGCTTGACCACATTGTCGTGCTCGTCCTTGCCGACCGGCACGTCCTCCAGCGGAATATTGGGAATGCGCGACAGCTGGTCGGTGAGCTCCGCCGTCAGCTGGCGTTCCTCTTCTTCCGCCGTCGGCATGATGTCCTTGAAATGGGCGATCTCGGCCTTGAGCTTCTCGGCGAGGTCCATGTCCTTCTTGCCCATGGCCGCGCCGATCTCCTTGGAGGCGGCATTGCGGCGGGCCTGCATGTCCTGCAGCGACTGGACGACGGAGCGGCGTTTTTCATCCAGCGCGATCAGCCTGGCGGCCAGAGGCTCTGCACCGCGCTTGGCCAGAGCGGCATCGAGGGCTTCGGCATTGTCGCGGATCCATTTGATATCAAGCATCGTCGTTCCAGGTCATCTCTCGTGATCGTCGGATCGGACCTGGCGGGCGCCCTGTCCGGCCCCATGGATGCAAGCTCGGGAGTGGAGGAGGACGAACGGCGCGATTTACGCGCTGTCCTGCTCGCCCGCCTCGTCCGCGACAACCGAAGTCTCGGCGGCCCGGCGACGCTCCACGAGTCGCGCAGCATAGATGGCTACCTCGTAGAGAAGGATCGTGGGCAAAGCAAGACCGATCTGGGAGATCGGATCGGGCGGGGTCAGCACCGCGGCGACGACGAAAGCGACGACAATGAAATACTTGCGCTTGTCGGCCAGCCACTGGCTTTCGAGGATGCCGACACGCGCCAGAAGCGTGGTGACGACCGGCAGCTGGAAGACCAGACCGAAGGAGAAGACCAGCGTCATGATGAGGCTCAGATATTCCGAAACCTTCGGCATCAGCGAGATGGCCACCTCGCCCTCACCTGGCGCCTGCTGCATGGCGAGGAAGAACCACATCACCATCGGCGTGAAGAAGAAATAGACGAGAGCGCCGCCGAGCAGGAAGAGGATCGGCGATGCGACCAGGAACGGCAGGAAGGCCGCCCGCTCGTTCTTGTAGAGACCGGGCGCGACGAACTTGTAGATCTGTGCCGCGATCACCGGAAAGGCGATCACGACGGCACCGAACATCGCCACCTTGACCTGAGTAAAGAAGAACTCCTGCGGTGCGGTATAGATCAGTTCCGCCTTGGCCAGATCGAGCCCTGCCCACTGCACCGCCCACTTGTAAGGGACGACCAGGATGTTGAAGAGCTGCTTGGCGAAGGCGAAGCAGCCGATGAAGGCGATGAAGAACGCACCCAGCGCCCAGATCAGGCGCGAGCGCAGTTCGATCAGATGCTCGACGAGCGGCTGCGGCTTGTCTTCGATGTCGCCGCTCATGCGGGCTCCTCGTTCTTCGGCTTGCGGGGCTTCTTCGGCGTCGTCGGCTTGGCTGCGGCGGTCTCGACCGTCGCGGGCTTTGCCCGGCTCGCCTTGGCCGGCGTGGCCGCAGCCGTCGATTTCGCCGGCTTGGCGACAGGGCTGTCTGCGGACGATGCCGGTTTCTTGGACTTGCTCGCCGCCTTGCTCGGCGCAGCGACCTTGACAGGCTCCGGAGCCGCAGCAGGCGCGGGATCAGCCATAGGCCGGGCGAATTCGTTCGGCACCCCGGTCAGCGGCGAAGGCATTTCCGGCAAGGGCGCGGGCTGGACCGCGGGCTCGGACGGTGCGATGCCGGCGGCAGCCTTGGCATCCGCCGTCGTCGCCTTTTTCAGGTCGGCCTTGATCTCGTCACCCACTTGGCGCAGCGGGTTGATCGCGTCGCGCAGCGCATTCTTCGGATTGAGACTGCGAACTTCGTCAACCGACTTGCGCAGGTCGTCGAGTTCCGCTTCGCGCAGCGCCTCGTCGAACTGGGCTCGAAATTCGCCAGCCGTCCGGCGCAGCCGCGACGTCATCTTGCCGAAAGCGCGGATCATCGGTGGAAGGTCTTTCGGACCGACCACGACGATCAGGATCACCGCGATGACGAGCAACTCGGTCCAGCCAATATCCAGCATTCAACGGGCTCCTGAAGCCTTGCTTTGCGGGGAACGCGCGTCGTGGAGACGCACTGCTTGTCCCCTTGCCCGCCCGCCGTATCCTGCGCTTCGTAAGCCAGAGCGCAGAACAACGAGGCAGACCGGCCGCCTCACGGGCGGCCGATTGAGGGTTTACTTCGTTTCGTCGGCCTTGTGATCGACGGACTTGCCCGGCGCGGCCGTGTCGGCCTCGTCGTCGCTCATGCCCTTCTTGAAGCTCTTGATGCCCTTTGCGACGTCACCCATCAATTCCGGAATCTTGCCGCGGCCGAACAACAGAAGAACAATGGCCAAGACGATCAGCCAGTGCCACATGCTAAAAGAACCCATACCCGTCACTCCGTGTTTTTCGTTTCCCCGATGTAAGGGGTTTCAGAGTCTTTTTCAAACACCAAAATGTCCTGCGGATTGACCGAGATTGTCGCATCCCTCACACCCGGCGGCAGGATGTCTGCGCGAATGCGCGCACGCACCGGGCGCTCGCTGCCGGGAATCGCCAGTTCCAGCAATTCGACCACGCCGAGAAAGCGGCGCGAAACGACGCGCGCCGGGATCACGCCGCTATCCGCGCTCACGCCGACACCGGACAGCCTAACCGCGATCGAGACTTCCCTGCCCTCGGCCATGCCGTTCGCTTCGGCGACCCCGAGCGGCGTCGACACGTGGCCATTGCGCACCACGCCGGAAAACTCGTTGATCTCGGAGAAGAAGGCGGCGGCGAACAGATCCTTCGGTCGGCGATAGAGGTCGTCTGACGTGCCCACCTGCACCAGTTTACCGTCGCGCAGCAGCGCGATCCGGTCGGCCATCCGCATCGCCTCCTCGGCATCATGCGTGACGACGACCGCGGTCGCGCGGGTCTCCCGCAGGATCGCCAGCGTATCGGCACGGATCGTGTCCTTCAATCTCGAATCAAGGCCGGAAAAGGGTTCGTCCATCAGCAGCACGCCCGGACGCGGCGCGAGCGCCCTGGCCAGCGCCACGCGCTGCTGCTCGCCGCCCGAAAGGGCATGCGGGTATTTCTGCGCATAGTGGGAAAGCCCGACCCGCTCCAGCGCCAGCATCGCCTCGGCGGTTCCCTCGCGCGCCGGCATGGCGGTCAGCCCGAATCGCACGTTCTCGACCACGCTCATATGCGGAAAGAGGGCAAAATCCTGGAACATCAGCCCAATGCCGCGCTGTTCCGGAGGCACGAAGACCGAAGGACCGGCCACTTCGCGGTCATTGAGCAGCAGCCGGCCGGACGATTGCGCCTCGATCCCGGCCGCGATCCTCAGCAGCGTCGTCTTGCCGGAGCCAGACGGTCCGAGCAGGCACAGAACCTCGCCGGGCTCGGCCGTCAGCGACACGCCCCTCAGCGTCTCGCGGCCGTGATAGCCGTGGCGGATCTCCTCGAAGCCCAATCGCGCCGCGAAGGTCACACCGGCGGTTCGCCTCGAATTGTCGGTCTGCGTCGTCTGCGCGCCCATTCCATTGCCCGAATGGCCGATGATCGCGGATGCGTGGAGGCAAGGCGCCCGGTGCATCCGGACACCGCCCGGTTACCATTTAAAACCTGAAGCTATTCGTCCGCTTCTCCGCCCGGAGTCAAGAGGCCAAGCTCTTCGAGGTCGAGTTGGGTGATCGGATCCTCGTCTTCGGCGAGGTCGTCGCCCATGAGCGGCAGGGGGATGTTGAAATTCGCCGGAATACGGCCGGACAGCAGCCCCGCCCCCTTCAACTCCTCGAGACCCGGCAGATCGCGCAATTCCTCAAGACCGAAATGGTCTAGGAAATCACGGGTGGTGCCGAGGGTGACCGGGCGGCCCGGCGTGCGGCGACGGCCGCGAAAGCGCACCCAGCCGGCCTCCATCAGCACGTCGAGCGTGCCCTTGGACGTCTGCACGCCGCGAATGTCCTCGATCTCGGCGCGGGTCACCGGCTGGTGATAGGCGATGATGGCCAGCACTTCGAGCGCGGCGCGCGACAGTTTCTTCACCTCCGCCTCGTCCTTGCGGATGGCGAACGAAAGGTCCGCGGCCGTGCGGAAGGCCCAATGGTCGTCGACCTGCACCAGATTGACCCCGCGCGGAGCATAATCCTCCTTCAACCGGCGCATGATCGCGCCGACGTCGATACCGCGCGGCACACGATCGGCGATGAAGTTCTCGGACACCGGTCCGGCGGAGGCGAAGACCAATGCCTCGGCGATCCGGAGCGCCTCGCGCTCGGCACGAACCGCCGCAGGATCGCGCTCCTCCGGGCTCTCCCCATCGTCGCTCTCCAGGAAGAAGTCCTTGTCCCTGATCTCCCCCATGGCGCTACTCCACCGCCGCCAGTTCGCCGGCCCGCGGGCCGCCGCGCAGGTAGATCGGCTGGAAGGCCCCCTCCTGGCGGATTTCCAGCCGTCCCTCGCGCACGAGTTCGAGCGAGGCGGCGAAGGCGCTGGCGATCGCGCTCACCCGCTCGGCGGGGGTCGGCAGGTAGCGCAGAAGGAAATGGTCGAGGGCCGTCCAGTCGCCGATCTCGCCGATCATTCGAGTCAGGATGGCGCGCGCATCGGCAAGCGACCAGACGCGGCGTCGCGTGATCGTCACCTGGGTGGTCGCCTGTCGCTGTCTGAGCGAGGCATAGGCGGTGAGCAGATCGTAAAGCGAAGCCTCATAGGCGTTGTCGACCCGCGTCGGCACGTGTTCCGGCGCACCGCGCGCATGCACGTCGCGGCCGAGCCGGTTGCGGTTGATCAGGCGCATCGCCGCCTCGCGCATCGCTTCCAGCCGCTTCAACCGGAAGGCCAGCGTCGCTGCCATTTCCTCACCCGAAGGACCTTCGTCCTTGGCCTGCTGCGGGATGAGCAGCCGCGATTTCAGGTAGGCGAGCCAGGCCGCCATGACCAGGTAGTCCGCCGCCAGTTCCAGCCGGATACGCCGGGCGCTCTCGATGAAGTCGAGATATTGTTCGACCAGGGCCAGGATCGAGATCCGGTGAAGATCGACCTTCTGATTGCGCGCCAGAAACAGCAGCAGATCGAGCGGTCCCTCGAAGCCGGCCACATCGATGACAAGCGCAGGTTCGCCGGTCAGACGCTCCGCCGCGTTCTCCTGCCACAGGTTATCCATGGGCGTTGCGGCCGCGGTGCTGCTCGTCTTTGGCGAAGGATGCGGATTGCCGGTCGGGGGCGACATCAGGCGGTCGCCCTCAGCCCGTCGAACTCGTCGCGGATCGCAATCTCCTGCAGCCCATCGACCGCGCCGAAGGCGGCCTCTACCGCATCGGCGCGCGCCCTCGCCTTGCCGGTGAGCAAGGGCACCTCGGCGGCGACCGCCCGCATCTCGTCCATGACGCCGTTACAGTGGAGCACGACGTCGCCGCCGCCGGCGACGATCGCCGCCGCCCGTTCGCCTAGCGACCCCTTGAGCGCATTCATCGATACATCGTCGGACATCAGCAAACCGTCAAACCCGATGGAGCCACGGATGATCTCGTCGATCACCTTGCGCGAGGTCGATGCCGGACGATCCGGATCGACGGCCGAGTATACCACATGCGCGCTCATCGCCATGAGTTCGTTGCGCAGCCTTCTGAACGGCGGGAAATCATGCTCTTCCAGTTCGGCAAGCGGCGTCGTCACGACCGGCAGTTCGTGATGCGAATCCGCCATGCCGCGCCCATGTCCGGGTATGTGCTTCATCACTGGCAGGACGCCGCCGGATTTGAGGCCCGCCGCCGCCGCCTCACCCATGGCACCGACAGTTTCGGGATCATTGCCATAGGCGCGGTCGCCGATGACATTGCTGGCGCCTTCCACCGGCACGTCGAGAACCGGCAGGCAATCGACATTGATGCCGAGGCGGGTGAGATCGAAGGCATGCAGGCGCGACATCAGCCAGGCGGCGCGCAGGCCGAGGTCACGGTCGCGGCGATACAGTTCGCCGAGCACGGCGCCGGACGGATAGCGCGGCGCGATCGGCTCGCGGATGCGCTGCACCCGGCCGCCCTCCTGGTCGATCAGCACGGGAGCATTGCGCCCGCCGACGGTGTCGCGCATCTCGGCGACGAGGTCGCATATCTGCGCCGGCTCCTTGAGATTGCGGGCAAAGACGATGAAGCCCCAGGGCTGTTCGTCACGATAGAACGCCTTCTCGTCGGCTGTCAGGGCAAGGCCGCTGCAGCCCAGGATCATTGCTTTTGCGGGCATGTGTTTCTCTGTCATGGCCGAATCATAGGAGGGGACGGATCAAAGCCGAAGCGACGCAAATAGGTCATACACAGGAAAAGAGGCGGAAACCGTCGGTTCCCGCCTCTTTTTTCGTTCTGGTGGAGCGCCTGCGTTATTTCGTGACCAGACAACTGCCGCCAGCGGACTTGTAGCGCTCGCACAGCGCCTGTGCCTCGGCCTTCGTTCCCGCCGAGATACGGACCCGGTAGTAGGTGCCCTTGCCGGCGATTTCGGCTCGCTTGATCTCGTAGGCCCTACCGCCGACGACACTACCGAACTTGGCCGAGATATTCCTGTAGGACTTTTCCGCCTCTGCTTCGGACGGCAGCGACGCCACCTGGATGTAATAGCCGCCCGCGGCAGGTGCCGTTTGGGCCGCCGCAGGTTCCGGCGCTGCTGCGGCCGGCGCGGGTGCCGGCGCCGCCGTCTCGGCGACGGGAGCAGCAACTTCGGGCGCGGGGGCCGGAGCGGCCGCCGGCGAAGCGACCGCCGGAGTAGCCGCGGTCTCGGCAGGGCTCGCCGGACGAGCCGTCGGAACGGGACCAGGCGTGCCAGGCGTGGCTGTCGCAGCCGGCGGGGCAAGATCTGTCGTCGCCGGGGTGGTGGACGGCGCAGCCAGGGCGGGCGTCGCAGACGGCGGAGCGGCGGCTGCGGCGTCGGAGGCTGGCGCGTCCAGCGTCGGAGCGGATGCCGCCGGTTCGGGAGCCTCCTGCGCCACCAGCGTGCCGTCCGGACGGACGATCATGGTGCGCACCTTGCGGGGGGTAATCGTCGCGGGTTCAGTCGAAGCACCCGGCGCCTGTTCCGTTCCGGCCTGATCCGGCAAGAGCCTCGGATCCTCGGTATCGCCCACGGGGGTACCGAGCGCCTGCGCTTCCGCCTCGCCTTCGAGCGGCAGGGTTTCAGGGATCAGCGTCTTCTGCACGACGTCGACCGGTTCCTCGCTTGAAGATATCAGGCTCTCTTGCTTGGGGTCCTCGACAGCGGCGCCGGCCACGCGGTCATAGACCGCCTTGTCCTGGTTCGGGACCGACTTGCCGCCCGGATTTTCCGGAACGATCTTTACCGGATCCTTGTCGGCAGCAATCACCGGAGGCTCGCCGGAGGAGATCACCGAGCTTGCACCACCGCTCAGCCAGGCATAAAGGGCGCCACCGCCCAGCAGCACGACCACAGCCGCCGTACCCGCCATCAGAAGACCGCGTGAGCCGAAACGCGAGAGCCCCTTGGGCTGCATCGGAATGGCGATCCGGCCGGCATTGGCGGCCGCATAGTCGGAAGGCCTGTCCAGCGTGTGCCGGAAATCCTCTTCCAAAGCGCGTTCGAAGGCATCGAAATCATCCATCGGCGGTAGCGACGTGGCCTTTGCCGCGGCCGCCTGACCCGGGACGGGTGCGACCGGTGCCGGTGCCGGTGCCGAAGGCGTCGCCCGCGATACCGGCGTCGCCGCGACAGAAGGTTTGTCGCTTACGGCCGCCGTCGTCGACGGCTGGTCGAACAGGGCCGCCAGCTCGTTGTCGATGTCGAGATCGTAATCATGTGCATAGGCAACCGGGGCCGGCTTGCTCTCGGGCACCGGAACTTCCGGCACATCCATGTGGGCGATGGATTCGAGATGATCATCCTGCTCGGAGATCTCCGTCGGATCGAAGGCCAGCGGCTCGTCGGCCATCTGCGACACCGCCGGGGCGGGCTTTGCCGGCGCAGAGCCGGCATCGCTGGCAGCCACACGCGGCGCGACCGGCACAGGTGCGACCGCCACAGGGGTGACCGGAACGGGAGCAACCGAAGACGTCGCAGGAGCGGACGCGACCGGGGTGGCCAACGACCGTACCGGTGCAGCGACCGGTACGACCGGCGCGATAGGGGCGACCACCGGCTCGTCGAAGTCCTCCTCGAGGTCGGAGAGGTCGAGCTCAAGGTCATCGAGCTCAAGGTCGAACTCGCCTTCGGTGAAGGGATCGAACTCCTCCTCCTCGATGGACGGGCGCTTGTCGGAAGTCAGGTCGGAGATCGGTTCGGACTGTAGCGCAGTTACCCGCGCCGCCGGGGCCGCGGAAGCGAAGTCGGGCGCGGAAACCGAGAAATCCTCGTTTGCGGCGAGTTCGTCGGCAAAGGAGAAGGAAAAAGATGGCTCGGTCCGGGCCGCAGGCGCGGCGACCGGGACCGGCGCGGCTTCCGTCGCGACCGCGTGGCTTTCGTCGGAGCGGCCCGCGAGATCATCAAAGCCGAACGGATCGGCTGTGCGTTCCACAGGCGCGACGGGCACCGCCGAGGCGGGACCGGACATCGTCTCGTTCCACTGGAAGACTTCGTTGGCGAAGAAATCATCCACTGCGGATGGCTTATCCGCGTTGGAGGATTCAGCCTCGGCCGCCACATGGGGTGCTGCCTCGACGCTTTCCTCGCGCACGAATTGCGGCTCGGCGCGCGCGACAGGCTGCGCTGCAAAATTGGCAAGGGGGAGCCGCAGCTTCGGCTCCGGCCCCACCTCGGGCGCCGACCAATCGAGCGTCACGGCCGGTTCGGAAACGGCCAGTTCCAGCTCGTCGGCAAGATCGGCGGACAATACGGGTTCGGCGCGCTGTTCGGGCTCAAAGGACGCTTCGGACTCAAAGGATGGGGCGGCGATTGCCGGCTCGACGCGAGCGACCTGCGCTTCGACAACCGGTTCGGCCATCGGTTCCGGATAGAAGATGTCGTCCAGATCCTCCAACGCATCGGCAGGCGCAGGGGACGGAGCAGCCGCGACGGGCTCGGCCAGGAGCGGCGCCTCGTCGCTTCGCAGAGGCACATCATAAACCTCGAACTCGCGCAGCAACTCGTCTTCCAGATTGAACTGCGGCTCTTCTGGCTCTGCGGCGCGCGTCGGCGCGGCGTCACGCTCAACGGGCGACTCGAAGCCGACGATTCGGGCCAGTTCCGCCAACGGATCATCGTCCGCGAAACTATCGCTCCCCAATCGACTGCTGAATGCGGCCTGTTTTTGTACCATTACTTGATCCACTCACCCTACGCGACTCGACGCTTGCCAGTGCATTGTGGGTAAATGGTGACGATACTATCGCATTTCGGCCGGAGCTGCGGTGCCCGTGATGGACAGACCGGACTTCAAAACGGAGGCGACAGCATGCACCAGCCCAAGCCTGGCGATGGTCAATTGTCTATCTTTATCGTTAACAAAGCGTAATTCGGGCGAATCCTTGCCCTTGTTCCAGTGCGCGTGGAAGGAACTTGCCAGATCGTAGAGGTAGAATGCCAGCCGATGCGGCTCCTGTGACTGGGCCGCAGCCTCGATGACGCGCGGATATTCTGCAAGCTTGGCGACCAGCTGGAGCTCGGTCACATCGGAGATCTGCCCGGCCACGGCTGCGGCGAAATCACTCGGGCTGACGTCGAGATCGGGGAAGGCCTCCTTCGCCTGGCGGAAGATCGACATGCAGCGCGCATGAGCATACTGCACGTAGAAGACCGGATTGTCCTTCGACTGTTCCGTCACCTTGGCAAAATCGAAGTCGAGCGGCTCGGAGCTCTTGCGGTAGAGCATCATGAAGCGGACGGAGTCGGAGCCGACTTCCTCGACGACTTCGCGCAGGGTGACGAAGTCGCCGGAGCGCTTCGACATCTTCACCGGCTCGCCGTCGCGATAGAGCTTGACCAGCTGGCAGAGCAGCACGGTCAGCTTGGTCTTGCCTTCCGATACGGCCCGCGCCACAGCCTCGAGCCGCTTCACATAGCCGCCATGGTCGGCACCGAGCACATAGATCATCTCGGAATAGCCGCGATCGAACTTGTCCTTGAAATAGGCGACGTCGGCGGCAAAATAGGTATAGGCGCCGTCGGACTTGACCAGCGGACGGTCGATGTCGTCACCAACCTCGGTCGAACGGAACAGCGTCTGCTCGCGGTCTTCCCAGTCCTCGGGAAGCTGGCCCTTCGGCGGCGGCAGCGTGCCGCGGTAGACATGCCCCTTGAAGGTCAGGTCATTGATGGCCGTGCGGATCTTGGCAGCGCCGTTGGCATGCAGGGTGCGCTCCGAGAAGAAGATGTCATGATGCACGTTGAGGATCGCGAGGTCGTCGCGGATCATCACCATCATCGCGGCGATGGCGCGCTCCTTGACGATTTCCATCCATTGCTCTTCCGGCATGGCGTGCAGCTTCGTGCCGAATTCCTCAGCCAGTGCCTGGCCGACCGGGACGAGATAGTCTCCCGGATAAAGGCCCGGGGGAATTTCACCGATCCGTTCGCCCAGCGCCTCGCGGTAACGCAGGAAGACCGAGCGGGCGAGAACCTCGATCTGGGCACCCGCATCGTTGATGTAATACTCCTTGGCTACGTCATAGCCGGCAAAGGCCAGGAGATTGGCGAGCGCGTCGCCGACCACGGCGCCACGGCAATGGCCGACATGCATCGGGCCGGTCGGATTGGCCGAGACATATTCGACGTTGACCTTGCGGTCCTTGCCGAGCGTCGAGCGTCCGAAATCCGTGCCCTCGGTGATGATCGTGGCGAGCAGCCGCTGCCAGTAGCCGGTCGACAGGCGGATGTTGATGAAGCCGGGACCGGCGACGCTCACCTCGGCGATGTCGCCGTCTTCCTTCAACTTGTCGCCGATGACCTCGGCCAGCGCCCGCGGATTGGTGCCAAGCGCCTTGGCGAGCACCATGGCGGCATTGGTCGCGGCATCACCATGGCTCGGATCGCGCGGCGGTTCGACGACGATGCGGCCGAAATCGAGGGAAGAGCGCTTTTCCTTGATGCTGTCGATCTGCTCGAGCGCGGTTTTGATTCTCGTTTCGAAGTCGGCGAAGAGGTTCATGTCGTGGTACCCGCGCAAGCAGTTCGATAGCCCGCAAATGGAGTGGAATTGTTGCGCTGCCTATCGCAAATCGGGAGTCCGGTCAAACAGCTCGGTGTGGGTACGCACCGCATAAGTGTCGGTCATCCCCGCCAGATAGTCGCCGACATGGCGGGCCCTTGCCGGCTCGTTCAGGCCGGCCATGTGGTTCACCCAGTAGTGGCTCTTCATCAACGCCGGATCGGCCATGTAGGCGTGGAACAGATCGGTGACGATCTGTGCTGCACCGGCGCGAATGCGCATGATGTCCGGGTGGCGATAGATGCGGCTGAACAGAAGCTTCTTGATCTGTCGGTCGGTCTCGGCCATCTCGTCGGAAAAGGTGGCGATGGTGCGTGCAGCGCCGCGAACATCGGCGGCGCTGCACGGCCTCAGTTCGGCAAGGCGCGCCTGCGCCACGCCGATCACGTCCTCGACCATGCGGGTGATCTGCCGGCGCATGATCTCATGGGTGAAGCGGTCGGGCTCGAGATGCGGATAGCGATCCCGCACCTCCTTCATCAGCCCGGCGAGGAAGGGAACCTCCTCCAGCATGTCGAAGCTCAGATAGCCGGAGCGCAGGCCGTCGTCGATGTCATGGGTGTTGTAGGCGATGTCGTCGGCGATGGCGGCGACCTGTGCCTCAAGGCCCGCATAGCTTGCCAGTTCGAGGTCGTGCAGCTCGCAATAGTCAAGGATCGGCTGCGGCACGGGACCGCGCGTGCCCTCGCCTGCCTCGGTCATCAGCGGGCCATTGTGCTTGACCAGCCCCTCCAGGGTTTCCCAGGTGAGGTTGAGCCCGTCGAACTCGGCATAACGCCGCTCCAGCTTGGTGACGATCCTGAGCGACTGGGCGTTGTGGTCGAAGCCGCCATAGGGCGCCAGCACCTCGTGAAGCGCATCCTCGCCGGTATGGCCGAAGGGCGTGTGGCCGAAGTCGTGCACGAGCGCCACGCCTTCGGCCAGATCCTCGTCGAGCTTCAGCGCACGGGCCAGCGCGCGGGCGATCTGCGCCACCTCGATCGTGTGGGTAAGCCGGGTGCGGTAGTGGTCTCCATCGGGACCGATGAAGACCTGCGTCTTGTGCTTCAGCCGACGAAAGGCGGTGGTGTGGACGATGCGGTCTCGGTCGCGCTGGAAGTCGGATCGGGTCGGACTGCCGCCTTCGGCAAACAGCCGGCCGCGTGTCGTCCAGGGATCGGTCGCGTAAATCGCCCGCTCGCCGGTCCCGAACCCCAGTGCACTTTTATCAATCGTCATGTCGCGTCCTGTCCGCTCCCCATTGACGCCATCGGCCCGCCTTCATACCTATAGCGGGCAATGCCGCAAGGCATGCCCCTTATAGCACGGGCCGCAAGGGCGGCCTTTACTATCTCGGGCAGAATGGCTGCATTGCATGTCAGAACATTGAATTTTCTGCCGTTCCAGCAGTTTTCCACGGGCCTTGAACCCGTCAGGAGGCGAGATGAGCACCCAGACCGTTACCCTTTCCGAAGCCGCGGCGAAACGAATCGCCCAGATCGTCGCCAGTGAAGCGGACAAGAGCGCGTTGCGCGTCTCCGTCGAAGGCGGCGGCTGTTCCGGCTTCTCCTACAAGTTCGACCTCGACAAGGGGCCGCAGTCCGACGACATCGTCATCAGCCGCAATGGCGCCACCGTGCTGATCGACCCGATGTCGCTCATCTACATGGCCGGATCGGAAATCGATTTCGTCGACAACCTGCTCGGCCAGTCCTTCCAGATCAACAATCCCAATGCTGTTGCCAGCTGCGGCTGCGGCACCAGCTTCTCCGTTTGATCGCCGGCCGTCTCGGCGCGCGCTCCTGCATAACCCGCAAAAGCGGATGGCAAAATCCACACCGTCGGGTATGTAGAGGCGAGACGAGAGGGTGAACGCCATGAAGATCGCGACCTGGAACATCAACGGCGTCAAGGCACGCATCGCCAATCTTTGCGAATGGCTGCAGAGTTCGGCGCCGGACGTGCTGTGCCTGCAGGAAATCAAGTCGGTCGACGAAGGCTTCCCGCGCCTCGAGATCGAGGCGCTCGGCTACCACGTCGAGACGCATGGCCAGAAGGGCTTCAACGGCGTGGCCATCCTGTCGAAGACGAAGCCCGACGAAATCAATCGCGGCCTGCCGGGCGACGACGGAGACGAACAGGCGCGTTTCATCGAAGCGGTCTTTTCGGTCGCAGGGGGCGTGGTGCGGGTCTGCTCGCTCTACCTGCCGAACGGAAATCCCCCCGACGACCCGGTTAAGTACCCTTACAAGCTCTCCTGGATGGAGCGGCTGAAAGCCTATGCCGAGAGCCGGCTGGCGCTCGAGGAACCGCTCATCCTTGCCGGCGACTACAATGTCATCCCCGAGCCGCACGACTGCCGCGATCCGCGCCTGTGGGAGGGCGATGCCCTGTTCCTGCCCAAGACCCGACAGTCGTTTCGACGGCTGGAGAATCTCGGCCTCACCGACGCGGTGCGCGCGACGAGTGACGATCCCCTGCTCTACTCGTTCTGGGATTACCAGGCCGGTGCCTGGCAGAAGAACAACGGGATCCGCATCGACCATCTGATGCTGTCGCCGGAAGCGAGCGACCGCCTGCTGTCTGCGACGATCGAAAAGCACGTGCGCAGTTGGGAACGGCCGTCCGACCATGTGCCGGTGACGGCGATGTTCGATTTCGCCTGAACGGCGGCACACCTATTCCGTCTGGCTGATGACCTGCGGCGCGAGCGCGACCGCCACCCGGCGGTCTTCTTCGTTGGCGATGGAGAAAGCCTGTTCCTGCAGTGACTGCATCCAGTCACAGTCCTTCGGAGGACAATTGTCCAGCGCCGCGGTGAGGAAGGCGAGGCCCCGCACCGTCTGGCCTTCCTCGAAAAGAACATTGCCGAACACTGCCATGGCACCCGTATGCCCCCCCTTGCGGGCAAGGTTCAGCCATTTCTTGGCCTGCTGGACATTGCTCTTGCCGCCCTCGCCGGCCAGGATCATCCGCGCCAGCTGGAACTGCGCCTCCGGCACACCGAAGGTCGACGCCGCCTGGAAGTAGAGCTGGCGTGCTTGGGCGAGGTCGATCCTCACCGGGCTGTCGGGAATGCCCTGACGATAGTAACGGGCGAGCGACAGCAGCGCATTGACGAAGAAGCCGGTATCTTCGGAACCCGGCTCGACGCCCTGGCTGGCGATGTCCGCATAAATCTTGAACGCTTCGAAGTCATTCTCGACCACGCCGTCGCCTGCCGCATACATATTGGCGAGCGCCCAGCGGGATCCGGTATGACCCTTTTCAGCGGCATAGCGATAGGCTTCGACCGCGTCCTCCTTCTGGCCGTTCTTGTAGGCCTTGAAGCCGAACTTGAAGAGGTCGAAGGGACCCGATTCCTTCGTCACCCCGGCATTCATGTCGAAGGCGTGACCGGCCGTTCCCGCCATGACGAACAGGAATGCCGAGAGAAGCAATGTGGCCGGAGACTTCCAGTCTGATGTCTGCATAATTCCGTATTTCTTCCACAACACCGCAGACATCAGCGCATCCCTCCATTCGACATGGAGGGCCTGGCCTTGCCTGTAAGACATTTGAGCTTGAAACCGTGAACAACCGGTTCATCGCTCCGCCGCGGGGGCGTGCCACGCACGTCGCCGAAGGACGGATCTGCATCCGCCGCGACGAAAGGAAGCTTAGGAGCGATTTCGGGCAAGACTACGACTGCTGCGCGTTTGCGGCCACCGCCGACGCCCGTTGTCGTTCGAAAATCGTCCCGCAGGCTCGCCGCGGTTGATTTCCGGAGATAATTCCCGACGCACTGTCCCATGCCTACTCACACGCCACGCTAACGCGAAACGGCCCCATCCGTTTCGAGACCTGATCGCTGCGCTTCGTTTGTGGCGGGAAATGGACAAAATCGGCGGCCGGAAGCCCGTCAAGCGAGGATTCGGCGTCTGTTGCAGATCTGTCACATTCTTCGCGGCAGCGCGGCGGCGAAACGCAGAGAGCCCGGCATGCCGGGCTCTCCTTGTTTCGTTGTCGGATCGTCGCGCTTAGAAGACGATCTTGTAGTTGGCCGAGACGGCATAGGCCCAGTCGGCGTCAGCCGTCGCGTCATAGGTCGCATCGTCCGCAACCGACTGGCTGCCTTCGGTCAGGTAGCTGACTGCACCGCCGAAGCGAAGCTCGCCGGGACCAGCCTTGACCGAGACGCCAGTGCCGATGGTCCAGGTGTCGGTGTAGATGTCGGCGCCCGTATCAACACCCTTGTCCCAGGTCACGTTGACCGTGCCGGAGATCTTCTCGTTGAAGGCATGACCGACGCCGGCCTGAATGGTCCAGCCGTCCTGCCAGTTGTAGACGTCCTCGCGCGGGACATAGACGCCCGGAGCCGGCGTGCCGAGGCTATAATCGAGCGACTGCATGACACTCCAGTCGGTCCACTTGACCGAGCCGTAGACCAGCCAGCCGGGCGCCACGCCCGACTGGAGCGACAGCTTGATCGACTGCGGCAGCGTACCGCTGCCAAACGCGTCCTGGACACCCCAGAGCGGATTGACCGCGCCGGCGCCCCAATCGAAGCTGCCATTGTCGCTGGCATCATGCTCGACCTTCGAACGGTACATCAGCTGGGCGCGCAATGCGTATTCCGGAATGTCATAGGCGACCCCGAGGCGATAGCCGAACGCCGCGTTGTCTTCCAGATGCAAGTCACCAGCATAGCTGTTTGCCGTATACTCGAAATCCTGCATGAACACGCCGCCGAGCACGTGGACACGGCCCTTGCCGGCCTCCATGTTGACGTCGCAGGTGGCGCCGTATTCGTTGGTGACGAAGTCCTTGTGGCTCGCGCCGGTGCCACCAGCCATCAGGCTCGCCATCTGCGCCTGCGGGCCGTAGTCCGCATCGGCACCGAAGGGCTGGGTGTAGGTCAGTGCGCAAGCGACATTATCGGTCAGCTTGATCTTGGCGGCCAGGCTCGGGATCCAGTAGTTCTGCGAAAAATCCTCGTCCGTGCCGTCGACCATCACGCCGCCGATGCGGATCTTGTCATAGTCGCGACGCGGCGAGACGAACGTGACGCCACTGCGGGCAATATAATCACCTTGTTCAAACAGGATATCAGTGTCCGCCTCGCCGCGGTTCCAGCCGCCCGCATGCGCCGACGTGGCCAGCGCGCTGACGCCGAGCAAACACAAAATAGTCGTCTTCTTGAGATACATTGCCGTCTCTCTCCCCACTTACTGGCAAAAACTGATTTGCAGTGTAGCCGCGCCGACGCGGATGACAATCTTGCAACCTCTCCCCCGAACAGGGGTGCCTTGCCTCAATTTTTACGTAAAGACTCTTCCGCGCACGTAAGATGGATGCAGTCTTGGACTATTATTCCATCTTGAGCGACATTCAGGCGGCACGGGAGAATTTCATTCCATTTTCCGCTGGTTGCGTTGCCGATATGCCACAAAACCCAATTTGTGTGCGCACGGTCACAATCTTGTCTGGAAGCGCGCTTCATGCCATCGCCGCGATCGCAACGCCTTGAAATGTCTGCGTGCCGCGGCGATTTGCAACCCAAGATAGGAGGCAGGTGCGCTTTTATCTGAGAATCAGCCTGCGATCGCTCTAGAAAAAAGAAAGGGCGGCCGCAGGCCGCCCCCTAGATCGGTCAACCGGCTTCGACGACTCTCTTGAGTGCCGTGTCGAGGCTTGCCTTTTGCTGTTCCAGCTCTTGATAACGCTCGCGCTCGGCGGCGACAACGTCCGGATTGGCATTGGCGACGAACTTCTCGTTGGCGAGTTTTCCGGCAATGCGACCCATCTCCTGCTCGACCTTGGCAATCGCCTTTTCGAGCCGCGCCCTTTCCGCCGAAAGATCGATCAACGTGCCGAGCGGCAAGCAGGCGGTTGCCTCACCGACAACGATCTGAGCGGCTCCCTTGGGCGCCTCGTCGGCAAGCGTGATCGCCTCGACACGGGCGAGGCGCTTGATCGACGCCTCGTGGCGAACAAGGCGGTCACGCGTCACACTGTTTGCCCCGACGACAACCAGCGGCGCCACGGCACCCGGCGGCACGTTCATCTCGGCCCGCACGGAGCGGATGCCCGAAACCAGGTCGACCAGCCAGTTGATGTCGGCGGCGGCCAGGTCGTCGGCAAAATCCGGTGCCGGCCAGGCCGCGTGGCACAGCAGGGAATCGCGTGCCCTGCCCTCGCCCGCCGTATGGGCCCAGAGCTCTTCCGTCATGAACGGCATGAACGGATGCAGCAGCTTATAGGTTTCCTCGAGCACATAGGCCGCGCAAGCCTGCGCTTCCGCCTTGGCCTTCTCGTCCTCGCCGGAGAAGACCGGCTTCAGGAGTTCGAGATACCAGTCGCAGAAGCTGTTCCAGACGAAGCGATAGAGGCTGCCCGCTGCCTCGTTGAAGCGGAAGCTGGCGATCGCTTCCGTTACATCGCGTTCGGTGCGCGCCAGCTCGGTCAGGATCCAGCGGTTGATGGCAAGCGTCGTGGTTTCCGGAAGGAAGTGCGGGTCGCTCTTTGCCCCGTTCATCTCGGCAAAGCGCGTGGCGTTCCACAGCTTGGTGCCGAAATTGCGATAGCCGGCGATGCGGGCCGGATCGAGCTTCACGTCGCGGCCCTGCGCCGCCATGATGGCCAGCGTGAAGCGCAGCGCGTCGGCACCATATTCGTCGATCAGTTCGAGCGGATCGATGACGTTGCCCTTCGACTTCGACATCTTCTGGCCGTTCTTGTCGCGAACCAGTGCATGCACGTAGACGGTATGGAAGGGCTCGACCGGATTGCCGGCGTCGTCCTTCATGAAGTGCAGGCCCATCATCATCATCCGGGCAACCCAGAAGAAGATGATGTCGAAGCCGGTGACCAGCACGTCGGTCGGGTAGTATTTCGCCAGTTCCGGCGTGTCGCCCGGCCAGCCGAGAGTCGAGAAGGGCCAGAGCGCCGATGAGAACCAGGTATCGAGCACGTCCTCGTCGCGGGTGAGGATCTCGCCGGGGGCAAAGTTCTCGAGCTTTTCCTGGACCCAGGCCTTCCACGGGCCTTCATGGGCCAGATAATGCTGGACGGCGGCGTCGAGCGCCTCTTCCTCGGTCTTCTCGACGAAAACCTGACCGTCGGGACCATACCAGGCCGGGATCTGGTGCCCCCACCAAAGCTGGCGCGAGACGCACCACGGCTGGATGTTTTCCATCCATTCGAAATAGGTCTTTTCCCAGTTCTTCGGCACGAACTTGGTGCGGCCCGCGCGAACGCTCTCGATCGCGGGCTTTGCCAGCGTCTTGGCGTCGACATACCACTGTTCGGTCAGCCGCGGCTCGATCGGCACGCCGCCGCGGTCGCCATGCGGGACCATGTGCTTGTGCGGCTCGATCTTGTCGACGAGGCCCTCGGCCTCGAGGATCTCAACGATCTTCTTGCGGGCGGCGAAGCGGTCCATGCCTTCGAGCTCGCCCCAGACCATTTCCTGCTCGCGGTTCGGCGTAAGCCCCTCAAGAAAGTCCTCGTCGCCGACGATGGCGATATTGCCCTCGACGGTCAGCACGTTGATGGCCCGCAGGCCGGCACGCTTGCCGACCTCGAAATCGTTGAAGTCATGGGCGGGCGTCATCTTGACGGCGCCGGTGCCGGCGGTCGGATCGGGATATTCGTCGGCGACGATCGGGATCTTGCGGCCGACGATCGGCAGGATGACGTGCTTGCCGACGATCGCCCTGTAGCGCTCGTCGTCGGGATGAACGGCAATGCCGGTGTCGCCGAGCATGGTTTCGGGACGCGTCGTGGCAACGACCAGATAGTCGCGGGTCTCGTACTCGGTCGGCTTGCCCTCTTCGTCAAAGGCGACCGGATGCTGGTAGGTGACCCCCTCTTCCAGCGGATACCGCAGATGCCAGAGATTGCCGTTGACCTCGACCTGCTCGACCTCCAGGTCCGAGATCGCCGTCAAGAGCTTCGGGTCCCAGTTGACGAGCCGCTTGTCCTTATAGATCAGGCCCTCCTTGTAGAGCGTGACGAAGACTTCGAGAACGGCTTCGGACAGGCCCTCGTCCATGGTGAAGCGCTCGCGCGACCAGTCACAGGAGGCGCCGAGGCGCTTCAGCTGGTTGAAGATCAGGCCGCCCGACTCGTCCTTCCATTCCCAGACCTTCTCGATGAAGGCCTCGCGTCCCATCTCGCGACGGTGCTGCTGGGTCTCCATCAGTTTGCGCTCGACCACCATCTGGGTGGCGATGCCGGCATGGTCCATGCCCGGCTGCCACAGCACGTCCTTGCCGCGCATCCGCTCGAAGCGGATCATGATGTCCTGCAGCGTGTTGTTGAGCGCATGCCCCATGTGCAGCGAACCGGTGACGTTCGGCGGCGGGATGACGATGGTGAACGTGTCCTCGCCGGGCTTGGCATTGGCGCCGGCGCGAAACGCGTCCGCCTCTTCCCAGGCCTTGGCGATCTTCGGTTCGACGGCGGCGGAATCGTAGGTCTTTTCGAGCATTTTGGACCACACTTCGGGGTTCTTGTTGCAGCTTGGTAAATAGGATGGCCGATTGTGAGTCAATAAAAAAGCCGCCCCGGCGACGGAGCGGCTTGATGCCGGATCGGGCCGGAAAATCAGCGGCGCGGGCCGCGCGCCACGCGCTCGATTTCTTCCCGCACGAGGCGCTCGACCAGCGTCGGCAGATTGTCGTCCAGCCATTCCTGCAGCATCGGCCGCAGCATTTCCTCGGCCATCTCGTCGAGCGAGCGACGCTGCTGTCCGTCGAGGACGGCGGCAAGTTCGCCGAAGGAGCGCGACACCTGCTCGACGGTCGCTGCGGATACCAGCATCCTCAGGTCCTGCCCGTTCTCGGACGGGACCGGCGCGCGAACGGGTTCTGCTTCCGGCTGAACAACAGCCAGCGCCGCCTGTTCGACATCGGCCATGGCCGCAGCCTCAAACTCGGATTTCTCGGCGATGTCGGCGTCGGGCTGTACGCTTGTCATTTCCACGCGCGGCTCTGCCGGGCGCGGATCAGCGGCGGCCCGCAGATCGGCCATGCGGCCGGTCATGGTCGGATTTTCGGCGCGCGGCGCCTGAACGGCGGGCTCGGCGAGCGCGGTCTCGATGAAAGAAGGACGCTCGACCCTTTCGGAAGCGGAGCGAACCCGCGCGGCAAGATCGGCGAGCGAGATATTCTTCGCCCGATCCCCCTCGACCGCGGGCTGCGGGGCAACGGGAGCCGGGCCTGGCACCGGACCGGCATCATTCGCCGCCACCATTTCGGCCGCGGCATAGGCATCCTCGTCATCGATCGTCAACCGGACATCGCTATCGATCTCATCCGCATCGTCGCCATAGACCGGCGGCAGGGAAGAGGAAACCGACTGGCTGCCGCCGGGATCATTGCTTTCGATGATCCGGCGGATCGAGGCCAGAATCTCTTCCATGGACGGTTCACGCGCTACACTTGGCTGGGCCATATTCATCCCCGTTGGTCCCCGACAATCGGCACGCGGCAGACAGCCTGGCCGACTTCGAATCACCTTAGGATACTCGCTCGTTGAAAAAAATCACGCGGACCCAACTAATTGGGGCTGATGCACAGCTTTGTTGGACCGGGCCGCGAGGTCAGCGGCCATCCACCGTGCGCAGGCCGAACCAGGCATCCTTGACCGCCTCATAGTGCTCCTCGGAGCGATACTCGGCCACATCCAGCCCCTGGCTCTTGATCGTCAGACGGCCCGATGCCGCCAGCACACTATAGCTCGCCACGACGGAATTGCGCTGGTAGCTGACCAGACTTTCCTTGGCCTCGAGCACGGTCTGCTGGGCATTCAGCACGTCGAGGGTGGTCTTCTGCCCGACATTGCGTTCCTCGATCACGCCCTGCAGCGCCAGATTGGCGGCGGACAGCTGCTTGCGGGCGGCGGAAATCGCGGCGGTCGCCGCCTCCATCTGGGCATAGGCGGAGGTTACCTGCTGCTGCACGCTGGCGCGGGCGGAATCCACCTTGATGCGCTGTTCGCCGAGCGTTTCCTTCGCCTTGCGGACATTGCCGTACTCGGCGCCGCCCTGATAGATCGGGATCTTCAGCTGTGCCGAGACGGTGGCCGATGTTGCATCCGGGTTCGAGAATGAAGGCGGCTCGTTCGTCCAGTTGCGCGAGACATTGCCCTGGACAACGACGCCGGGAAGAAGCGTGCCTTCGGCGGACTTCACCTGGTAGCCGGCGGCATCCACGGCGTGGAGGGCAGCCAGCACGTAAGGGTGTTCGCGAATGCCGATGGCGACCGCCGCATCGATACTCGGCGGCAGTGCCTTCGTCGCGGGCGCCGGCTGCTTGACGCCCTTGGGCGCCTCTCCAACCACCTGCACATAGGCAGCTTCGCTCTGCTTCAGCTGGGCGATCGCCGCGGCGAGCAGCGCCTGCGAACCGGCAAGCTGGGCTTCCGCCTGGCTGACATCGGTGCGGGTCCCCTCGCCCACCTCCAGACGGGCCCTGGCGGCGTTCAGCTGCTCCTGGAGAAAGGCCAGGTTCTGCTTGCGGATCACGACGATCTGCTGGTCGCGGGCGACATCGGCATAGGCCTGGGCGGCGGCAAGCAGGATCGAGATCTCCTCGGCCCTCAGGCTCTCGCGGCTGGCGAACACCCCGGATTCGGCAGCCCGGACATTGTTGAGCGTCTGGAAACCGTCAAAAATCTGCTGGGTGATGGAAATGCCGACGCTCTGCGTGTTGTAGCCAAAGCTCGGGCTGGGCGGCGACGTGATATCCGTGATGCGGGTGCTGGACGCCGAGGCCGTGGCGGCAATCTGCGGCCGCATGCCGGCCTTGGCGATGGTGACGTTCTCGTCGGTGGCGCGAAGGGCTGCACGCACCGCATTGAGATCCGGATTGTTTTCATAGGCCTTGGCCATGGCGCCGAACAGCGTCTCGGCCGATACCGGCCCGGACGGCAGCACGAGCGCGGGGAGGATTGCGGCAGCGAGAGCGGTATTCCGAATGAACGACACAGGTCACTCCACATATGAGGGGGCGCGCCACCGGAGGCCTCGCCCGATGCGCGGCCGCGGATTCATGCGCGGCGGCGCATCAAAACAAACTATGCGGACTTGATGACCCGTCGCGGCCCGAGCCGCAACGGCAGCGCCCGGCCCGGGCGGAAAAACCGGAGAACCGTTGCGCTTCGGCAACATCTTCATTCGTAACTGATTAAATCGCCACCAGACGCCGATGAGTTCGGGGGGAATGCCCGGCTGAGCGGATCAGAATACGAATTCGGCGGCCCTGCGGAAACCCGGCAGCGGCTTGATCGCCGCATTGAAATATTCGGAATAGGACCAGGAGCCGCCGGCGCGGATGTAGAGCCGCGCGCGCGCTGCATTGCCGTAGCCGACCACGGCGACCAGTCGCCCACCTTCGCGCAGTTGGTCGAGCAGGGCCTGCGGCACCTCTTCGATCGCGCCCTCGACAAAGATCACGTCATAGGGCGCCTCTGCCGGATAGCCCTTCTCCAGCTCTCCGGTCACTACAGCCACATTGTCGCAACCGAGCTTCGCAAGCGTTGCCGTCGCCTTTGCCGCCAGCGCTTCATCGCTTTCGACGGCGACCACGGATCCGGCCAGTTCGGACAGAAGGGCTGCCGCGTAGCCTGCGCCGCAGCCTATGACCAACACCAGTTCGTCCTTGGTGATCGCGCCGAGCTGCAGGAGCTTGGCCAGCGGCGACGGCTCCATGACATAGCGGGCGGGCTGGCCATTTGCCGCGGGTGCGACCTGCATGTCTTCGTCGATATAGGCGAGCGGCCGCAGATTGTCCGGCACAAAGGCCTCGCGCGGCACCGACAGGAAGGCGTTCAGCACGGAATGGGACGTCACGTCGGTCGTGCGGATCTGGTTGTCCACCATCTTGATGCGTGCTGCGGCAAAATCCATCATGTCAGTCGTCCCACTTGCGGCCGGTTTGTGTCAGCTGTCTTAATTGCAGGCAGCACCGCTTTCAAGCGGGGTTGACGCGATGGGAACAGATTATCGCCTCGGGAAGGACCAGGGCGAGGCCCTGCCCCGCTGCATCGTCCATCATTCCTCAATCGAGTAGACGTCCGACTCGCAGAAATCGACCTTGTTGGTCACATCATAGAAGCTGTCGTCCTCGAACACCGCCCGGGTGGTGTAGACGCAGGCATCGCTGCCGTCGGCAATCGTCAGGCTGCGCGACTTGCCGGCCCACAAGCCTTTCTTGTTCAAAAGTTCGAGGCGCTTGCCATCCCCGCCAACCGGCGTCGCATAGAACTTGACGATCATGCGGGAGGTGTTGTTTTCCAGCTTGAAGGCCAGATTTTCCGCATAGGCCGCAGACGGAGCGAAAATCGCGGCGGCGATCAGGGCAAGAGAAGCAAATTGGCGCATCGTGTCGGCTCCCGGTTGATACCGAAGCAGATCTAGCCGAGCGGTGGTCCCGCGCAACGGGCCGGATCGGCCAAAACTGCGCCAATCGGGCCGCGAGAGCCATTAAGCCCAATTCTGGCCGCACGGAGCGACGATGTCGATCTTCTGAAAGGTGGAGGTGGAGGAAGCAGGAAGTGGAGGCCTCGCCCGGAATCGAACCGGGGTGCAAGGATTTGCAGTCCTCTGCGTAACCACTCCGCCACGAGGCCGTCCGTTTGCTTAAAAGCGAGTGGTGGGCGGCGTTTAGAACGGATCGTGATGGAGCGCAAGGGGCTTGGCGGTTCTCGCTCGCGAATTTTTGCTTAGCACCCCTCGCCCGCGAATATTTCGCGAAGCATGGACCGCGAAACCGCCAAGGACACCTGCGGCGAGGATCGGTTCACCGCTTGCCGGCGCGATGGACCGTCGGATAGCGCTTGCGCCACCAGATCGCCAGCCGACGCCGGCGCCGGCGCACCGTCGCGAGATCGTGGGACAGCACGAACAGGCCGAGCGGCACCATCCAGAAGCCGAGCACCGGCAGGAAACCCAAAAGGCCACCGCCGACCAGCGCCGATCCGGCCACGACCCGACCGAGCTTGGTTCGCGGAAACGGCAGCTCATAGCGGCCCAGCACGATGCGGCCCCGCTCGGCGTCTATGTAGTGTCTGCGTCTCTGGCTGGCCATTCAAATCCCTTGCAAAACCTGGGAAAGCACAGCCTGCCCGGTCCGGCAAAACATGGGATGCCCACAGAATAAAGCAAGGCCGTGACATTTTTTTTGAAAAATCGCTTGGCAAATCGAACGGGCGTTTGTATTACCCCGCTCACACCGCGCCAAGCGGCTGTTCCCTGGTAGCTCAGCGGTAGAGCATTCGACTGTTAATCGACAGGTCGCCGGTTCGAATCCGGCCCGGGGAGCCATAGAATTCAAGGCCTGCGCCGAAACAGCGCAGGCCTTTTTCGTTTCTATCGCGTCCAAACGATTCTTCGGTGGCCCCGGAAACCCTGTCTTCATTTTTGCCTGCTATCTCCACCGACATAATGGTCGCTATCAGGAGAAAATTCATATGTGGCTCCAGCTTCATGACGGGGACGGTTTTCCCTTCTTTGTGAACATGGACAATGTCGTCGATTTTCGCTGGTACGAACGGGAAAAATACACCTGCCTGCTGACGACCGCCCCTGTCGCCGAGAAACTGCACCGCCTGTTCGTCCGGGAAAGCGCAGTCGAAATCATGCAGATGATCAAGGGCCAGACCAGGCCGGCGTCGAAGATCGCGGCCGCCTCCTGACAGCGGCATTGACCCGCGGGCGCATTCGTTCCCCGTAACAGGTCCGGCGGCGCCACCACATCGTGGCGCCTGCCGCCCGGCGCGCGCCGGACGCCGGGCCGGAGATCAGGCCCGGCCTAGGCCGATTTCTCGGGGCCCGCCGGCATCTCGTCCATCACAGCGTCCCAGGTGACGACCCGGTTTCTTCCCTGCGCCTTGGCCAGGTACAGCGCCCGGTCGGCGCGCTCGATCGAACGCTCGACAGGCAGGTGCGGATGGAGATCCGCCAGGCCGACCGAGGCGGTGACGCTAAACCCGGCCTTGCCTTCGGCCGTGAACGGCAGGGCGGCGATCCCCTCTATGAACCGGTTGAGAATCTCGCCACCGGTGGCGGCGTCGGTGTCCGGCAGGCTGATCAGGAATTCCTCGCCGCCATAGCGGTATATCTTGTCGTAGGGTCGCAGGCGGGCCATGATCCAGCGGGCGACTTCGACCAGCACCGTGTCGCCGACCAGATGCCCGTAATTGTCGTTGACCGACTTGAAGTGATCGAGGTCCAGCATGGCGACGACGCAGACATGGCTGCGCCGGACGAACTCCTGCTGCTCGCGAAGGGCGCTCAGCATGCCGATACGGCTCGGCGCTCCCGTCAGGGGATCGAGATTGAACAGGGCTCTCTGGAGCTCGTCCCGGACGCTGGACATTTCGAGGTTCATGCGCTTCAGCGCGCCGACGAAACGCTCGTAATCCGCGCGCGCCACCACGCGGCCGTCCGTCAAGGATCGAAGCAGGTGCGCGGCGCATTTGTGCATGCGCTCGTGCTCGATGCCGATCTCTAGAAAGCCCGGATGGTTCTTCAGCGCAATCGATCCGGTCTGGTAATACCATTGGCCGAAGCGGCACTGGCAGTGGGCATCGGCCCTAAGGTCCATCTCGTCCGGCACGGCCCGGCAGACCAGAGTGCCGTGGAGCTTTTCCGCCCATTGCTCATGGTGGTAGGCGGCCTGCTCGAGCTCCCTCAGCGCCATCCGCATGAACTCGTCGGATATGTTGGGGATTACCATCCTCATCTCCCGGCTATTCCGATCGGCTGGCGCATCCCGGCGCCGTGCACACATTCTGGCAACCTTAGCGCATGTGAGGTTTCCCCGAGGTGAAGAACAAACAAATATTGCGATATTTCGATAGGCGTCTCGCAATCCACGCTTCGATCGCGACCGGCGCCCCGGCCGGCCCAAGCGCCGGCGCCCTTCTCCCGATCGTCTGACTGACCTATGCATTTTGTCGGCGTGCGACGTGATCCTGACGAGGCCTTCGAGCGTAAGGCCTTTCAAGGCGCATGCAGCATGGTGAAATAAGATGACGAATTCCGAGAGCACCCCCATCATCCTGTGGTTCCGCAAGGACCTGCGGCTCGAAGACAATGCGGCGCTGGCCTGTGCGGCCGAGTGCGGGCGCCCGATAATCCCCGTCTACATTCTGGAGCCCCGCGAGGCGGGAAACGGCCCGCTCGGCGCCGCGCAGGCCTGGTGGCTGCACCACGCCCTGCAAGCGCTGCACCGCGCCCTTGAACAGGCCGGCAGCCGGCTGATCCTCAGACGCGGACCGGCCGATGCCGTGCTCGGCGCGCTGATCGCCGAGACCGCGGCCGACAGGGTGTTCTGGAACCGCCGCTATGACCCGGCCGGGATCGCGGTCGATTCGGCACTCAAGGAAGAAATGACTCGAAGCGGCCTGACCGTGCGCAGCTTCGCCGGCCAGCTCCTGCACGAGCCGTCCCGGCTGAAAACCGGTGCCGGCGGACCCTACCGGGTCTATACGCCATTCTGGCGCGCGCTCGAGGCCTCGGGGGAACCCGCGGAACCGATCCCCGCCCCCACCCGTCTTGCCGCGCCGGACAGCTGGCCCGCCTCGGAGCGGCTGGAGACGTGGAGGCTGCTGCCGACCAAGCCGGACTGGGCTGAAGCGTTCTCCACCGTCTGGACACCAGGCGAGGCGGGTGCCCGGCAAAGGCTTGAAGACTTTATCGACACGGGTCTTTCAGGCTACAAGGCCAGGCGCGACTATCCGGCGCTTCCCCACACCTCCATGCTATCGCCGCATCTGGCGCTCGGCGAAATCTCGCCGGCGACCGTTTGGCACGCGACACGCGGCCTGACGGAGCGCTTGGCCGCCGAAGACGTGATCCATTTCCGCAAGGAACTCGCCTGGCGCGATTTCTCCTACCATCTGCTCTATCACTTCCCTGAACTCGACACGAAGAACTGGAACGAGCGGTTCGACGCCTTTCCCTGGCAGGACGCGCCGGACCTTCTTGAGCGCTGGCAGCGCGGGCAGACGGGCTATCCGATCGTCGATGCCGGCATGCGCCAGCTTTGGCGGACGGGCTTCATGCACAATCGCGTGCGGATGATTGTCGCTTCATTCCTGATCAAGAACCTGATGATCGACTGGCGCGAAGGCGAGCGCTGGTTCCGCGACACGCTGGTCGATGCCGATCCGGCCTCGAATGCGGCCAGCTGGCAGTGGGTGGCGGGTTCCGGCGCCGATGCAGCGCCATTCTTCCGCATCTTCAATCCGATCAGCCAGGGCGAGAAATTCGACGTCAACGGCGACTATGTCCGCGCCTTCGTGCCGGAACTCGCAAAACTCGACGCCGCCTTCATCCACAGGCCGTTCGAGGCGCCGCCCGCGCTTCTTGCCGCCGCCGGCGTAAAGCTTGGGGAGACCTATCCCCTGCCGATCGTCGATCACAAGGCCGCCCGCAACCGGGCCATGGCAGCCTACCAGGCGCTCCCGCGGCCGGACGACGCCGCCTGAACCGCCGCCGCCCGCTCCACATAACTCCTGGCAACAAGAGCCCCGGTCCGCAGTCGTGAGCCCGGTGCGAAGGAGCACCTGCTGTCGTCTGGCATGGTTTTCCTCAAGCCACCGAAAGGTTGAAAACCGTTTCCTTGCCATTGAACGCTTGTGCCCGGAAAAGTCGCCGCTTAATCTTCTGGCAAAGAGAAGGCAGATCCGATGACATTCCATCCATCCGTTCTCGAGGCGATCGGCAACACGCCGCTGATCCGGCTGAAGGCCGCATCCCAGGCGACCGGCTGCACCATCCTCGGCAAGGCGGAATTCCTCAATCCCGGCCAGTCGGTCAAGGATCGCGCGGCACTCTTCATCATCCGCGATGCCGAGCGGCGCGGCCTGCTCAGGCCCGGCGGCGTGATCGTCGAGGGAACCGCGGGCAATACCGGCATCGGCCTGACGCTGGTCGCCAAGGCGCTCGGCTATCGCACCGTGATCGTCATTCCCGAGACGCAGAGCCAGGAAAAGAAGGACGCCCTCAAGCTGCTCGGCGCCGAGCTGGTCGAGGTCCCGGCCGTCCCGTACAAGAACCCGAACAACTACGTGAAGCTCTCCGGGCGGCTCGCCGCCGAACTCGCCAAGAGCGAGCCGAACGGCGCGATCTGGGCCAACCAGTTCGACAATACCGTCAACCGCGACGCCCATATCGCCACCACCGCCCGGGAGATCTTCGACCAGACCGGCGGCGAGGTCGACGGCTTCATCTGCGCCGTCGGTTCCGGCGGCACGCTGGCCGGCACCGGCATGGGCCTTCGCCGGCTGAAACCCGAGGTCAAGATCGGCCTTGCCGATCCGGAAGGGGCAGCACTCTACGAATACTATAAGAACGGCGCGCTGAAGTCGTCCGGCTCCTCGATCACCGAAGGCATCGGCCAGGGCCGCATCACCGCCAATCTCGAAGGTTTTGCGCCGGATTACGCCTACCAGATCCCGGACGCCGAAGCGCTCGACATCGTGTTCGACCTGGTCGAGCACGAGGGCCTGTGCCTCGGCGGCTCGTCCGGTATCAACATCGCGGGCGCCATCCGCCTTGCGCGGGATCTCGGGCCGGGCCATACCATCGTCACCGTGCTTTGCGACTACGGCAACCGCTACCAGTCCAAGCTGTTCAATCCGGACTTCCTGCGCTCCAAGCAGTTGCCCGTACCGGCCTGGATCGAGAGAAAGACCGAGTTCGCGGTGCCCTTCGAACCGACAGAGTGAGACCCATGCCGACCACCGCCCTCTACCGCGACGACTTCTATCTTGCCACTGCCGAGGGCGTTGTCACACGGATCCATGAAGACGGCGCGATCGAGCTCGACCAGACCTGCTTCTATGCGACGTCCGGCGGCCAGCCGGGCGATACGGGCCTGTTCGAACGTGCCGATGGCTCGAAGATCGAGATCGCGCTCACCCGCCACGGCGAGAGCAAGGACATCATCCTGCACCAACCAGCCGAGGGCCAAGCCCTGCCGTCCGTCGGCGAAAAGCTGGTGCTGCATGTCGACTGGCCGCGCCGCTACAAGCTGATGCGCATGCATACCGCCTGTCACCTGCTGTCCGTCGTCTGTCCCTATCCGATCACCGGCGCCGCGGTCGGAGAGGACGAGAGCCGCGTCGACTTCGACATGGGCGAGACGATCGACAAGGAGCAGGTGACCGCCGACATGATGCGGCTCGTCGAGGAAAATCACCCGGTCTTCCTCCAGTGGATCACGGATGAGGAGCTGATCGCCAATCCCGCCATCGTCAAATCGAAGAACGTGCGCCCGCCGATCGGCATGGGACGCGTCAGCCTGGTGTGCATCGGGGAGAATTCGAGCGTTGACAGCCAGCCCTGCGGCGGCACACATGTCTCCGAGACCCAGGAGGTCGGGGCGATTCACATCGCCAAAATCGAGAAAAAAGGCAAGGAGAACCGTCGGTTCCGCATTCGTTTCGGCACCCCGGAGGCCTTGACCTGAAAGAGCATGGGGAGAAGTGCATGGCCGCGGAGAGAAGCCGTTTCGTCGTTTCCGCCGACTGGGTGGAAAAGCAGCTCGGCGCACCGGAATTCAGGATCGTCGATGCATCCTGGTACCTGCCCGCGCAGAACCGAAACGGCGCGGTCGAATACGCCTCCGGACACATTCCAGGTGCCGTCTTCTTCGATCAGGACGCGATCGCCGATCAGACCACCGGACTTCCCCATTCGCTGCTCTCTCCGGCCAAATTTGCCGAGGAAATGGGCCTGCTCGGCATTTCCGTGACCGACACGATCGTCGTCTATGACGGCCCCGGCTTCTTTTCGGCGCCGCGCGCCTGGTGGATGCTGCGCGTCATGGGTGCCCGCAACGTCTATGTGCTCGACGGCGGCATCGACGCCTGGAAGGCCGAAGGCAGGCCCCTGGAAACCGATCTTCCGGAGCCGGCTCCCGTCACCTTCGACTACAAATTCGATCGCAGCCGCGTCACCTCCTTCAATGAGATGCGCGACATTGCCGAGAGTGGCATTCGTCAGATCGCCGATGCAAGGCCTGCCGGGCGCTTTACCGGTGAAGAGCCCGAGCCCCGCGCCGGCATGCGCTCCGGTCACATCCCCGGCGCCCGCAGCGTGCCCGCCTCCTCGCTCTCCGAAAATGGCCACCTCAAGGACCTGCCGACGCTGCGTTCGATCTTCACCGAGGCCGGCATCGATTTGAGCCAGCCGATCATTACCAGCTGCGGCTCGGGCGTCACCGCTGCCGTCGTGACGCTTGCCCTTGAATCGCTCGGGCATACCGACAATTCCCTCTATGACGGCTCCTGGTCCGAATGGGGCGGACGCGACGACACGCCGGTGGCGACGGGACCGGCGGAAACCGTGCCGACCACCGCGCATGGGCCGCTCACCGCCCATGTCACACGGCTCGAAATGACGGCGCCGCCCAAGGCGAGCCTGCCGATCCCGGTCAATATCCAGACGGCGATCATGCGTACCCATGAAATCCCGGTGCCGTTCTACCGCTTTCTGCAGCGCCAGGTCGGCGCGCGCTGGCATTGGTACCAGCGCCTGCGGATGAGCGAAGGCGAACTCAAGGCGATCATCCATGCGCCCAAGGTCACCATTTCGGTGCTCTACGTAAACGGTGCGCCGGCGGGTTTCTACGAACTCAGCCAGGAAAGCGAAGAACTGGTCGAACTTTCCTATTTCGGCCTGTTTGAGCACGCGCTCGGCCTGGGGCTCGGCAAATGGTTCCTGCTCCAGGCGCTCTATGCGGCCTGGCAGTCCAACCCGCAGAAGGTCTCCGTCACCACCAATACGCTCGACCATCCGCGGGCGCTGCAGCTCTATCAGCAGTTCGGTTTCTCGCCGGTCGAGACCTATGAGGCCCTGGTCGATCCGCTGAGCGAACACGAGCTTCTGCAAATGCTGCGCCGCGACGGCGCGGCGCTCTAAGGGCAAGGCTCCTTCCCCGCGACAGATCCCGCGCCGCGCTCTCTTATGAAGACGCGGCGCGACTGGGGCGCGAATCCTTGGCTCGCGGCAGGAATCGGGTGGCCGGCCATCGCCGTCGGCGGCATGGTCGTCGCATCCAAGCGGAGACGACCCCGATGACGGCCATTGTTTTTAACGCCATTCCCACCACCGACGCCGAAGCCCTGTGGGCCGGCGCGCCTGATGCCTACGGGCTCCGTCCCGAACGTCGCTTCACCCAGGGGGACGGCTATCCGTGCCGCCACTGCCTCGGCTTCATCGGCGTCGGCGAACCCTATCTCACCCTCGCCTACCGGCCTTTCCCATCGCTCCAGCCCTATGCCGAGACCGGGCCGATCTTCCTGCACGGCGAGCCCTGCCCGCGCTACACGGCAAGCGAAGTCATGCCGCCAGTGCTGACGCAGAGCCCGGACTTCATCCTGCGCGGCTATGGCCATGACGACCGCATCATCTACGGCACCGGCGCCGTCACCTTGCGGGAGAAGGTCGAGGACCGAGCGCGAGAACTCCTCGGAAAGCCTGAGATCGCCTATGTCCATGTGCGCTCGGCGCGCAACAATTGCTACCAGTGCCGGATCGACCGGGCCTGAGGACGAGAATGAAAAAGGGCCGGCCTGATGGGAAAGGCCGGCCCTTTGTGTCCGTTCCCCGGCAATCGGTGACCTGACGCCGGGGAAACGGGACGAAACTCAAGAGCCGCGATCAGGCCACGTTGAGCACCAGTTCCGGCGCGTGCATCTCATAGCCCAGCGCCTCGGCAACGGGTCTGTTGGTGATCCGCCCGCGATGGACGTTGAGGCCGTTGCGCAGATGCCGGTCCTCGGCAATGGCGCGCAAGCCCCGATCGGCGAGCGCAAGCCCATGCATCAGCGTGGCATTGTTCAGCGCATGTGCCGAGGTGACCGGAACGGCGCCCGGCATGTTGGCCACGCAATAGTGCACGACACCGTCGACCACATAGGTCGGATCGGAATGGGTGGTGGCGTGCGAGGTCTCGAAGCAGCCGCCCTGGTCGATCGCCACGTCGACTATGACGGAGCCTTCCTTCATGCCGGACAGCATGTCGCGCGTCACCAGCTTCGGCGCGGCGGCGCCGGGAATGAGCACCGCGCCGATCACCAGATCGGCGGCAAAAACCTCGCGCTCCAGGTCGTCGATGGTCGAATAGACCGTGTGGACGCGGCCGGCGAACAGATCGTCGAGCTGGCGCAGCCGCGGCAGCGAGCGGTCGATGATGGAGACGTCGGCGCCGAGACCGGCTGCCATGCGGGCCGCATGCAGCCCGACGACGCCGCCGCCGATGACGGCGACCTTGGCGGGAAGAACGCCGGGCACGCCGCCGAGCAGGATGCCGGAACCGCCATGGGCCTTCTGCAGGGCGGTCGCACCCGCCTGGATGGCGAGGCGACCCGCCACTTCCGACATCGGCGCGAGCAGCGGCAGGCCGCCGCGATCGTCGGTCACGGTTTCATAGGCGACGGCGGTGACGCCGCTTTCGACCAACCCCTTCGTCTGATCCGGATCGGGCGCAAGGTGCAGATAGGTGTAGAGGATCTGACCTTCGCGCAATTGCACCCATTCGCTCGGCTGCGGCTCCTTGACCTTGACGATCATGTCGGACTTTTCAAACACATCGCTGGCCGATCCGGCGATCCTGGCGCCGGCAGCGATATAGGCGCCGTCGTCCGCTCCGATGCCCGCCCCCGCGCCCGTCTCGATCAGCACCTGATGGCCGTGCGCCACGTATTCGCGCACCGCGCCTGGCGTCAGACCGACGCGATATTCGTGATTCTTGATTTCCTTCGGGCAGCCAACGCGCATCTTCGTTCCTCTCGTGCCGGCTTCAGGCCGGTCATTGATCAAGGCGCGAATTGAAACATCGGAGCCGGGACAATGTCCTTGCAAATTCCGCTTGCTTGGCGGAAATTTTCGCAGACAATTGCGTTTTTCTTATAGTGTTCGAAGGTTCTTCGAATGTCCGATCTCGACACCATCGATCTTGCCATCCTCAAGGAACTGCAGCAGAACGGCCGCATCACCAATGCCGAACTGGCGCAGAAAGTGGGCCTCAGTCCTTCGGCCTGTTCGCGCCGCCACGACCTTTTGGAGCGGTCGGGCATTATCAGCGGCTACCATGCGCGCCTGTCGAACAAGGCGCTCGACTACAAGATGGTGGCGATTGTCCACATTTCGCTGTCGGGCCAGTTCGCCAAGACGCTGGCCGAGTTCGAGACGGCGGTGAAGAAATGCCCGCATGTGCTCGTCTGCTACCTGATGTCGGGAGAATACGACTACATCCTGCGCGTCGCCGCCAAGGATCTCCAGGATTACGAGCGCATCCATCGCGACTGGCTGTCGGCCCTGCCGCATGTGGTCAAGATCAATTCCAGCTTTGCCCTGCGCGAGGTGATCGAACGCTCGAATGTCGGCCTATAGGATGGCGAGATTTTTACCATCTCGCTTCAGGTGACGGAAAGAGTTCGTCCCTATTCTCCTTCAAGATAAACCACCTGTCTTGAGCGCGAGAAGCCGATGCAGCCGAAACTGAACATGGATGTTCGAAAATCCGCCCGCAGCCAGTGCCGGATCGACAGCCGGATCCGCCACCTCAACCAGTCGACGGACGGCCGCGTCCTGAATATTTCGCGCACCGGCATTGCCTTCGAGATCTATGGGAAATTGCATGCCGCCAGCGGCAGCACCGTGCTGATCGAGAACGACGCCATCGGCCTCATCGAAGGCACCGTGCGGTGGTGCCGCAACGGTCGCCTCGGCGTGCAGATCAAGCAGAACAGCAACACCCTCGCGCAGATGTCGGCCTATTTCCGCAACTTCCACAAGGAGGTGCGGCCGGTGCTGGCGCGCTAGCTCCTAGCGGATCATTTCCATTCGCGTCGCCTTCAGCTCGATGTCGAACGGTTGAATGGCATTGTTGCCGAGCAGGAAGCGAAGATCATTGACGTAGTTCCGGCTCTTGCTGATCTCCAGCGCCAGCGGCTGGCCCGACGGATCCGCCGCAGGCCCGGCCAGGGCTTCAAGCGAGAACTGAGCGTTGTTGGCATTCGTCACGCCTTCGAGCGTCGCGGTCGCCGCCGCATCCGGTACGGACAGGCTGATGGAACCACTCGCAGCCGTGACCGCCTCCGAGGCCAGCACAGTGCCCGTGACATCCTTGAATATGACGCGGCAATCCGCGCAATCGCCGGCAATGGCCGAAGTGTCCAACGTCAGAAGAGGCACCTCCTGCCCCTGTGGCGCCGGCGCCGTCTGCGCATGTGCCGGACTGACCATGAGCTCCAGCCAACCTGTCCGGGTGGATACGGGAGCCGTCGATAGGTGCGCGCCGACCTGCTCCACCTTGATTTCCTTGGTGACCTGATTGGGCGTGCTGGACGCGCCGACGGTCGACAGGATAAAGGCTGGTGCGCCTATGCCCAGGATATAGGCCTTGCCGATGTTCGGCTCATTGCCGAAATGCGCGACGAGCCCGCCCAGCAAACCCAAGAGAGCAAAGATCACGATCGAAACCACGACGGCAAAGGTGATTGCCGTCCCTGGTTGGTCGACGAGGCGCGCGAGCCAGTCTGCGAGTTGACCGTCCTGTGCACGGACGAGAAGACGTGCCAGTTCGGGAGACATTCCCCCCAGAGCACCGGCGACAAAAGCGGACTTCAACCACTGCATGGTCCCCTCCCATTTTCGAGAATGGATCCATATTACTTCACAGGCCCGGCGTTTGCAATCTAAGATTGCTAGCATATCAATATACAATCAACTGCGACCGTCGCGCCGTCAAAATGCGCATGTCCGGTGTATGCCGGCCATCACACCCCTGTCATTTTACGGATGCACTCCTGCGCGAACGGACCTAGTCTTCCGTTCGAGACCGCCTTTTTGAAGGAGCCCCCCATGTCGTCCCTGATCGATCTCCACCCCATGTCCCGCCGCGCCTTCCTCGGCGGTTTCGCCGCCACGACGGCGCTCATCACGCTCCATCCGTTTGCCGTGCGCGCCAATGGCAATGCCACCCAGGCGCATCTGAGGCTGATGGAAACGACCGACATCCACGTCAACGTGATGCCCTACGACTATTATGCCGACAAGCCCAACGACACGATGGGGATCGCCCGCACCGCCTCGATCATCGACAGCATTCGCGCCGAAGCCGGAAATTCCATGCTGGTCGACAATGGCGACCTTCTGCAGGGCAATCCGATGGGCGACTACATGGCCTACAAGAAGGGCATGAAGGCCGGCGACCTGCATCCGGTGATCAAGGCGATGAACGTGCTCGGCTATGACTGCGGAACCGTCGGCAATCACGAATTCAACTACGGCCTCGACTTCATGTTCAACACGCTCGGCGGGGCGAATTTCCCGATTGTCTGCGCCAACCTGACCAAGGGCCAGCTCGCCAGCGATCCGAGAAAAGACGAGCTGCACTTCAAGCCCTATGTCATCGTCGAGAAGATGATCAAGGACGGCGCCGGTGGCGAGAGCCCGATCAAGGTCGGCTTCATCGGCTTCGTGCCGCCGCAGATCATGCTGTGGGATGCCAAGAACCTCGAGGGCAAGGGCCAGACCCGCGACATCGTCGAGGCGGCCCGCGCCTGGGTGCCGGCGATGAAGGAGGAAGGCGCCGATCTCGTGATTGCCCTTTCCCATTCCGGCATCGACGGCAAGGGCCTGAGCGAGCGCATGGAAAACGCCTCGCTCTATCTCGCCGGCGTGGAGGGCATCGATGCGATCTTCACCGGTCACCAGCATCTGGTCTTCCCCGGCCCCAAGGATTTCGCCGATATCCAGGGCGTCGATGCGGCCAGAGGCACGCTGCTCGGCAAGCCGGCGGTCATGGCCGGCTTCTGGGGCTCGCATATGGGCCTGATCGATCTCTTGATCGAAAAAGACGGCAATGGCTGGAAGATCGTCGACTTCACCTGCGAAGCCCGGCCGATCTACCACCGCGACGACAACCGCAAGATCGTCGCCGACGTCACCGACAAGACCGAGATCGTCGCCTCGGTCGCCGACGAACATGCCGCCACCCTCGATTATGTCCGCACCCCCGTGGGCAAGACCTCGGCGCCGCTCTATTCCTACTTCGCGCTGGTCGCCGACGATCCGTCGGTGCAGATCGTCTCCAATGCCCAGACCTGGTACATCAAGGACATGCTGAAGGACGGCCCGCACAAGGACCTGCCGGTGCTTTCGGCCGCCGCTCCCTTCAAGGCCGGCGGACGCGGCGGCGCGGACTATTTCACCGATGTCGCGGCCGGCGACATCGCCATCAAGAACGTCGCCGACCTCTACCTCTATCCCAACACCGTCCAGGCCGTGGTGATCACCGGCGAGCAGGTCAAGAACTGGCTGGAAATGTCCGCCGGCATGTTCAACCAACTGACGCCCGGGAACAAGGACCAGCCGCTGCTCAATCCGGACTTCCCGTCCTACAATTTCGACGTGATCGACGGCGTGACCTATCAGATCGACCTCTCCCAGCCGGCGAAGTTCGACAAGGAGGGCAAGGCGGTGAACCCGGACGCGAACCGCATCGTCAACCTGATGTTCGACGGTAAGCCGATCGACCCGGCGCAGAAGTTCGTCGTCGCCACCAACAATTACCGCGCCGGCGGCGGCGGTAAGTTCCCCGAGATCGCAGCCGACAAGGTGGTCTTCGTAGCCCCCGACACAAATCGCGACGTGATCGTGCGCTACATCATCGCGCAGGGCGAGATCAACCCGTCGGCCGACGGCAACTGGTCATTCGCCCCGATGGCCGGCACGACGGCGATCTTCGAAAGCGGGCCGAAGGGCCGGCAATATGCCTCGGCGATCAAGGGCGCCAAAATCGAGGATGCCGGTGACGCCGCCGAGGGCTTTGCCAAGTTCCGCCTGGTTCTCTGAGGAAACCGACGGAACGGTTGACTTGCGGGGTGCAGAGGCACCCCGCTTTCAAACCGCCCTGTTCAGGCGGCCAGACTCCGCCCCATGCGCCGGTGTCTCATGCAGCAATTGCAGAGCGTCCGAGACGGATGTGGGGCAGCGCAAGAGCGTGTCGCGGAACCGCTCGACCAGCCATTTTGCCGCCGGTCCGGGAGGGCTCGCCGCGGGCCAGGCGGCGAAGATCGGATAGTCCATCGTCTCGTAAGCATCGACGTCGAGCCGGACGATCTCGCCGCTCGCCAGCTCGTCGCGCAGCATCGCCAGCGGCACGCCGCCCCAGCCGAGCCCTCCGGCGATCAGCTGCTTCTTTGTCGCCATGTCGCTCACTCGCCAGGTGCGGCGCGAGAACACATTGAAATCCTTGCCGTCGCTCGGCGCGGTCGAATCCGCGACGACGATCTGGATCTCCTCGCGCACGTCCGAAGTCGTGAGGCGCCGCCCGAGCCTGGCCAGGCGATGATCGCGAGCCGCGACAGGCGTCAGGAAGGACACGCCGATCCGCTCGCTGGTGAGGGCATCGGTCGACATCTCCATCGAGCCGCCGATGCCGACATCGATCGCGCCCTGGTCCAGCAGACGGCTGACGAGAAACGGGCTGCCGACTGTCAGCCGCAATCGTACTGTCTCGAAACTCTCCTGGAAGTCTCGCAATACCTCGACCAGAAGCCGGTCCGGCACCATGACGCTGACGGCAAGCTTCACTTCGCCCTCGAGGCCCTGCGTCAACGCCTTGCTGCGGGCGCGCAGGCTGTTGAGGTCCGAGATCATCCGGCGGGCATCTTCGAGGATCGCCCGCCCGGCATCGGTCAGCACCGGCTGGCGCGAGCCGCTGCGCTCGAGCAGCGTCAGTTGCAGCTGCGCCTCGAGATTGCCGATCGTGTAGCTGATCACCGACTGTGCGCGGTTGAGCTGACGCGCGGCGGCGGAAAAACTGCCTGTCTCGGCGACGGCGACGAAGACCTGCAACTGGTCCAGTGTGGGATTGGGAAGCATGGATCTATCCACTTCATCGATAGTTTCGATCCACATTATCACAGTTCAATCGATGGGAAATGGAGATTATCTGTGACGCACCGCCTGAGGCCGGCTCCCAGGGCCGCAAGCGGAAAGCCCGTTCCACACCCAGAGGTGACCTCCATGTCCTCCATCCTTCTCGTAACCGGCAGCACGCGCGGCGACGATTCGCTCTCCAACAAGATCGCCCGCCAGCTTGCCGACGACCTGTCCGCCAAGGCCGAGGCTTCCACCGTTGTCGAGCGCGACCTCGCCCGTGCCCCCCTGCCCCATATCGGCGCCGATTTCTCCTCGGCCATCCGCCTGCAACCGGAAGAGCGCACGGCGGCCCAGGCCGAAGCCATCGCTGTTTCCGATGCCGCGGTCGACGAACTGCTCGCCGCCGACACGATCATCATCTCGACCGGCTTCATCAACTTCGGCATTTCGTCGATCGTCAAATCCTGGGTCGACCATGTCGCCCGCGCCGGCCGTACCTTCCGCTACTCGGAGAACGGCCCGGTCGGTCTTGCGACCGGCAAGAAGGCCTATCTGGTGATCGCCTCGGGCGGCATCTATTCCTCCGGCCCGGGTGCGACGCTGGACTTCGCCGAACCCTATCTGCGTTCGGTTCTGACCTTCCTCGGCATCACCGATATCGAGACGATCCGCATCGAGGGCGTCGCCTATGGACCGGAAGCGGCCGAAAAGGCGATTTCCGCGGCGGAAGAAAAGGCGCGCGATCTGGCGCGCGCCGCCTGATCAGGACTAACATTGCCCACACCAAACATCGGCCGCCCGAGATCTCGTGGCGGCCGTTCTGTTTATGCGGCGATGGAGGGGTTGCGGCGGCTGAAGATCAGACGTTGCGCGATTTCACACCATCGGCAAACAGCGACGGGCCATTCTGGTCGATGATCTGGCGCGCTTTGCGGAAGGTGCATTCCAGCGCATCCTGCTCCGAGGTGAACACATCGGCGCGAATGAAGACGCGCTCCAGTGTCTCGCCGTTCACCTGCTTTTCGATCCGGCCGGCCAGGCGAAGCTGGCTGCCCTCGCGGATCGGCGCGGCAAAGATCACGCAGTCCTGATGGACCTGCGGTTCGGCAGCCGGGCCGGCAGACGCCTTTTCGGACTTGGGGCCGCCGGAAAACATCGAAAAGAGATTGGACAGAATGGACATGGCGCCTGCCTAGCATATCGGCGCGCCGGCCGGAAGACCAAAGCGCCGGCAACGTGCCGCGGTCCAAAATCGGCGATAGCGCCTCCCCATCCCTCAGATGATCAGGTTGGCGAGGATCTCGTTTTCGGTGATGTCCTCGTAGCCAAGGCCGGCAGTCTCGAAGCGCGAGAACAGGTCGGCAAAGCTCTTGCGGTCCCGCGTCTCGATGCCGATCAGGATCGAGCCGAAATTGCGCGCCGACTTCTTCAGGTATTCGAAGCGGGCGATGTCGTCGTCAGGGCCAAGCAGGTTGAGGAAATCGCGCAGCGCGCCCGGGCGCTGCGGCAGGCGCAGGATGAAATATTTCTTCAGGCCGGCATGGCGCATGGCGCGCTCCTTGACGTCCGGCAGCCGCTCGAAGTCGAAATTGCCGCCGCTGACCACGGCCACCACCTTCTTGCCCTCCAGCTTGTCCCGGCCCAACTGGTCGAGCGCCGCGATCGACAAGGCACCGGCCGGCTCCAGCACCACGCCCTCGACGTTCAGCATCTCGGTGATCGTCACGCAGACGGCGTTTTCCGCAATGATCATCACCTGTTCGGGCGTAAAATTTTTCAAGGCGGCGAAGTTGAGGTCGCCGATCCGCGCGACGGCCGCTCCGTCGACGAAATTGTCGACCTTCGGCAGCGTGACGATCTGGCCGGCCTCCAGGCTTTTCTTCAGGCTCGGCGCCCCGGCCGGTTCGGCAAACAGGAAGGCCTGGCGCGGCAGCCGGTCGGCGAGATATCCGGTGAGGCCGGCGGACAGGCCGCCGCCGCCGACCGGGACCACGACCAGGTCGGGCGTCACGCCCTCCGGCAACTGTTCGACGATCTCGGCCGCCACGGTCGCCTGTCCCTCGATGATGTCCGCATGGTCGAAAGGCGGCACCATGAAGCCGCCGATCGCCTCGACATGCTCGCGGGCCGCCGCATAGCACTGGTCAAAGATGTCGCCAAACAGGCGGATGGTGATGAATTCACCGCCGAAGGTGCGGGTCTTGTCGATCTTCTGCTGCGGTGTCGTCACCGGCATGAAGACCACGCCCTGTACGCCGAAATGGCGGCAGGCAAAGGCAAAACCTTGGGCATGGTTGCCGGCCGAGGCGCAGACGAAGGTCTTTTCCCCTGTCCCGTCGGCGACGATCTTGCGCAGGAAGTTGAAGGCGCCGCGGATCTTGTAGGAGCGGACCGGCGTCAGGTCCTCGCGCTTGAGATAGACCTGCGCACCGTATCGGGCGCTCAGATGTTCGTTGAGTTGCAGCGGGGTCGCGGGGAAAAGCTCCCGCAGGGCTTCGACCGCGGCCTCTACGTCCATCTTGGTCACGTCGTCCATCCGTTGAATTTTGATCTCGCTCCCGCTATGGCATAGAGACGTGGCGGAGACAAAGCATCTTTGCGCGGCAAACAAACCGGGAAATCTCCTTGAACGCCAGCCTCCTCCGTTCGGTCGTCTACATCGCCGCGCTCTGCGGCCTCTATCTTTCGACGGCGATGCTCGTCCCGGCCATGGTCGATCTCTATTACGGCCATGAGGACTGGCGGGTCTTCGCCACCTGCGCCTTCATGGTCGGCGGAATTTCGCTGATGGCGGCGATGGCGACGCGCGGCGTGCCGCCCACCTTCAGCAAGCGGCTCGGCTTCCTTCTGGTCAACGTGTTGTGGGCGGTCTTCGCGGTGGTCGGCGCCGTGCCCTTCATGTTTTCCGGCCCGGAACTCAACTTCGCCCAGGCCCTGTTCGAATCGATGTCCGGCATCACCACCACCGGTTCTTCGGTCATCTCCGGCCTCGACACGATGCCCCCCGGTCTCCTGATGTGGCGCTCGCTGCTCGCCTGGCTCGGCGGTATCGGCATCGTCGCGCTCGGTCTGTTCGTGCTGCCCTTCCTGCGGGTCGGCGGCATGTCCTTCTTCAAGATGGAATCGTCCGACACGAACGACAAGCCGTTCGCCCGGCTCGCCACCTTTACCCGCGCCTTCATGGCCATCTATGTCGGCATCACGCTTTTGTGCGCCATCGCCTATGATTTCGCCGGCATGAGCCATTTCGATGCGATCAACCACGCATTCTCGACGGTGGCGACCGCCGGTTTCTCGACGCACGACGCGTCCTTCGGTTATTTCCAGAGCGACGCGATCCTCTGGGTGTCGACCTTCTTCATGACACTGTGCAGCCTGCCGTTCTCGATCCTGATCGTCTTTGCCGTTCGCGGCCGGCTCGATGCGCTGCGCGACCCGCAGATCCTCGTCTTCCTCGGCTATGTCTCGGCCTTCGCCATTGCCACGGCCGTCTACAACCACGTGAAGAACGGCGTCGATCTCCTCGAGGCGCTCACCCATTCCTTCTTCAATTTCTCGTCGATCCTGTCGACCACCGGCTTTGCCAGCCAAGACTATCTGCTGTGGGGTCCTTTTGTCGTAATGGCCGCCTTCTTCGCGACCTTCATGGGCGGCTGCTCCGGTTCGACCGCCGGCGGCATCAAGGCTTATCGGTTCATCATCCTGTTCAACGTTATCACCACGGGGCTGAAGAAGCTGATCTATCCGAATGCCGTCTATTCCGTCCGCTACGGCAAGCAGACGGTCGATGCCGAAACCCAGCGCACCGTCTTCCTGTTTTTCAGTGCCTATGTCTTCCTGTGGGTGATGGGCAGCATGGTCATGGCCGCGCTCGGCTATGACTTCGCCACCTCTACCTCGGCGGTCATCACCGCCTTGTCCAATGTCGGTCCCGGCGTCAGCACATTGATCGGCCCGGTCGGCAATTTTGCCACCTTCAACGATCCGGAACTCTACCTGCTCTCGCTGATGATGCTGCTCGGCCGTCTCGAGGTCCTGTCCGTCCTGGTGTTGCTCATGCCCATTTTCTGGCGCACCTGACGAGACCGCTTGACGACTCTGCCCAATGTTTAAGACTGTGCTCATAAGGGATGAAAAGGGGGACGCGATGCAGGGACGGGCACGGATCGGCGGCAGGCAGCTCATAGCAGCACTTTTCGCCGGCGTATTGGCGGCCGTATCCGCTGCAACCGTGGCCAGGGCCGGAGCGCTTGCAGACGCCGCCCGCGAGGCGGAAGAGAAGGCCGCCGCCGGTGACGTGATCGGCGCCTATGACGCGATTCGCGACGCCTTCGGCGACTTCTCCATGACGCTGCCCTTCAGCGTCGGCAAGGCGGTATTCGTCACCGAGAAGCCCAAGGCCTACGGCGCCTATGCCGCCAAGCCGGAGCCGGTGTTCAGGCCGGGCGAGCCGCTGATCACTTATGTCGAACTGATCGGCTTGACCTGGAAATCAACCGGCGACGGTCTTGAGCACGCCAATTTCAGTGTCGACTTCGAAATCCTCGAACCCGACGGCAAGATCCTCGCGGCGCAGAAGGGTTTCGCCGAATTCACCTCGACCGGCCTGATCCGCAACCAGGAAATCTTCACGCATCTGACGCTCGACATCACCGGCGCCGAGCCCGGCGATTATGTTTTGAAGTACACGATCAACGATCTCGTCGGGGAACGCTTCACCAGTTTCGACCAGAAATTCACGGTGCGGGACAGGTAGCCCTCACAAACGCGCTGGAACCTGAATCGCCATGTGTCATTCTACCGGAGAAAAAGGAGAAGACCCATGAGACCTCTCGCCGCCCTCTGCCTGTTGGTGCTGCTTGCCGGCTGCACGAGCGCCACCCGCGAAATCGAGCCAATCCCCGGCAGCATCACCTATGGCGGAAACCCGTCGACCCGGCTAACCAAGTCGCCAGTTGGCAGCATTGTGTTCCACCGTTTCCAGGATCAGTTCGCCAAGGAATGGGAAGAGCGCTATGTGGTCCAGCCCGACGGCACACTGAAACTCGTCGACCGGCGCCGCTATCCCATTCCGGATTGATGATGGTCGAATTCTTGCTGGTGCGGACGGCGGGGATCGAACCCGCACAGCCTGAGGCCGAGAGATTTTAAGTCTCTTGCGTCTACCAGTTTCGCCACGTCCGCGCGGCAACCTGTTTCCCCGACTTGGCCGTCAAGGTCAAGGCCGTTCGGTCGCGGGCAGAGGCGTTTGTGCCCGCTGCCGTTTACGCCAAAGACAACGGCGGGGCCAGGCCCCGCCGTCTCATAATCTCCGTAATGCGTCGAGATCAGGCGAGCTTGGCCGCGATCTTGGCGACATGGGCGCCCTGGTAGCGTGCGCCGTCCAGTTCGACCTCCGAGGGCTGGCGCGAGCCGTCACCGTCGGTGATCGTCGAGGCACCGTAAGGCGAGCCGCCCTTGACCGCTTCCACTCCCGACTGGCCCGCAAAGGCGTAAGGCAGGCCGACCACGACCATGCCGTGGTGCATCAGGGTGGGGATGAAGCCGAGGATGGTCGATTCCTGGCCGCCGTGCTGGGTGGCGGTCGAGGTGAAGACCGAGCCGACCTTGCCGACCAGCTTGCCCTGCGCCCACAGGCCGCCGGTCTGGTCCCAGAAATTGCGCATCTGCGAGGCGACGGTGCCGAAGCGGGTGCCGGCGCCGACGATGATCGCGTCATACTGCTCGAGTTCGGCCGGGGTGGCGATTTCGGCCTTCTGGTCGAGCTTGAAGTGCGAGGCCTTGGCGACCTCTTCCGGCACCAGTTCCGGCACGCGCTTGACGGTGACGTCCGCGCCGGCCGACTTTGCCCCCTCGGCAACCGCGTAAGCCATGGTTTCGATGTGGCCGTAAGAGGAATAATAGAGAACCAATACCTTGGCCATGACGTATCTCCGTTTGGACTGGCGGTTAAAACCGCGTTGCGAAATCGATAATCCCTATGTAGCGGACCATGGCCAACAAACCAGACGCCGGTGGGGCGACGGACTGTTCATGTTTCAGCGACCGAACACAGCGATGGCCACGCAGCGCCAAACGGCAACCTCCATCCAGAAGCCCCTTGCCAAGCCTCCGGCAGCCGATAGAACTCGCGTTGAAACGATCGGGAAATCCTCATGACTGACACGACCATCAAGACCGCTGCCATGCTCGCCATCGGCGACGAACTCCTGTCCGGCCGCACCAAGGACAAGAATATCGGCCACCTCGCCGAGGTGCTGACGCTTTCCGGCATCGACCTGAAGGAAGTCCGCATCGTCGGCGACGAGGAGGACGAGATCGTCGCCGCCCTCAATGCCCTGCGCACGCGCTACACTTACGTCTTCACCTCCGGCGGCATCGGGCCGACCCACGACGACATCACCGCCGATGCCGTGTCGAAGGCCTTCGGCGTGCCTTGCCTGCACGACGGCGAGGCCATGCGCCTGCTCGGCGAGATGTACGCGCGCCGCAACATGGAATTCACCGAAGCCCGCCAGCGCATGGCGCGCATGCCTGAGGGTAGCCGCCACATCCCCAATCCGGTGTCGGTCGCACCCGGCTTCGTCATCGGCAATGTCCATGTAATGGCGGGTGTGCCGCAGGTGTTCCAGGCCATGCTCGATTCGGTCGTCGCCACGCTTCCGGCCGGCGCCAGGGTTCTGTCGCGCTCCATCCCCTGCCCGTTCGGCGAGGGCGATATCGGCACCCTGCTCGGCGCGGTTCAGAAAGCCCATCCGCAGACCTCGATCGGCTCCTATCCGCATTTCGATGGAAAGCGGTTCTCCACCGAACTGGTGGTGCGGGCGCGAGACGGTGTCGCACTCGAGGCCGCGGCCCAGGCGATCGTGGCGATGGTCGAGACGCTGGCCGCCGAGCGGGAGAGTGCCAGGACAAGGGATCTCGGCACCGGCGAACTTGCCTGAGAACTTCGCGACGCCCGCGCGATCGCTATTGACCGACGTCAAGGAAGGTCCCAAGGATTGTCGCCATTAATCGATCATGCGGGATGGACCATCACCGCTCGAGGGAGATAATTATGGGCTACAAAACCATTCTTGCCGTCTTGGATACCCCTAAGAACGCGCAGCAAATTACTGATTTTTCCATTTCGCTCGCCGAGCAGTACCAGTCGCACGTGATCGGCCTGCATGCCGAGGCGCTCGCCACCGTGCCGCTGGTCGCGCCGATGGAAATCCCCGATCCGTCGACGGTCCAGGCGCTGCAGGACATGGCCCATGCCGAAACGCTCGACGTTGAGAAGATCTTTCGCGAACGGGCGACCCGCAACGGCACGTCGCACGAATGGCGCAGCTTCGTCTCGTCGGCCGGCTTCAGCGCTTCCTCGCTGGTCGACAGCGCCCGCAATGTCGATCTGGTGATCGCCGCCCAGGGTGAGAACACCGTGCTGTCGGAAAGCCGTGCCGAGCTCGAAAACTTCCTGTTCGAGAGCGGCCGCCCGGTTCTGCTCGTCCCCTATATCCTGAAGGAGCCGAAGCCGATCAAGCGCGTGCTGGTCGCCTGGAACGGCTCGCGTGAGGCGGCCCGCGCCACTTTCGACGCCCTGCCCTTCCTCAAGGCTGCCGAATCCGTCGAGGTCTTTTCCGTCGACCCGGCGGAGACGCGCACCCAGTCGGCCGCCATGGCCGGCGCCGAAATTGCCGCGACGCTGGCGCGCCATGGCGTCAACGTCACGGTCGTGCGCCAGGAATCGGACCATCTGCCGGCTTCCGCCGCGATCGAAAACCGTCTTTCCGACAGTTCGATCGACCTCCTGGTGATGGGCGCCTACAGCCACAAGCGCTGGTGGGAAATGCTGTTCGGCGGCGTGACGCGCACGGTGCTCGAATCGATGACGGCGCTGACCCTGCTTTCGCGCTGACGCTCAGGTGCTGGGCCTTGCCTTGCCCCGGCAAATACCGCTAAGAGCAGCGGGCAAGGACCCAGCCCTTGTGGGCAGCATGTCGCGCGGGCCTTGTCCGCGCGAATAGCGTTTCAGGCTTAGGCCGAAGCCAGCTGCATCGCCCACAACCGGCCGTTCTTCAAACCGCCGGGGAAAGCCGGCACCTCGAACCCAAGCCTGCGCGGAGCTCCAGATCGATGTCCCTGCCCGATAAAGCCTTTCCCGTTTCCTGGGATCAGTTCCACCGCGATGCCCGGGCGCTGGCCTGGCGACTCGCCGGCCTCAAGCAGGATTTCCGTGCCATTGTCTGCATCACCCGCGGTGGCCTGGTACCAGCGGCGATCATCTCGCGCGAACTGAACATCCGACTGATCGAAACGGTCTGCATCGCCTCCTATCACGACTATACCAGCCAGGGCGAAATGAACCTGCTGAAGGGCATTTCGGCCGAGTTGACGACCAACGGGGGAGAAGGCGTGCTCGTCGTCGACGACCTGACCGACACAGGCAAGACTGCAACGGAAGTGCGGGCGATGATGCCGAGAGCGCATTTCGCCTGCGTCTATGCCAAGCCGAAGGGCGTGCCGACCGTCGATACCTTCGTCACGGAAGTCAGCCAGGACACCTGGATCTACTTCCCCTGGGACATGGGCTTCACCTACCAGGAACCGATCGCCAAGAACCATCGCGGCTGAGCGGCGCCGGGCGCCAAGACGCTTCACGACCTGGAAACGGCAAAAAAGGGCGCGAGAAGATCGCGCCCTTTTCGTTCTTGCATCCCATGCCGACAGCTCTCGGCCGGCCGCTGAGCCTCAGATCACCGTGAAATCCAGGTGGGTCATCAGCAGGTTCGGATTGAGCACGGCGATCAGCACGCTGCCGCCGGCCGCGCTGCCATTGCTGTCATAGTAGAGTTCACCCGTATCGCTCTCATAGATCAACCGGTCGCTGGCATCCTGCGCCAGACCGGTGGTGTTGCGCACGAATGCCGCCGATGAGAGCGCACCGGCCGCGCCCAGCGCGGTGAATACCCCGTTCTCCAGCCAGATCGCATCGTCGGCCACGGAGAAGTCGGTGATCCGGTCGACATTGGTCAGGGCGTTCGGCGCCGAATGGAAGATAAAGGCGTCGGTCCCGGCTCCACCGGTGAGGGTGTCGTTGCCGATATTGCCGTAGAGCCTGTCGGCGCCGGCGCCGCCGTGAATGGTGTCGCTGCCGGCACCGCCGTTGATGATGTTGTTGGCCCCATTACCGGTGATAAGGTTGTTGAGGTTGTTGCCGATGCCATTGATGCTGGAAGACCCGAGCAGGGTCAGCCGCTCGATCGTTGCATAGGACGCGAGCGAGCGGGTGATCGTGGAGGTGATCAGGTCGTTGCCACCACTATCGACAACCGTATCATTCTCGGCGCCGAGGACGTAGGCATCGTTTCCAAGTCCGCCAATCAGCGTGTCGAGACCAGCGCGGCCGTCGAGCACATTGACGCCGGCATTGCCGGTAATGATGTTCACGAGCGCGTTGCCGGTGCCATTGATATTCGCGGTCCCGGCCAGCGTCAGTCGTTCGATCGTTGCATAGCCGGCGAGCGAGCGGGTGATCGTCGAGGTGATCACGTCGTTGCCGCCGCTGTCGATGACCGTGTCGTTTTCGTTGGTCAACACGAACGTGTCATTGCCCAGCCCTCCGTTCAGAGTATCAACGCCGCCGCGACCGAACAAGATGTCGTTGCCACCGTTACCGATCAATACATTGGCCGCACTATTCCCATAGAGAACGTCATTTCCCGAACCGCCCCGCGCGTTCTCGATGATCGTCCCGCGGGCAATGCCCAGGTTTCCGATCAGGCCGCCGGTGTTGGAATAGGTCTCGGGATTGAGATCGATCCGCTGCGCGGCCGACACCCAGCTGAAGTCGAGCGTGTCTATCCCGCCGGTATCGACAATGGTGCGTGCCACTTGGTCGCCGAAATCCGATTGGAAGTTGTAGGTGGTGTTGCCGGCGGCGATCGCGGTCGTGCCATAGAGGTCGCGCATCGCCAGGATGTCTGCAATCATCGGCGTGACGATGAAGGCATAACTCGCCTCGACATAGGTATTATCCGACTGCGAGAAATAGGACATGATCGTGGCCTGCCACGAATCATTGGCGTAATGGTTGTCGACCCCATAGGTCGCGGCACCATTATAGTTTCCGGCATGTCCGAGGCCCAGCGCATGGCCGATCTCATGAATATAGGTCTGCAGCGAATAGCTGTTGCGCGTGGTGCCGGAGCTGACCAACCAATCGGTTGAAACATTGACGAAGGAGGATTGGATCGTGTTGCCGCTCACCGTCGACGTCGAATAGGCGCCGGTGTCGGAATCGTCGAAGGTCATCTGTGCGGTGCCGGAGGTAAGCGTGAAGCGGATCCCGGTCGCAGCGGTCCAGGCATTGAAAGCCCATATCGCCAGTTGCTGGCCTTCTGCCGTCAAGCCGGTGATATTGACAGTGAGGGCCTGCCCCGCATTGATGTCGAAGGCACGGCGGCTCGCTCCGTTCGATCCCCAATAGCCGTCGGTCAACTGGTCGGCGATCTGGTCATGGGTGAAGACCGTCGGTGGCGGGGCAACGGCCGTCGTCAGCGTGTAGCCGCCGGAATAGGAATTTCCGTAACTGCCGGCGTTGAGATAGTAGGTGCCGCTGGTCGTGACGGTGAACGTCAGTGCCGAGTTGGTGTCGGCTCCGCTGTCATCATCGAAGGCTACCAGTGAACCGCCCGCATTCAGCAATTCAAGATAGGTGTCCGACACGGGCGTGCCGCCGGAGCCGTCGAGCGTGAACGTATACGTCTGTCCGGCCGTAAGTTGAACGCGAACCCAATCTTGGTCGCCCACAGTCGACAGTGTGCCGGTAAAAGTGTCCCCCACCGCGATCGTATAACCGGTGCCGGTGCCCGCCGTCGCATCGGTGGTCTCGGTGAAGCTTGCATTTGTCACGGTGGAGGTGACGGAAGTCGCGGACGAATTTGCGTTTACAGTCATTGTGACAGACCCCCCGGTCGAGTTCAGGATTTCGGAAACTGGATTTTGGACGCCAAGACGAGACCGCGTGCAAACTCCTGCAGCGTACGCGTGTTCAACTCCGCGTCGGATATCGTGGTGGTGATGACGGGCCCGAGCACGTAGCCGGCGCCGGAACTCTTCTTGCCGGTCCAGGCCAGGCGCCCGGTAATCGCATGCCGGTCGACCTTGATGATATCCAGCCTGATCACATCGCCGGCAGGCTTTTCAACGGCCGCCCCATCACGCACCGCCAGCAGCGGATATTTCAGCCGAAACTCGCGTGCCACCTCGGCGCAAGCCGCCCTGTAGACCTCGGCGTCCTCGGCCGTTGCGGGCGCCTCGCAATAGAGGACCGGCGCGCCGCCAGCAGATGCGCTGCCGGTACCGGCAACCGCCATCACGAAGGGAACCATCCAGGTGAATACTTTCATCGAGAGACCAGGTTCTAGAGATCGCAATACATTCGCCTTGCGCGTGTATTGAAGTCTATAGAATAAGGTTCGATTAGCAATGCTCGAAATGGGCAGCCGCGGACCATATCTGGGTGATTCGAAGCGTTCATGCGTGTCTGCGTGGCGTCAAGCTCCGGTGGTCGAAACGACTGCATGGGGGTAAGCGGTCGTCGCGCAACGAGACCCGCAGATCATGCCGCCGGCAGCCGCTCATCAAAAATCCAAGCGATTCCATCGACATGCTTCCTTTCCCCGTTTTCCACAGCCGGTAACCACAATATCTTGTATTAATAAATTCGTCATAACCCACCCCTTGACGGAATCAGGCCTTTCAAAGTTAATGCATTCTTATGTTGCGGCGGCGACTGAACCGGACATAACGAGGCCGGTTCGTTTCAGTAATTTCGCGAGGCGTAAGCGCGGGTCCGGGCCATGAGGCCTTTCACCCGACCAGCCTTTTTGCGCGATCTTCAACCGCCGAAAACATGATGCGGGGACTGGCGGCAATAAACTGTTAATACTATATTTAGCGTTTGCAGCCAAAATCACCACAAGATACAGAGTGTCCATCTCCGGATGATTCACCTGACTGACGGATGAAAAACTGGCTGCGCGCGTTGAAACCGGGCAGCCGGGCGGGGACTTCTTGCGCCGTCGGCGGCGCTTCAATTTCGAGGGACGAAGATGCGCATTGAGAGACGTTTCACCAAGCCGGGCCAATCGCCATATGCGGAAATCGAATTCCGCCAAGCGGTGAGCGAGATCAAGAATCCCGACGGCTCGATCGTCTTCCGCCTGGCCGACATCGCCGTGCCGGCGCAGTTCTCCCAGGTCGCCACCGACGTTCTGGCACAGAAGTATTTCCGCAAGGCCGGCGTGCCGAAAGTGCTGAAGAAAGTCGAGGAGAACGATGTCCCCTCCTTCCTCTGGCGCTCCGTCCCCGACACCGACGCGCTGAAGGCGCTGCCGGAGAACGAGCGATTCGGCTCGGAAACCGATGCCCGCCAGGTCTTCGACCGTCTCGCCGGCACCTGGGCCTATTGGGGCTGGAAGGGCAAGTATTTCACCTCGGAAGAAGACGCACTCGCCTTCCGCGACGAACTCGCCTACATGCTCGCCACCCAGCGCGTCGCACCGAACAGCCCGCAGTGGTTCAACACCGGCCTGCACTGGGCCTATGGCATTGACGGTCCGGGCCAGGGCCATTTCTACATCGATCCCTTCACGGGCAAACTCGTCAAGTCGAAGTCGGCCTATGAGCATCCGCAGCCGCATGCCTGCTTCATCCAGTCGGTCGGCGACGACCTCGTCAACGAAGGCGGCATCATGGACCTCTGGGTCCGCGAAGCCCGCCTGTTTAAGTACGGCTCCGGCACCGGTTCCAACTTCTCCTATCTGCGCGGCGAAGGCGAAAAGCTGTCCGGCGGCGGCCGCTCGTCCGGCCTGATGTCGTTCCTCAAGATCGGCGACCGGGCCGCCGGCGCGATCAAGTCGGGCGGCACGACGCGCCGCGCCGCCAAGATGGTGGTGGTCGACATCGACCATCCGGATATCGAGGAATATATCAACTGGAAGGTCAAGGAAGAGCAGAAGGTGGCGGCCCTCGTCACCGGCTCGAAGATCGTCGCCCGGCACTTGAAGGCGATCATGAAGGCCTGCGTCAACTGCTCGGCCGAGAACGATGCCTGCTTCGACCCGAACCAGAACCCGGCGCTGAAGCGCGAGATCAAGGCCGCCAAGAAGGACCAGGTTCCGGAAAGCTACGTCAAGCGGGTCATCCAGTTCGCCCAGCAGGGCTACAAGGACATGGAGTTCAAGACCTATGACACGGACTGGGATTCGGAAGCCTATCTGACCGTCTCGGGCCAGAACTCCAACAATTCGGTCTCGCTCAAGGACGACTTCCTGCGCGCGGTCGAAAATGACGGCGACTGGAACCTGACCGCCCGCAAGGACGGCAAGGTGATGAAGACGCTGAAGGCCCGCGACCTGTGGGACAAGATTTCCTATGCCGCCTGGGCATCGGCCGATCCGGGCCTGCACTTCAACACGACGATGAACGACTGGCACACCTGCCCGGCAGCCGGCCCCATCCGCGCGTCGAACCCGTGTTCGGAATACATGTTCCTCGACGACACGGCCTGCAACCTCGCTTCGCTGAACCTGTTGCAGTTCAAGGACGCCGCGACCAAGAAGATCAATATCGGCGACTACGAGCATGCCGTCCGGCTGTGGACCGTTGTTCTGGAAATCTCGGTGATGATGGCGCAGTTCCCGTCGCGCCAGATTGCCGAGCTGTCCTACGAATACCGCACGCTCGGCCTCGGCTATGCCAATATCGGCGGCTTCCTGATGTCGTCGGGCATTCCCTATGATTCGGCAGAAGGCCGCGCCCTGTGCGGTGCACTGACCGCCATCATGACCGGCGTCTCCTATGCGACCTCGGCGGAAATCGCCTCGGAACTCGGCCCGTTCCCGGGCTTTGCGCCGAACCGCGACAACATGCTGCGCGTCATCCGCAACCATCGCCGCGCCGCCCACGGCTCGTCGGAGGGCTATGAAGGCCTGTCGGTCAACCCGGTTCCGCTCGTTCATGCCGAATGCACCGATCCGGCGCTGGTCGCCCATGCCACCGCCGCTTGGGACAAGGCGCTGGAACTCGGCGAAAAGCACGGCTATCGCAACGCCCAGGTTTCGGTCATCGCGCCGACCGGCACGATCGGTCTCGTCATGGACTGCGACACCACCGGCATCGAGCCCGACTTCGCGCTGGTGAAGTTCAAGAAGCTCGCCGGCGGCGGCTATTTCAAGATCATCAACGGCGCCGTCCCGGAAGCGTTGCGTACGCTCGGCTACAGCGAAAGCCAGATCGCCGAAATCGAGGCCTATGCCGTCGGCCACGGCAATCTCAACCAGGCACCGGGCATCAATCCCGGCACGCTCAAGGCCAAGGGCTTCCACGACAGCACGATCGAGACCATCAATGCCGCGCTGAAGTCGGCCTTCGACATCAAGTTCGTGTTCAACCGCTGGACCATCGGCGACGAGCAGATGTCGGCGCTGATGATCCCGGAAGAACAGCTGTCCGATCCGGCCTTCGACCTGCTGCAGCATCTCGGCTTCTCGAAGAAGGAGATCGAGGCGGCCAACGTCCATATCTGCGGTGCGATGACGCTCGAAGGCGCGCCCTTCCTCAAGCCCGAGCATCTGCCGGTGTTCGACTGCGCCAATCCGTGCGGCAAGATCGGCAAGCGTTACCTGTCGGTCGAGAGCCATATCCGCATGATGGCGGCCGCCCAGCCGTTCATCTCGGGTGCGATCTCCAAGACCATCAACATGCCGAACGACGCGACCGTCGAGGATTGCGGCGCTGCCTACATGCTGTCGTGGAAGCTGGCGATCAAGGCCAATGCGCTCTATCGCGACGGCTCCAAGCTGTCCCAGCCGCTCAACGCCTCGCTGATCGAGGACGAGGAGGACGAGGATGCGCTGGAGGACCTGATCCAGCAGCCGGCCGCCGCCCAGGCCGTGACCATCACCGAGAAGATCATCGAGCGCGTCGTCGAGCGGGTCGTTCGCGAGCGCGAAAAGCTGCCGAACCGCCGCCAGGGCTATACCCAGAAGGCCACCGTCGGCGGCCACAAGGTCTATCTGCGCACCGGCGAATTCGGCGACGGCCGGATCGGCGAGATCTTCATCGACATGCACAAGGAAGGCGCTGCCTTCCGCGCGATGATGAACAATTTCGCCATCGCCATTTCGCTCGGTCTGCAGTATGGCGTGCCGCTCGAGGAATATGTGGAGGCCTTCACCTTCACCAAGTTCGAACCGGCCGGCATGGTGCAGGGCAATGACGCGATCAAGAACGCCACGTCGATCCTCGACTACGTGTTCCGCGAACTGGCCGTCTCCTATCTCGGCCGCCATGATCTCGCCCATGTCGACACTTCGGACTTCTCCAACACCGCGCTCGGCAAGGGGATTTCGGAAGGCAAGACCAACCTGATCTCGACCGGCTGGACCCGCGGCTACAAGCCGACGCTGGTCTCGGGCAGCAATGTCGACCGGTCGCTCGCCGAGCCCAAGGGCGCGGCAACCGCCGCCCCCGCCAAGGCCTCGTCGGGCGGCAACATTTCTGCCTTCGCCGGCAGTGCCGCCCGCAAGCTGGAGGTGACGGCCGCCATCTCGACCTCGGAAGTCGTGTCCTTCAAGCGTGACTACGAGGAACGCGCGGTGGAACTGGCCGAGGAGATCGCCAGCGAAGGCAGCCAGGAGGCCACCGCGCTGTTCTCCGACAAGGCCGCGGCGGATGCCGCCGCCGCCAAGGCCGACGCCAAGAAAAAGGAAGCCGACCGCCGCATGCGCTCGATCGCGCAAGGGTACACTGGCAACATGTGCTCGGAGTGCCAGAATTTTACCATGGTGCGGAATGGGACGTGCGAGAAGTGCGACACGTGCGGGGCGACCAGCGGGTGCAGCTGAGTAAAAACTTTGAATAACTGTGGCGCGACAAGCAGTATGACATAGCGACACTATCGTGACACAAACGCCGCCCGAATCTTCCGGCGGCGTTTGCAATTTCTGACGCTGTAATTGTGGGAATGCGGCTGCCTTAGCGTGGCTTAAGCTGCGCTTGCGATGGGATGAACTCTCCATAGCCAAGGCGAACCGCGAGAATGCTCCAGATTTTCTCGATGCCCGCTACTGTCTCAGTGTGGGTGGAAAGTTCCGGCCGCACGCAGAAGACGATTTCGGGCTTTTGGTTGTCTGCATCCCACGTGGTCGTGACGATATTGGATTGCTGCTGCATCAATTCCTTCAGGCTCATTGCTGCAATGCGCGCACCGGGATCGCCGCTCAGCAAAACCGTCACGGCATACTCTCGTCCCCCTGAAGATTTGCCTTGGCTCGAAATGAATGCTCCTTCGAGTTGTAGGTCTTCCCCTGAACCTAACGATATTGCTGGAAACTCGTCCAACCTTAGATAGTGAGTGCCCTGTGTCAGGTCGTGGTCGTCGATATATTCGGGTATTGTCCAGCGGCGACCGCTCTCCAGCCAGTCGCAGTATGTTGAAACTGCGATGGAAGATGCTTGGTGCATTGCCGAAGCTTCGCTTTCTGATGGATTCCCGAGGTCCTCACTAATCAGTTGGCGTTCCATTGCCCTTTGGCTCGTGAGGTCATTGCTGTGCTCGCTGGCAACCTGAGAGATGGATATTAGCCGTTGTTTGGTCGCATCGGATAATACCCCAATAAGGTTCGGGTGGAGCGGAAAGGTCATTTGCTTCTCCTCTTTCGAGGAATCTTGGACTTGCGGCTTCGCAATCTACAAACAAGGGCGCTGTGGTTCTGCGCGTTTTGTAACAACGAAAAGGTGTCTGACGCAGATCAAGAGAGTTGTCGTTTGTTTCAACAGATGGGTCGGGCGATAGCTGCTGCCTGCCCCGCCTCGAACTGCCAGTGGAGACGTATAAGCCTAACAGCGAGAGTGCTTGAGACTACGACTTGGCGCTGATGCCTCACGGCTAAGGTGACCTGAGACCCTGAACTTCCTCCAGATTTTGGTAGAGTCCGTCGCAACCAGGAGACGGACGAATGAAGCGTTCACGGTTCACGGAAGAACAGATCATCGGTATATTGAAGGAGCAGGAGGCGGGCGCGAAGACAGTCGATGTCTGCCGCAAGCACGGCATCTCGGATGCAACCTTCTACAAGTACAAGGCGAAGTATGGCGGCATGGACGGTGAAGCGGAAAAGCAAATGATCCTGTGAATCATTTGCCCGCTGAACGATGCCCGCAAGCTGAAGGCGCTCGAGGACGAGAACGCCAAGCTGAAGAAGCTGCTCGCCGAAGCCATGC
>NZ_UEYP01000030.1:0-6499 GCF_900492185.1 Paenirhizobium selenitireducens ATCC BAA-1503
CATCAGGGGCGTCTACGAGCGCCAGAGTTCTCAGAAATCGACTTCAGCTCTTGGATAGATAATGAGCTCTTGGTCGCGATCAGATAACCGGCCAGATAGGTCAGCTTCAGATATGCTTCACCGTCGCCTTTTGGCTCATAATTGATGATTGCCTGGCGGCTCGCCTTCGCCTCTTTCCCCCCTTGAACTGCCGCTGAATGCTGATCGATCAGCTCACGAAGCGAGGATTTTTCTCCTGTCGCACCAGCTGCGATCTCCGTTCCCACTTTGCTGGGCGTGGACAATGCCGGAGCCGTTTTGGTGCATCGAGCGGCAATTGCTTCACAGGACGAACGCGAACTGGATGACGACAGTAGCATGGCGGATGCCTCACCGATCTAGTTGCATTGGGGATCGTCTCAGACCATCAAATCGTCCACAACGCACGATAGGATACGAAACAAGACGAAATCTTGGGCTGTAAGTCATTGGAAAAAAACGGTAAGATTTTTGTTCCACCGCCGGCGGATGGAAGCGATTTCAAGGAACTGTTCAAGAAAATGGCTGCTGCGGGTGCCGGACGCCTGTTGGGTGAAGACGGTTTTCCCCAAGGCCCGTGGACGCCGGAGCTGCTGGCGGATGCCATCTCAAAGATTGACGCCAACCGTGTCGGAGTGGATCTTCGCACCGTCCAGCTCTGGTTTCAGGAGAATGACAAAGGCATCAGCCCGGCCAACATTCGCTGGCTGGCACGCATCTTCGGTTGCGACGATCGCGAGGCGACGAATGATTGGCTGAATGAGCTCAGCGCGGCCCAAGCGCGCCTGACCGCCAGGCGGCGGGATCAAAAGAAGACCGGTGGCTCGACTGCGACTGCCCTGCGTGTGCCTGACACGTCAGCGCCAGAAAAAAACCAGGTTCCGCTAACGCCCGTCGTCTCGGTGGACCTTCAAACCATGCCAGCGGAGCGGCCAAGGGGTTTGGCAAGCAAGACCGAGGCGATTTTTTCGCACGTATCACATCTGAACTTGCCGGCCTGGATCTTCGCCGGTTCGTCCGCCCTCGGATTCCTCTCTTACATTTTGGGAATCCATAGCATCACCTATATGCGCGCGGATGGTATCGAGAAGCAGGTTGGCTTTCTCTGGGCACCGAACTGGACCTTCCTGTTCATGGTGCTGTTGCCACTGTTTTTCGCCGTCGTCATCGAGCTTCTGGGTTTCTGGAAGCATGATGGCCGGCTCAGGCTACTGGCGGAGGCTGATCGTGTAAGAAGCGGCGACACCTGGACGCTACATTTGCAGGCCAACTCACAGACCTATTGGGCAGTTTTCCTGATCTGCATATTATTCGCGGGCGTGGTCCAATGGATCGGTGTGCAGCTTATCCCTCTGCTTGAGCAAGCGCAGGATTTTGCCCCAAGCTGGGGGACGATCGGTATCATCAGGCCGGATATCCTATCGACGCCGGCGGCAATCGTATTTACCGCCCTTGCCTATCTCTACATGTCCACAAGCTTCTACCTGCTGTTCGCTGGCCTGATCCTGCTGCATACGATCATCCATGATCTATGGAAGCTTAAACGCGCAACTGAACTCCTTGGCGAGCAGAGAGCTTGGCCGGACACCAGTGAAATCGGTCTGCGGATCATGCGCGGGGTCTTCAGATGTTCCGTGCTCGTCGTCCTTGCTGCCATCTGCATGAAGGCACAAAGTGCCTATCTTGCATCGCAGGGCCCGGATTTCGTGACATGGCTGGTCCGCGATGTCTGGGCTGCGCTGGCAGACTACGACGATGGAGATAGGACCTTCGATTACATCATGCCCACACACTACAGCAGCTTGCTCGTCGTGCTTTCGACCTGCAGCGTCTTTGTGTATGGAGCAATCCGCTTGGGGGATGATCGGCGGCTTCGTTCCCCCCTGTGGAAGATGTCTGCGGTGATCGGTTTGCTTTTCGTTTCATACATGTTGATCGACGCGTTCGATGGTTTCTCTGTTTTGCTGATCGTTACCGCGCTCATTGCGACCTATGGTCTATTCGATCCGGCGTTTGAGTCAGCTTGGCGTGCCCGTGAGATAAGAGGCGACAGCCATGTTTCATAATTGGCTGGATCGTTGGGACGAGGGGCGCGCACAGCGCGGCGAAGGGGCCAAGAAGACCACGGACCTCATTCTGGACGCCGATCGTGCATTTCCCGGCATGGGGGCGGCTGAAACGGTAGAGGGGTTTTGCGTTCTCGCGGAAAAGTCCGCCGTTGATCCGGGCTTTTTTGAGCCGCCTGATGCGAGCGATCAAAGCTTCGAGCTGCGGGATGGATGGCTGACATTCCCTTCAGACGTTGCAACCGATGTTGCTGAAAACAACATCGTGTGGGCCAAGGTCACCGCGAGCGGGAAACGCGATCGGGCGTTGGTGATCTTCCATCACTGGAACGCCACAAGGCGGAACAGCCAAATCGCTGGTTTCCTTTCGAGCAGAGGGATTACGGTCATCGAGATAGCGATGCCGTATCACTTCGAGCGGAGCCGGCCAGGCTCGCTCTACGCTGATTACATGATCAGCGCCAATCTCGGCCGAACAGTCCAGGCCCTCAGGCAGGCGGTATGGGACGGGCGGAAACTTATCCGCTGGCTGAAGTGTCAGGGCTATCAGGATGTTTCCGTTCTCGGCATGAGCCTTGGATCGTGGGTTGCCGGACTGGTAGCGGCGCATGAGCCCACTGTTGGGCGGGCGTCTCTCTTCCTCACGGCAGGAAGCCTTGCTGAAATGGTATGGACCGGGCGCGCAACCCGATCGATCCGGAAGAGCCTTGAGCCGCGTCTTACGCTTGCCCAGCTGCAAAGAGCTTGGGCACCCCTTAATCTCGAAAACCATGCAGACAGGCTGGCGCGGCCAGGCCTCGAACTTCATGTCATACTGGCATCGAGGGATATGGTTGTTTTGCCGGACCTGTCAGAACGCCTGCTGGGGCGGCTGCAGAATGCCGGCGCCAGAGTGGGCGTGCTGCGGCTGAATTGTGGGCACTACTCTCTTGGGCGGCCACCCTACATCTTGGGAGCCGGATGGAGCCTGAAGCGGTTTCTGTTGCAAAAGAAATGAAGCAGTGAAGACCTTAAGGGCTTACCCCAATGAGCAGTCCGTGACCTAACTGAAGCTGGGTGCCGACCTTTATTATAGTGCTGCTTGGTCATCCTTGAGCAAATTCCGGACCGTCGTCTCATAAATTAAGATTTCCTTGGGATATGACGCCTAAATTTGACGGGTGGAGAGAGGGTGGCGAGGACAGAGGTTAGTCCGTTAGCCTGCTCTTGTATTCCGCTCTGCATTTCGTTTCCGAGCCCAGCAGGAATTGATTTTGCATATACCCTAACTGGTAAGGCTCTGCTTGCTTGCCAGTACCTTCATCGCGAATCCAGAAAGTCGCTTCCATGAAACTACGCATGCTCATCCCCTTCGGTATCATGTCTCTCTCTACGGTTGCGGCCGGCGCCCTTACACTTTCTGATTATCTGACGGAAAACCAATTGCAGGCAGGTATCGATATCTTTAGTGCCGAGAGGAGGCTTAGCGACCAGGTCCTGCAGCTAGTGCGGCTACAGAAGACGATCGAACTGGATATTGTCAGCACGCAGGAATCGTTGACCGACGTCTCGGCTACACAGGGCAAGGATGGGCTTGATGACGGGTTCCAGCTGGCCGAAGAATCTGCGACAGCACTTCGCCAGAATGTCCAAGAACTGAAACTGCTGGCCACGGCACTGGGTGAACCCGCGATTGCAACCCAGATCGGCAAGGTTGAAACCGGCTATTTCGCTTTTTACGACGCGGGCAAGCGAATGGCGGAGAAATACGTCTCCGGCGGTCCCGATGCTGGCAATCAGATGATGGGTGAGTTCGACGGCGTTGCCGACCAGCTGCAGGCCGAAGTCGATGCGACTGACGTCCTGGTGGATGACATCGTGAAGAAGGCGACGGCGAATGCCGAGGCCAATTTCCAGAAGTTGACCGAGGAAGCCCAGTCGCTCAGTATCCTTATGAAGGCCCTGATCGCGCTCGGACTGATCAGTGGTGCCGTCCTGTCATACTATCTCAATCGCAAGGCTCTTGCACCGCTGCGGGTGATCGAGGGCTACATGGGTCATCTGGCAGGCGGAGACTATTCGAAGGACGTACCGTACGTAACGAGGACGGACGAAATCGGCGCTATCGCCAATTCCGTCTCGGTGTTCAGAGCCAATGCCATTGAACGCAAGCAGAACCGCGAACAGAGAGAAGCGTTGCGCGAACAGGAAATCCAAAGGGAGCAAACCATAGCCGCAGAGAAGCTGGCTGAGGACCAGAACCGCCAGACGATTATTGGCCGCCTGAACGAGGGCCTCAACGAACTGGCTGCGGGCAACCTTGCATTCAGGATCGCCGACCCCTTCACCGACGCCTACGAAAACCTCCGCGTCGGTTTCAACACCAGCTTGGAAACGCTCGCCGGCTCGCTCGGCGAAATTGCCTCTTCGACGTCGATGGTCCGCAACGGCGCATCCGAGATGACCAATGCGACCGATAACCTCTCGAAGCGCACCGAACAGCAGGCGGCAACCATCGAACAGACGGCTGCAGCGCTCGACCAGGTCACGACGACGGTGAAAAACTCCACCGAACGCGCAAACGAAGCGAGCGCTATGATGGTGGCGACACGCGGCGGTGCCGAGAAATCCGCGATCGTCGTCAAGGACGCCATTGCCGCCATGGATGAAATCGCCAACTCGTCCAACCAGATAGGCCAGATTATCAATGTGATCGACGAAATCGCCTTTCAGACCAACCTGCTAGCGCTGAACGCAGGCGTCGAGGCGGCACGCGCCGGTGAAGCCGGCAAGGGCTTCGCCGTGGTGGCCCAAGAAGTCCGCGAACTGGCACAGCGCTCCGCATCTGCTGCGAAGGAGATCAAGACACTGGTCACCACCTCTTCCTCGCATGTCTCGAATGGCGTTGCCCTCGTCAACCAAACCGGCAAGGCGCTGATGGAAATCGAAGGGCAGGTTCTCAAGGTTACGGATCTGATCGGCGAAATCGTCACCGCTTCCAAGGAACAGTCGACGGCCATTTCTGAGATTAACAGTTCCGTCAACCAGCTGGACCGCGTCACGCAGGAAAACGCGGCCATGGCGGAAGAGACGACCGCCGCCTGTCGCGCGCTGAAGGAAGAAGCACTTACGCTCGACAGTGTCGTGACACGCTTCAAGATCGCAAACAACCGAAGCGCCGACCGACAGGCAGAAACCAACGCCCGCACCCGCGCCTACGCCCCTTCGACGAGCGAGAGCGTCCAGCGCGGTGGTTCTGCTCAGTCTCCCGTGCAGCGTCTCGGCAACAAGATTGCCAACGCATTTGCCAGTAGAGGCAATACCGCAATCGACACGTCGAAAGACTGGCAAGATTTTTAGTCCGGATTGATCAGATAGGCCGTTGAAAGCCAAGATGGCCTCACTCTCGGCCACACGGTAACCGCATACAGAACAGACCCTCTCCAAACTGATCGCGGGAAGGGTTTGGGGAGTGTTTCGTTGCATATGCTATGGCCCTGCTCTCTGCCGAGTGGGTCGGTAGAATAATCTGGTAGCGGTTTAGGTTGGAACGCCGGTTGTGAATATCATACCAGGACGCAGCCATAGATAAGAAGATTGCCATAAGGTGATATGGGTCGGTCGCTGCGATGGCGAAATGCTCAAAGCCTGAGGCCATCTTCCCGATCCGTCTTGTTGCCTTCAATATCGAGGACATCAATTATGAGCTGACTTAGCCGTCACCATGGGGCAGCACCCAGATTGGCCACTACATCATGAATGCGACGCCCAGGCTGTAGAGGCAAGGAACGGTTTTGCCGGGGGAAGTCGGTCCCGGCTTCCGCTCGCTGCGCTATGCTAAGCCTCCTGCGGCTTCCCTATTTCCGTCAAAACCGTGTCGAGAATTCCCGCTTTCCCGCCCCTGAAGGAGGGGCGGCGCTATGCTGAAAGCTCCGATGTTCTTCATTGTCCGCCTCGGATCTCGGACTGGCGCCGATCGATCCGAGCCGAGCGGCTAACCGCCGCTATAGACACCTTGAAACAAGTTGAAATGGAGAGCTGTCCGAGGAGCGGAGCGCTCATCACTCGGAGCGCAGCGGGCAGATCCATCCTGTTGTAACCTGGATCAGAAGACGGAGAACCGGCGTCGCCGGTTCGCATCCGCAAGGAACGGCCGGGATCGGCCGCCCATCTACCCTGCCCTGTACCGCTCTTACGATAGGTCGCCGATCGCGCCAATGGGCAAGCGCGCAAGGTAAGCATTCGCCGAGGACCGCAGGTTCAGCCTTTCTTTCGCGATCGGCGCTTCCACTTTGCGGCAAGAGCCTCGACGTTTTTGCGTAGATTGGCGGCGTCGACTTCGCCAGGATCGTAGTGTGTGCCGCCCGACCATTCGACAAGTTCGTGGTGACGCTCATGGTTGGTGTCCGCAATGGCTTCGCGGAACTCTTGATAGC
>NZ_UEYP01000040.1:0-5229 GCF_900492185.1 Paenirhizobium selenitireducens ATCC BAA-1503
GTGATCGACATGGAGTTATTGAGCGTCATCCGACGCTGGCATTACCGGGATCACCTCTCGATCCGGGATATCTCCCGCCGCACCGGCCTTTCGAGGAACACCGTGCGCAAGTACCTGCGGGCGGACAGCGTCGAACCCCGGTTTCATCTTCCCGAGCGGTCGAGCAAACTCGATCCCTATGCCGATAAGCTCGCAGCGATGCTGCGGGTCGAGAGCGGCAAGTCGCGCAAGCACAAGCGTACGATCAAACAGCTGCACGCTGATCTGGTGACCCTCGGCTATGAGGGGTCGTACAATCGGGTCGCGGCCTTTGCCCGGGACTGGAAGGCTGCCCGGTTGCGTGAGCAACAGACCAGCGGCCGCGGTACTTTCGTGCCGCTGGCCTTTGTGCCGGGCGAGGCGTTCCAATTCGACTGGTCGGAGGATTGGGCGATCATTGCCGGCGAGCGCACCAAGCTCCAGGTCGCCCATGTCAAGCTGTCCTACAGTCGGGCCTTCACGCTTCGAGCCTACCTGCTCCAGACCCACGAGATGCTGTTTGATGCCCATAACCACGCCTTCCGGGTGTTGGGCGGCGTGCCACGGCGGGGCATCTACGACAACATGAAGACGGCCGTCGACAAGGTCGGCCGCGGCAAGGAACGCCAGGTCAACATCCGCTTCTCGGCCATGGTGAGCCACTTCCTGTTCGAGGCGGAGTTCTGCAACCCCGCTTCCGGCTGGGAGAAAGGGCAGATTGAGAAGAACGTACAGGATGCCCGTCATCGGCTCTGGCAACCCCTGCCGAACGTTCCCTCCCTGGAAGCTCTGAACGACTGGTTGGAGACCCGGTGCCGGGAGTTGTGGTCACAGACCGGGCACGGCTCGCAGCCCGGCTCGATCGCCGATGTCTGGAGCGAGGAGATCCGGCACCTGATGGCGGTGCCGCGGCCGTTCGACGGCTTCGTCGAGCACGCCAAACGCGTTTCCCCGACCTGCCTCGTTCATCTGGAGCGCAATCGCTACAGCGTGCCGGCCTCCTTCGCCAACCGTCCGGTGAGCCTGCGGGTCTATCCCGACCGGATCGTCCTCGTCGCTGAAGGGCAAGCAATCTGCGAGCATCGCCGAGTGTTCGCTCGCTCTCATGATCGTCTGAGCCGGACCGTCTATGACTGGCGGCATTATCTGGCCGTCGTCCAGCGCAAGCCCGGTGCCCTGCGCAACGGCGCGCCGTTCGCTGAGATGCCGCCCGCGTTTCGATCCCTGCAGCAGCACTTGCTCAAGCGGCCAGGCGGTGACCGCGAGATGGTCGAGATTCTGTCCTTGGTCCTCCAGCACGATGAGCAGGTCGTGCTCACGGCCGTAGAGCTCGCCCTTCAGGCCGGCGTGCCGACCAAGACCCACATCATCAACCTGCTGCACCGGCTGATCGACGGTACGCCGCTGAGCACGCCAACGATCCCGGCTCCCCCCGCCCTCACGCTGACCACTGAGCCTCAGGCCAACGTCGAGCGCTATGACGCCCTGCGCCGAGCCAGGGAGGCGCGCCATGCGTCATAATCCAGCCAGTGGAGCCATCGTCATCATGCTGCGCAGCCTCAAGATGCATGGCATGGCCCAGGCCATCACGGAGCTAACGGAACAGGGATCACCGGCCTTCGAGACCGCCATGCCGATCCTCGCACAACTCTTGAAGGCCGAGACCGCCGAACGGGAGGTGCGATCGACCACCTACCAGCTCAAGACCGCGCGCTTCCCGGCCTATCGCGACCTCGCCGGCTTCGACTTCGCCAGTAGCGAGGTCAACGAGGCGCTCGTCCGCCAGCTCCATCGCTGCGAGTTCCTCGACGACGCACACAACGTCGTCCTGATCGGCGGTCCGGGTACCGGCAAAACCCACATCGCCACGGCTCTCGGAGTCCACGCCATCGAGCATCATCACAAGCGGGTCCGCTTCTTCTCCACCGTCGAGCTCGTCAACGCCCTCGAACAGGAAAAGGCCCAGGGCAAAGCTGGACAGATCGCCGGCCGCCTCGTCCACACCGATCTCGTCATCCTCGATGAACTCGGCTATCTGCCGTTCAGCGCCTCCGGCGGCGCCTTGCTCTTCCACCTGCTGAGCAAGCTCTATGAGCGCACCAGCGTCATCATCACCACCAATCTCAGCTTCTCCGAATGGGCCACGGTCTTCGGCGATGCCAAGATGACCACGGCCTTGCTCGACCGGCTCACGCACCACTGCCATATCCTGGAGACCGGAAACGACAGCTTCCGCTTCAGAGCCAGCTCGACCAAACCACCCAAACCCTCAAAGGAGAAGCCCCGAAACTTGACCGCAACCTGACCCAAGACCACCATCACCCCGGGTCACTTCTCAGTGGAAATCCAGGGTCACTTCTCGCCGGAAATCAACAGAAGGGCCGCCCTGCGGTCTTTTTCCACGGTCGAATGGTGGTCCGGCATCCCGGAGTGCCCGGTCGTAGCAGTGTTCGATCGCAGGTCCGCGGAACCGTAAAGCGCGTCATACGCAGCCTCGTCCAAGCTCTGCGTCGGCGCATCGACGACAACGCGGCCACGCGCAAGACCGATGACGCGATCGGTGAATGTGCGAGCATAGCCGACCTGATGCAGGCTGCAGATCACGGCAACGCCTTCGTCCCGCGCGATGTCCTTGAGAAGTTGCATGACCCCGGCGGCCGAACTGGGGTCGAGACTTGCAACCGGCTCGTCGGCGACGATCAACCGTGGCTCCTGGGCGAGCGCGCGCGCGATCGCGACCCGCTGCTGCTGCCCGCCGGAGAGCGTGTCGGCGCGCTGGAGCGCGTGATCGAGCATGCCGACACGCTCCAGGCATTCGAACGCCCTGAGCTTGTCCGCGCGCTCGTAGCGGCGGAATATGCCGCGCCAGGTCGGTAAATAACCGAGCCGCCCGGCCAGCACGTTGTCGAGAGCCGTGAGCCGGCGCACCAGATTGAATTGCTGGAAGACGACCGCGATTTGTCGCAGCTCGCGGGGCGTCAGCCGCTCGATCTCGGTGCCGCCGAAGCGAATGCGCCCCGCGTCCGATTTGGCCGAACCGGTGATACAGCGAAACAGCGTGGTTTTACCGGCGCCGCTCGGTCCCAGAACCGCAACGAATTCATGCTCCATCAACGAAAAGCTCACATTCTCCACCGCCGACCGCGCCCCGAAGCTCTTCGAGAAGTCCTCGACGGTGAGCACCGGCGGCTTGCCGACAATGTCCGGCTGCGAGCCTAACGTGCGCCCATTGGCAGATGTCGTGTCCACGGCGTCACCCATTGGTCAAACAAGCCTCTTGCGCAGCCACCCCGACAGCCAGTCCAGCGCTGTCACGACAATGAGGATGACGGCTATGATTGTGAAAAGCCGGGAGAAGTCGAGAAGGTCCATGCTGTTCTTCAGCTCCTGGCCGATGCCGCCTGCGCCGACGACGCCCAACACAGTGGAGGCGCGGACGTTGAACTCCAGCCAGAACAGCGAGGTTGAGAGTAGAAGCGGCAGAATATCCGGCAGGAGCCCGTATGTGAGTGCGGTAAGTCGCCCCGCACCGGTTGCGCGGATCGCATTGTGAGGACCGAGGTCCGCGCTTTCGATCTGATCGGCGAAGAACTTGGCGGCCGTGCCGGCCGTGTGGAGGGTTATGCCGAGCACACCTGCGAACGGCCCGAGCCCGACCGCGGCCACGAACAACAGCGCAAACACGAAGGAATCGATTCCACGCAGCGCGTTCAGAAACCACCTCGTCGGGAAATACAGCAACGGAAAGGGCGTGATATTGCGGCTTGCCAGGATCGCAAAAGGCAACCCGATCAGCGTGGCGAGCGTTGTGCCAATCGCGGCCATGGCGACCGTTTCCGCCGTTCGCCAAAGGAACACCGGCAGTTCCTCGAACTTCGGCGGCCAGGCTCGCGACAGCCAATCCCAAAGTCTTGGGAGACCCGTGGCGAGCTTGCCGAGGTCCAGCTGCGCGAGTTCGGCGGCGACCAGATAGAAAGCAACGATAATCGCTACGAGCAACCAGCCTTTTACTCGCGCAACGCTGAATGTGCGTTGCGCAGCTTCGAGCTTGGCAAGGGCTTCTGCAGCGGATTTCATCCCGCCGTGACCAGCGATCGAGCCCTCGAGGAGACGTCTCGCTCCCGTAGCGTTCATCTCACACCTTTGCCTTGATCTTGCCGACGGAGATGCCGGCATTCTCGATCGACCTGTAGGAGGCATGGGTCGCCGCGACAAAGCCGGTGTACAGGTTCGGCAGCAGCAACTTTGCCTGCTCGACCGTGATCGCGGTCAGGATGGCCTGCACCTTGCTCGACATCTCGGCGGAAGCGTTGGCGGGTACCGCGATGGCATCGTTGGGCAGCGGGTCCGATGTCCAGATGATCTTGTTTGAGTCCTCCTTGACCCGGCCGGATGCGATCATGACATTGCGGTTGCGGTCGAAGTCGGTAGCCATGTCCACCTGGCCAGACGAGACAGAGATCTCGTTGGCCCCGTGTGTGGCCCCTTCGCTGTACTTCCAGAAGGCCTTGGGATCGATTTTCCAGACTTCCTTTGCGTAGAAGGTCGGGATCAACCAGCCGGATGTGGAGCCGACGTCGGCAAAGGAAATCGATTTGTCCTTCGTATCGTCGGGGAATTTCGTCACCTTGAGATCGGGCCGCGCAATGATGATGGCCTGATAAGTCGGCTTTTCATCATATTTGACGGTGGCGACCGCCTGACAACCGGTCGCGTTGTTGGCAATGATGTAGCCCCACGGCCCCATCCATGCCAGATCGAGCTGACCGCCGCCCATGGCAACTGCCATCCCGGCCCAATCGGTGGTCGCCGAGAGCTCGAAATCTGCACCGAGCTCTTTTGCAATATGGGCAAATACCGGCCCGAACGCCTTCTTCGTGTCCTCGGGGTTGGGCAGAAGCGGTCCCACCGCGAATCGAAGTTTCTTGGTCTGCGCGATGGCTGGCCGAAAAACTGAAGTGGCCGCCGCCGCCGCCGCGGTGGTCGCCAGGAACTTGCGTCTGTTAATGCTCATAACGTCTCCACACATTGCTAGATCGAACAGGGACTGACTTAAGGGTCAGTAGATTGATGCCTTCGCTCGCGAACCCGATGTACAGCGCTCCGCCGCCGACCAGCGCCGCACGGACCGGGTTTCGTTCATCGATGCCGTTTCTGGAAACGGGGCGGACGCACACAGATCGGCCAGAATCAAACGTGCGCCGTCGCACC
>NZ_UEYP01000034.1:0-11520 GCF_900492185.1 Paenirhizobium selenitireducens ATCC BAA-1503
GGCCGCATGAAGAGTAATTCGGCTGGAACTACGGTCTCAATCCCGAAGCAGGAACGCGCTTTCGCGCGCTGGCTGGCGGACCGAATGCCTGATCTTCTAAACGAATACAACAATCATTCCGATCCAACTCACCAAGAGGTGTGATCGAGACACTCGTTAATTGGTCAAGAGGAGAGACCGCGACAAAAGAAAAAGGCCCCCAAAACGTTTCCGTCATGGAAGCCTCTCTCAATTCCTAGCAAGATCGAGAATCGCATTTCCATGAATCCCAGTCAAGAGTCTTTGGCATCGTTTTGGTGAGCGGATTTCTTTTGCCTGAAGAAAGGTGAAGGAATATGCAGACGGGAAATGTGACGACGCCCTTTGGGCGGCGGCCGGCTGTGCTTGCTCTTGTAAAGAGGCAGCTCCAGACGTCCGAGACGAAACCAAACCGCCCGGTCGAAAAATGGAAAGTGTTTCGCGACGCCTGTGAGGCCCGTGAACGCCTTGGCCTCCAGGACAGGGCGCTGACTGTGCTGGACGCATTGCTGACGTTTTATCCAGAGAGCGAGCTCAACTGCGATAGTGGATTGGTGGTCTTTCCATCCAATGCCCAGCTGTCTGTCAGAGCGCACGGCATTACCGGAACGACCTTGCGGCGGCATTTGGCTGCCTTGGTCGAAGCCGGGCTCATCCAGCGCAAGGATAGTCCGAACGGCAAGCGCTACGCTCACCGTGACAAGGGTGGCGATATCGAGCAGGCCTTTGGATTCGATCTTTCTCCACTTTTGGCTCGCGCTGCGGAACTTGCAGCACTGGCACAGGAAGTCGCTGCTGAGCGCCTGCAGTTCAGACGAACTAAAGAGGCGCTGACTATCTGCCGGCGTGATGTACGCAAGCTAATTTCCGCCGCGATGGAGGAGGGGGCTGACGGCGACTGGGAAGCCATCGAAGACATGTATGTCGGCATTGTCAGCCGACTTCCCCGCAATCCTGACCGTCGCCAGGTGGAGGCAATCCTCGACGAGATGCAGCTTTTGCGCACCGAAATCCTCAACCTTCTGGAAAATCAGTTAGATTCTCAAAATATGGACGGCAATGCTGTTCAAAATGGCTGCCACATACAGAATTCAAAACCCGAATCCATCTATGAACTTGAACCTAGCTCTGGAAAAGAGCAGGGCGGAGCCGTCGAGCTGGAAGTAGCACCCAAAGCGGTTGCTCAGCCGTTGGCAAAGCCGGAACAGATGAAGGCGTTCCCGCTGTCGATGGTCCTGAAAGCCTGCCCGCAGATTTCGGACTACGGGCCCGGCGGCACGATCTCCCATTGGCGCGAGCTGATGGGCGCCGCGGTGGTGGTACGATCAATGCTTGGTGTTAGCCCGTCGGCTTACCAGGAGGCTTGCGAGGTGATGGGGCCGGAGAACGCGGCGGTTGCCATGGCTGCAATCTTGGAGAGGGCAGGGCATATCAATTCGGCAGGTGGATATCTCCGCGATCTCACGCGCCGGGCGAGGGGAGGGGAGTTCGGACTGGGACCGATGCTGATGTCGCTGATGCGTGCAAATGCGAACAGCGATCGGAAAACGGGGTGAGGGACGACGCGTTCCTAAATGGCCATCACTTGACGGCCCTTTCCGTTCTTCAATCGTCTGTCGGGGTATCGACCTTGGATGATTTTCGACCTGGTGGCCGGCCAGGGGGACGGCCTTTCCTGCTGACTCTCGCCGCTTTTCTAGTCAGTCGTTGGCGTTCGGCCTCAGCTTGTGCTTCGGCCTCCGCTTCCGCTTTTTGCCGAGCTTCAAGAACATCCTTAGGCGTCAGTTGGCCAACTATACCGATCAAACTGCGTATGGTGTCATGCGGGAGGTCATGAATGAGTCTGAAGAGTTCAACACGATCATCGGCCTCTTCAGGATTTTTACCGTAGAGATGAGGTGCAGCGGCATGAATCATCTGCATCGGCAGGAACCCAAGGAGCTCGGAAAGGTGAATCATTCGAGAGACGGTCAGTCGCGAAATGTTCAGTTCGTAGCGGCTGTAGACCACTCGAGCGAGACCAGCCAGGGTCGCGAAATCACTCTGGGTCAGACCAGTTTTCGCGCGTTCATCGAGTAGGAATGCGGAAAGTTTTGCGTCGATCTCGCCGAAGCTGACTATGCCGTCGAATCCCTCCTTGCGGTACAAGGGTCTCTGGAAATCTGGATCTGTAGTCTCAACCAGTTCCCTTGATTTGATATAGTCGGATAGATTCCGCACAGTCGGTATTCCCTCAGTCCCCAAATCCGCCTGTGGCAGATATCACGCACCATAACGTGCCATTAAGACACTGTCATCCTGCGCGCCAGTTACAAAACCCTAACAAAAGTGGGGGGAATGAATGCCAGGATGCTGATCTCCTCGATATAAAATCCGCAAGCCAGGGCGCGTTGTCCATCACCCTCAAGATCCAGCGGGAGCATTCCTGTTCACGGCTTTCGCAGCGATCAGGTTCCAGCTATGGGCGCTGGATTGAAAGACGCCTTCGACCGTTCTTTCTTCGGAGATCCAGCTCAGCTTCACGCGCATTTCACAAGCCAAGGAAAGCTGGTCGATGCTGATGCACCTCGTGATCAAAATCTCAGACTTCGGCCCAAATGTCTCAAAGTCCCACATCGCAAACCGGAACAGCTCCCGTTTCGCGTGTTCGGTGGTTGGCCAATCAGCTTGTTTGACCGGCTCGGCTGGAGAAGAACCAATAACAGGCATAGTCCTCTTTATGGACTGAATGTCGATCCCTGCCTTCTCCGCTACTTCAGGGTTGATCAACAATCCAAGGGTGGTGCCCACGGCCACCCCGGCCAGAAATCGAAGGTCGAGGATCAATAACCATTATCCTTCAGGAACTGGTCGATTGCGGCCTTGACGATCACCGTCATTTTTAAGTCGTTCTCAGAGGCTGCGCGCTCCAAGCGTTTCTTGGTGTCGTAATCAAGAGGGCAATTGACGAAGTGCTTGCTCTCGCGCGCCTTGTTCTGCTTGAGCTCCTGCAGTCGTATTCTGGACGCCTCACGCTCCAACGACTTGGTCGTCGCTCTCTCCCGGCGAGCCTCCGGTGAGGGCAAAATCAAACTTGATCTTGGGGGCACGTGAACGGCTGGTACCTGAGCGGGAGCTTCTTCGACAGCGACCTCGTCCGGTTGATGGCTGGCGACCGCGTTTTCTGCTTCGTTGTCTATAGCCGGCTGCGACATTGGGTTGGGTACATTCCCCCGGGAGCGTCGCGGTGCAACGGGGAAATCAGATATGCTGGAAGTTCCTTTAGCCATCTTACGACCTCTTCTGCTCGTTCGGCAGGAAACGTTCAATTTCTTGCATCAAGGCCATGACCTCGCTCCGGGCCTTTTTGACGGAGTCGCTTAGCTCCAGCATTTGCAGCGTCCCATATCCAAGTCTGATGTCGCGGTATGGGTTTCGCTCATAAAGCTCAGTGTCCAGGAGGTATGAATCATATCCCTGTTCCTGCAAGTTTGCGATGAAGGGGCGGATCAGGCGGTAGGCTTCCAGTGAACGCCCCGGGAGAGTAATCCGGGTTCTTAAGTTGAGATGTGGAATGTTTCGCCCGGTACGATCGCAGGCGTCAGCCACGTCCATTGCTGCCTGGCCAGCAGCAAGGATCTCGTCTTGGTTTGGCTGGATCGGCGTCATAACGATCTGCGAGCCGGCGATGATCGTGTCCCGTAGCACGGTGTCTTGACCGGGCGAGTCGATCAACACGACGTCAAACCCGGCGGTTTCGTTCTCCAGAATATGCTGAAGTGATACGTTGGTTACCGCCGTGCGAAGCTCAATGCCGTCTGGCCTGTTGTCTTTAGCCTCGGAACGCGACCACCACTCATTCAGGTTTTGCCGGCCATCGGCATCGACCAAGAGCACTTGCTTACCATGAAGCGCATATTCTCCAGCGACCAGGATTACGGCGGTTGTCTTGCCCGCTCCACCCTTGCCGCTTACCAGCGATATGCAGATTGTCATGCGCGATCCTCTCAGTCTAACGGTTCCCCCGCCCCCTAGCGATCCGACGTGGGTTCAATCGGCACATCAGTATCGTCGCTAAGATTTTCACATCGAAGCAAACCTAACATGTGTTCACACGCACGTTAAGATCAAAACATGCGTGTGAACGCACGTTTTAGGACATCGATAAGACCACACGAGTTAGTCGTGTGGTTTTTACAAGTGTCTGGGTCGAGTGGTGAACCCCGGAGCCGCGTGAGGCCTCACTTGGCGCTCGCACGGAAGGCGCAAGGGCGAAGAGCGAAGCGTCCCTTGTCACCTCGAGTACGAGGGACAAACAAAGGCCTTCAGAAGCGGTTTTGGCGGTGAACCCTGGTGAGCGTTCCAACGGAAAGAGTGCGAAGCGAAGTGGAGCCAGTCGGGAGGTGGAATTTGGTTGAAATTATGAGATAGTGCTTTAGGTTAAGAGTGGCAGGATACGCAAAAATGTTTTACATTTTGCATTGCGATCGTGGGACAAGCCCACGATGACGGTCGCAAGGCTCCGGGAAGGCTTAATTGACTGATGGGTGAGGACACGATCGAAGTGCCGACAGCCAAGCAACGCAAGGGGCGTCTAATCAACGTCCGCGTCAGCGATGCAGAGCATTCGGCTATCGAAGAAGTGGCCAAGTCGGCCGGCATGAGTGTGTCTGCTTTTTTCCGTTCGCTGCTCCTCGAGGGTGCTGGCGTTCGACCCATTTTGACTGCTGAAGACAGGTTGATCATGGCCGCGTTGCTCGAAGACATGCGGATGATCGGCATCAATTTGAATCAGGTCGCCCGCTCCCTGAATGCAGGAAAGGGTGTCCATCCGTCAGAGCTGGACATCAACCTTGGCAACGTCCAGCGGATTCAGGCAGCTGTAATGAGTGAGCTGCGGACACTTTCGCGCCGTGCCGGGCATGAGCGCCGAGGCGAGGTGTAGGCCGTGGAGTTCTTTTTCGGCACTTTCACAAGCGAATGGGAGCAAAGGCGCGCGGCGCTATTGCACGAAATGACGCTTGGCGGCCGTGGGAGCGCTGTCGAGGAAGAGCTTGAGAAGAGACTGAAGAATCTGCAGCACCAGGTTGGGATGTCGAAAGGCGGCTCGGGATCTAGGGGAGGCGTGAGGACTTCGGCATTCAACGTGTCATCCCCTTCGAGGACGATGGCTGCGGGTTCGGGTGCTATGCGATCAATGGATGTTCGTCTTGCGAGCGTTGCCAAAGGGAGCCAGCCAGCCGTGGTCAAACTGGCTTCCTACGGTGGTGGCGCCCGCGTCGGCTCGATGCTCAACTATGTTTCCAGAGGGGGGGAGCTGAAGGTTGAGAACGAGAACGGCGAGACGTTGCGTGACCGTGAGGAACTGGCGCGTCTCCGTGGCGACTGGGATCACCTTTTCCAGAACAGGACCGAGAGCCGCGATATCGGCGCGTTTAGCGTCGAGGTGAGCGTTTCCGGCGGCGCGGACCCGCATGAGCAGGTGCGGGACATTCTCAGCAGTGGCTTTGGTGATCGACGCTACGCTTACTCTGTCGAAACCCGAAACGATGGATCGCTGAAGGTCGAGGGCTATGTTGTTTTGCGCAGCGGGCAGGGCGAGCGGCTGACGGCGGACGCGAAGGCGGCCGCCATCGTTCAGGAGCGTTTCAACGCCAGCGCCGTTGCGAAAGAGGCCCCTGCGGCTTTCTCGTTCACAGGCTATGGCAACGGCGTGGAATACGGCGCTGCCAAGTTGCGAGACCTGATCGCGCAGCGGAACGACGTCCGAGACGATCGGGGTCGTTCGATTGCCGATGATAAGGCTGCGGGCGACCTGGTGCAAAAGGAATGGCGGGATGAGCTGCACAGCCGCAAGAGCCGTGACGTGATGCACGTGATCATGTCGGCGCGTGCCGGCACGGATGCTGTCGCGTTCGAAGGAGCTGTTCGCGACTTCCTGGCTGAGCAGTTTGCGGGCCATCGGTACGTATTCGCTATGCACGATCCGGAGAACGATCCGAAAGAAGCAGGGGAGGGGGGCAAGCGGCCGCACGTTCATGCCCATGCCATCGTTACCATGCGTTCGGAATCGGGCGATCGGATCGAGACGACTCCGGCCACCTTCCGGCAATGGCGTGAGGTCATGGCCGAGAAGGCGCGTGACCACGGCATCAATATGGAAATGACCGATCGGCGCGAGTTCGCTACGCCGCCAGCCTTCACGCGAAATCAGGTTCGCGCCGTCAGGCATGACGGTCGAACCGAGCATGTAGGCACCAGCGATCCGGCACAGGCGCGATATGACGCAAAGCGAGCTGGTCGACGCGTGGTGGCGACGAGCCAGAGGAGCCGCCAGTACATCCTAAAAGCGCAGGAGACCTGGCAGAAGATTGCAGTCAACGCCGGCGACACAGTGGTTGCGGCCTACGCCGCTCAGCATCGCTCCTATCTGGAAAACGGCCTTGCCCAAGTGGATCAAGCGCCTGCTGGTTCGGTCATTCATGCGGATTTTGGCGGTGATTACCGCTCCAATATGGTAGCAATCAGAGACATGTTGTCGGAGGCAAAGGACATGCGCGAGCAGACACGCCCAGAGTTCGAAGCGTACGAAAAGACGGTTGAAACGGCTCTGTTCAACCTTCAGCGCAGCGCTGGTTCAGAGGACCGGTCAGGCTTCGAAGAAGTTTCCTCCCTCGCTCGCGAGATTGTCGATCTGCGCAGGCAGATGCTCGAAATGAAGGAGCGTGGGCTTGATGAGCAGGATGGACGAAACGCTGCTGGCGACGTCTCCAGAGAGGGTGGTGCCGCGCCGGAAAGAACGGCATCTGAGGTGCAAGAGCAGACGAATGCTAACCTCCAGTGGGAGGCGGCTGTTGTCAAGCATGGAGAGGCTGTCGGCGAGGCTGGTCATGATGCGATGGCAAATGTGGAACACTATCGCTCCGGCCTTGCCCATATCGAAGCCGGCGAGCTCGGAGACGAAAACCGAGAGCAGTATGAGAAGGGCCTTGAGGCTTCGCTTCATCATGCAGCTCAACTCGCTGCTTCCGGAAACGGCTATCTGCGGGATGTTGCCAACGAGGATCCGGAACTGCGCGCGGAGATCGAGACCATCGAACGCAATGAAGAGCGTGGGGACGAAAACAAGTCAAACAAGCAGCCGATAACTGCGGATACTGCCGACGATCGCCAACGCGATCTCAGGGTGGATCTGGAAGAGGAACGTCCGATCGGGCAAGCGGAGCGTGAGGCTCACCAGCCCGCTGAGACGGTGGACGCTACTCATAGGCAGCAGAAAAGTGTAAATAGAGATTGGGAAGCGGCCCAGCGGGGCGGCGAGACCACTCGGACTGATCCCGCGCAACAGCACATTCCTCGTCTCGATGAGTTGGAGCGTGAACAGGTTGAACAGAGGGAGCGTAATCGGGACGACCGTGATCGCTAAAGTGTCATGCAGGACGGTAATCAGAACACCTACCTGGTGGAAGTAAACGATCCCAAGTCTGCCGACATCGTCGGCAAGATGATGGTGTGGGGCATGGTCTGCGTTGGGATCCTGGCGATCTTGATCAAGCTCTACGGGACCGTGATCGGCTGGTATCATGCTTCTGTGGCTTGGCTAACAGAAGCGGGTCAGTACGCAGCGAGCTTCTGGCCCTTCTGAACCTGAATTAGCGGTCGGCCTGTTCCATGATTGGATCAGGAACGGTCGCTGCGAATAGCTCTTCCAAGCTCTTCCTCTTGCGCGGTGATTTGCCTGCGGCTTCCCGTTCGACGACCTCCTTAAGGCGGCTAACCCGATCATTGTGCGCTTTTTCGATGTCGTTCTCTGAGACAGGTGTCGTGCGCTTTTCGGGAGCGGGCACAGCTGCCTTTGCAGGTTCCGGAGTACCCCCGGCGCTGACCTTCTTGTTGGCAAAGGCGGATGGATTCACAACACGAGCGGGCGAGGTGGAGGGCGCTGGCTCTTTTGGAGCCTCCTCCTGGTCAGGCGCCCGCGGCTCCTCCGCTTTCGCCTCAGTCACAGGCTTTATCGCTTCCGCTTGTTCAGCCTGTTCCTGGCCTGCATTGGCATAGGCTGGCGTGGTCGCTGGAACAGGTTTAGGTGGCAGATAATCGACAGTTGGAACGGTCGGTATATGCGTCTGAGAATAGGCCTCCGCCTCTTTGAAGGGCTGCGTCTTAAAGAAGCGCAGCTTGTCTCCAAAGATTGGCCGCTGACCCTCCACCAGCAAGATCATCTTGTTCTCGGGCATCTGGCGCACTTCCTGCGGCATCATCAGGTCCCGATCGCGAATTTGCTCGACCTTTGTTCGGCGCGGGAGGCCCATAAGCTCGATAGTGCGCGATTCAGACTGATATCGGATGGTTCTCTTGCCAAGCGCTCGGGAAGCATACTCTGCCGTGGCCTGGTCGTTGGCACCAAGGATGAGCTGATAGCCGCAGTTGCCAAGGAGCGAATGTCGGGACGTCTCACCATAGATCTCATCCAGGTTCTTCAGGTCCTGGATGATGAAGGCGAGCTTGATCTTATAGCCGGCCACATAGGGCAGCTTCGTCATGATCTCGTCCATGCGCTTCAGCTGGCGAAACTCATCCAGCAGGAAATAGACCGGCACAGAGTTGGGATCATGCTCAAGGGTAAGTATGTCCATCACCTGTTGAACGAACAGCGTCAGCAGCGGCCTAAGAAGCGTGATGTCTGTGATGTTCGGGGCAAGGTAGATTGTGATGGGGCGACGCTTCATGGATCGAAGGTCCATGTCGGTCATGTTTGTTGCGGCCACAACGCGTTCGTTCTTGAACGGCCTCATCGCCTTCTGGATATCAAGCAGTGCCGAGGCCGCGGCCCGATCCGAGAGAGACAGGTATGAGTTGAAGCTCTCCATCGTGAACTTCGACAGGTACGGCTCCTTCTCCTTGATGTACTTCATCAAGGCCTGCAGATCGGTCCCGCTGTTGAAAAAGGAGTTGATCTCGCCGAGGTTCCTGCGCCCTTTGTAGAAGGGGCTTTCAAGAACATAGCTGATGGCGCCGGCGAGAACCTGTTGAGCTGTGGCCTGCCAAACTGAATTCTCGGATTCGGTGTTTTCCGGTACAAGAATGCTGGCGATATTTTGAATATCAGTCGTGCGATTGCCTCGCTCCGGACGAACGAAATCCAAGGGATTATAGCTGTTGGTCGTCTCGGAACCCGGCGCGAACAAGAAGACCTGACTGCCGTTGCGCTTCCGATAGCCGGCGGTTGCCTTGTAGACCTCGCCCTTCAGATCCGTGACGATCATAGAGCCTTCGTGCATGAGAGCGTTGGGGATGACGTAGCCCGCGCCCTTACCGGAACGCGTCGGGCCAATAATGAGGTGGTGGCGATCGTCATACGCGCGAAGGACGTTGCTCCCGATGCGGCCGAATATGTGACCTCGTCTGCCAAACCACTTCCTGCGCCGAAGGGTTGCAAGATCCTGAAAGGCCGCATCACCCAATGGATTGCTGGTAGGTTTGAGTCCAAGGTAAGCAATGAGGCCTGATACGAGCAGCGCGGGCACTACGGAGCCGAGCGCGACTTTTTGAAGGGAAGGGGAGGAGCTATAGGCCCAGAACTGCTGTATTGGCGCGAATGGGTTTGAGGTGATTGTCGCCTCGAGGATCCTACCGTCACCGTAGAAGAGCTGAAGCCCCGCCCCGTATGCCAGCATCCAGACGGCAAATGCGATCAACAGGCAGAAGAACAGATAGAAGGCTTGTAGCCCCTTACTCATGATGCATCCCGTGCGAAGTAGATTTCGGAAACCCCGCGCTTGCCGCCTTCCCGCCTGAGCTGGATCACGATCGGAATGACCATTTGGATGTAGGACATCAGATCCTGCTTGGAGTAGCCGGCGGACATGCCTGACTGCTGCATCATCATGGCGAGCTGTTCATAGGCGCCGAGCGGCGTATCGGCGTGTACTGTCGACATGCTGCCCGGGTGGCCTGTGTTGATGGCGCGAAGGAATGAAAAGGCCTCAGCTCCACGAATCTCGCCAACAAAGAGGCGATCCGGCCGCATTCGAAGCGCCGATTCAAGAAGGTTTTGAATCGTCACGTTTGCAGTGCCTTGCCCACCCTTGGAGGCGATCAGGTGGACCGCGTTCTTCTGTGGTGGGAATAGCTCACGAGTGTCTTCAAGCGTCAGGATCCGCTCATTCAGTTCTACAGAGTTCAGGCACGCGTTCAGAAACGTGGTTTTGCCCGACGACGTGCCGCCACTGATCAGGATCGAAACCCGCTTCGTGATCGCCGTATGGATGAAGTCGTAGATCTTCTCCGCGCGTAGATAGGCGATCAGCTCCCGATCCACGTCGCTTAGGCCCCCGACAGCAACCGAGACTTTGTCGAGAGAGCCGTTGTCACGGTAGTCCTGCAGAGAGAAATTCTGCACAACCTGCTTACGGATCGTGATCGACCCACCGTCAGGTGCCGCGGGCGGCAAGACGACCTGGATACGTTCGCCGGTCGGCAGTGCTGCGCTAAGGATCGGATTAGCGGCGTTGAGGAACTGCTTTGTCGCTGCGGCAACCCGCTCGCCAATGTTCTCGATCTCGCGTGCCGTCAGAGCATCGATTTCATGATGCTCCATGTGATCAGCACCGAAACGCTCAACATAGACTTGGCCTGGCCGATTCACTGCAATCTCAACCACCTTCGGGTCATCGAGAAATTGCCTGATGGGCTCCAGAGACCGGTTCAGGAAATAATGAGGATCATGAGCGGTCGTGTTACCTACCATAACGTTCACGTTTGATCTCCTTCATCGCTTCCGTGACAGGATCGTCGTACATGGCGCTGAAATCGAGGTCCTGGCGAACATAGACAAAGATCCGCTCGCCTTGCGGTACGCTGATCGTTGGCGGGATCCTCAAGTTTTCGGCAAGGACCGTGTTCGCCATGTCGCTGAAGGTCTGCGCGATCGTTTCTCGCGCCAATTCAGCACCTCTTTCGGCGTCATCGTTTCCGGAGCTGGAGTCGCTACCGTATCCGGTTAGATAGCTTGCACCGCCTCCGACGATCGACAGCAAGATTGATGCGCCAAAGCGCTCACGGAACTTGTTGTCGACATGACCAGTCAGGCCCGATCGCCCGAGGCTGTCCGTGCCGATGGAGTTCAAGCGCACCGACACGCCGTCATTCCGGATCAGCCTCGTCCACACGACAAAGACCCGCTTCTGCCCCCGCGTAACTTCGGACTGATATTCCCCGATCAGGCGTGTTCCTGTTGGGATCAGGACACGCCGCCCATCGAAGGAGTAGACATCCTTGGATGTGATGGCCCGGACTTGGCCCGGAAGGTCGCTGACGATCGCCGTTTCCAAGATGCCGGGGATCAGCGTGCCCTCTGGGATCATGGCGTCGATGCGCTCAATCTGCCGGGCCTTGGCGGAACGGTCACCGATCGCACTCGCTGAGGACAGGTACTGGCTGTTGCGATCCTCGCCAGCGACGGTCAAAGGCGTGCCGCTGTTCGAGCCATCGAGCGAACCATTCGCGGATCCTCCCAGGTTC
>NZ_UEYP01000008.1:0-163920 GCF_900492185.1 Paenirhizobium selenitireducens ATCC BAA-1503
TTTGCTTTTCCGCTTCACCGTCCATGCCGCCATACTTCGCCTTGTACTTGTAGAAGGTTGCATCCGAGATGCCGTGCTTGCGGCAGACATCGACTGTCTTCGCGCCCGCCTCCTGCTCCTTCAATATCCCGATGATCTGTTCTTCCGTGAACCGTGAACGCTTCATTCGTCCGTCTCCTTGATGTGACGGACTCTACCAAATTCTGGAGGAAGTTCAGGGTCTCAGGTCAGGGGCCGTCCTGCAAGGTTGATGCGAACATCGGAAGTCCTAGTGCAAACACTAGGAGTAGTCCTATGACGAAGCATCCGATTGCAGTGATCACGTCTGTCGAGCGCCGCCTGCGTTGGTCTCGCGAGGACAAAGATCGGCTCGTCGCGGCCTGCCTTGAGTCAGACCTGCACGAAATGCCCCGCAGCGACCTCGCGATACGTGCGCGGGGGCGGTTCGTAGCCGATGGGACGCACCGGACTTTTCAGTTCATCGACAGCCGTGTTGCGCCTCAAACCGCGCCGGGCGGGGTCCGGCACGGGTACGGCCGCCATCAGCTTCTTCGTATAGTCGTGCTGCGGATTGTCGAAGATGGCGGCGCGCGGACCGATCTCGACGATTTCGCCGAGATACATGACCGCGACCCGGTGGCTGATCCGCTCGACCACGGCCATGTCATGGCTGATGAACAGGAAAGCGAGATTGAACTCCTCCTGCAGGTCCATCAGGAGGTTGCAGACCTGCGCCTTGATCGAGACATCCAGCGCCGAGACGCTTTCGTCCGCAACGATCACCTTCGGATTGAGCGACAGCGCACGAGCAATGGCGATGCGTTGGCGCTGACCGCCGGAGAATTCATGCGGATAGCGCCCCATCATATCCGGGGCGAGGCCAACCTTGCGCAAGAGATCCGCAACTTTTTCATGTGCCTCCTGCCTGTTCCCGAGCCGGTGTTTCAGATAGGGCTCGGCGATGGCCGCTCCCACCGTCATGCGCGGGTTGAGGCTTGAGAACGGATCCTGGAAGATCATCTGCACGCTGCGGCGCATGGCGCGCAGGCTCGGCTGATCCAGCGTCAGCACATCGTAGCCGTCAAGGTGGATTTCGCCGCTCTTCGGCTCGACCAGCCGCGTGATCGAACGGCCGGTCGTCGATTTGCCGCAACCCGATTCCCCGACGATCGAAAGCGTCTCGCCCTGGAAGAGCTCGAACGAGATGTCCTCAACGGCATGCACGGCGCCGGTCTGGCGGCCGAACAGACCACTGCGGATTGGGAACTGCGTCACGAGGTTTTTGACAGACAGCACCGGCGTCTTGCGGGTGTCGACGGTATCGGCCACCTCTGTCGGCTCATTCGCCTTGCCCGTGCCGATATCGACAATGGGAAAGCGCAGCGGCCAGGCATGACCGTGCATCGAGCCCAGCTTGGGAACAGCTGCCAGAAGGGCGCGCGTGTAGGGATGCTTGCCACGATGGAAAACATCGGCCGTCGGCCCCTGCTCGACCGTTTCCCCACGCAGCATCACTATGGTGCGATCGGCGATCTCCGCGACGACACCCATGTCATGGGTGATGAAGAGGACCGACATGCCTTCCTCTTCCTGGAGCACCTTGATGAGGTCGAGAATCTGGCCCTGGATCGTGACGTCGAGCGCGGTAGTCGGCTCATCGGCGATCAGCAACTTGGGTCTGGAGGCAAGCGCCATGGCGATCATCACGCGCTGGCGCATGCCACCTGAAAATTGATGCGGGTATTCGTCGAAGCGGTTGGCGGCATTGGGAATGCGCACCTTTTCCAGAAGCCGCACGGTCTCGGCACGCGCCTCTGTCTTCGACATGCCCTTGTGCCGCGTCAACACCTCGGAAATCTGTCGCCCGATCGTGAAAATCGGATTGAGGCTCGTCATTGGTTCCTGGAAGATCATGGCCGCGTCATTGCCGCGAACCTGCTGCATCTCGCTTTCGCTGAGGGACAGGATGTCCTTGCCGTTGAGGACAATGCGGCCTTCGACGCGACTCGTGTCCCGGGCCAGCAGGCGCATGATGGAAAGCGATGTCACGCTCTTGCCGGAACCGGATTCGCCCACGATGGCAACGGTTTCGCCGGGCTTCACGTCGAAGGAGATGTTGCGCACCACCGATCGCCATTGGCCGTCGACCAGGAATGAGGTCGTCAACCCCTCGACAGAGAGAACGGCGGGCATCTCGGCTTGGGCGGCGGCTGCTGTCGTCATGGGGCTCATGGTTTTCCTGATCCGGTCATGCGTGTAGGGCTGTGGTTCACACGGGCTTCAGTGGCGTTGCGAATGAAGGCGAGAGGCGTCCTTCGGCTATGCGCGCGGCCTCAAGTTCTGCGATCTTGCGGTCGATCTCCGTGCGGTCCGTCAGTCCGTGTGGGTTCTCACGGGTCGGCATGGTCTGCGCCACATGGAGATAGCGCTCCTGCGCGACAGCATAGAGCCGGCGGAGTTCCACCAACGGGTCCGGATGGTCGTCGGCACGGATATCGAGCCAGGGATAATCCTGGTCCCGGTAGATCACGAGTGCCGCCGACTGCTTGCCGCGTTTGTCACCGCCGGCCGCTTCCCCGGCGTCCATGGCCGCCAGCAACCGCTCGGCGAAGGGCGCATCCGCCAGCGCCTTGTAAACCCTGAGCGTCTCGGCGATGACCTGCGGACCAGCCAGCATATTGCCGGCAACGGACACATTGTCGTCGACGATGTGCCCGGCCCAGTCGATGCATTTGGATCCGGTGAAGGCTGCATTGCGTCCCGTCGCGTCAATCAGATGCAGCTGGCGCTGCTGGCACCCGTCATCGCGGGCCGTCAGCACCGAAATGATCTCCTCGGGGGAACGGCCTTCGGCCAGCAGAGCAAGGCCATCCGTGCCGTAAAGGGGACTGACGAAGGCCTGGGTGGCTATGGCGCCGACGCGGCCGCGAATGTGTGGAACGGCGGCGCCGACGGCGAAGAAGCGGCTTGCCACCGCCACGGCCAGATGGCCCGTCTGCGGATCACGTGCGACAATCGACCAGGTCATGACTATCTCCCTATGGCATAGGCTTGCATGAGACGCGGCGTCGCTGCGGCGCGCAGCAAGCCGTCCGCATCTCTCCTGGCCGCTGTCAGTCGACCGACGGTCCAGGGATCGGCTGGCGTGATCTGGTGACCCATGGCGGCCAGACTGGAGATCACGTCACTGCCGATATTGCTTTCGATCATCAGGTTTCCGGGCTGGCTCGTGCGCGGGTAGAAGGAGCCCGGGAAATGCGACGTATGGAACAACGGCATGTCGATTGCCGCCTGCAGGTTCTGCTTGTGATGGACGTAGCGCAGGAAGAAGGAAAGCTGCCACTGATCCTGCTGGTCGCCACCCGGCGTGCCGAATGCGAGCGTCGGCTTGCCCTCGTAGAGAGCCAGCGAAGGCGTCAGCGTCGTGCGCGGGCGCTTGCCGGGTGCCAGCGAGGTCGGCAATCCGGGCTTCAGCCAGAACATCTGGGCGCGGGAATTGAGGCAGAAGCCGAGACCCGGAACGATGGGGGAGGATTGCAGCCAGCCGCCGGACGGCGTCACCGACACCATGTTGCCTTCGCGGTCGATAACGTCGATGTGGACGGTGTCGCCGCGTTTTTCGGTCAGGTGCGACATGGTCGGCTCGTAGACCGCGCCTGTGCCGGACATGCCGGCCAGCATTTCCACGGTGAGATCGTATTGGGTCTCGTAGCCCGGCAGCTTGCCCGGGCAGAGCATCATCGACGCCTGCGAGGAGATCAGCTTGCGCCGCTCGTCGTTGTATTTGTCGGACAACAACTGGTCCATCGGGACGGTGGCGAAGGACGGATCGCCGTAGTAGACCTCGCGGTCGGCATAAGCGAGCTTCATCGCCTCGACGACCGTGTGGACGAAATCGGCGCTGCCGGGGTCCATGGCGGCGATATCGATGCCCTTCAGCAAGGCGAGCGATTGCAGGAGCACCGGGCCCTGGCCCCAGGGGCCGGTCTTGGCCACGGTCCATCCATGATAGTCATAGGTCAACGGTTCTTCGATCGTTGCGCTCCAGCTGGCCATGTCGTCGGCGGTCAGAACGCCCTTGTGGCGGCTGCCGCTCGCGTCCATCACTTCGGCGGTCTTCAGATAGGTGTCGATCGCCTCGGCCACGAAGCCGCGGTAGAAGGCGTTGCGGGCTGCTTCGATCTGGTTTTCGCGACCCTTGGCGCATTCGGCTTCGGTGACAATGCGCTGCCAGGTGGCAGCCAGGACCGGATTGCGGAAGAGTGCATGGGGCTCGGGCGCGGAACCGCCCGGAAGCCAGGTCTCGTACGACGTCGGCCACTCCTTTTCGAAGAAGCCCGCCAATCCCTTTATCGTTGCCGAAACGCGCGGCAATACCGGGTGGCCATGCTCGGCATAATGGATCGCAGGTTCCAGCACGTCGCGCACCGACATGGTGCCGTAGTCGCGCAGCATCAGCATCCAGCCGTCGAAGGAGCCGGGGATGACGGTCGCCAGCAGTCCGTCACCGGGAATGATCGACAGGCCTTCGCCGCTGTAGTGTTCGATGGTCGCGCCGGCGGGTGCGGTCCCTTGCGCGCATATGACCTCGACCTTGCCCTTTTTCGCGGAATAGATGACGGCGGGCATGTCGCCGCCGGGACCGACCAGATGCGGCTCGAGAACCTGCAGCACGAAACCGGAAGCAACGGCCGCGTCGAAGGCGTTGCCGCCCTTTTCCAGGATGCTCATGCCGACGGCCGAGGCGATCCAGTGGGTGGAGGTCACGACGCCGAAGGTGCCGAGGATCTCCGGGCGGGTGGTAAAGTCACTCATCAACTGTTCCTTCGATATTTCTTTATGATTCCCGGGGGTCGAGCGCATCGCGCAGACCGTCGCCGAGCAGGTTGAAACCGATCACGACAAGGAAGATTGCTGCCCCCGGCCACATGGCCATCCAGGGAGCCTGGTCTAGGAAATTCTTCGCGACATTGAGCATGGAACCCCAGCTTGGGGCCGGTGGCTGTTGGCCAAGGCCGAGGAAGGAGAGGCTGGCCTCGGCAATGATGGCGGTCGCGACCGTCAGGGTCGCCTGCACGATGATCGGCGCCATGATGTTCGGCAGGATGTATCGCGTCATGATGTCGAAGTGGCCAAGGCCGATCGAGCGCGCGCCCTCGACATAGTCTTCGGTCTTGACCGCGAGCACCTGGCCGCGCGTCAACCGCACGAATACCGGCATAGCGGAAAGGCCGATCGCGATCATCGCATTGGTGAGGCTGGGACCGAGAAAGGCGGCAAGGGCAATGGCCATGATCAGAAACGGAAGGGCCAGAAAGGCCTCCGTGATCCGCGATATCACCTGATCGACCCACCCGCCGAAATAGCCGGAGACCAAGCCGAAGGGAACGCCGATGGCGATGGCGATGGCTACCGAAAAGATGCCGGCCATGAGCGATGCCTGCGCGCCCCAGATCATGCGGGACAGGATATCGCGGCCGATATCGTCGGTGCCCATCCAATGGGCCGCGGACGGCGCCTTGCGAATGGCCGTCCAGCTGGTTGCCAGCGGATCGACGATCGGCAGAAGAGGGGCGGCGATCGCAAGCAAGGTGAAGAACACGATGATGGCGAGGCCGACAAGGGCGCTTCTGTTGGCCTTGAGCTTCCTCCAGGCGCGATTGCTGCTCTTGCCCGGTGCCGCAACGGCAACGGCGGTCTGGTCGAGCGCGGTCATAGGTTGGCCCTCATGCGTGGATTGAGGAGGACATAGAGTACGTCCGCCACGAGGTTCATCAGGATGAAGCCGATGGCGGTGCACAGAACGACACCCTGGACGACGGCGTAATCGCGGTTGAACACGGCATCGACGATCAGCTTGCCGAATCCGGGAATGGTGAAGATCTGTTCGGTGAGGACAGCGCCGGCCAGAAGCTCGCCGAACAGAAGCGCACTGAGGGTCACGATCGGAAGCAGGGCGTTGCGGAAGGTATGGCTCAGGATGACGACCCGTTCCGACAGCCCCTTGGCGCGCGCCGTGCGGATGTAGTCCGCCTTCATGACACCCAGCATGGCCGAGCGGGTATGCCGCATCAAGGTGGCGGCAAGCGCCGTGCCAAGGACGAAGGAGGGCATGATCATGGTCTCAAGCGAGCGCACGGGGTCGACGAAGATTGATTCGTAACCCGAGGCCGGAAGCCAGCCGAGCCTCACCGAGACCAGCAGGATCAGCATGATGCCCAGCCAGAAATTCGGGATGGACAGGCCCGACAGCGCGACGATATTGGCAACATAATCTGTAATGGTATTCTTCTTGACTGCCGCCAGGATACCCATCGGCACGCCGATGATGAAGGCGAAGATCATCGACATCACCGCGAGCTGGATGGTGACCGGCAGCTTCTCGCCGATCAGTTCCAGTACCGGCTGGTTGGTGCGTAGCGAAATGCCGAAGTCGCCCTGCAGTACATTGGCGATCCAATAGCCGTATTGGTACACGACCGGATCGTTCAGGCGGTATTTTTCCCGAAGGAATTCGATCACCTGCGGGTCGCGCTCTTCACCGGCCATGGCGAGGACGGGATCGCCTGGCAGCAACTTCTGCAGCGAGAAGACGAAGATCGAGACGATCAGCAGCGTCGGTATGGCTACGAGCAGCCGTTTTCCGATGTAGATATGCATGGGCGCACGGTCCTGGATTGGCGGGGTTGCCTACGGAGCATCGATGCTCCGTAGGCAAGACTGGGCAAATCAGCCCTTCTTGACGCCGAGCAGGCGGATCATGCCGTCGGGCGACGGAACGAAGCCCGTGACTTCCTTCTTGATGGCCCAGATCCAGGACTGATGGCCGAGATAGATGATCGGCAGATCGTCATCGAGGATCTTGCCGGCAGCATCGTATTTCTGCTTGCGGACCGCTTCATCGGCCGAAGCGCGTGCCTCGTTGAGGAGCTTGTCGACTTCCGCATTGCAGTACTTGGAGTCGTTGATGCCGCCCTCGCAGGTGACGAACTGGTGCAGGTTGCCATCAGGGTCAATGCGGCCCGACCAATCCGAGCGGCTGAGCTGAAAATTGCCGGCAGTCTGTTCGGAGAGCAGGGTGGCGAATTCGGTCGCCTTCAGCGAAACATTGAAGCCGGCTTCAGCGACCATCGATTGCACGACCTGCATCATCTGGGTGACCACAGGGCTATTGGCGTGCTGCAGCTCGATGTCGAGCGTTTCATGCCCTGCCGCCTTCATCAGCTCCTTGGCCTTGGCGATATCGCGGGTGGGAACCGGGATATCCTTGTTGAACCACGGGCTGGTTGGCGGATAGGGTTGATTGCCGGCCATGGCCGTTCCTTCGAAGACCACCTGGCTCAGTGCCTCGCGGTCGATGGCAAGCGAGAAAGCCTGACGCAGGCGCTTGTCCTTGCCAAACGGGTTGTCGGCGCGCGCGCCATTGGCAATGTTGACGTACATGGCCATGTAGCCGATGCCGACGACATCCGCATAGGTTAGGGTGGCGTCGCTCTTGACAGAAGCGGCATCGGTTGCAGCCAACCGCTCGATCATGTCGAGTTCGCCGGAGCGCAGGTTGGCGAGACGCACCGTGGAATCCGGGATCGGCAGATAGGTGACCTTGTCGATGAACACCTTGTCCTTGTCCCAGTAGTCGGCGAACTTCTCGAGGACGATACGGTCCTGCTGCACGCGCTCGACGAATTTGAACGGGCCGGCGCAGACGGGCTTCGAGCCGAAATTGGCGCCCAGCTCCTTGGCGGCCGTCGGCGAGACGATCATGCCGGCACGGTCGGAAAGCTGCGCGAGCAAGGTGACATCCGGCGCCTTCAGGGTGAACTTGACTTCGTAATCGCCGGTGGCTTCGATCTTCTCAACCGAGCTCAGCTCGCTTTTGCGGCGCGATTCCGGAAGCGTCATGTTGCGTTCGATGGTCGCAACGACCGCGGCTGCGTTGAGCGGCGTCTCGTCGTGAAACTTCACGCCCTCGCGCAGCTTCATGGTGAGTTCCTTGCCGTCGGCAGACCAATTCCACTCGGTGGCAAGTTGCGGCACGATTTTGAGGTCCGGCGAGACATCGACGAGCTTGTCGCACATGGCGGTGTAGACGATGCGGCCGACAAAGGTGCGGGATTGAGCCGGGTCAAGCACGTCGGCGTCGTCCGCCAGGCCGATGCGAAGCTCGGCAGAAAGGGCAGGCGTTGCCAGCAGCGCGCTTGCCAAAAGCAGGGTGGAAAGACGGGACAGTATCTTCATAATCTAAAACTCCTCTGGTCTGGTTTTCTGTTCTCAAGGGTCTCACCGGTTGTTGCCCCGGCGTTCAAGTTAGACCGGCCACGCGGCCGGTATTCGGTATGTCACGACACATTGCCGATCGGATCATCCTCGAGATGGTCCATCGAGGTTTGCCGGATCAGGCGCTCCTGCAGCATCAACAGATGTTGGCGCATCGCTTCCCCCGCCTTTGCGGGATCGCGGGCGGCAATGGCATTGATGATGGCGGTATGCTGGGCGTTGGATATGCTCATGGTATTGGCGTTGCTGCGGGCGCGCTCGCGGATCGTTTGCCAGGCCTCGTCCTGGCGGACGCGATTGATCATGTCGAATATCGACAGGAACAGGAGGTTTCCCGCGGTCTGCGCAATCTGACGGTGCAGCGCGCCGTCCCACAATTCCTTGCCGTCGGCATCTTCCCTGACATGGATTTTCTGGGCGAGTTCGCGCATCCGCTCAATGTCGCCGGGCTTGGCGCGCATCGCTGCAAGCTGGGCCAGTTGCGGCTCTATGCGAAGGCGGACCTCCATGATTTCCATGAAATTGGTCCCGGCCACGATGGTCTCGACATGATCGCTCCACTCGCTCGGCTTCTGGCCTACATAGGTGCCGGATCCCTGCTTGCGCCAGATGGATCCCTCCGCCTCGAGCACTTCGAGGGCCCGGCGGATCGCCCGGCGGCTGAGGCCCAGTCTGTCGGATAGTGTACGCTCGGTCGGCAGCTTTCCGTCCGTTCCGAAGTCACCATTCCGAAGAAGATCACGCAGCTTCTCCAGGGCATAGTTCGAATTTTCCATGGGCGGTGCGTCTGTCATGATTGGTCCGAACCAATTTCCGATTGGTTCAGTCAATGCCGATTTCCAATATCCGTCAAGATGTTTTTTGTGCAATTTTCTAGATGCACAAATAGAGGGCAAATCGATGCGAGGTTGCTCAAAACGGCTGCGTCTGTGCCCTTTTTGGAGCGGAATTCTCGTAGGGCGATGTCGCAATGCGGTGGACGCGAAATGTCCTGCCGGGGTTTCAGGCGATCTCGAGATTGCCGCCGACTTTGGAGAAGATCTCGTTCGAAAGTGCTGTGACGAGGGCCTCGTCTGCTCCAATGCGCGGAACCAGCACGAACTCGACATCCTCCAGCGGCGGCAGGACGCCCGGGGCGATCTCCTTCAGCCCGGCGGGCGCCATGCTGCGGGGCTGCACAAGCACACCCATTCCGGCGCGCGCGGCGGCTGTCAATCCGCTCAAACTGCTGCATGTACAGACAATGCGCCAGGGGATCCGGTTTGCATTGAGCGCTTCGAGAGCAATGTTGCGGGTGATGCTCGGCGGAGGGAACGCAATCAACGGCACGGGGGTCGATGGATCGGCCAATTGCTGCGGATCGCGCGCCAGCCAGATCAGCGGCTCACGATAGACGAGGCGCCCACGCTGATCGCCAAGACGCCGTTTGGCGAATACGAGATCGATTTCTCCGGAATCCTGCATCTGATACAGCACGCCGCTCAATGCGACGGTCAATTGCAGATCGACAGAGGGGTAAGCACGGATGAAATCTTCGAGGACCGCCGTCAGACGGCTGGTTGCGAAATCTTCCGAAACACCCAGCCGCAATTGTCCGCGCAACTTGTTTTCGGCAAAAAGGCCGAAGACTTGGGCGTCGATCGACAGCATGGCGCGGGCATGGCCCGCCAGGACTTCGCCATCGGGCGTCAAGCTGACACGATGGGTGTCGCGAAAGATCAGCCGGCGGCCGAGAGCGCCCTCCAGCCTCTGGATATGCTGGCTGACCGTGGACTGGCCCAGTCCAAGACTCTCCGCAGCGCGGGTGAAACTGCCTGTCTGCTGGACGGCAAGGAAACTGCGCAATTGTACGAGGTCGAGCATCTGTTATCTTATTTCGTGATGAGTGTTATCTATTGCATCTTGTATCGCAATAATGGAGTGAAGGCGAACCCGTCCAGCGGAAAGAAAAGATGCGCCGTTTCCTCCCCGATACATTCACCATGCTGCTTGTCGCGGCAGTGCTTCTGGCCTCGGTCTTGCCGATCACCGGCGAGGCGCAGGTGTGGATGGCGCTCGCCACGAAGCTGGCCATCGCTCTCCTGTTCTTTCTGCATGGCGCCCGGCTATCGCGCGATGTGGTGATCGCGGGCCTGTTGCACTGGCGGCTGCACGGAGTGATCCTGTTCGTGAGCTTCGTCATCTTTCCGCTGCTCGGGCTCGCCATCGGTCTGCTGCTGCCGGCATCGCTTCCGCCGGCGCTCTACACCGGAATCCTGTTTCTCTGCGTATTGCCCTCGACGGTGCAGTCGTCGATAGCCTTCACCTCGATGGCCGGCGGCAACGTGCCGGCCGCGATTTGCGCCGCGTCCGCCTCGAATATCCTCGGCATGTTCCTGACGCCGCTACTGGTCGGCTTGCTGCTTTCGGCATCGGGCGACGGCGGCTATTCGATGACCGCGCTCAAGCAGATCCTGCTGCAACTGCTGGCACCCTTCATCCTCGGGCAAATCCTCCAGCCGTGGATCGGCGATTGGGTCCGTGCCCGCAAGAAGCTCTTGTCGCCGGTCGACCGCGGTTCGATCCTGATGGTCGTCTATCTCGCCTTCAGCTCCGCCGTCGTCGAGGGCCTGTGGCGGACGCTGTCTTTTCGTGATCTCGGTATCGTCGTCGTTGTCGACATCGTCCTCCTGGCGACCGTGCTGACGATCACCATGTTCGGCAGCCGCTTACTCGGCTTTTCCAGGCAAGACGAAATCACGATCACCTTTTGCGGCTCGAAGAAAAGCCTGGCCAGCGGCGTGCCGATGGCTGGCGCGATCTTCGCCGGACAGAGCGTCGGCGCCATCGTTCTGCCCCTGATGCTGTTCCACCAGATCCAGTTGATGGTGTGCGCGCTGATTGCTCAGCGCTATGCGCGGTATGCCTGATCGGTTGCGCTTCCTCAGGCCCTCTTGATCTGCGGCACGCCTCCAACGACATTCCATCGATGGGACCAACCGCTCGGTCATCGGCAAACTGGTTGACCGCGCTGAAAATTCAGTTCCGCAAAACCGGTGGCTCGCTTTGATCTGTCAGGACACGAACCTGCGTGCGGAGTTTTTTGCCACATTCCGTTCTGGCTCTTCAATTGCTTCAGGATCGATAGGAATTCCGGGAACAGCGGACTGTTCAGCGCTCAAGATGGCTTCCCCACGGCAGTTCATCAGGGCTAAATCAAACCAGCCGACATGTCCGGTCAAACGGGGTGCACTCCACAAAGGGGCAAGGTCGCTCTGAGTATGGGCAAAGAATCTGAGGTGAACGAAGTCTCAGCAAGTGACATGCCACTGATTTTTATCCGGCGGCGATTGGAGCCTCGGCGGCTTTATCGACGAGACGGGCCGGGACCTCGATGAAGGGGTGACGGGCGAACTGTGAAAAAGACCCCGGTGCGGATGATCGAATATTTCGACGACCGGAGCAGATCGCGTTCACGGACGGCTGGTTCCGCACGGGCGATCTCGACAGGCGCGACGGCGAGGGGAACTTCTACTTCGTGGCGCGCAGGAAGGATATCATTCGCGTCCGAAGCGAGAATGTCTGCGGTGCCGAGGTCGACCGCGTTCTTCTGCCACACCCCGATGTTGAACTGGCGGCCGCGGTCGGCGTGCCCGAGGAAATGGGTGACGAGGATATCCTCGGGGCTGTGAAGCTTCGCGGCGGGGCCAATGTGCTACCCGAACAGTTGAAGGCGTGGTGCGCCGAGCCTCTGGCGGTGGTCAAGGTGCCAGGTTACGTGCTGCTGACGGATCAACTGCCTTTGACGTATACGCACAGCAGGCCATGCAATCACGCCTGGGGAGAAAACGGCGCGGGCAGCAGGAAGCGGCTCTCCTGATGAACCAGAAAGGGAAGGATCTTGGGCACAAAGGCCTGCCACGCCGGATTGGCGCCCATCTTGGCACGCTGTGCGGTGCGATGGCCGAAATCCTCATAGGCCCAGAGGAAGACGACCGAGTTCAAGACGCCACTCTCGCTTGTCCAGCAGCCGACGAGCTTTGCGTATTGTGTGATGATGGCGAGGCCTTCCTCTTCATAGACCTTCAGAAATGCGCCGGTCGAGCCGGGCTTCATCTCGTAAATTCGCTGCTCGTAGATCATCTGGGTCTTCCTCTACCGTCAGTCCAACTTCCGGTCTCGCCGGCTCCAATTCCTGCAGCATGCACATCGCACATTAATTCGTCAATTGACGACATAATGCGCTCTATTGATAGTTGGAAGCGGTTCAATGATATGAGTCGTCCAGGACCGAGAGGCGTGCAACGCCGGGAGTGAGGATAACTTGAAGGCCAAATCCACCAATTTGCGGGGAAGTCAGACCGGCGCCGCACAGACCGGCGCAGCCAAGGGCAAGAAGAAGGAAAAACGCATGCCCTACGCCGAGCGGCGCGCGCAGATCCTGGAAAGGGCGACTGAGTTGTTTGCCGAATATGGGCTCACGGCGCAGACGCGGGCACTTGCGGCTGAATGCGGTATCTCGCAGAGGCTGCTGTACCGCTTCTTCCCGACAAAGGAAGATCTGCTGAGGGAAGTCTATGATACCGCGATCCTGGGACCTTTCAAGGCTGTCTGGTTTGCGGAACTGAGCGACCGCTCCCGGCCCATGCATGATCGCCTGAACGGTTTCTACAATGATTATCTCGATACGGTGCTCGGACGGCAGTGGCTGCGGCTTTTTCTTTATTCCTCGCTGGCCGAGGCTGACATGGCGCCGAACTATATCTCGTCGATCATCACCAAGCTGACGGAGACGATCGTCACCGAAACGGCGCGCGAGCGCGGCATCGCGCTTAGCGTGGAACCGGAGGCGGTTCATGAGATCGGCTGGACAATCCACGGCGCGCTCTCCCACTACGGCATTCGTCGTCACATCTACCGCGCGAGCCTGATCACGCCGCAGGCCCAGGTTGTCGACATGCATGTTCGCGCCTTCCTCAGCGGCTTCGACGCAATGGTCGCGCAATTCGAGTAATCCTGGCCTGTCTTTCGGTCGAGGCAAACGCCGATCGGAAACCTGCGCCTTGGACAAAAGTCGTCAATTGACGACAAGCAGAATCGCTGTTAGCTTTTTTCCATCGAGGTTGAAAATGTCTTCACGGCTGCAGGCTGTGGCGGGCGCGGTTTCGATGTAAAAAAGGGGAAGCAAGGATGAAAACTGGGTTTGGACGCGCAATCGGACGGCGCGAATTTCTCAAGACTTCGGCCCTGGCCGGAGGTGCCGCGCTCGCATTGCCGGGCATGGGTGCCTTTGCCGCGGGCAATACGATCAACTATCAGACGTGGTCGGCGGCAGTGGATTTGGTGAAAAGCCACCTTGCCGCTTTCGAGAAGGCCAGCGGCTTGGCTGTCGACTATGCGAATGCCCCCTGGGCACAGTATCGCGACGCCATGGTCACCAAGTTCGTCGGCGCGGCGCCTATGGACGTCCTGTGGGTATCCGACGCCTGGTTGCCGGAATGGGCCGAGGCGAAGTGGATTGCTCCGATCAACGCCTACGACAACCTGATGGCCTATAACAGCGATGCAGAAGCCTTCTGCACTGATTCCATGACCTACAAGGGTGAGCAGTATGGCCTCACCTACTACACCGACTACATGGGCTTCATCTACGATGCGGAAAAGCTCTCCGCCGCCGGCTTCTCCGCGCCTCCCGCGAGCTGGGATGAACTCGTCGAGCAGGCGCTGGTGATGAAGCAGAAGGGGATTGCCGAATTCCCGCTGATGCTCGCCATGGCCAAGGAAAGCTGGCTGATCGAGTTCATGTCGGCCATGGTCTTCTCGCATGGCGGACGCTTCACCGACGACAAAGGTGACTCGATCATGCAGGAGGAGAAGGGCGGGGCCCTTTCCGCCCTCCAGTGGGTCGTCGACGCGGTCAACAAGCACAAGATCGTTTCGCCGGGCTGCGTGGAAATCGGCGAACTCAACGGCCTGAAGGCGTTCGCGGCAGGCAATCACGCCTTCGCACTGCTGCCGAAGTACCGCCTCGCCATGCTGAACGACCCCGGCCAGTCGCAGATTGCCGGCCGCGCGAAGCAGGCATTGATGCCGATGGGCGCGGACGGTTCCCATGCGACGGTCGGGTGGATGCGTTTCCACGGCATGTCCGCGCAGGCGGCGGCCGACAAGGCGCGCGCCGACAATGCGGCCAAGCTGATCGAGTGGTTCGGCGGCAAGGCGAACGGCGAGTACACATTCCAGAAGCTTCTTTTCCTCGATCTGGGTTCCGGATTCGGCGTCAAGCCGTTGTTCGAGGATGCCGATGTACGCGCCGCCTACAACAAGTATGGCGACGTGGAGATGATCCAGAAGCAGCAGGCTCTCGCCCAGAAGAAAGACGTCATCACGCCCTGGTTTGGTGACTGGAGCGAAGTCAACGGCGCGGCTTGGCAGTCGGCGATCCTTGGCAACGCCACGCCGGCGGATGCCCTGAAGGAAGCGGGCGCAGAATGGGACGATCTTAAGTCTCAGGCTTAAGGGGCGGACCGGAGCGGCCCGCGACGAGGGCGGGCCGCTCAATTTTCTGTTCGGCGGGCGGTTGTCGATCTTCGATGCCGCGAGAAAAGCAAAAGAACGGCTGGCCGGGCGAGGGTCGAGCCCATCGCGTTTTAGCGGACATATCGCATGCCTCATGCGGGCACGTGAAATCGGAACTCGGCCACCTGTTCGCGGCCGCAAGTCTACGGGGGATCTCCGCATCATGATGAAGACAAAAGCGGGAATGGCGACAAGCATGCGGCGGCACTTTGGTTATGAAGAACGCACGGCTTATCTCTTCATAGCGCCGGTCATGGCCGTCCTCGGGCTGGTCGCGGTCTTTCCGATCGCCTATTCGTTCTATCTGAGCTTTTTTCAGATCAAGCTGACCCGACCCAATCGCACGCCCTTCGTCTGGTTCGACAATTATCTCGAACTCTTCGGCGACCAGTTGTTCTGGACCGCCGTATTGCGCACGGTGTCCTTTACCGTCATGTCGGTGACGGCTATCACGTTTTTGGCGCTTCTGGCGGCCCTGCTCCTGAACGAGACCTTTCGCGGCCGCAGGCTGGTCAGCACGGTGCTCCTGATCCCCTGGGCCATTCCCTATGTCGCCGATGCGCTGATGTGGAAGTGGATCTACGATTCAGGCTATGGCGCACTCAACGGACTGCTTTACCAGCTGGGTTTCATCGACAAATACATGATCTGGCTCGGTGACCAGAACAAGACCCTGCCGCTGATCGCCAATGCCTTCGTCTGGAAGGAAGTGCCGCTGGCGACAATCCTGCTTCTGGTGTCGCTGAAGTCCATTCCGGCGGACCTCTATCAGGCCGCCCGCGTAGACGGCGCGCCGCTGTGGCAGCGCTTCATCCATGTGACGCTTCCCTCGATGCGGACCGGATTCATGCTCGTCATGATCTATGAGACGATGATGGCGATCCGCCATTTCGATCTCTTCTTCATTCTCACCGAAGGCGGCCCGGGCACGGCATCCCATGTGCTCTCCTGGGAAATCTACGTCGAGACATTCCGCAATCTGTCCTTCGGCACGGGGGCCGCGATGTCCTACCTGCTGGCGCTGGTGACGTTCGCGCTCGCCTATTTCATCATCAGAACCCTTGGCAGGAGCGTGTAACATGGCAACCGTTCAGCAAAATCCTGCCGGCAAGCCCGGCCGGTCGAGCGGCATCGACTACAAGCGGCGCGGCGAGATCTTCAGGTGGCTGCATCGCGGCATCATTCTTCTCGGATCGCTGGTTATCCTGTTCGTTGTCCTGGCGCCCGTCGGCTGGCTCGTATCCTCTTCCCTTCAGACCGAGGCCGAGATCGTGTCAGTGCCGCCGCACTGGGTGCCCGATCAGCCGACGCTGAAGAATTTCCAGGCGATCTTCTCCGCCGGCGCCGAGGAAGTCACCTACGAGACGCGCAGCACGCAGGATCCCGCCTCGGGCAACTATATCCCGTCGACGGCGCGCAACCTGCTGCCGGCCATGCTCAACAGCTTCGTCGTGGCGACCCTGGTGGTCATCCTCAACCTGCTGGTCGGCGTTCCGGCCGCCTATGCGATGGCGAAGATCCGGTTCCTGGGGCGATCAGGTTCGATCTATTTCATTCTTACGACGCGGGTCATTCCCGATATCGCGCTGGTCGTGCCGTTCTTCCTGGTCATCAAGAATCTGGGCCTGCTCGACAACATCCTGTCGCTCGTCATCACCTATCTGGCAGTCACCGTGCCGTTCACGGTGTTTATCCTGATCCAGTATTTCGAAGGGCTTCCGGATGAACTGGACAAGGCGGCGCGTGTCGACGGCTGTTCGCGATTCCAGGCCATGACCAAGGTGTACCTGCCGCTCGCCCTTCCGTCACTGGTTGCCGTGATCCTGTTCGCCTTCCTCACCAGCTGGAACGAGTTCCTTCTGGCCTTGATGTTCACCCAGACGGCGCAGTCACAGACCCTGCCGATCGTGCTTGCATCATTCACGTCCGACTTCACCATCAGCTTCTCGTTCATCAATGCGGCGGGTCTTCTCGCGATCGTGCCGCCGGTGATCGTCGCCATCATCTTCGAACGCTACATCGTCTCCGGTCTGACAGCCGGCGCGGTGAAGGGTTAACAGGGAGTTCGCCAGTGGCCCGCATTCTTTTTGAAAACGCATCCAAGCGCTATCCCAACGGGTTTGTCGCGCTCGAAAATCTCAATCTCGAGATCAAGGACAAGGAATTCGTCGTCCTGCTCGGGCCTTCGGGGTGCGGCAAGTCGACCACCCTCAACATGATCGCCGGTCTTGAGGAAGTCACCGAAGGCAATCTCTTCTTCGACGACGAGACGGTGAACTACACGCCGCCGCATCACCGCGACGTGGCGATGGTTTTCCAGAGCTACGCGCTCTATCCGCACAAGACGGTCTACGAGAACATTGCCTTCGGCCTGGTGATGCGCAAGCATCCGAAGGACGATATCGACCGCCGTGTGCGCGACGCGGCCGAGCGTCTCGAGATCACCCATCTTCTCGACCGGCGTCCGAGCCAGCTTTCCGGCGGGCAGCGGCAGCGCGTGGCGCTTGGACGCGCCATGGTGCGCAAGCCGGCGGTTTTCCTCATGGATGAACCGCTGTCGAACCTGGATGCGGCGCTGCGCATTTCCATGCGCGCGGAGATCAAGGAGCTGCATCGCAGCATGCAGACCACCTTCGTCTACGTGACCCATGACCAGGCCGAGGCGCTCACACTTGCGGACCGCATCGTGGTGATGCGCAGCGGCCGGGTGCAGCAGATCGGCACCCCGGATGAAATTTACGAACATCCGGCAAACACCTTCGTTGCCTCGTTCCTCGGCAATCCGCCGATCAACTATCTCGACGGGGTATTAAGCGTGGAGGGCGGCAAGGTCACCTTCGTGCGCGGGGAAACGCGGCTCGATTTCGCGCCGGATCGCGGCAAGAAGTTGCTGAGCTACGACGGGCGCAAGGTGAGGCTTGGCATCCGCGCGGAAGACGTAGACGAGCGGGCCGAGGCCGCCGATGGCGAAGTGATCGGCGGCACTGTGACCTCGGTTCTTCCGGTCGGCTCGGACCAGTTCCTCGGTCTGAAGGTGGAGGGCCAGGAGCTCTTCTTCCGCGTCAACAAGGATCTGCGTCACAACTATGGCGACCAGATCAAGCTGTCGGCGAATACGAGCAGGTTGCACGTATTCGATGCCGACAGCGAGATGAGCCTGATCGGATAGCAGGATGAAACCGGCGTCATTCGACTATCATCGACCGCAAACTCTGGAGGCGGCGCTTGGCCTGCTCGCGCGCTATGGTGACAGGGCCAAGCCGATCGCGGGCGGCCAGAGCCTCGGCCCGATGCTGAACATGCGGCTTGCCCGGCCGGAGCATCTGGTCGACCTGAATGACCTTGTCGAACTCGATTTCGTGAGAATGTCCGAGGGCGTGCTGGAAATCGGGGCGATGACCCGGCATCAGCGGGTGGCGACAGCACCAGAAGTACGCCGTACACATCCTCTGCTGGCGGCGGCGGCAGCGACAATCGGGCACTACGCGATCCGCCAGCGTGGCACGCTGGGGGGGAGCCTGGTTCATGCGGATCCGGCTGCGCAAATGCCGCTGATCGCGGTTCTCGGCGGAGCCAAGATCATGGTGCGCGGGCTTGCCGGGCAGCGCGAGATCAATGCCGTCGATTTCTTCCGGTCCGTGATGACGGTCGATGTCGGGTATGGCGAGATGGTGACCTCGGTCCGGTTTCCGCAGTTGCCGGCGAATTCAGGCTGGGGCTTCGAGCTTTTCAGCCGTCGACGTGGCGATTTCGCCATCGTCTCGGTTGCGGTGACGCTGCTGCTGGACAGCGACGGCAGGCTGGCGTCCCTGGAAATGGCGTGTGGCGGCGTCGGCTCCGTTCCCTTCCGGCTCGATGTGTCGGCGGTGGCCGAGGTCGGGGCTATGCCAAGCGGAAAATGGATTGCGGGCGTTTCCAACTTTGCGGCGCAATCCATTTCCCCCGAGGACAGCGCGTCGATCCCCGCAGCGTTCCGCCGGGAAGTGGCTGCGGCCCTCGTCGAGAAGGCCTTGGCGACAGCGCTGGCCCGCGCACGTGGAGAGAAAGCATGAGCGATGCGCGACTGATATCTCTCACCGTAAACGGCGAAACCCGCGAGGCAATGGTCGAACCGCGCAAGCTGCTCGTCGACGTTCTGCGCGAGGACTTCGGTCTGACCGGAACGCATGTCGGTTGCGAGCATGGGGTCTGTGGCGCCTGCACGGTCCTGATCGACGACCAGCCGGCACGGGCCTGCCTGACCTATGCCGTCCAGATGGAAGGGCACGAGATCACGACGATCGAGGCGGTGGGCGGAATTGGCCTGAGCCTGCTGCAGCAGGCCATGCATGAGGAACACGGGCTGCAATGCGGCTTCTGCACCCCGGGTATCGTCATGACCTTCGAGGCTTTTCTGCGCGATACGCCCGATCCGACAGAGGAGGAGGTGCGCGATGTTCTTTCGGGCAATCTATGCCGCTGCACGGGCTACCAGAACATCGTTGCCGCCGTCATGAAGGCAGCGGCCGCGATGCGGGAGGCACAATTGTGAAAGAGGCCAGTGATTTCCACTACATCGGCAAGCCGTTGGCGCGAAAGGAGGACAAGCGTCTCGTCACCGGGCAAGGGCGCTATCTGGACGACATTGTCGTGCCGGGCGCGCTGCATGTCAGTTTCGTGAGGTCGCCGCATGCCCATGCCCGAATCCTGGGTATTTCGGCGGATGCGGCGCGGGAATTGCCCGGCGTGACCGGTGTCTTTACCGGCGAAGACCTCGACAAATGGACCAATCGCCTGCGGCTGGCGCCGCCGATCGAAGGGCTTCACCCGACTGAGATAGAGACACTGCCGATCGACAAGGTGCGGTTTCACGGCGACCCGGTGGCAGTCGTCGTGGCACGGGACCGCTATGTCGCGGAGGATGCGGCAGAGCTGGTCGAGGTCGAGTACGAGGTCCTGCCGGCGATCGCGTCGTTGGAAGGTGCCTTTGCGCCGGGTGCCGCGCTTGTCGACGAGACGTTGCCCTCCAATCTGGTTTCGCACCAGACATTCTCTGCCGGAAACGTCGCGCAGCGCCGTGGCGAAGCTCATGCTGTGGTCGAGGCTTCCTTCTACCAGCATCGCCAGACCCACGTACCGATTGAGACGCGCGGCTGCGCCGCCGTCTGGGACGCAGGGCGCGAACACCTGACCTTCCATATCGGCAACCAGGTGCCGCATCCGCTCAGGAGCCAGCTGGCCGGGCGGCTCGGGCTTTCGGAAAGCCAGGTCACCGTCATGTCGCCCGACGTGGGCGGTGGCTTCGGCCAGAAGATCGCGCTTTACCGCGAGGAACTGACCGTTGCCGCGCTCGCGCGTCAGCTCAATCGCCCGGTACGGTGGCGCGAGGACCGCACGGAAAACCTGATGGCGGCAAGCCATGCGCGAGAGAACCTCTGCCGCACCCGCGCTTCCGTTGCCGCGGACGGTCGGATCCTCGGGCTCGAGCTGGAGATCACCGAGGATTTCGGCGCCTATTGCTTCTATCCGGCCAACTACATGTCGCGCGTCGTCGCGATGATCCTGACGGGTCCCTACCGGATCGAGGACTATGCCTTCGAGGTGAAGATCGCGCTCACCAACAAATGCGGCAACGGGCCGATGCGGGCGCCGATGGCGATTACCAGCTGGGTGATGGACGGGACAATCGACGCCATCGCCCGCCAGTTGGGCCTTGATCCGCTGGCGGTCCGGCGGATCAACATGCTGCGCGAGGGCGATCTGCCCTATCGCATGGCGACCGGCGAAGTGCTGGAGGACATCACGCCGGCCGAGACGCTCGAAAGCGTGGTCGAAGCGATTGACTACGAGGCTTTCCGCAAACGCCAGCAGGCACTGCGCGCCGAAGGGCGGTATATCGGGCTCGGACTTTGCACCGTGGTCGAATCCACGACCTATGGATCCGCCTTCTACAAGTCGACCGGCATTCCCGGCTCGGGGCACGAGGCGGCATGGGTGCGGATCGAGCCGAGCGGGGTGGTCAATGCATCCGTCGGGCTCGGCGCGACGGGACAGGGCTATGAGACGGCGATGTCTCAGGCCGTGGCTGAGGGTCTAGGGGTGGACCCGTCCAATGTCAGGATCCAGATCGGTAACACCGATGTGGCTCCCTATGGCATGGGAAGCCGTGGCGCGCGCGGAGGTACGGCGGGTGGCGGCTCGCTGTATCTCTGCGCGCAGAAAGCACGCGAACAGGTGCTGCGGATCGCCGCCCACAAGCTCGGTCTGAACTCCGCGCAGGAGATTCGTCTGCTCGACGGGCAGGTGGAGCGACTTATCAACGGCGAATGGAGCGGGACGGGACTGTCGCTCGCCGATATCGCTCGCACGGCCTATCTCGATCCCACGAACCTGCCCGAGGGGGTGGCGCCGGGGCTCGATTTCTCGCTGACCTATGATCCGCCCCCGATGACCTATTCCAATTCGACCCATGCCTGCGAAGTCGAGGTCGATATCGCCACCGGTGCGCTCAGCATCGCCCGATACGTGGTCTCGGAGGATTGCGGCACCGTGATCAATCCGATCGTGGTGCGCGGCCAGCAGCAGGGCGCGATCGCCATGGGCCTGAGCGGCGCGCTTCTGGAGGAGGTCGTCTACGACGAGAACGGGCAGAATCTGTCCGCGACCTTCGCCGACTATCTGGTGGCCACGGCCTGCGAACTGCCGAATTTCGAGATCCTGCACCATCACACGCCGAACAAGCGCACGCCTGCCGGCATCAAGGGAATGGCCGAGGGCGGTGTGATGGGGGCGATCGGGGCGGTGACCAACGCCGTCAACGACGCGCTGGCCCCCTTTGGCGTGGTGGCGGATCGCCAGCCACTTTCTCCGCAATATCTGCGGTCGTTGCTGCGTGAGTGCAGCGGAACGGCCCTGCACGAAGGACAGAAACTGACATGAGCGTTACGAACGGCAGGAAAAAGGTCGGCTTCATCGGGCTGGGGATCATGGGGCGCAGCATGGCCGGCCATATCCTCGACGGCGGCCATGAATTGCATGTCTACAACCGGACCCGGAGCAAGGCGGACGAACTGGTCGCCAGGGGTGCCATCTGGCACGATACCGCTGGAGACGTTGCCGCCGCGTGCGACGTTGTGATCACGATCGTCGGCTATCCGAAGGACGTCGAGGAGACCTATCTCGGCGCGGGCGGTATCGTGGAGCAGGCAAAGGCGGGGACGATCCTCATCGACATGACGACATCGAGCCCGACCCTTGCCGGCGAGATCGCTGCCAAGGCGGCGGAGAAAGGGGTCTCCGTGCTCGACGCGCCGGTTTCCGGCGGCGACATCGGCGCAAGGGCGGCCAAGCTTTCGATCATGGTCGGCGGCACTGAAGAGGCCTTTGCTGCGGCGCTGCCGCTGTTCCAGCTGATGGGCGAGAATATTGTTCACCAGGGCGGGCCGGGCGCCGGGCAGCACACCAAGATGTGCAACCAGATCGCCATTGCCGCGACCATGCTCGCCGTCAGTGAAAGCCTTGCCTACGCCAAGGCGTCCGGACTCGACGCGAAACGCGTCCTGTCGTCGATCGGCACCGGTGCGGCGTCGAGCTTCCTACTCAACAATCTCGGCCCGAAGATGCTCAACGACGACTATGCGCCGGGTTTCTACGTCCACCACTTCATCAAGGACATGTCGATCGCCATTGCCGAAGCCGAGCGCATGAAGCTTGACCTGCCGGCGCTGGCGCTGGCCAAGCAGCTCTATGAAAAGCTGGCGGCGGGCGGATTTGGCGAAGAGGGTACCCAGGCGATCTTCAGGGTCTACGGAAACTAGATCGCGCAACAGGGAAGACGACAATGGAATTTGTTGGCGAACATGTGATCCCAGCGGCCATCGACAAGGTCTGGGCAGGGCTCAACGACCCGGAGAGCCTCAGGCGCAGCATTCCCGGCTGCACTGAAATGCTGCAGACCGGCGACCGCGAATTCACGGCCTCCGTGGTCGTGAGGGTGGGCCCGGTTTCTGCGACCTTCAAGGGTAAGGTGGAATTGAGCGATCTCGATCCGCCGCACGGCTACAAGTTGTCGGGGCGGGGGCAGGGCGGCCCGGCAGGCTTTGCCAAGGGTTCGGCCAGGATCCGCCTGACGCCGGAGGGCGAGGGCACGCGGCTGGCCTATGTCGCCGATGTCGATATCGGCGGCAAGCTCGCAAGCGTCGGCGGGCGGCTGATCCAGAGCGTTGCCAAGAAAAACGCCGACGATTTCTTCTCGGCCTTTTCCAGCGTCGTCACCGGGGGGAAAGGTCTTTCCGAGGTGCCGCAGCGGAGCGAGGGCGCGCTTGGCGCCGCTGTGCCGGGGGGATCCTATGCCGGCGGCGGGCATATTGCGCTGATAGACCGGGTCGCCTGGCTGCTCGTCGGAACGGCGCTGGGCGTGGCTGGCACATTGTTGTTGGGAGCATGACGATGAAGGTTTCCGATAGCGTCAAGGCGCTCGAACCGCGCCTGATCGAATGGCGTCACGACTTGCATGCCCATCCGGAAACGGCCTTTCAGGAGCACCGCACTGCGGCCCTCGTGGCACGCGAGTTGCGGGCTGCCGGTCTTGAGGTTCATGAAGGTATCGGCAGGACCGGCGTCGTTGCGGTGCTGCGCAATGGCGATGGACCGTCGGTCGGCCTGCGGGCCGATATGGACGCCCTCGACATAACCGAGACAACAGGGGTGCCCTATGCGTCGACGATGCCCGGCAAGATGCACGCTTGCGGCCATGACGGCCATACCGCGATGCTTTTGGGTGCGGCGTGCCATATGGCGGCCAATCCGCCGAGCCGTGGCACCGTAGTCTTCATCTTTCAGCCGGCCGAGGAAAACGAAGGCGGCGCCCGGGTCATGGTGGAGGACGGCCTGTTCGATCGGTTCCCGGTCGACTGCGTTTTCGGCATGCACAACTGGCCGGGTTTGCCTGTCGGGCAATTCGCCCTCCACAGCGGCGCCATGATGGCGGCGCAGGATAATTTCGAGCTGAAGATCATCGGCAAGGGATCCCACGCCGGCATGCCGCATCAGGGCATCGATCCGATCCTGGTGGCCGGGCAGGTCAACACTGCGTGGCAGGCGATCGTCAGCCGCACATTGAGCCCGGCCGACGCAGGGGTGATCAGCATCACTCAGATCCACGCCGGCGACACCTGGAATATCATCCCCGAGAGCGTGCTGATCAGGGGTACCGCGCGTTCCCTGTCGCCCGACGTCCGCGACCGGCTCGAGGCCGAGATGGGGCACCGGGCGAGGCTGGTTGCCGAAACCTTCGGAGCGCGGGTGGAATTCGACTATCAGCGGCGTTACCCGGCCACCATCAACACGCCGGCGGAAACCGATATCGCCCGTGCTGCATCCGAAGCCGTGGCCGGCGAGGACGCCATTCGCCAGGACATGCCGGCGAGCATGGGGGCGGAGGATTTCTCCTTCATGCTGCAGAAGAAGCCCGGCGCCTATATCTGGATGGGGAACGGCAGCGCGGAGGGCGGGCGCAACTTGCACAACCCGAACTACGACTTCAACGACGAAGCGCTCACCATCGGTGTGGAATACTGGATCGAGGTGGCACGCCGGGCGCTGACGAGAAACAGCATGCCCTGATTTTCGTCAGCGTCATCGGGTTCGCCGTTCGTGGCGTACACGCCAAGATTTGTGGATGTCACTCGATGGTGGTCAAGGTCTGAGATGACTTTGCGAAGTACGAAGGCGTTTCTTTCCGTGTGAGCACCGAACACAGTGCAACACGTTCCCCAATGATTCCAAGCTGACCTCACCCTGATCCTCCTCCAGTTTTTGGGGATCAGATCTAGACCGGCAGGGCGAGGATGTCCGTGTGGCCGACCCGGCATGAGCTGCCCGGCTGGCCGACGGCCAAAAGCCGGTATTCCAGCCAGTCAGCGACGGTTTCCTCCGAAAGTTCGGAGATTTCCAGAAGCGGACGGCGCAGGCCGTTCAGCAGTTCGACCTGCAGGGCGGTCGACCCGGCATCCAAACGCCATGGACTGTTCCCGATCCTGACGTTGTATCCGCGTGCCGCAAATAGGCTGGCGAGGCATGCCGTGGCATCGGGGCCCAGCGCCGGGCCGAACCCCTTGTCGGTGCGCTGATGCCTGTTGAACAGGTCCACCATCTGTCTGTCGAGCGGATGGGGGAGGGACCATTCCATGATCCCGTCATAGTTCAGCGCCGCATAGAGGCCGATCCGCGCGGATGCGAGCCGGTCGGCGACAGCTTCGCAGAAGCGCTCCGAACACAGATCGAACAGCGCTGATGCCGTGACCACCTCAATGCCCTGAAGCGGCAGGCCGTCGATGTCGTTGAGGTCGTGCCGACGGAACCCGACCTTAGCGTTCTGCCCGATCCGCCGCTCCGCTTCTTCCAGCAGGTCGGCGTCATGGTCCAGCAACGTCCAGCCCACCTTGCGGGGCAGACGATCACCGAGGCTCCGCCAGGTCGAGCCGGTGCCGCAGCCGATGTCGAGAACCCGCGCGTCTTCCATGCCTGCGAGATGGCGCGCGAGGTCGTCCACCAGCCCGTCATGACGTGCGGCACGATCGGCGGGCTCGCGAAGGGCCAGCCAGTCCTTGTCGAAACCGCTCATGGAAGCGCCCTCAATGCGGTCGAGATGATGTCGACAGTCGTCATCCAGCCCGGCAGTTGCGCGCCGGCGCGCCTTGCTGCCTCGGCCTTCGCGCGCCTCAGCGTCTTGTCCGTGAGAAGGCTGTGGAGCGCTTGGGCGAAGGCGCCGATGTCATCGACGGGCACCAACAGGCCCGCTTCTTCCGGAACAACCTCGGGAATGGCCCCCGTCCGGCAGGCGATGATCGGCAGTCCCTGCGACAGCGCTTCCGCGAAGACCATGCCATAACCCTCGAAGCGGCTGGCCAGCGCGAAGATGTCGGCGCCCGCCAGAAGCGCGCGCGGATCGTCGCATTCGCCGGCAAGCGAAATCCGATCGGCAAGTCCGAGTGCTTCGACCTGCCGGCGCAGAAGCGTGGCCGTCTCCGGATTGAGCGTCTGGCTGCCGATGATGGTTGCCCGCCAGGGCAGGTGCTCCACCGCCTTCAGCGCCGATATGAGGATGTCGTGGCCCTTGCGCGGCGTCAGTGTGCCGATGGAAATGATGTGGGGCGGGTCACCGTTGCCGGTGGCGATGGGCGCGGGATCCGTGCCCGGAATGGCGACCGTGATCTGGTGTGAACGTATGCCGTAGTCGGCTATTAAATTGCGCGCGGTCATCGGCGAGGTGACGACGACGTGCTTGGCAAAGGACAGTGCGTGACGCTCGCAGCCGTGGAAACAGCTCTGCTGCGTGCTGTCGAGGCCGGTCTCGAGCGCCAGCGGATGATGTACGAGCGCGACGATGCGCAGCCGGCGGGCCTCGCGCTCCGCCCATTCGTCCAGTACGCCGAAGGCAAGGCCGTCGATGATGACGAGCCCACCGTCCGGCAGAGCCGACAGCCTTCGCTCAGCTTCCCGCTTCATCTCGGGGGACGGGGCGGGAAAGCCCTCGCCCAGCGACAGTCGCTGGACAGGCCAGCCGCTTTCCAGGAGGCCGGCGATCACCCGCCGGTCATAGGCATAGCCGCCGGTGTTGAGGGAAAGATCGCCGGGATAGGCGAAGGTGATGCTCTGGCTCAAAGATCGGCCTCGTACCAACCGCGGGCAGTGTGGGACTCGTGCAGCGTTACCTTCAGCCGGCAGATGCGGTGGCTGCCCGGTCCGAGCTTCCTGTCGGCCACCGCGCGCGCAAGTGCGTCGAAGATGTGTTTCGCGACCACCTCCGTCGTGGTGACCTTGCCGGAAAATGCCGGGAGTTCGTCGAGATTCTGGTAATTCAGCGGCTTCAGCACCTCGCCGAGCACGTTGGTGGCAGCGCCGATGTCGACCGCCAGCCCGTCCTCGTCGAGGTCGCGGGTGAAGAAGGCGGCATCGACCACGAAGGTGGCGCCGTGCATGCCTTGGGCGGGGCCGAAAACGGGGCGGGGCAGGCTGTGGGCGATCATGATGTGATCACGGACTTCAACGGCGAACATGGGGCCTCACTCTCAAATTTTGGTTTCAGTAGTGGATACGATGACAAAGGGTTTCCGGATCGGCGAGTATGGCCGGATAAGCCTTCTCGAGGTCGGCGAACCGGGTCTCGCCGGAAATCAGGACATCCAGACGGTCGTCGCGCAGCAGGTCGAGGGCCTTGGCAAGTCGTCTTGCATAGGTCCAGCGCGCGCGCCGCGATGGCGGCACCGACCCCACCTGGGAACTGACGATGCTCAGCCTTCGCGCATGGAAAGCGCCGCCAAGCGGCAGGCTGACGGGTCTGTCGCCGTGCCAGCTCGCCTCGACCACGCGTGCCTCCTGCCCGGCCAGTTCGATGGCGCGGGCCAGCGCCTCGGCCGAACCGGACGCGTTGACAGCCACGTCGAATTCGCCGGTGACCTCGTCGCCCGAGGCAAAGTCGAGACCGAGACTTGCGGCCAGTGCCCGTCTTGCCGGGTTGCGGTCGATGAGCAAGACCTCGGTTCCGGCGATGCGCGACGCGAGATAGGCGACGAGGGCGCCGACGACGCCTGCGCCAAACACCACGACCCGGTCACCCGGCAGAATGCCCGCGTCCCAGACAATGTTGAGCGCCGTCTCCATGTTCGCCGTGAGCACTGCCCGCGCCGACGGCAATCCGTCGGGCAGGACGGTCACGGCGGTCTCGCCGACGGTGAAGACATCCTGATGCGGGTGAAGGCAGAATACGGTCCTGCCGAGAAGCGATGCATTGCCGGATTCAACCTGCCCGACGGCCGAATAGCCGTACTTCACCGGAAAGGGGAATTCTCCGCCCATATGGGGGCCGCGCATGCGCTCGAATTCGCTCGTGGGCACACGGCCGTTGAAGACGAGGTTCTCCGTACCGCGGCTGACGCCGCTGAACAGCATGCGCACGATCACCTGGCCCTCCGCCGGCGGCGGCAGGGCCTCGTCCCTTATCTCGCATGTGCCGGGGCTCGGGAGCCACAACGCGCGGGCGCTTCCGCCTCCCGTCTTACCGGCTGTCCTGGTGTCCAGGTTCATTCATCTTCTCCTCAGCGACGCAGCGCGGCCCGCATTGTAGGACGGGCCCCTTGCGCGGAATGCGGAATTTGCGGCAACGATGCCTCGAATTCTCGGATGGCGCCACGGAGTTCTCGCCAACCAGTGGGTTCAGATATCACCGCTCATAGCGCGATGCCGCAAGGCGCGATTGCGCTGGCGCGCGGATTCCTTGTCACTTTGTGCGCGGAGCCAGATTTTCCATACGGTCGGTCGGAAAATCCGGCAGGTGACGGGCAACATGAATGATCCGGCCGACCCTTCCACGCGTAACTCTGTTACCGGACATTTTGGAGAACTCTGATGACACCGTTTGATGACCAAGGCTTTCAGTTTGCCTCGCCGGCCATGCAGGTGGAACGCGCAGTCGCCGAATTGCGGTTCGGTCGGCCGGTCATCCTCGGGGAAGGCGCGCGCCGGATCGCCGTATTGGCGCTGGATAGCGCGGCCCCGTCCGTCTACGACCAGTTCGCCGCCGCCGTCGAGGGGAAGCATTCGCTCCTCCTGACATCGCACCGCGCGGCGCGACTGTTGCCGGGAACATACGGCGACATTTCTGTACCGCTCGACGGGGTTTCCTTCGCCGAGGCGTCGCGCCTCGCCTACGGGCTTCAAGCGCACGCACCGGCCCGCTGGCGCGCGGCCGACCCGTTGATGGGCGCCTCGGCCGAATTGGCACGACTGGCGCTTCTGCTGCCGGCCATGGTCTGCGCCGACTTAAACGGTTTTGAACACCGGTTCGCGGCCTGCTGCATGCTCGACCGATCGCTGCTCGCAACCGCCGTCGCCGGAAGACAGAAGTTCGATATCGTGGTCCGCACCCGCGTTCCGCTGCGTGATCTCGGCGATGCCGAGTTCGTCGTCTTTCGTGGTGGACTGGCGCAGAAGGATCAGGTCGCGATCGTGGTCGGCCAACCCGATCTCGGCGCCCCGGTGCCGATCCGCATCCATTCCTCCTGCATCACCGGCGATCTCTGTGGTTCGCTCAAGTGCGATTGCGGTGACCAGCTGCGCAACGGATTGGCCGCGCTGAAGGAGGCAGGCGGGGGCGTGCTGCTCTATCTCGACCAGGAGGGACGTGGAACCGGTATCGGCGCCAAGATGCGGGCCTATGGCTACCAGCATCTCGGGTTGGATACGATCGATGCCGATGCCGAACTCGGCTATGGCAGCGACCACCGCCGGTACGAGGCGGCGATCGCGATGCTGCGCTTGCTCGGCATCGCCGATGTTGTCATATTTACCAACAACCCGGCCAAGATGGCAGCGCTTGCCGACGGGGGCATCGCGGTGGACAGCCGCGTTGCCATCACGGGTGAGGTGACGGCCGAGAATGCCCGCTATCTGCGGACGAAGAAGGCGCGCGCCGGCCACATGCTGGATATAGAGGCGCTTCTTGCCGCGGAATAGGCGAACATGACGACGAAGGAACGATCAGCCGTACAGGCGGCCGTCGCGGACGGGAGAGCATCTCCGGCGCTAAAGACGAGCGCGCTGATCGTTCTTGGCAGCGTTTTCGCCGTAGCGCTCGTCGGTTATGGGCTGGCGGCTGTCCAACTGTCGCTCGGCCGTGACGCGCTCGTCGCGGCGACGGTCCTGCTCCTGTTGATCTTCGCGCTCGTCGTCAACGGATTGCATCACCACGGCTTCGATCGCTTCGGGCTGGCTAATGCGGTGACGGCCGTCCGCGCGGCGCTCGTCAGCATGGCCTGCGCCATCGTCGTCTTTCCCGATGCCCTTCAGGAGGCACAACCCACTGTGTGGGCGCTTGTCGTGCTCGTGCTCGTGGCCCTCGCGCTGGACGGCGTCGATGGTCATCTGGCCCGTCGCTTCTCACAGGAGTCCGAGCTTGGCGCCCGGTTCGACATGGAGGTCGACGCGCTGCTGATCCTCTGCCTGTCTGCGGCGGCGCTCCTCCTCGACAAGGCGGGAGCTTGGGTGCTGCTGATCGGATTGATGCGCTACGGCTTTGTGCTGGCACAATATCCCTTGCCGCGCCTCGCAGGCTCGCTGCCGCCGTCTCTCAGGCGCAAGGTCGTCTGTGTGGTGCAGGTCGCGGTGCTGTGCCTGATCCTCTTGCCTGGCATCGCTCCGCCTGTTTCATCATGGCTCGCCGCCCTCGCGCTCCTGTTGCTGTCCTATTCCTTCGCGATCGATTGCCTTTATCTCCTGAGCCAGGCGGAGGCCGACGAATGAGTGGCGTTGAAAGTGTCGACACCGCAATCGGCGTCGCCCGCTCGCTTCTGATCTACTACGGCCAGCCCTGGCGTCGGCGGCAGCTCAGGCGGTTCTATAGCGGCCTGATCGCGCCGGGTGACCTCGTCTTCGACATCGGTGCCCATGTCGGCAGCCGCAGCCGCACACTGCTTTCTCTTGGCGCCGAAGTGGTGGCGGTGGAACCGCAGCCCGTCTTTGCCGACATCATCGGGATGCATCTGGCCGGACGATTGAAGGGTTTCGAGCGGGTGGCGGTCGGCGCCGGCGAAGGCGAGGCGGTGCTGCACATTTCAAGCCGCCATCCCACGGTAACGACCATCTCCGACCGCTTCATCAAGGGCGTCAGCCATGCCGATGGTTTCAGGAACGTGATCTGGGACAGGGAAATCAGGTTGCCGATGACGACGCTCGATCGGCTGATCGACAAATACGGACCGCCCGCCTTCTGCAAGATCGATGTCGAAGGAGCGGAAGCGGACATCCTGCGCGGCCTCTCCCGGCCGATCGGGCTCATTGCGTTCGAATACACGCCCGCTCTGCCTGAGATCGCTCGCGAAGCCATCGACCGGCTCCGGCGTCTCGGCAACTACCGTTTCAACCGGGTGATCGGCGAAAGGCACAGCTTCGTCGAAGCGGAATGGAGCGACGCGGATACCGTTCTGAAGGCTCTCGCCATGCTCGCGCCGGAAAGCCGGTCCGGCGATATCTACGCCCGGCTGATGCCGTGACGCCCGTTGCGGCCCTATTTGCGGAGGCGCGGCCCGCCGAGCAGGGAGCCGGCCAGGACGAGCAGGCCGGGCAGGGCGGTGCCCGCAAGAGAGAACACGCCATACAAAAGGCTCGCAGCGAGGCCTTCCGCGCCGGTGAAGCCGAAGAGCGGCCAGAGCGCTGCGGCGGCTGCTTCCCGCGTGCCCCATCCGCCGATGCCAATGGGAACCAGCATGGTGAGAAGGCAGAGGGGAACCACGGTCACGGCAGCAATCGCCGGCAGCGTCGCGCCGACCGCGTCGGAGGCCAGCAGGAAGGTCAGGACATAGCTTGCGACGATCAGCGCGCTGAGGCCGACCTGCACCCCCAGCGCCCCGTCCTTCCAGAAGGCGGCGTGAATATCGGGGCCGAACCGGCCAAGCCGAGCCTTCAGGGGGGCGCCGAACCATGCGACGGCGGCGCCAAGAGCGACAACGACGGCCGTCACGGTCCAGATCGCCGGCGAAAGGGCGATCGGCAGACGGTCAGGCAACAGGACGGGCCAGGCGATCAGGCCGAGGCATGTGAGCAGGAAAAAGGCGATTTGGCCGGACAGCCGCTCCAGCACGACGGCGGTCGCGGCCCGTTTCCAGCCGCCCGAATTTTCTTGTCGGCTACGGTAGACGCGGGCCGCGTCGCCGGCGATGCCGCCCGGCAGGATCTGGTTGAGAACGCCGCCGAGATAATATTCGCGGACGGCGATCTGAACCGATATAGGATGACCCAGCCGGGCGGCGGTGAAGCGCCAGCGCAGCGCCGACAGCACGATCTGCACCTGGACCACCAGAACGGCTGCCAGAATGTGTCCCGGCGGTACCCGGCCGAGCGCTTCGATTACGCTCACCGGATTGACGGCGATAAGGAGGACCGCGAGAAGCAGGAGACCGGCGGCGATGGTGAATGCCTTCAGCTTGCGCATCGCGGTCTCGTTTCGGGGCGATCTTTCAAGATTGCATTCCACTCTGCAGGAAGGTGAACCGGATGACGTGGCAAGGATCGGACGGTGGGCGCATGCATGTCTCCGGACGGCGGGCCGTACTTTCGGTCGTCATGTTCGCCGTCATCGGGTTTACCGCCTGCATGATGCCGGACAATCCGGGCGCTTTCCATCCCGCCGCCTTCTTGCGGATACCGCTTGAGGTTCCGCTGCTCGCGTTCGCCTTGCTTCTGTTGCCGCGGCGGATGGCCGCCCTCGTCGCACTTCTTGCCACGGCCGTCGTGTTTTGTCTTCTGTTTCTGAAGCTCGCGGATGTCGGTGTGCTCTCCGCCTTCCAGCGGCGCTTCAATCCCTATCTCGACCTTAAGATGCTGTTCGACGGCTGGAACCTGCTTTCCGGGGCCATCGGCAAACTTGGCGCGGCTCTGGCGATTGGCTTGGCGGCGGGAGCCCTGACCGCGCTGATCGGCGCTTTCTGGTGGGCCTGCATCCGGATGACGCGGCTTGGCCGGCAAGCCCGGCGCGCGGCGGTTGCCGGTTTCGCGATCATCCTCGCCGTTGGCCTCGGTTTGCTGGCGGGCGGTTCGCGGGTGGGGCTGAAGGATGTCGCCGAACTGCGGGTGGCTCCCTATCTCGGCGAGCGACTTTCGCTCGTGGCCCGCTCCGTCGCCGATATCAGGAGATTCGAAGACGAGCTCACTGCCGACAAGGGATATGCCGGTGGCGACGGTCTCTTCGCCCGTATCAGGGGGCGCGACGTGATCCTCGTCTTCATCGAATCCTACGGGCGCAGCGCCATCGAGGATCCGCGCTATGGTGCTCTGATCAAGCCGCGCCTCGACAGCGTCGATCGGCAGTTGCAGGCGGCGGGTTTCTCTGCTGCCAGCGGCTGGACGCGCTCCCCGACCGTCGGCGGCCTCAGTTGGCTTGCCCACGGCACGCTGCTGTCGGGCCTGTGGGTCGACAGTCAGGCGCGCTATGACCTTTTGATGAAGAGCGAGCGGGCGAGCCTCAACCGGCTGTTTCGCGACGCCGGATGGCGGACGGTGGCGGTCATGCCGGCCATCACCATGGACTGGCCGGAGGCCGCCTATTACGGCTACGATCAGATCCTCGCGTCGAAGGATCTCGGCTATCGTGGCAAGCCGTTCAACTGGGTGACCATGCCGGACCAGTACACGCTTTCTGCCTTCGATCGCCTGGCCCGGCAGCCGGCGCGGGATGCGGGTGAGCCCGTCATGGCGGAGATCGCCCTCATTTCCAGCCATGCGCCGTGGACGCCGGTGCCGAAGCTGATTGATTGGCAGGCTGTCGGCGACGGCACTGTTTTCAACGACCAGGCAGAAAGCGGCGATTCACCACAGGTGGTCTGGTCTGATCACGACCGCGTCCGCCGGCAATATGTCGAAACCATAGACTACACGCTGGAAACCATTGGCGATTACATTGCTCGCTTCGGCGGCGATGCCGTCTTCATCGTGCTCGGCGATCACCAGCCCGCCGCGCTCGTCAGCGGACCGGATGCCTCGCGTGCTGTGCCGTTCCATGTCGTCAGCAGGGATGTCTCGCTCATCGAGGCCTTCCGTTCGGATGGCTTCACGATGGGCATGACGCCGGATGACCAGGGCCCGGAACCGTCGATGGATAGCATGCGGGACCGTTTGATGCGCCATTTCAGCGCGCGGTGAGGCCGAGGTCCCGCACCTTCCGTTGGATCCTGTTACCGCTCCATTTCGAGGGGCGCCAACTATTCGGGGCCGACCATTTCGAGTCTGAGGGCCATCCAGCCCGAAACCGCCCGCCAGGCCGCGCCCATATAGTCGTTTGCCTGGTAAAGAGCGGTGTCCGGGTCAGCCTGCAGGGCCATCATGCGTGTGCTGAAATCATCGAAGTCATCGAGTATGCGAAGGACGTCGGCAACCTTCGCCGGGTGTCGGACCGCCAGTCCATCGATCTCCTGTCGCGCCCGCCGCAGGAAGGCATTCAGGCCGCGACCTTCTTCCCGCCAGAGCCTCCGCGTCAGGAAGTCCAGCGCCTGCATGCCGGTCGTGCCCTCGTAGATGGTCATAACGCGGGAATCGCGCAAGTACTGTTCGAGCGGCCAGTCCCTTGTGTAGCCGGCGCCGCCAAGCACCTGGATGGCGGCATTGGCGACGTCGAAACCGGCGCCCGCGCCGAAGTTCTTGATCAGCGGCAGCATCCAGCCCGCCAGGTCGCCAAGCTCCCGGCGGAGCTCGTCATCCGCTTCGAGACGGGCTAGATCCATGATGGTGGCGAGCTCCAGCACCGCCGCGCGCAGCACCTCCGTGCGTGACCGGATATCATGCAGTTGGCGGCGCACGTCCGGATGGTCGGCGATCGGCACGGGAGCGTGTTCGGGCGGGCCGCCCTGGCGACGGTCGGCGGCGTAGCTTTCCGCAATATCGGCCGAAGCCGACGCAATGCCGAGCCCCTGGCAAGCAGTCAGCAGGCGCATCAACTCGATCATGGCAAAGAGCTCCGGCAGCCCACGCCCTTGCTCGCCGATCAGGATGCCTCGTGCGCCTTCGAAGCGCAGCGCACAGGTGGGGGAGCCGTGCAGCCCCATCTTGTCTTCAATCCGGTCGAGCGAGATGCCATTCGGCCGGCCATCGCTCAGATTGGGGACGAGAAAGAGACTAAGGCCCCTTGTGCCCGGCAGGTCGCCGGTGCGCGCCAGCAGGCAATGGCCGATCCGCTCCGTCATGTCGTGATCGCCAAAGGAAATCCAGATCTTCTGTCCGGTAATGCGCCACTCGCCGTCGATCAACTCAGCCCGGGTGCGCAGCCGCCCGACGTCGGAGCCGGCATCAGGCTCGGAGATGCAGATGGTCGCGGCCCATTCGCCTGAGGCCAGCCGCGGCACCCATTCGGCGGCAACCTCTGCGTCCGCCGCCCTGGCCAGCAGGTGAGATGCCGCGCGAGCCGATCCGGCCGCCATCATCAGCGCCACGCAGCCCCGCTCGAAGAGCGGCGCGCAGGCGGCGTGAACAGTGAGAGGCAGGCCCTGGCCGCCAAACCCCTCCGGCACATCCATGCCGAGCCAGCCGGCTTGCGCATACTGGCGATAAGCGTCGGCAAATCCGGCCGGTGTCCGGACGCGGCCATCGGTCACGGTGCAGCCTTGGCGATCGCCCGGCGTGTTCAGCGGCTGAAGCACGCCCTCGGCAAATGCGGCGGCCTCATCGAGGATGGCTCGCGTGGTCTCGTCATCGCAGTCGGGATGCAATGCCTGCAGCCGTTTCCAGCCGGGGGTGACCTGAAGCAGTCGCGCGGTCCGTGCCGCCTGTCGTGCGAAAGTCGACATGTGCTTCACTTCGGCTGCATGCGGATCGCCCCGTCGAGGCGAATGACTTCGGCGTTGAGATACTGGTTCTCGATGCAGAAGCGAACGGCATCCGCATATTCCGCCGGATCGCCGAGCCGCGAGGGATAGGGAATGGAAGCGGCCAGGCTCTGTTGCACTTCGGCGGGCAAGGATTTGAGCAGCGGCGTCGCAAAGATGCCGGGTGCGATGGTGTTGACCCTGATTCCGAACCGGGCGAGTTCGCGTGCTGCCGGCAGGGCCATGGAGACGATCGCGCCCTTGGATGCCGAATAGGCCACCTGACCGATCTGTCCGTCGGTGGCGGCGACCGAGGCGGTATTGACGATCGCGCCGCGTGCCTTGTCGTCAAGTTCCGGCAGATCGGCCATGTGTGCCGCTGCAAGCCGCATCATGTTGAAGGTACCCATCAGATTGACGCGGATGACCTTTTCGAAATCGCCAAGCGGCATCGGGCCATCGCGGCCGATCACCCGGGCGGCAGGACCGATGCCGGCGCAGTTGACGAGGATTCTCAGGCCATCGCCTGCCTCGCCGGCATTGGTGATCGCACGACCGGCATCGGCCTCGCTGGCGACGTCGCCGGCGATGGCGATCCCGCCGATGTCCGCCGCAACGCGCACGGCGGCATCCTCGTTGAGATCCATGACATGAACAATGGCGCCACGGGCGGCGAGCATCCGTGCGGTCGCCTCGCCAAGACCCGATCCGCCACCCGTTACCAATGCGCTGCTGCCTTCGATCTTCATGCTGCCATCTCCTTGTCGAAACGTATGACGTCTTCGCCGCCGCGATAGAGGGCGGCCACCAGATCGGCCCGGTGCGACAGCATCGCGCGCTGGTTGATCGAACCCTTGTCGGTCACCTCGCCGCGCTCGAAGCGGGGTGGATCTTTCAGCAGCATGATCCGCATGACGCGGGTGGCCGAGCCGGATGCCGAGCGCGCGTGCCCGGCGAGCTTTTCGGCGAGTGCCCCACGGACTTCGGGGGATGTCAGGATATCCGCATCGCTCAGGGCGTCGCTGCCGGAAACCAGGGCTCTCAGCGCTGGAAGGAACGGCACGACGAGCGCGCCGAGTTCCTCGCGGTCGGCACCGGTGATCACGGCATCGCGGATAAGGCCGCCGAATTGGTCCACCAACTGGGCGCGCAGTTTGCCGACGGCGACCCATGTGCCGGTCTGCAGCTTGAAGTTCTCGGCGATCCGGCCGTCGAAGAAGAAGCCGTGCCGCGGGTCGCGGTCGACGGCAAACTTCACCGCGTCGCCGATCATGTAGAAGCCCTCTTCGTCGAAGGCGGCGGCCGTCAATTGCGGGCTGCGCCAGTAGCCGGGCGTGACATTGGGCCCCTTCAACCGCAGTTCAAACTTGTCTTCGACCGGAACCAGCTTCAGGGTGATGCCCTGCGCCGGAATGCCGATATTGCCGGGCCTTTCCTGCGGCTCGGTACAATAGAGCGAAAACGGCGCCGTTTCGGTCGAGCCAAGGCCGGTACCGATATGCACCGGCTCGCCGCCAGCCTGTTTGGAGAGTTCCTTGAGGCTATCCCAGGTGTGCTGCGCCATGCCGGCCCCGGCATACATCAGCATCTTCAGGTCGCGGAAGAAGGTATCCCTGAGCGCCTCGTCGTCGTGCATGGCATGAACCAGCATCTCGTAGCCGGCCGGCACGTTGAAGTACCAAGTGGGGGAGACCTCGCGCAGATTGGCGATTGTTTCCTTGATCCCCGGTGGCGTCGGCCGCCCCTTGTCGATGTAGAAGGTGCCGCCATGGTAGATGACCATATTGAACACCTTGTTGCCGCTCGCCGTGTGGTTCCACGGCGCCCAGTCGACGACGATCGGCGGATCCTCGCGCAGGAAGGCGTAGCAATCGGCAATCATCTCCTGGTTTGAGCACAGCATGCGCTGGGTCTGGATCACGGCCTTGGGTGAACCGGTGGTGCCGGAGGTGAACAGGAACTTCGCCACCGTGTCGGGGCCGACGGCGGCATGGGCCGTATCGACCGCCGGGCCGGGTTCGACATCGAAGAGATCTGGCAGATGATGCGATGGCCGGCCCGGTGGCGGATTGCGCAGGCAGACCACCGGCACATCGGGCGGGAAGGCCGCGGCGATGGCGGCATGGAAAGGGGCGGCATTCTCAACGAAGACGAGGCCGGGGGTGATCTGGCCGACAATGTCCTTCAGCTTGTCGAATTCGTTCGATACGGTCGCATAGGCCGGCGAGATCGCCGCCGACGGAATGCCGACGTGCTGTGCGGCCAGCGCAACCAGCGCATGGGCGATCGAGTTGTCCGAAAGGATGATCAGCGGACGTTCCACCGAAAGGCCGAAATCGAGAAAGGCCTGGGCGAGTGCCCGGATACGGGCCAAGGCCTCCCCATAGGAAAGCTTGCGCCATGAGCCGTGCTCGTCGCGCTCGGCCATCCATGTCCGGTCGGATGCTGTCTTGGCCCAATAGAGGAAACGCTCGGTGATCTTGTCGGGATAGGGCCCGAGCGCATCGCAGCGCCAGATCAGGATGGAGCCATCGGGTCGCTCCTGCCACTCAAGCTTGGGTGACCACAGCTTGATGGCGCGCATGTGCCTTGTCGTCATGACTCTCCTCCCAGAATGCCAGCAACGATATCAATAGCCCCTCCCGGGCGTTGGAATTTTGTTTACAAAGAAACAATCCCCTTGTAAACAATCGACAAGAAAACAAAATCAAAACACATTTGATCCAAGGAGCTGCCGACGATGGGCGTGGATGTTGCATCGCATTTCGTAACCTATGAAACCGTGGGCGAGATCGCGCATATCGGCCTGAACCGGCCGGAAAAGCGCAATGCGATCAGTGACCGTTTTGTCGAGGCGATTGCGGACGCCGTTGCCAGGGCCGAGCGCGAGGCGAAGGCCGTCGTGCTCTACGGGCATGGCAATCACTTTTGCGCGGGCCTCGATCTGGCCGAACATGTGAAGAAGACGGCGATCGAGGGTGTGCGCGGCTCCCGCCGCTGGCATGCCGTCTTTTCCGGCATCGAACACGGCACTATCCCGTGGTTCTCGGCCTTGCATGGTGCGGTTGTCGGAGGCGGCCTGGAACTGGCCGCCTCCACCCATATTCGTGTGGCCGACGAGACCGCATTCTTCGCGCTTCCTGAAGGACAGCGCGGCATTTTCGTCGGTGGTGGCGGATCGGTGCGGGTGGCACGGCTGTCGGGGGTGGCGCGCATGACCGACATGATGCTGACCGGTCGCGTGGCATCGGCCGCCGAGGCGGAGCGCTGGAACCTCGTGCAATATGTCGTTCCGGCCGGCGAGGCGCGCAAGAAGGCGCATGACCTGGCGGTGGTTGCGGCCTCGAATGCGGCGCTGTCGAACTATGCCGTCATCAATGCCTTGCCGCGCATCCAGGACATGGCCAAGGAGGACGGCCTGTTCGTCGAATCCTTCATCTCCTCCTTCACCGCCACCAGCCCGGAGGCGGAAGAACGGCTGCAAGCCTTCCTCGACAAACGTGCGGCGCGCCTCAAGGCGCCCGGCGCGAATTGAGGAGAGCATCGTGGATCTGTCTCTCCGCAGCATCGATCAGGTCAAGGTGGGAGCGCTTTCCGGTTCGCTCGGATTTCTCTTGCGGCTGGCGCAGTTGCGCGCCTTCGAGGATTTCTTCTCCGACCGCGGCCCACGTGGCCTGAAGCCCGGCGAATTCTCGGTGCTCTGGGTCATCGCCCGCAATCCCGGCATACGTCAGAGCGCGCTCGGCCAGCGGTTGATGATCAAGCGGGCCCATATGACCAAGCTGATCCGCGTGCTGGAGGAGCAGGGCTTCGTTTCGCGGGAGATCCCGGACGCCGATCGGCGCGCGGTGGAACTGACGTTGACGCCCACCGGCGAGGATGCCGTCGAGACGGCCGCTGCCGCCTTCTTCGGCTACGAGGAAACGACCGGCGCTCCGCTCAGCAAGCGTGAGCAGGCGCAGTTGATCGCGCTTCTGCAGAAATATGTCGGTCTGGAGGGGGAAGCATGCCGTTAAACATCGACGATCTGGTCGCGATCGACTTCCACACCCATGCCGAGGAGCCTTGCTGCGGCCCGCGCGACGACGGATATGACGAGTTCCAGGCCGGCATGGCGAATTACTTCAAGAATCCGGCCGGAGCCCAAGGCATGCTCCCGACCGTGCAGGAGACGGCAAGCTACTACCGCGAACGCAAGATCGCCTGCGTGATCTTCCCGGTCGATGCCGAACGGGAGACCGGTTTTCGCCGCTACGAGAACGAGGAAGTGGCGCGGATCGCTGCGGAAAACACCGACATCATGATCCCTTTTGCCTCGATCGATCCGGCCAAGGGCAGGCTCGGTGCGCGCGAGGCCCGGCGGCTGGTTCGCGAATTCGGCGTCAAGGGCTTCAAGTTCCATCCGACCATGCAGGGCTTCTACCCCTATGACCGCAGCGCCTATCCGCTTTACGAGGCAATCGCCGAGGAGGGCGCGATCACGCTGTTCCATACCGGCCAGACCGGCGTGGGCGCCGGCATGCGCGGCGGCATGGGCATGCGGTTGAAATACTCCAATCCGATTCACCTGGACGATGTCGCGGCCGATTTTCCCGACATGCCGATTATTCTTGCCCATCCCTCCTTCCCCTGGCAGGAGGAGGCGCTGTCCGTCGCGACCCACAAGCCCAACGTCTACATCGACATGTCCGGCTGGTCGCCGAAGTATTTTCCGCCGATCCTGATCCGCTACGCCAATACCATGCTGAAGCACAAGATGCTGTTCGGTTCGGATTGGCCGGCGATCACGCCGGATCGGTGGCTCAAGGATTTCGAGACAATCGACATCCGTGACGAAGTCCGTCCGCTTATTCTCAAGGAAAACGCGCGGAGACTGCTGAAGCTTTAAAATCTATCGCCCGTAACGTGTTCTGAACTGGGAGGAAATGAACATGAAACGCATGCTGCATATGATCATGGGGCTTGCTGCCCTGGCTGCCACGACCGCCGATGCCCGCGAATTGCGCGTCGCACCCGGCGCACCGCCTGCCCATCCGTCCAACAGCCATCTTTATGGAAAACTCGTCGAATATCTGCCGGAGGTCTCCGGTGGAAACCTCACCGCCCAGATGCTCGGTCCCGAAGTGGTCGGCCTCGGCCAGATGAAGGACGCGCTCCAGAGCCAGCTCGTCGAAGTGGGCAACCTGCTCCCGCTCTATTTCCCGGCCGACCTGCCGAACATGTCGTTGGCCGGGGAACTCGCGCTTTCCGGCCGCGAGCCGCACGCCATGGCCGCAGCGATGACGGAATACATGGTGACCTGCGACACATGCCAGGCGGAGCTGAAGAAGTTCGGCGTTGTCTATCTGGGCTCGGGCTCCTCGGACGTCTATGCCCTGCTGACAACCAAGCCGGTCAAGACCGCGGCCGACATCAAGGGCCTCAGGCTGCGTAGTGGCGGGGCGCCTTTCTCGCGCTGGGCCGAGAATTTCGGCGCCGTGCCCGCCAATATCGGCGTCGGCGATACCTTCGAATCCATGTCGCAGGGCGTGATCGACGGCTCGATGGCGTCGATCGGCGATCTCCTGTCGTTCCGGCTGGTCGAACTGGTGAAGAACATCACCTTCATTCCGCTCGGCACCTATCACGCGACCTCGGATTTCACCGTCGCCAACTCTGCCTGGACAGATCTTTCACCCGAGGAGCGCAAGCAACTGGCGACGGCCGCCAACAAGGCCAATGTCGTCTTCACCCAGCGCTGGGGCTATGAAATGGCCTCGATCGCCAAGGAGGCCGCGCAAAAGGCCGGCATCCAGTTCCTCGAGCCGGATGCTGAATTCCTGAAAGCATCCGAAGCCTTCGCCGAGGCGGACAAGGCCACCGCGGCAAAGGTCTCGCAGGAGCGCTTCGGTTTCGACGATGCCCAGGCCCGTGTCGACCGCTTCGTCGGTCTGGTCGAGAAATGGAATGGCATCGTCAAGGAAGCGAACGGCGACACCGACGCGATCACCAAGCGTCTCGACGACGAAGTCTGGAGCAAGGTCGACTTCGCCACCTACGGCCTTTGAGGTGGGGGCCGGCGGGCAGCCACCCGCCGGCCGCTCTTCTTTCGACAATACCATTTCAAAGGGTCTTCCATGCCCCAGATATTTTCTCTTGCCGACAGACTGTCGCGCATGTTGGCCTTCGTCGGTGCCGTCGGCGTCATCCTGATGATGGTCCATGTCTGTGCCGACATCGTCGCACGCACGATCACCGGCGCTTCTTTGCCCGCCACGGTCGAAATCGTCTCTTATTACTACATGGTGCTCGTCGCCTTCCTGCCACTGGCTTGGGTCGAGCGCAGGGGCGGCATGATTTCGGTCGAACTCATCGAGTTCATGATGTCGCCGCGCATGATAAAGATCTCCGACGCCATCGTCGCCGCGCTGGGCATGGTCATCTATGCGGTGATGGCCTATGCGACCTGGATCACGGCAGTGAAGAACTACGTGACCGGCACCTTCGTCGTCGCGCTGCAGGTGAAGATCATCACCTGGCCCGGCTATTTCCTGCCGTCCATCGGCTTTGCGCTCGCGGCGGTCATCCTGGCCGTCCGCTTCCTTGAGATCACCACAGACAGCGTCGATGGAACGCGGGAGAGTGAGGCATGAGCGTCGAAACCGGTCTCTACGGCATCGGTATACTGGCGCTGCTCCTGCTCCTGCGGATACCCGTGGCGCTGGCGATGATCTCCGTCTCGTTCGGTGGCATCGCGTTTCTGCTCGGCTTCAAGCCCGCCCTCGGGATGATCACCTCGACGCCGTACAGTTTCGTGGCAAGCTGGACCATGAGCGCCGTGCCGATGTTCCTGCTGATGGGTTTCATCTCCTTTCACGCCGGGCTCACGACCAATCTCTTCGATGCGGCGAAGGCGATCCTCGGGCGGGTTCCCGGCGGACTGGCGATTTCCTCGATCTTCGCCTGCACCGGCTTTGCCGCCGTCAGCGGCTCGTCGATCGCCTGTGCCGCCGCCATGGGCCGGATCGCCATCCCGGAAATGGTGGCTGCCGGCTATCGGCCGAGTTTTGCCGCAGGCGCCCTTGCCGCCGGCGGCACGATCGGGGCACTGATCCCGCCCTCGATCCTGATGATCGTCTACGGCGTCTTCGCCGAGACCTCGATCACGCAGATCTTCGTTGGCGGCATCGGCGTTGGCCTTCTCACCGCGCTTTCCTATTGCATCGTCGTGCTGACTGTATGTTGGCTGAGGCCCGACATCGTGCCGCGCACGCTGACGGCCGTATCAGGCGAGGGCGGCAACCGTGCGGCGATCCTGCGCATCTGGCCGCTGGCCATCCTCGTGCTGCTGGTATTCGGCGGCCTGTTCTCCGGCTATTTCACCGCGACGGAGGCAGGGGCGGTGGGTGCCGGAGGCGCATTCCTGCTGTCGGCGATCACCGGCAAGCTCAGCATGCAGGTCGTGCGCGTCTCGCTCTTGGAAACGCTCACCACCTGCGCGTCGCTGTTCATCATCGGTATCGGCGCCTCGATGTTCACCCGGTTCCTCGGCGTCACCGGGCTCTCCTCCTTCATCGGCTCCTTCGTCGCCGGTGCGGATCTCGGCTATGTCGAACTGATGACCATCATCGTGGTGATCTATCTCATTCTCGGCATGTTCATGGAGCCCTTCGGCGCCCTGCTGGTGACGCTGCCGGTGCTGCTGCCGGTGCTCAAGGCCGAGGGTATCAGCCTCGTCTGGTTCGGGGTGCTGGTGGTCAAGCTGCTGGAGATTGGCATGATCACGCCGCCAGTGGGGCTCAACGTCTTCGTCATCAAGAACGTGGCGTCCCGCTATGTCACGGTGGTGCAGGTGTTCAAGGGCGTGACGCCCTTCATGCTGGCCGATCTCCTGGTGGTGATCCTGACGATCGCCTTCCCGGCGATTGTCCTCAGCCTGCCGCAATTGTTCTTCTGACGAAGCGCGAGACCGTTTGCTCTCAAGGGTTCCGGAAGGCGGGAGCGACACCGCCTTTCTCTCCTTTGACCATGAACCCGGCGCCGGTCGGTCGCGCAAGAACGGCGCCGGAATCCTGCGATGATTTGGTTTGAGGCAGTGGCTGCGGAGCGATCGATCGAGCTGCCGGGCCGGTCAGAGTTCCTTGCGCGAAAGCCCGCCCGGCGCCGCGTTTCCCTGGCTGTCGGCCCAATCTCCCGCCTCCTTGATTCCACCGAGGGGAAAGATGTGCAACTGCTCGATCAGGCTGTCGGGATTGTTCGCCTTGTAGTCGGCGAGCCCCGCCACGACCTCGGTTGGCTCGTAGGGAACGAGAAGGCGCGTCACATCCATCGCCCGCTTCTGGAGCACCTTCAGGGAGGGCCCGACGCCGCATGCAAGCGCATATTTGAGCAGCGTCTGCAGCTTGGCCGGCCCGGCGATGCCGACATGGATCGGCAGCGTGACGCCGGCGCGCTGTATGCGCTCGGCCCAGTCCGTGACGGAGCGCGCATCGAAAGCGAACTGGGTAACGATCGCCATACGGGCATCGGTTCTTGAAGCAAAGTCCTGTTTCCAGGCAAGCGCCTGGTCGACGCCACGGGTCGAGCCGTCCCGGTCGATGTCACGGTTTCCCTCGGGATGGCCGGCGATATGGAGTCTGGTGAATCCGTATCGATCGAACAAGCCGGTCTCCATCATCTGGATCGAGCTATCGAGACTGCCCGCCGGTTCCGGCTGGCCCCCGCCCAGAAGCAAGGCCTCTTGAACGCCCGCTTCGTTGCGATAGCGCTTGATCCAGTCCTCCAGCGTTGCAGCATCAGGAATGCTGCGGGCCGGGAAGTGCGGCATGACCGGGAAGCCCTCGTCCTGCAGCCGGCGCGCGGTCGCGATCATGTCTTCAATCGGGGTTCCGGCGATGTGGGCGATATAGACGCGCGTTCCGGCGGGCAGGAGCGCCCTGAAGTCATCGACCTTGGCCGCGGTGCGCGGCATGACCTCGATCGACCAGCCCTCGAGGAGGACGCCTAGACCGGGAGATGACACCTGCCGGTTTGCGCGGCTTCTGAAATTCAACAATGCCATCTTTTCCTCCCGGGATCCATTAATGTATACATTGAGAGAGGCCGGAAAATCAAGTGATGTCGACGAAAGGCTTATTTTTATGAGAAAAATGAAGTTGTGGCGTTGCCTTGCCCGGTTCGAGACTTCATAAAAGAATACATTTTGGCGGCTGCGTTCGGGAGGTGGCCATTCGCGCGCAGTCGCGGGGTGCGACAGGGAGGAAGCATGACCAATTATGTTTTGACGCTGCGCTGCAACAACCGCAGCGGTATCGTCGCCGCCGTGGCAACGCGCATTGCCGCCCATGGCGGCGACATATTCGAGGCGCACCAGTTCGACGATGGCGAGACCGGCATGTTCTTCATGCGGGTGGCTTTCTTCATGGCGGGACCGGTCGAGTCCTTCCGGACGGCCCTGGCGGAACACGAGAAGGCCTTTGGGCTGGACCTGACGCTGCGCGTGGCGGGGCTGAAGCGCAAGGTGCTGCTGCTGGTCTCCAAATTCGACCATTGTCTCGGAGACCTGCTCTACCGCATGCGGATCGGCGAGTCGAACATGGAAGTCGTCGGCATCATAGGCAACCATCCGCGCGAGTCGCTCAACCTGACGCTGATGGAGGGGATTGCCTATCACCACCTGCCGGTCACGCGCGAGACGAAGCCGGCGCAGGAGGCGCAGATCCGGGCCATCTTCGAGCAAACCGGCGCGGAACTTGTCGTGCTTGCGCGTTACATGCAGGTGCTTTCAGATGAATTGTCGGCCTATCTGTCGGGCCGTTGCATCAACATCCATCATAGCTTCCTGCCCGGTTTCAAGGGCGCCAAGCCCTATCACCAGGCCCATGAGCGCGGCGTGAAGATGATCGGCGCCACCGCGCACTACGTGACGGGCGACCTCGATGAAGGTCCGATCATTTGCCAGGACGTCGAAGCCGTGACCCATGCCGACACGTCGGAAGATCTGGTTCGCAAGGGGCGCGACATCGAGCGCCGCGTGCTCGCCCGCGCGGTCGCCTGGCATCTGGAGGATCGCGTCCTGCTCAACAAGGGCAAGACGGTGGTCTTCGCGCGATAGACGGGGAAGAGTGGTGTTCTATCGGCGTAACGTCATCGGATCGGCGATGCGGTGGGCCTGGAATGTTTCCGGCAGCGGCGTCAGTTCGATCGAGGCGACGATGCCGGCCCTGTTGAACGGGTCGCCTTCGGCAAAGGCGCGTGCCTGGGCGAGGTCGGCGGCCTCGAGGATGCCGAAATTGCCGATGGAGGCACCATTCTCGTCGAGCAGCGCCGATCCGATGAGCACGGTCGCGGTCCCGTCTCCGCCGGACTGGACCCAGGAACGGTGCGCTGGTCGATGAGTGTCGCGAGCTGCATCTTGTTCCGCATGGTGCAGGCAGCGCATGAGGAAATACATGAGCTCAGCCTGCGTTTTCGAGCACGACCATGCCGGCGCCGGTCATCGAGGCCGGCGCGTGATAGTGCTTGTGGAGGAGTTTCACTTCTGGATCCATCGCGGCGCGCATCACCAGCCACATGATCAGTTCCGCGCCTTCCGAGCCAAATTGTTCGACATAGTCCTCGCGGCTCATCGCCCGATAGGGTTCCGGATCGGCGGCGATGCCGTCCAGCCAGGCGCGGTCCGCCGGCTGGTTGATGAAGCCGGCGCGGGCGCCCTGAAGCTGATGCGACAGGCCGCCGGTCCCCATGATGACAACCCGCTCGTCGCCGGGCCAGCTTTCGATTGCCTCCCGCAGGACGAGGCCCATGTCCCAGCAGCGTTGCGGGGTGGGGATCGGATACTGGATCGTGTTGACCCAGATCGGCAGAATCTTGACCGGCCAGCGCTCCGGTCGGCCGAAGAACAGTTCCATCGGGACCTGCAGGCCATGGTCGACTTCGATCTCGCGGCAGACCAGCGGGTCGAAATGCCGCTCAACGAGCTTGTCGACGAAATGCCAGGAAAAATCCACGGCGCCCTCGAAGGGAGGAATGGCCCGTGGACCCCAGCCCTCGTCTACCGGCTGGTAAGTCTCCGCGACGCCGACGGCGAAGGTCGGCACCTTGTCGAGGAAGAAGGTATTTCCGTGGTCGTTGAAGATGACGACGGCGATGTCGGGTTTCGCGTCCCGCATCCACTGTTTGCCGAATTCGTAGCCATCGAAGAAGGGCTTCCAGTCGGCGCTATCGCGCAGGCCCTTGTCGAGTGCCGCGCCAATCGAGGGGACGTGGCTCGTGCCGATACCGCCGATGATCCTAGCCATTGCGTTTCTTTCCCAATCGTTCGTAGAGAAAATCGTCGTGCGACATGCGAGCCTGTGCGGCGCCGATCTGCGTGATCGGGGTCGGATCGACCGCGGCGATCTTCAAAATGAAAAACAGGTTGCCGCCCAGTCGCACCATCTCGTGCCAGTCGCGCCGCATCACGGCCGCCTTTTCCTCGGGCGTCAGGCCAAAGCGGTCGAGATAGACTTCCTCATTGGCCTTGAAGGCCTCGCGATTGGCCGGCTGGCCAAGCGCCATGGCCATCTTGTTGATCCTGTAGCCGCGGATCGATCCGGCGCGATCGAACAGTGGCGTATCGGGTATGGCTTCCTTCTCGGGCATCGCTCCGCCAAATCTGCGGTCGAGCCAGTCGCAGATGGCGCTGGCAACGTCCTCGGCGCGTTCCACCGGGGCAAAATGTCCAGCGTGCTCGATGATGACGAGTTCGGCGTCCGGCACCGCATCGGCGATTTCCCGGTGCTGTGCGATAGGACTCCAGCCGTCCTCACGCGCTGCAATGAGCAGGACCGGGCACTTGAAATTTGCCATATAGGCTCCGGCATCGGGGCGGTCGAGCAGGGCGCGGATCTGGCGCTCGTGCACGACGGGGCCGGTGCGCAGGACCATGGCTTTCAGGCGGGCAAGCAGTTCCGTGTCGTCCGTGCGGGAAGGGGCGAGCATCGGTGGCAGCCACTGGTCGGCCAGCGCCGCCATGTCGCGATGGCCCAGATCGATCATTTGCTGACGCTTGGCCTCTTCGCCCTCTCGCCTGGGCTGATAACCCGTGTTGGCAAGTACCAAGCCGCGAATGCGTTCCGGCGCCTGCCGCGCCATCTCCATCGCTACCCGTCCGCCCATCGAGTGACCGATGGCGATCAGATCGCCGTCGGTCTCGTCCAGAATGCGCGAGGCCATGGTGGGGATGGAAGTGTTCCCTGTCACTTCGGCGTGACGGATCGGCATCACCGTCTTTGTGGCCTCGGCAATCGGCCCCCACACCGTCGAATCGGACAGCAGTCCGGGAATGTACACCAGCGTCGTCATAACCATGATCCTCCCGGGCAAACCTGCAGCGTGTATACAATGAAGTCAAGTGAATGTATACATTGTGCCGACAAAATTGCCGTTACATGCAAAAATATGCGCCCGTTCCGCGACTGCCCTCTCTTTTGTGAATACACGTAGAGAAGGCCCTAGGTGTGATTCCCAGGTGGCTTTTGTGATGTGCGGTACCAATGCTATAGAATCCCAAGGGAAATGAGGTGTATTCATGAAGGTTTCCGAAGTCGCAACGCATGGCCGCCGGGCGGTGATCGAGTTGCGCGAGAAGATCGTCAGCGGCGAACTGCCGGGCGGCACGCGTCTGTTCGAGGTGTCGCTGGCCGAGGTGCTGGATATTTCCCGCACGCCGGTTCGCGAGGCGCTTTCGCGGCTGGCCGAGGAAGGTCTTCTTGATCGGCTGCCCAATGGCGGATTTGTCGTACGCCGCTTCGGCTATGCCGACGTGATCGATTCCATCGAATTGCGCGGCGTCATGGAGGGGACGGCGGCCCGGCTTGCGGCCGAACGCGGGGTGGCGCCCGAGGCCCTGGTGCGGATCAGGGACGTTGTCGGGCGGCTGGACACCTGTTTCGGTCCGGGCGCGGACGAGGTTGATTTCGACGCCTATGCCGACCTGAACGAGGAGTTTCATCATCAGCTTGCGGGCCTTTCGGGCAGCGACATCGTCCGGCGCGAGGTGGAGCGCGCGAGTTCGCTGCCCTTCGCGTCGCCCTCGGCCTTCCTTCCCAACAAGACGGAGATCGAGGCCTTCCGCCGATCCTTGCGCTCGGCCCAGGAGCAGCACCATGCCATGGTCGAAGCCATTGCTGCACGCGAGGGTGCTCGTGCGGAATGGATCGCCCGCGAACATGCGCGGACTGCCCGGCACAATCTCGAATACATTTTCAGCCAGGACCCCGAACTGCTGCAGAAGATCCCCGGCCTGGCGCTCATCCATCGTTAGGAGGGCGGATCGCGGCAAGGACAAGGGGAGGGCGGCCTGAAGGCCGCCCTCGGCGTTTCCGGGTATCTCGGCTTGGAAGAAAGGGGCTTGCATTCTCGTTCGTGATCGGCATTGATGTATACATCAATGGGCAATACTCAGGGAGGAGTACCATGGCCAATTCCAGTCTTCATGATGTTTTGGGTGAGAATCAGGATGCGGTGGGATTGCTGCGCAATTCCCAGGTTGGGATCTATGTATACCCTGTCGTCGCTGCCGAGTTCGCCAACTGGCGCTCGGAGCAGGCGGCCTGGCGCAATTCCGCCGTGCTCTTCGACCAGTCGCACCATATGGATGAGCTGATTGTCGAAGGGCCGGATGCGGAGAAGTTTCTCGCCCATCACGGCATCAATTCCTTCGCCAATTTCGGCCTCAATCGCGCCAAGCATTTCGTCCCGGTCACACCGAACGGCCATGTGATCGGCGACCACATCATCTTCCGCGAGCGCGAGGACAAGTTCATTCTGGTCGGCCGTGCGCCGACGTCCAACTGGCTGATGTTCTGCGCCGCCTACGGCAAGTGGAATGTGCGTCTCAAGCACGATCCGCGCTCGCCGTCGCGTCCGGAAGGGGAGCGTGTGCTGCGCACCCATTACCGCTACCAGATCCAGGGTCCCGACGCGCCGAAGGTCCTCGAGCAGATGAATGGCGGACCTCTGCCGGAGATCAAGTTCTTCCACGTCGACTGGATCAATGTCGGGTCGAAGAAGGTGCAGGCGCTGCGCCATGGCATGTCGGGCGCCCCGGGTCTGGAGATCTGGGGTCCTTACGAGGACAAGGCCTATATCCTCTCTGTCATCCTGGAATCCGCCAAGGCCGCCAAAGTCGATCTCGTCCGCTGCGGCAGCCGCGCCTATTCGACCAACACGCTGGAATCCGGCTGGATCCCGTCGCCGCTTCCAGGCATCTACACCGGTGACGGCATGCTCGCCGAATACCGCAAATGGCTCGGCGCCGATAGCTACGAGGCGACCGGTGCGATCGGCGGCTCCTTCGTCTCGGACAATATCGAGGACTATTACGTCAATCCGTTCGAACTCGGCTATGACTTCTATATCGGCTGGAAGAAGGACGACTTCGTCGGCAAGGCCGCGCTTGAACAGATGAAGGGGCGGAAGAACCGCAAGAAGGTCACCTTCGAATGGAACCGCGAGGATGTGCTCAAGGTCATCGCCTCCGGCTTCGAGGATGGGCTCCCCTACAAGTGGATCGACTTCCCGCAGCCGAACTACGCGTCGACCAGTGCCGACATGGTGATGAAGGGTGACAAGATGGTCGGCATGTCGATGTTCAATGGCTACAGCTTCAACGAGCGCTGCATGCTGTCGCTCGGTGTCGTCGATCAGGATGTCGAAGAAGGAGACGTTTTGACGCTGATCTGGGGCGAACCGGACGGCGGCTCACGCAAGACCTCGATCGAGCCGCACCGGCAGGCCGAGATCCGCGTGCGCGTGGCGCCGACGCCCTATGCGCGCGAGGCCCGCGAGAACTACGCCGACAGCTGGCGCAAGCGGAAGGACTGAAGGTCCATTCACATGCAAGTAAGGCGGCTCCTTCTGGGGCCGCCATTTTTTTTGACTGGTTCAGGGTTGGATGGAGACAGAACCGTTTTCACCCAGTCCTGAATCCTTTTGGCGGCCTGGAGGATTGCATTCAGTCTCTTCGGGAGATCAGATGCTCAGATGGGCGTCGAGCGTCTCAGGCGAAGCCAGCAGCGCTGCCGACGTGTCGTGGTAGACGATCGCGCCGCGCTCGAGGAAGACGACCTCGTCGGTGAGCGGCAGTATCTTGCGGGCCTTTTGTTCGACGATGATGGCCGAGATCCCTTCGTCGGTCACGATGCGGCGCATGGCGGCCAGGAGTTCGTCGACGATGATCGGGGCCAGGCCCTCCAGGGGTTCGTCCAGCAGTAGCAGCTTCGGATTGAGCATGAGTGCGCGGGCGACCGCCAGCATCTGCTGTTCGCCGCCGGAGAGCTGGTTGCCGAGATTGCGCCGGCGCTCCTGGAGCCGCGGGAACATGCCGAAGGCGCGCGCAAGCGTGAAGGGTCCGGGCCGGGCCGTCGCCGTCAGGTTTTCCTCCACTGTGAGCGAGCGGAAGATGTTGCGCTCCTGCGGCACCCAGCCGATGCCGAGCGCTGCCCGCTGTTCCGGGCGAAGCCGGGAAATGTCCCGGCCGGCCAGGAAGATCGCCCCGGAATGATAGGTCGTGGTGCCGACGATGGTGTCGAGCAGCGTCGTCTTGCCGGCGCCGTTGCGGCCCAGCAGCGCCAGCGACTTGCCCTCCTCGAGCGCAAGCTCGATGTTGAACAGGACGCGCGCCTCGCGATATCCGGCCGACAGCCCTTCGATGCGCAGCAGTTCCGGCATCAGGCGTCCTCCCCGAGATAGATCGCCTTGACGTGGCGGTCCTTGGATATTTCCTCCACCGTGCCTTCGGCAAAGAGGCTGCCCGCCGCCAGAACCGAAATGCGGTCGGCAAAGGAAAAGACGAGGTCCATGTCGTGCTCGATCAGCACGACGGTGACGTCGGGTGGCAACTCACGCACGATCGACAGGACTTCATGGCGCTCTTCCTCGGGAACGCCTGCCGCCGGCTCGTCCAGCAGCAGCACCCTGGGGCGGGTGGCGATTGCGAGCGCGATCTCCAGCAGCCGCTGCTTTCCGTAGGGAAGGAGGGCCGTGGGGACGCCCATCGTGTCGACCAGGCGGAACCGCTCCAGAAGTTGTGCCGCCTCGTCCGCCACTTCGCGATCCCGCGACAGCGGCTTCCAGGCGCGCCAACCATGGCCTTCCCGTTCGCCGATCGCCAGCATCATCGATTCCAGCGGGGTGAAATCGCCAAAGAGCTGATTGATCTGGAAGGTGCGCGACAGGCCTCGGCCGACGCGGACATGGGCCGGCAGGTTGGTGATATCCTCGCCGCCGAGCAGGACCTGGCCGCTGCTCGGGGTGAGGGCTCCGGTCAGCAGATTGATCAGCGTCGTCTTGCCGGCGCCGTTCGGACCGATCAGAGCGTGCCGCGCGCCCTGCCGGACGCTGAGCGAGACGTCGTTGGTTGCCATGAAGGCGCCGAAGCGCTTGACCAGGTTGCGGGTCTCGAGGGCTACCGTCATGACGCGTCCTCCGCCGCCTGCGCTTTCGCCTTCAGCCGGCCGGCCGCACCCGGCAGATAGGTCCGCCAGCGACCGAGGCGCTCACGGCCGACGAAGACGATGATGATCAGGATGAGGCCGATCCAGAACATCCAGTATTGCGGGGTGATAACGGAGAGCCAATCGCGCAGGACCGAGAAGATTACCGCGCCGAATACGCCGCCATAGAGATAGCCGACCCCGCCGATCACCAGCACCAAAAGCACGTCGGCGGAACGATGGAAGGCCAGCACGTCGGGCGAGACGAAGCTGGTCGTCTGGGTCAGAAGCGCGCCGGCGATCCCGGCATAGGCCGCGGAAATCGTATAGATGACGACGATCCGGCGCGTGGGCGAGATACCCAGCATGGAGGCGCGTCGCTGGTTGCGCTTGATCGCCTTCAGGGACAGGCCGAAGGGCGAATTCACGATGCGGCGCGCGATGTAGGTCAGCACCATCAGCACCACGAGCGCATAGATGTATCCGTTGCGGCCCCAGAGGTCGAACTCGAACATACCGAGAATGGGCGTGACCGTCACGCCGCTGAGGCCGTCGGCGCCGCCGGTCAGCCAGGTGGCCTGATTGGCAATCTCGGCGAGCAGCATGGCGACGCCGAAGGTCGTCATCAGACGGGTGAGATCCGAGCCGCGCAGCACGAGGAAGCTGGTGACGAAGCCGAACGCCCCGCTGACAAGGCCCGCGACCACAAGGCCAGTCACCGGCTCGGAAAAATAGTCGCGGGCGAACAGCCCGGCGGCATAGGCGCCCAGGCCGAAGAAGGCGGTGTGGCCGAGCGAGACAATGCCGGCATAGCCGAGGATCAGGTCGAGCGAGATGGCGAAAAGCGCCAGGATGGCGATTTCGGTCAGGATCAGCATCTTGGAGGGCAGGATGAAGATCAGGGCCACCGCGAGCAGCCACAGGCCGATCTCCCAGAGGCGCCAGCGGCCCGCCTGCCTGAGCAGAGCCTGGGCGGTGTCGGCGGCGGATCTGTCGGGTTGCCTGTTCATCGGCCGCCCTCCCGCGCGAACAACCCGTAGGGCCTCAGGATCAGCATGACGATCATCACCGCATAGATGATGAATGAGCCCAACTGCGGCACGTAGTATTTACCCGCCACATCGGCGATGCCCAGCAGGAGTGCGGCAATGAACGGGCCGGTGATGGAAGAGGTGCCTCCCACTGTGACGACGATCATGAAATAAATGAGGAACTTGAGCGGGAAGTTCGGATCGAGGCCGAGGAGGTCGACCCCGAGCGCGCCGCCGAGACCGGCAAGGCCGGAGCCGAGCGCAAACGTCAGCGCGAAGATCACCGAGACATTGATGCCCAGTCCACGCGCCACCCGCCCATCATCGACGGCAGCGCGCAACTGGCTGCCGAACCGGGTGTGCGTCAGCGCCAGTTGCAGCGCCACGGTGAGCACCGCGCAAAGCACGATGATGAACAGCCTGTAGTGGCCGACGCCTACGCCGAGGAACTCGAACCGTCCCCGCAGGAGCGGCGGCAGGTTGATCATCTGCTGCTGGCCACCCATGAAATAATCGACCGCGGCAATCGACATGAAGACCAGGCCGATCGAAAACAGGACCTGATCGAGGTGTGAGACGCCGTAGAGATGCCGATAGAGCGTCCGCTCCAGGATGGCCCCGGCGAGTGCCGTGACGAGGAAGGCGGCCGGCAGGCACCAATAGAAGGAAATGCCGTAGCGGTTCATCAGGATCACGGTGACGTAGCCGCCCGCCATGGCGAAGGCGCCATGGGCCAGGTTGACGAAGTTCATCAGGCCCAGCGTCAGCGACAGGCCGCAGGCAAGGACGAAAAGAAGCATGCCATAGGCGATGCCGTCGAACAGGATTGTCAGCATGGTCACTCGCAAGGGCGTGGAGGGCCCGATCTCAGGCCCTCCACGCGGTTGTGGCGCTTAGTTGGCGTTCGGATCGCGGATCTTCTCGTAGGTCTTGAGCTCGACGTTATAGAGCTCGCCGTCCACTTTCTTGACTTCGCGGATGTAGATGTCCTGGACGATGTCGCGCGTGGCCGGGTCGATCGCGATCGGTCCGCGCGGGCTCATCCATTCCATGCCCTTCATCGCCTCGACGAGCTTCGTTCCGTCGGTGTCGCCACCGGTCTTCTCCAGTGCCGCATAGGCGAGGTGCATGGCATCATAGCCGCCGACCGACATGAAGTTGGGGCGCATGTTGTTGTTGGCCTTGCGCACCTGCTCGACGAAGGCCTTGTTTTCCGGGCTGTCGTGGTTGGCCGAGTAGAAATGGCCCGTCACCACGCCCATCGCCGGATCGCCGATGCCGTTCAGCAGATCGTCGTCCGTGACGTCGCCGGTGGCGATCAGCTTGATCCCCGCCTCCTTCAGGCCGCGATCGGTGAACTGCTTCATGAACAGCGAGCCGACGCCCGAGGGGACGAAAACGAAGACGGCGTCGGGTTTGGCGTCACGAACGCGCTGCAGGAAGGGGGCAAAGTCCGGATTCTGCAGCGGTACGCGAACCGCTTCGACGATCTCGCCGCCCTCCTTCTTGAACTGGTCGGTGAAACCCTTCTCGATGTCATGGCCGGGGCCGTAGTCCGTCACCAGCGTAACGACGCGCTTCAGGCCGTTCTCCACCGCCCAGGTCGCAACCGGCACCGCCGATTGGGGGCCGCCCATGCTGGTGCGGACAAAATAGTCCGACTGCTTCATGATCGCCGAGGTCGTTGCCGAGGTGATGATGGCCGGGACCTTGGCCTGGTTGAGAACCGGTGCCACCGACATGGCAAGCGGGGTCAGGCCGAAGCCTGTGAGCATGGACACGCCCTCGTTGACCACGAGTTCCTGGGCGATGCGGCGTGTCTGGTCGGCGGTGCCGGCATCGTCGCGCAGCACAAGTTCGATCTTCTTGCCGGCGACCGTGTCGCCATGCAAAGCCATGTAGGCACGGACGCCTGCTTCGACCTGTCGTCCGGTCGAGGCGAAGGGGCCTGTCATCGGCAGGATAAGCCCAATCTTGACCGCGTCCTGCGCCAGTGCAGACCCCGCAGCCAGCATCGAAAGCAGAGTGCTGGCGATGAAAACTCTTCTCGTAACCATGTATACTCCTCCCGTTTGTCCCATCCCGCGCCCAGGCGCCGGATCCGCTGCAGTGCAAACGTTTCTCGTCACTCCCAAGACGAGATACTGTCGCACGAAAATCGCATGCTGGAGTTTATGTATACATAGATCGCGGACGGCCACAAGGCAAACGAGCCCGGCAGGCGGGCAAATTCGCCGGGTTAGGATAGCCCGGCAATTGCTTGGCCGTCTATCACCCGAATGTGATGGCGGCTGCATGGAGTGCCTCGGGTGAAGATGGCGGTGATCATGGCGGTACCGCCGCCGACATGGCCTGTTGCCACGTGGCGGATGCCGATCCATGTCTCGAACACGCGGTGGATCATAGCCTCGCGTTCAACGGTGATGTTGACAACGGTGTCCGGGCCGTTTCTATGCCTGCCGGCTACCGCGGCGCTCGCGGTTCGAAAGGTTGGCGACGAGATCGCCGAAGCGGTCGCCCTGAACCGCGACATGGCCGCGCAGAAGGATCCGAGCCTGTTCCGCGTCGCCGGCGAGGATCGCATCGATGACTTCGCCATGCTCCTTGAACGAGACCTTCATCCGGTTGCGGACCCGCAATTGGAGGCGCCGATAGGGTCGAAGGCGGCGATGCATCGCCACGCACTGTTCCTCGAGGAAGTCGCTTCCGCTTGCCGCATAGATCGCACGATGGAAGACCTCGTTCTCGTAGTAGTAGCGGTCGGTGTCCTCGCTTAAGAGCGCTTCCCTGCATTTTTCATGGGCGGCCAGGAGCGCGTGGCGATCCTCCTCGGTGTGCCGGCGGGCTGCAAGCGCGCCCGCCATGCCCTCCAGTTCGGCCATGACCTCGAACATTTCAAAGACTCGTTGCGGCGCCGGATCCGCGACGACGGCTCCGCGCCGCGGTCGGATCTCGACAAAGCCGATGGCGCTCAACTGCATCAAGGCCTCGCGGATGGGTGTGCGTGACACCCCAAAGCGTGCCGCCAACTGCGTTTCGTCCAGTCGCTCGCCCGGCTCGAACTCACCGGCCACTATCCCGTTTTCTATCTCGTCGCGCAGCTTGAAGAAGATGTTCTCGCTCATTGCCCATCCGGTCCTGATCCCACGTCCGTCGTTCTTGTATACGAGAAGGTTGACTTTGCACACAAGATAACGGCACTCTTATACCAGACCGGCTGGAGGGCCGGAATACCAGGGAGGAAAAAATGAAGCTCTTTCGACGAAATCTGATGGCACTATCCGTGGCCGCTCTTGCTGGCCTGACAGCGTCAACAGCCCACGCACAGACCGTGCTCAAGGCATCGCACCAGTTCCCCGGCGGCAAGGGCGACATCCGCGACGAGATGGTGCAGATGATCGCAAGGGATGTGGCGGCCGCCAATGTCGATCTGGAAATCCAGGTCTTTCCCGGGTCCTCGCTCTACAAGCCGAACGACCAATGGAATGCCGTCACGCGCGGACTGCTCGACATGACCTCGTTCCCGCTCGACTATGCGTCTGGCCGTCATCCGATCTTCTCCGCGACGCTCATGCCCGGACTGGTCGGCAATTTCGATCGAGCCACGCGCCTCAACGATTCCGAGTTCATGATGGACATCAAGAAGGTGATCGAGGACGCCGGCGCGATCGTGATCGCGGATGCATGGCTTTCCGGCGCTTTTGCCTCAAAGAAGGGCTGCATCACCTCGCCGGATACGATCAAGGGGCAGGTCATTCGCGCCGCCGGTCCGGCCTTCGAGGAGATGCTGGTCGCTGCCGGCGCCTCGATTTCCTCGATGCCATCGTCGGAGATCTACACCGGCATGCAGACCGGCGTCCTGGATGCCGCCAATACATCCTCGGCGAGCTTCGTGTCCTATCGCCTTTTCGAACATGCCAAATGCCTGACGGCACCGGGGGAGAACGCGCTCTGGTTCATGTATGAGCCGGTCCTCGTCTCCAAGAAGGTCTTCGACGGCCTAACACCCGAGCAGCAGAAGGCCATCCTCGCCGCCGGCGAGAAGGCCGAAGCCTATTTCAACGAGGAGGTCCGCAAGGGCGATCAGTTGATGATCGACACCTACAAGAAGGCCGGCGTCGAAGTCGTGGAGATGTCGAAGCAGGACTATGACGCCTGGCTCGCTGTCGCCAAGGAGTCTTCCTACAAGAATTTCGCGGCGAATGTGCCGGATGGCGACAAACTGATCGAGAAGGCCCTGGCCGTCGAATGATCCGGATGCGAGGCGGCGCGCCCCGGCGCGCTGCCTTCCCCCTCCGCAACGAAGGATGTCCGAAATGGTCAAGACCTATATTCAGGTCGTCGGTAACCTGTCGCGCGCGCTCGCCGTCCTGTCGACCGCCATGGTTATCGCCGCGATGCTTGTCGTCTGCCAGATGATCCTGACACGCTATGTATTCCGTCAGCCAACGATCTGGCAGACCGACTTCGTGGTGTTTTCCGCCACGGCCGCCATGTTCCTCGGCGCGCCCTATGTATTGATGAAGGGCGGACATGTCGGCGTCGACGTGATCGAGATGCTGCTTGGCGACCGGGCGCGAGCGAGGTTGAAACTCATCGGCAGCTTTCTCGGCCTGCTGTTCTGTTTCTTCATGCTGATTGCGACATGGATCCAGTTTCATGAAGCCTGGCTCGGCAACTGGAAGCATTCGAGCGTCTGGGCGCCGCCGCTGTGGATACCCCTGCTCGCCCTGCCGGTCGGCTTCGGCATGCTGTGTCTGCAATATGTCGCGCAGATCCTCGTCCTGCTGTCGGGAGACGTGCAGCAGGTGCAAGGCCACGCGCCGCTCACTCCGGAGCTTCCAACCGGTGTTCTCGAAAATGACAGCCATTCGATGAAGGGATCGATCCGATGAGCCCGACCCTATCCGGCCTGCTGATCATCGCGGCCCTCTTCGTTCTGCTCGGAACCGGTATGCCGATCGCCTTCGCACTCGGCCTGGCCGCCTTCGCCGCGCTCTATCTGCAGAGCGGCCTGGATATTTTCTACATTCTCGGCGACACGATGTTTTCCGGCATCGCCAACCTCGCCTATGTCTCCATTCCGATGTTCGTGCTGATGGGGGCGGCCGTTGCGTCATCGCCTGCGGGCTCCGATCTTTACACCGCGCTCGACCGCTGGCTGAACCGCGTCCCGGGCGGGCTGGTGCTTTCCAATATTGGCGCATGCGCGATATTTTCCGGGATGACGGGCTCGTCGCCCGCCACCTGCGCGGCGATCGGCAAGATGGGCATTCCGGAAATGCTGCGGCGCGGCTACCCTACCTCCGTCGCGACCGGCTCGATCGCCGCGGGCGGGACGCTCGGAATTCTCATCCCGCCCTCCGTGACGCTTATCGTCTATGGCATCGCGACCGAGACCTCGATCGGTCGGCTGTTCATGGCGGGCGTCATCCCTGGCATCATGCTGACGGTCATGTTCATGATCTGGGCGATCATCGACTGCAAACGCAAGGGGTATGAGTTCGAGGCCCGCGCGATCCGCTACACGTTCAAGGAACGGCTTTCCGGCCTGCCGCGCATCCTGCCGTTCCTGCTCATCATCGGCGGCACGCTCTACGTGCTCTATGGCGGCATCGCTACACCATCCGAAGCCGCCGGGGCAGGCGCGCTTCTGACGCTGCTCGTCGTCATCATCGCCTACCGCCTGTTCCGTTTCCGCCCGATCGCCAACATCTTCGGTTCGGCAATTCGCGAAAGCGTTATGATCATGATGATCATGGCGGCGGCCGAGCTGTTCGCCTTCGCGCTTTCCTCGCTGTTCATCACCCAGACGATCGCCACCGCGATCGGCGACATGGAGGTCAACCGGTGGGTGCTGATGGCGGTCATCAATGTCTTCCTGCTCGTCTGCGGCATGTTCCTGCCGCCGGTGGCCGTCATTGTCATGACTGCGCCGATGCTCTTTCCGATCGTCACCCAGGCAGGCTTCGACCCCTACTGGTTCGCCATCGTGCTGACGATCAACATGGAGGTCGGGTTGATCACGCCGCCGATCGGTCTCAACCTCTTCGTCATCAACGCCATCGCGCCGACGATCAGGACGAAGGACATCCTCTGGGGTGCCTTGCCCTATGTGCTGGTGATGTTCCTCGCGATCCTCCTGCTTTGCATCTTCCCAGAGATCGCGACGTGGCTGCCCAACCGGATGCTGGGAGCGGTCGAATGAACACGACATCCTTCTTCGGTGACATGCTTCAAACCATCACCGATCGCGGTCGTCGCTTCCTGTCGTTTGGGCCGCGCGAGGATGAGGGCGATCCGCTCGGTCATATCGAGGCACTGTGCGAGACCTTGCTCTCCAGCCGGGGCGAAGCCTCCGGCATGGCGCTGGCCAAGGACATCCTCGACCGCTGGCAGCGGTTCGATCCCTCCATGCAGCGCGAGTTCATGGGGATGCTGCTCCAGCGTTTCGGGCCGAGGACGGAGCGCCTGGAGGCCGCCATCGAGAGCTATCGCGCCAGTCAAAGCCCGGCGGCGCTGCTCGAACTGCACGTGGCGGCGGAACCTCGCCGGCAGGAATTGATCCGTCGTCTGAACCTGGCGCCGAACGGGATTGCCACGCTGGTCAGTATGCGCGAAGCCCTGCTCAAACTGAAGGTGGACGATCCCGATCTGGAGGCCGTCGATTCCGATTTCGCCCACCTGTTCGGGTCGTGGTTCAACCGGGGCTTTCTGGTCCTGCGCCCGGTGAGTTGGTCGACTCCAGCCGACATTCTGGAAAAGATCATCCGCTACGAGGCGGTGCATCACATCGGCGGATGGGAGGAATTGCGCCTGCGCCTCGCGCCGGAGGATCGCCGTTGCTTCGCCTTCTTCCATCCCCAACTGATCGACGATCCGCTTATCTTCGTCGAAGTGGCGCTGACGCGCGAAATCCCCGGCAACATCGCCGATCTCCTCAAGGAGGATCGTGGACAGATCAAGGCCGCGGAGGCGACCACCGCCGTCTTCTATTCGATCTCGAACTGCCAGGAGGGACTGCGCGGCATTTCCTTCGGAAATTTCCTGATCAAGCAGGTGGTTGAAGATCTGCGGCGTGAACTGCCGAAACTCGATACCTTCGTCACCCTGTCGCCCGTGCCGGGTTTTGCGGGCTGGCTTTCACGGGAACGTCAGTCGGAAGCCTCCGAGGCGCTGACACAGGCGGACCGGTCCAGGCTTGCCGTCCTGGATGAGCCGGACTGGGCGGACCGACCGGACGTTGTCGCGGCCGTCCAGCCGGTGATGACGAGCGCGGCGGCCTGGTATTTTCTCAAGGCGCGCAATTCGAACGGCAAGGTCATCGATCCGGTGGCCCGGTTCCACCTTGGCAACGGTGCGCGCCTGGAACGGATCAATTTTCTCGGAGACCGATCGACGAAGGCGATGCGCCAGGCCTACGGCCTGATGGTGAACTATCTCTACAAGCTGGACGACATCGAGACGAACCACGAAGCATTTGCCGGCCGTGGCGAGGTGGTGGCAGCGCAGGCGATCCGAAGGCTGGTGCCCCCCGACAGAAACGTCCGCAACCCGGTGGCGGCCACGACCCTTCCCACGTCCAGACCATTTCCCCTCGACGCCGAACGAAAGAAAGCCAACAAGGAGTTCACGCCATGAGCAACCATCTCTTCGATGCCATCCGCCTGGCCTTGCGCCCTGCCGCGGTTTTCATTCTGGGCGCGGATGGTCGGTCGTGGACCTATGGCGACATGCTGGCGCAATCCGGCCGTTTCGCCTCCACCCTCGAGATGCTGGGGGTTCGGCCGGGCGATCGGGTGGCCGTCCAGGTGGAGAAGAGTCCCGAGGCGCTGATGCTCTATCTCGCCTGTATTCGCGTAGGAGCGATCTATCTCCCACTCAATACCGCCTATACGCTTGCGGAACTGGACTATTTCATCGGTGATGCCGAGCCGCGCCTGGTCGTCTGCACGCCGGGTGCAAGGGCTGGAATGGAGGGGATTGCCGCCAGCCATGGGGCGCATGTCGAAACGCTCGACGAAGCCGGGGGCGGCTCGCTCGCCGAACTGGCGAGGGACGAAGCGGCCGATTTCCTCGACGCCGAGCGCGGGCCCGACGACCTCGCCGCGATCCTCTATACATCGGGCACGACCGGTCGTTCCAAGGGCGCGATGCTCACCCATGACAACCTGCTGTCGAACGCTGTCACGCTCCGCGACCACTGGCGCTTCTCGGCGAACGACCGGCTGATCCACGCACTGCCGATCTTCCACACCCATGGCCTGTTCGTCGCGTCGAATGTCGTTCTTCTCTCCGGCGCCTCCATGTATTTCCTGCCGAAATTCGATGCCGACGAGGCACTTCGCCTGATGAAGACGGCGACGGTGATGATGGGGGTCCCGACCTTCTACGTTCGACTGACACAGCATGAGGGTTTGACGCGCGAGGCGGCGGCGCACATGCGGCTTTTCATCTCCGGTTCGGCGCCGCTGCTTGCCGAGACGCACCGCAAGTTCGAGGCGATGACCGGTCATGCCATCCTCGAGCGCTACGGCATGACCGAAACCAACATGAATACCTCGAACCCCTATGACGGTGATCGGATCGCCGGCACGGTGGGCTTTCCATTGCCGGGCGTCTCGATCCGCGTCACCGATCCGGAGACGGGGGTACCCGTTGCCGATGGCGAGACCGGGATGATCGAAGTGAAAGGTCCGAACGTGTTCAAGGGCTATTGGCGAATGCCGGAAAAGACCGCAGCGGAGTTTCGCGCCGATGGTTTCTTCATCACCGGCGACCTCGGCAAGATCGACGAAAGGGGCTATGTCCACATCGTCGGGCGAGGCAAGGACCTGGTGATCTCCGGCGGATACAATATCTATCCGAAGGAGGTCGAGACGGAGATCGACCAGATGCCGGGCGTCATCGAAACCGCCGTGATCGGGGTGGCGCATCCGGATTTCGGCGAAGGCGTCACGGCCGTCGTGGTCAGGAAGCCAGGTGCGGCGATCGACGAGCGCGTCATCCTCGACGGATTGAAGGATCGCCTGGCGCGCTACAAGCAGCCGAAGCGGGTGATCTTCGTCGACGAACTGCCGCGCAACACGATGGGCAAGGTTCAGAAGAACGTGCTTCGCGATACATACGCCGATCTGTATGCGGCGGCAGCGTCAGGGGAGGGGGCGAAAGCCCGGGGTTCCGCCTGACAACGAGGTACCCCGCATCCCCGCCTAACCCAAAGGCTTGTAGGCGATCACGTCCATCTCGACCTTCACATCGACCATCATCGGCGACTGAACGGTCGAACGTGCCGGCGGATGATCGATGAAATGCCGTTGAAATACCGCGTTGAAGCTGGAGAAGTCGCGGGCGTCGTCGAGCCAGACATTGACCTTGATCACGTCCTCGAGCGTGCAACCGGCAAGGGCCAGAACGGCCTTGATATTGGCAATCACCTGTTCGGTCTGCGCGACGATATTGCCGACGATGACCTCGCCGTCGACGGTCGGGACCTGGCCCGACACATAGACGAAATCACCGGCGCGGACGGCCTTGGCGAAGGGGCGGCGCTGGCCGCCGGCCTGTGCGTCGGCCACGTCATAGCGGACAAGTCTGTTGTTGGTCATGGGGTCGCCTTTCTGTTGTCGATGGGCCGGGGAGGCAGGAGCCGGTTTACGACATGTCTTGCACGAAGTGTCCGGGCGAGACTTCCCGGTAGGTGCGCTTCGGCACGACGTAGTCGAAGGCCCTTACGGGGCTCTTGATTTCCTCCAAGAGTGGTGGTGGCGCGTGACCGCGGCGTGCCGGATCCGGGATCGGAACGGCCGAGATCAGGCGACGCGTATAGGGATGCTGCGGGTCGTCGAAGATTGCCGCACGGGGGCCGATTTCGACGATCTCGCCGAGGAACATCACCGCCACGCGATGGCTCATCCGCTCTACCACGGCCATGTCGTGGGAAATGAAGAGATAGGCGAGGCCGTGCTTTTGCTGCAGGTCGAGCAAGAGGTTGGAAACCTGTGCCTTGACCGAAACGTCGAGTGCCGAGACCGCTTCGTCGGCGACGATGAACTTCGGTTCGAGCGCGAGCGCCCGGGCGATCGAGATACGTTGGCGCTGGCCGCCGGAGAACTCATGCGGATGGCGATCGGCCATGTTTGCGGAAAGGCCGACCTGTTCCAGCAGTTCGGCGACGCGCGCCTTGGCATCCCTTCGTCCCATCAAGCCGTGGGCGAGGATCGGCTCGGCAATCGCAGAACCCACCGTGATGCGCGGATTGAGCGAGGCGAACGGGTCCTGGAAGATCATCTGCGAGGTGCGTCGCATTGCGCGCAATTCGCGGGTGCCTGCCTTCGTCACGTCCTGGCCGTCGATCACGATCGAACCGGCGGTGGGTGTGAGCAGCCGGATGATGGCACGTCCCGTCGTCGATTTGCCGCAGCCGGATTCACCCACCAGTGAGAGCGTCTCGCCCGGCCGCAGATCAAAGGAGACATTCTCCACTGCATGAACGCGGCCCTTCGGCAAATCGAAACGGACTGCCAGATTGTCGACCTTGAGGATAGGTTCGACGGTCTGGCAAACCGGGCTCATCTCGATCCCGTCCGTCGCCACTCCCGTTGCCGGATCGACCTCCGGGAAACGCTTTGGAGCGGCAGCCGAACCCATCGTGCCGAGGCGCGGGATCGAGGCAAGCAAAGACTTCGTGTAGACTTCCTTCGGTGAAGCAAAGATCCGAGATGTCGGGCCGGTCTCGATCATGTCGCCACGGAACATAACCACTGTGCGATCGGCGATCTCGGCCACGACGCCCATATCGTGGGTAATGAACAATACGCCCATATTCTCCTCCCGCTGCAACTCGCGCAGCAGGTGAAGGATCTCTGCCTGGATGGTCACGTCGAGGGCCGTCGTCGGTTCGTCGGCGATCAAGAGCTTGGGACGACAGGCGAGCGCCATGGCGATCATCACGCGCTGGCGCATGCCGCCCGAGAATTTATGCGGATATTCATGAAGGCGTGTTTTGGCCGCAGGGATGCGCACCCGCTCCATCAACCTGACGGTCTCCGCCTCTGCCTCTTTCCATGACAGCGCGCGATGGAGCACCAGCGCCTCGGCAATCTGGTTGCCGATGGTGAAGATCGGGTTGAGCGAGGTCATCGGCTCCTGGAAGATCATGCCGATCGAACCGCCGCGGACTTTCCGCATCTCGGCTTCGCTGGAGGTAAGCAGGTCCTTACCGTCGAGCAGGATGCGGCCTTCCGTGCGCGAGCGGCCGGACGGCAGAAGCCGCATGGTCGATAGGGCCGTGACGCTCTTGCCCGAACCGCTCTCACCGACGATGGCGAGGGTCTCACCGGCATCGACATGCAGGCTGATGTTGCGGATGACCGCCTTCCAGCCTTCGGGCGTCTTGAACGAGGTCGTCAGGTTCTCGACCGAAAGCACCGGCCGAACCGTGGTCGTTTTTTCGCTCATGATCAGCTTTCCTTGGCCAGTCGGGGATCGACGAGATCGCGCAGGCCATCACCCAGCAATTGCAGGGAGAGAACCGAAAGCACGATGGCGAGACCGGGAAACACCATCAGCCACGAGGCGTTGTTCATGTATTCCCGACCGGAAGCCAGCATCGTGCCCCAGGTCGGCATGTCGGTGGAAACGCCGACGCCGAGGAAGGACAGGCTTGCCTCCGCGAGCATCGCCGAAGCGAAGACGAAGGTTGCCTGAACCAGGATCGGGGAGGCGAGGTTGAGCAGAACGTGGCGGATTAGAATCTGCCAGGTCGGCAGGCCCATGGCGACGGCTGCCTCGATGTATGGCAGTTCGCGCAGAACCAATGTCGAGCCGCGGACGATACGGGCAAGACGCGGAGCATAGGTTATGCCGAGTGCCAGGATGACGGTCGACAGCGAGGGGCCGAGAGCGGCGACCAGGGCGATAGCGAGAAGGATGTCCGGGAACGACATCATCGCATCGAGCAGGCGCGAGATCGGCGCATCAAGGCTGCGAAAGAAGCCGGCGGTGACACCGAGGAACACGCCGAGCACAGTGGAGATGACGACGACGCCGAGGCTGACGAGCAGCGAGATCCGTCCGGCAAACATGGCGCGGGAAAAGATGTCACGGCCGAATTCGTCGGTGCCGAAGAAGTTCGTCATCGACGGTGGCTTCAGCCTGTTGACGATCGAAAGCTTGTTCGGTTCGTAGGGTGCAGCCCACGGTGCCAGAAGTGCAGCCAGCACCACCACCGCCAGAATGATTGCCCCGAGCAGGATCGCCCGGTTGCCAAGCAGGCGGCGAAGGCCGGAGACGAACGGCATGGAAACGGAGGCCATGATGGTCATTGGCGCACCCGCGGATCAACGAGAATATAGAGCATGTCGACAATGAAGTTGATGAGCACGTAGATCGCGGCGACGACGAGCAGCGCGCCCTGGATGACCGGATAGTCGCGGCGCAGGACGGCCGAGACGACGAGATTGCCGATGCCGGGCAGGCCGAAGACGGTCTCGGTCACGACCGCGCCGGCAACCAGCATGGCGATCGACAGACCGATGACGGTGATGATCGGGATGAGCGCGTTCTTCAGCGCGTGTTTCAGGATGACGCGGCCTTCGCCGGCGCCCTTGGCGCGGGCGGTGCGGACATAGTCCTCACCGAGCACGTCCAGCATGGCGGCGCGGGTGAAGCGGGTGATCAAGGCGGAATTGACGACGCCGAGCGCCACGGCCGGCAGGATCAGATGATGCAGACGCTCGAGAAACGGCGTGTCCGGACCGCCGTAACCGGAGGCCGGAAACCAGCCCTGACCGACGGCGAAGACCTGAATCAGCATCAGGCCGAGCCAGAAGCTCGGCACGCTTGACGCCACCATGGTGAGCGTCACGACGATCTGGTCGAAGGTCGTACCGCGATTGACGGCCGACAGTATGCCGACCGGCAGCGCGATCGCCACCGCGATCAGGATCGAGAACAGGGTGAGGAAGAAAGTCGGCTCGGCACGCGCAGCGAGTGCCGTGGTGACCGGTTGGTTGAGAAAGATCGACTGGCCGAGATCACCCTGCAATATGCCGAGGACAAACTGGCCGTATTGCATGAGGAGCGGCGCATCGAGCCCCATGCGGGTGCGCAGCTGGGCTATATCTTCCGGGGTCGCATCCGACCCCAGCATGACAGCGGCAGGATCGCCGGGCGTTACGCGGACGATGATGAAGACCACCGTCACGACGAGGGCGAGCACGATGGCCATGCCCCCCAGCCGTTTCAAGAGTGCCTCAGCGATCCTTGCCATAGTCTATCGTCCTTATTTTTTCGGGCTTACGTTCCAGAAATGGGGCCAATAGGTCGGCTCATAACCGGATACACCATTGGCGAGACCGGAAACGGCATTGAAGTTGCCGACCTTGTAGAGCGGCGCATCATCATAGATGACCGTCTGGATCCCGTCCCAGGCCGCCTTCTTGGCCTCGTCGGTTGTCGCATCCATGTAGGCGGCAACGGCCTTCGCCTTCTGGTCGGAAACGTACCAGCCCGGATAGGTGTCGGTGATCGTGTTGATCGTCGTCGGATCGCCCGGGAAGTTGGAATGGGTGATGAAGATGTCCCATTCCTTCGGATCTGCGCGGCGGGTGGTCAGCGTTGCCCAATCGACCACCTGAAGATCGACCTTGAAGCCGGCCGCTTCCAGATAGGCCTTGGCGACTTCGCCGATCTTGTAGTGGAATTCGTACTGGCGGCTGGTCATCAGGCGCAGCGGGGTGCCGTCATAGCCGGCCTGTTGAAGCAGTTTTTCAGCCGCTTCCGGATCGCCTTCGCCGTAACGGGCAACGCCCGCTTCGGTGTGCCAGAAGGAGCCTTTCGGGAAGATCGAGGCATCGACGCTGAAGAAGCGGTCTTCGGAAAAGGCCGCCAGCATCATGTCGTTCGGGTTGAGCGCCGCCTGAACCGCCTGACGGAGTTCCTTCTTAACAAGCAGGCCTTCCTTCATGTTCATGTTCATCGAGGCCCAGCCGGCATCCTTGAAGATCACGGGCTTGGCATTGCCGCTCTGCTCGACGCGCTCATAGGCGCTGACCGGCAGCGAGTCGGCATAGTCGAACTGACCGGAGATCAGGCCCTCGACGCGCGTATTGGCGTCTGGAACCGGAACGAAACGGATTTCCCTGGCGATCGCCTCGCGCTTGCCGGCATAATTGCTGACCTCGCCTTCCGGCGACTTGTAGCCCTCGAAACGGACAAGCCGGGTGTACTGGTCGGGCTTGCGCTCCTTCAGGGCATAGGGACCGGTGCCTACAAACTCGGTCAGCGTGTCTGCAAGTTTCTCCGAGGGCATGATCACCGAGGCCTGGGAGAGCGTGGCGAGCAGCGGCGCATAACGCGACTTGAGCTTGATGACGACGGCGTGGTCTCCGTCTTCGGTCAGGCTCTCGACGATTGCCGCAACCTGCTTGCCCTTGGAATTGATCGCCATCCAGCGCTTCAGCGAGGCTGTGACGTCCTTGGCGTCGAAAGCGCTGCCGTCGTGGAATGTCACGCCTTCGCGCAGCGCTATGCGGTAGGTAAGGCCGTCTTCGGAAAGGGTCGGCATGCCCGCTGCGAGCAACGGCACGGACTTCCACTGGGCATCATAGGTGTAGAGCGTCTCGAAGATGTGCTGGTCGATGGTCAGCACGATGTCGGTCGGCGTCTGCATCACGTCGAGGGTCGGCGGCTCGCCGATCGTCGCAACGGTCAATACGCCGTCACTTGACTGGGCCAGAGCCAGACTGCTCGTGCTGGCAAGCGCCGCCAGCGTGATCAGAACGAATGCACTCTTATTCATTTTTCGGTTCCCTTCATTGGCATCGGTTTGGTCAAAGATCCCGGCCGGCTTTCCTCCCGGTCGAAAATTCAGACATCCAGTCCCAGCGGATCGGCAACGCGCGGCCAGAGCTCGAGGCTCGCCTTGCGGTAGGGCGTGGTTGCCGGGTTGGTGGGATAGGAGGTCGGTGCGGCGATATAGACGATTTCGGAGGAGATCGGCTCAAAGCCAGCGTAGAAATGATTGGTCGACTTGATCAGCAGATAGGACTTCTCCGCGAAGTCTATGCCCTGGTTCAAGAAGATGTCGGGCTCGTAGGTCTGGGTGCGGCTGGTGATCAGCACGATGTCGATGGTCGTGCCGACCGGGCGGACGACGGCCGCGCTGCCGAGCGTGACCCGGCTGTTGCGGAAACTCTGCCATCCGGCGTCGAAGACCTTGCTGACGGTCACGCGCAGATCGAGCGGCTCTCCGCCTTCGGGGCCGGACTTTCCTCCGACACGCAGGCTAAGTTCGGCACCTTCGCCGGCCGCATGGCAGAAGGTCACGGCGATCGGATCCCAGATCGTCGCGACGGCGAAATTGTCCATGCCGCGCTTCAGCATCCGGCCCAGGATGTAGGTCGCGTCGCCGGCGACGCCACCGCCGGGATTGTCCCAGACGTCGGCTATGGTGACCGGCATGTCAGGATGTGCGGTGCGCATGGCGACTGCCTTGTCGAGACCCGCCTCGGTGTCGAACATCGGCATCGCGGTGGTCTTGCGCAGGCTGTAGAGCTCGCGGCCGAGCCGAGCGGCGAGAGCATCCCCCTTCTCTTTTTCGTTGTCGGTCACGACGACGATGCGTGTGCCCATGTCCGGCAGGTCCCCGGCCATGAAGCCGTGGATGACGGAGGCGGAAAGGACGCCGTCCTTGCCTTCCATCGCCTGCATGCGGTCGACGAAGGACCGCATCGGCTCGCGGCTGGTCGGGAAAATGGTGATCATCCTGCAGTCAAAGGTCGAAATCACCGGCTTGATCTCGCCACGCAGCGCCCGCAGCGCGAGTTCCACGACATGCTCGCCGCGCTGTTCGAAATCCGTATGCGGGAATTCGAGGAAGGCCGCCATGAGGTCGAGATTGGCGACCCTGAGAGCGGTCAGATGGCTGTGTGGGTCAAATTCGGCGGCGATCAGAACGTTCGGGCCAACGATTTCTCGGATACGGGCCAGGAGATCGCCTTCCGGATCATCATAGCCTTGAGCCGCCATCGCGCCGTGCAGGCCGAGCACGACGCCATCAACCGGCAGTGCCGCCTTCAGTTCGGCAAGGATCAGGTCGCGCAGCGTCTCGTAGGTCTGGCGCTGGATCAGGCCCGCGGGTTCTGCCCAGCAGGACGTGCCCTCGATCACGGTGAAGCCCTCTTCCCTGCCACGACGGCGCAGGATGGGGACGACGGAGGAACAGAGTGTCGGCGTATCCGGATGCTCGCCCGGCCCGGCATAGAAGGCCGCCTTGAACGCGTTCATGTCCGTCGGTACGGGAGAGAAGGTGTTCGTCTCAGTCGCCAGCGAGGCGGTGAAGATGCGCATGTCTTAAATCCGAATACACTCCGGCCTTCAGCCACCGCTAGGGGGCTCGCTACCGTCGTCATGTTGTCTTGCTGACCAATTTCCGAACGCCGCCGATCTATGGGGTCATCTTTTCAGCGATGGCCGCTGCGCATTCGAAAATTGGAGTTCCCATCTTCTTCAGTTCACCCGCTCACCGTTTTTGGTGTAATTTATTTTCTCAATAATGCGATAAAGCAGTGCAAAGTCAATGAACTTTCCGGATACCTGTGGATTTATGTAATTCATTTTCTTGGCGCTCGAAAGCGTCACCCAATTTTCATGATCGAGAATGGGCCCGTGAACCGGTCTCCGAAGATGCGCGCAACACTTTTGTGTGGGAATCGAAAGTTTTAGCCGAGCCGGAAATGCAGGGTGAGGGCGATGGAAGACTGTTTCGGCATGAAAAAGGGGGCCTGTTGGAGGGGCCCCTTTTTCATCGTTCTGCCAAATGTCCGCAGCATGGTGTTTGCCTGAAAATTTGATGCGGCGGAATTTTTTGAGTGGAGCAGCTACCAGACCGTCCCGCGGGCATCCACATTCTCGACCCGCGTCACGATGCCGTCGCGATGAAAGACCATCCGGTCGAAGAGATTGGTGACGACGCAGGTGTGGTTCGGCACCACTTTGACCATCGTGCCGATTTGCGGGAACGGCTCGGCGCAGCCCGACAAATCGACCACCGCATGCTCCTCAGACAGCGACACAATCCGCGCGCCCTCGAAGCCGTGGATGGAACCGTAGTCGGTGAAGCCGAGCAGGTCGGAGGTCAGTGCCTTCGAGCCGCAATCCAGAACGGCACGATCCGCCGCCGGACGCGAAACCACCGTTGCAAGGATGTGCATGGCGAGATCGTCCACGGTGCAATGGCCGGCGCGGACCATGCTGCGGTCATTATAGACATAGGTTCCGGCGCGATGTTCGGTGGCGGACGGCACCAGGTGGGCGGCAAAGAGGTCCGGCGAACCACCGCTGGACCGGACGGGGCAATCTATCCCCTTGTCCGACAGAAGCGTCATGGTGCGGGCCATGAAGGTCTCGACCTCGACCGCGCCGCCGACGGCGGGGTAGGTCATGATCCCGCCGAAACGCAGGCCGGGCGCCGAAGCGATCTTCTCGGCGAGCGCGACCGCCGCCTCCGGTGTCTGCACGCCGCAGCGCTTGGCGCCGGTATCGCATTCGACCAGAACCGTCAGCGGACGATCGGCATCGAAGGTGGAGGCGAGACCGGCAAGCGTGATCTCGCTATCGGCCACGACCGCGAGCCTCGCGATCCGTTCGTTGAGCGCCTTCAACCGCGCGAGCTTCGCCGGTCCGAGAATATTGTAGGTGATCAGTATGTCGTCGAAGCCGGCATCCGCAAAGACTTCCGCCTCGGTCACTTTCTGGCAATTGAGGCCGACCGCGCCGGCCTCTACCTGCTGGCGGGCGACCGCGACGATCTTGTGGGTCTTGATATGCGGACGGAACGCCTTGCCGTGTTGATCGCAATAGGTCTGGACGCGGGCGATGTTCGCGGCAAGCCGGTCTTCGTCGATGACCGGCATCGGCGTTGCGACCTGGTCGAGCGGCGTGCCGGATTCCGGCCACGGATAGTTCATGGTAGACCTCGTTGGGAAGGCGCGCCGTCGCAGGACGGGTTTTTGGCGCGGTAATGTTGCTTTTATTTTCAGGAATGGGACGAGTTTCGTTGATGCTTGTGCTCATTATGCTATCAAAAATGGCGCGAGTGAAATTCAATTTCACCGGCGCTCCAAATTTTCGCAACGCGGGCATCAGGCAAGACCGAATGGACCTCTTTCACGCCCTCTCCGACGAGGATGGCCGACTTTCGGGCCTGGATGCCAAACTGGCGAAGTTTGCGATGGAGAACGTGGACTTCGTCGTCAATTCGTCAATCATCGAGCTCGCCCATCGGGCGGGGGTCTCGCCGCCGACGGTCACCCGCTTCTGCCGGCGGCTGGGGTGCCAGGGCTATTCCGATTTCAAGGTACAACTGGCCAAGCTGGCTTATGTCGGCCTGCGCTACCTGAAGCCGGAGGCAACGACGGCGACCGCCGAGGAGGTGGCTCGCGATATCGTGTCCAAGGCGCAGAATGCGCTTTTTGAGCTCCATCGCCAGCTCGACCTCGCCGCCATCGAAAAGGCGGCGCAGATGCTGCGCGCGGCCGAATTCGTCCAGGCTTTCGGCGCCAGTGGCAACTCGGCGATGATCGTCAACGAGCTGCACAATCGCCTCTTCCGCCTCGGTTGCCGAATCAACGCATCCAACGACCACGGCATGAACCTGATGATCTCGGCGGCCGTGCAGCCGGGAACGGTGGTGTTCGGGTCATCGTTCACCGGCCGGGACCTGGGCCTCGTCCATTGCCTGGAGATACTGAGGCAGAACGCCATTCCGACCATCGTGATGACCCAGGCCGGCTCGCCGGTCGCCATGGCCGCGGACGTGGTCATCGAAATCGACATGCCGGAGGGCAAGAACATCTTCCGCCCGACATCGACCCGCTACGCCTATCTCGCCGCGATCGACATCCTGGCCAACATGGTGGCCTATGCCGATCGCACCAAGGCACTGAAATCGCTGCGGAGCATCAAGGAGGAACTGGTGCGCAACCGTGATGGCGACGATCGCCAGCTCCTAGGCGATTGAAGGCGGCGTGTTTCAGGAACTAGATCCCGCGCCTTTGGCGGCATGGAACATGGGGCCGCCACGCCAGCGAGGGAAACCGTAGCCGTGGATTTCGACCAGATCGATGTCTGAGGCCTTTTCGGCGATGCCTTCCGCCAGGATCGCTTCGCCCTCTCGGGCCATGGCGCCGACCAGGTGTACGGCGATCGCCTCGGCATTCAGTGCTGGGCCGGGTTCGATCAGGGCGCCGAGGAGCCGGGTCACCTCGTCCGAAGGAACAGGCCGGCGATCGCCAGGCTTGTAGTCGTACCAGCCGCCGCCGGTCTTCTGGCCCTTGCGGCCGGCCCGCACCAGAATGTCGCCGAGCGTTTCCGGCACATCCTGGCCCGCCGCCCGCGCGCCTTCGCGTTGCAGGAACGCGATGTCGAGGCCGCCGAGATCCTGCGCTTCGAAGGGGCCCATGGCAAAGCCATAGCCGCGCATGGCCGCATCGACGGCGGCAATCGCCACGCCTTGCCGAACCAGCGCCTCCGCCTCGGCGCGATACCGCTTGAGTATGCGGTTGCCGATGAAGCCTTCGCAGATACCGGCACGCACCGGCACCTTGCCGAGCATCCGGGAAAGGGCGAAGCCGGTCGCCAGCGTAGTGTCGGTCGTCTGCGGCGTCGGCACGATCTCCAGCAGCTTCATGACATTGGCCGGGCTGAAGAAATGCAAGCCGATGAAGCGCCCGGGATTGGGCAGGCCCTCGGCGATCGCCCGCGGATCGAGATAGGAGGTGTTGGTCGCCAGCACCGCATCGGGACGGCAGACGCGACCCAGTCGCGCAAACACCTGGCGCTTGACCGAAAGCTCCTCGAACACGGCCTCGATCACGAGGTCGGTATCAGCAAGCATGGCATAGTCAGTAGAGCCCAGGACCCCGGCAAGCCGTGCTTCGGCGGATGCCTCGGTCAGGCGCCCGCGCTTGACCGCGCTGGCGAAGATGTCCTTCAGATTCGCGATGCCGCGCTCGACGGCCGCATTGTCCCGTTCGATCAGGATGACGGGCAATCCGGCATCGCGCAGGGCGGCGGCAATGCCCGCGCCCATCGTGCCGCCGCCGATCACGGCGGCATTGCGAAGCGGCAGGGCCTGGACGCCCGACAAGGCTGCCGGCCGCGGGGCTGCCCGTTCGGCGAAGAAGACGTGACGCAGCGCCGCCGCCTGACTCGAGGCCCGCAGTTCCAGGAAGGTGGCACGCTCGAACTGCATCGCCGCGGCGAAGTCGGCTTCGGTTGCCCGGCGCAGGCAGGCAAGGGCTTTCAGCGGTGCAACTTCGCCCTTGGCGCGCTTGGCAATCGCTGCCTCGGCCTCGGTCCAGAAGGCATCCGGCGCTGTCGGCGCGGGACGAAGCGACAGCGGCTGGGGAAGGGGCCCCACGAGCCGTTCCCGGGCGAAGGCGATGGCAGCCGTGCGCAGATCACCCTCGACAACACTGTCGATCAGCCCCAGCTCCAGCCCCCGCGGCGCGCGCACCGGCTTGCCCGTGGTCACCAGATCGACGGCGGCCTCCACGCCGGCGAGACGCGGCGTGCGCACCGTTCCGCCGGCACCGGGAACGAGCCCAAGCGTCACTTCCGGCAGGCCGACCGAGGCATCCACGGTCGCAAGGCGGAAACGGCAGCCAAGCGCGACCTCGAAGCCGCCGCCAAGGGCAGAACCATGGATCGCCGCGATCCAGGGCTTGGCCGCCAGTTCGATGGCCGAGACGACATCGGGAAGGTGGGGCGGCTGCGGCGGCTTGTCGAATTCGCTGACATCGGCGCCGGCGATGAAGGTTCGTCCGGCGCATGCGAGAACCACGGCCGAGACATCGGGATCGCCGTCCAGGGCGGTCACCGCGTCCAAAAGACCTTGGCGCACGGCCTGGCTCAACGCGTTGACGGGCGGGTTGTCGATCGTGACGACGGCGATGTTTCCCTCACGGGCGATGGTGACGACGGACATGTGTAATCAGATTCCCAGATAGGCTTCTCGAATGCGGGGATCGGCGAGCAAATCGCTGGCCGGTCCTTCCATGGTGATCTTGCCCGTTTCCATGACATAGCCACGGTCGGCGACGGACAGGGCACCGAAGGCGTTCTGCTCGACGAGGAGCACGGTGACCTTGAGATCGCGCATGCTTTTCACCACGTCGAAGATCTGCTGGACGAGGATGGGTGCCAGGCCCATGGAGGGCTCGTCGAGCAGCAGGCAGGAGGGCCGCCCCATCAGCGCGCGGGCGATGGCCAGCATCTGCTGCTGGCCGCCGGACAGGCCGCCGGCGGCGAGGTTGCGCTTTTCCTTGAGGATCGGGAACATCTGGAAGGCGTTTTCCATGTCCCGGTCAACCCGATCGTCGGTGAAGAGAAAGGCCCCGAGGCGCAGGTTTTCCTCCACCGTCAGGTTGGTGAAGATCTGCCGGCCTTCCGGAGACTGGGCAAGACCTCGCTTGAGACGCTTGTAGGCGGGCGTTGTGGCCAGCGCCTCACCGCGGAAGATGATCTGTCCGGCACTGATCGGCTGCAGGCCGGACAGGCAGCGCAGCAAGGTCGTCTTGCCCGCGCCATTGGCGCCGACGATGGTGACGATCTCGCCGGAATCGATGTGCAGGTCGATGCCGTGCAGCGCCTCGATGCGGCCATAGCGCGACCGCAGTCCCTCAACCGTGAGCATGGGACGCCTCCTGTGCCTGAGTTCCGAGATAGGCCGCGACGACATCGGGATTGCGGGCCACGGTGGCGGGATCACCCTCGGCGATCTTCACCCCATGATCGAGGACGACGATGTGGTTGGAGATGCGCATGACCATCTTCATGTCGTGCTCGACCAGAAGGATGGCGACGCCGGAGGCGGCCACCTCGGCGATCAGGTGGTCGATCTCCTCGGTCTCTACCGCATTGCAGCCGGCGGCCGGTTCGTCGAGCAGCAGGACCTTGGTGTCGAGGGCGAGGGCCCGGGCGATCTCCAGCCGCTTCAACGCACCATAGGAGAGGTTGCCGGCCTCCAGTTCGGCGGCGTTGGCAAGGCCGACGCGTGCCAGGAGTTCGCGCGCCCCGGCCTGCGCTTTCCTCGATCGCCGGCGTGACGCCGGAAGCCCGAGCAGGTCGGCGAACACCGAGCCCTTCTCGCGCAGATGAAAGCCGGCAATGGCGTTCTCGAGCACGGTCATGTTCTGGAAGATCTGCAGGTTCTGGAACGTGCGCGACATGCCGCGCCGTGCCAGAAGATGCGGAGAAAACCCGGTCACCTCTTCACCGCTGAGCTTCACCTTGCCGGATTTCGGCATGTAGACGCCGGAAATCATGTTGAACAGGGTGGTCTTGCCGGCACCGTTCGGGCCGATGACCGAGACGATTTCCCCGGGATTGACGGAAAAGCTGACATTGTCGACGGCCTTCAGGCCGCCGAAGGCAATTCCCAATCCCTCGACGCTAAGAAGGCTCATGCTCCCCTCCCGGTGAATTGACGCAGCAGTGACGGCAGCAGGCCTTCGCGCAGGAAGATCATTACCAGCATCATGACCAGGCCGAGCATGACCTGTTCATATTCGGCAAACACGGTGAGCACCTGCGGCAGGAGCGTCAGGATGCCGGCGCCGAGAATGGCGCCGAGCACCGATCCCGCGCCGCCGAGCACGGCCATGGTGACGAGCTCGATCGAGTGCATGTAGCCGGCGACGTCCGGCGTGATGAACTTGTTCTGCAGGGCCAGCAGGGAACCGGAGACCGAGGCAAAAACTGCGGAGATGACGAAGGCCTGCAGCTTCAGCCGGGCGACGTCGACACCGACCGTGCTTGCGGCGATCTCGGAACCATGCAGGGCACGCAGCGCGCGGCCCGTCGGGCTGTCGTAGAGATTGAGGGCCAGCCATGCGCCGATCAAAAGGCAGAGCCCGCAGAAAAAGTACCAGAATTCCGGTGCAGAAAGCTTGAGCCCCAGCGCACCGAGCGCCTGGCGAAGGCCGAGATCGGCAACGGCGATGCCGTCCGGCCCGCCCGTCAACCAGGCTTCGTTGGACAGCACCATGGAAACCAGGATACCGAAACCGAGCGATGCGACGGCGAGATAATAGCCCTTGAGTCGCAGGATCGGCCGCCCGACCCCATAGGCGATCGCAGCCGAGAGCGCCGCGCCAAGGAGTGCAGCGAACGCCGGGTGCAGGCCGAGATGCACGGGCGCCAGCGCCGAAGCATAGGCGCCGATGCCTGCAAAGCCCGCATGGCCGAGGCTGATCTGTCCGGCAAAGCCGGTCAGGATGACGATGCCGAGCACCGCCACGCCGTTGACGAAGAGCAGCGAACCGACGCGGAAATAGAAGGCCGACGGGAAGAAGAAGGGCGTGGCGGCGATCAGCAGCGCCAGCACCAGCAGAGTGGTCTGTTTTGTCGTGAGCCGCATCATCACACCCGATTGACCGAATTGCGTCCGAAGAGGCCTTGCGGCATGGCGAAGAGGACGGCGAGGATGACGACGAAGGCGACCGCATCCTTGTATTGCGAGCTGATAAAGCCGGCCGTCAGCGCCTCGAACAGGCCGAGCAGGATGCCGCCGACGAGCGCACCCTTCGGATTGCCCATCCCACCGAGCATGGCGGCGGCAAAACCTTTAAGCGCCAGCGCGATACCGAGATCGTAGCTGGTCAGCGTGATCGGGGTGACCAGCACGCCGGCGAGCGCACCGATGGCGGCCGAAAGCGCGAAGGAGAGCGTCATCACCCAGTTCGTGTTGATGCCGACGAGCTGTGCGGCGAGGCGATTGTTGGAGGTGGCAAGCACCGCCTTGCCGGTCAATGTGCGGGTGAAGAACAGCCAAAGGCCGACGAACACGACGACCGCCCCGGCGATGACCCACAGGCTCTGCGGCAGAATGGTGGCGGCGAGGATCTTGATCGGCTCGTCGCCGGTGAAAGCCGGGAAACGGTGAAGCTGCTTGTCGAAGACGAGCTGCGTCACGCCGCGAATGAAGATCGATGCACCGATGGTGATGATGATCAGCGAGACCACAGGTGCGCCGCGCGCCGGTTCGATGGCGAGCTTGTTGAGCGCCACGCCGATGGCCGCGGTCAGGGCGATGGCGATCAACGCGGCCAGTGGCAGAGGCAGGCCGGCGTCGAAGGCAAACACCGTGATCATGCCGCCCAGCATGACGAACTCGCCCTGGGCGAAGTTCACCACATCGGAGGCGTTGTAGATGATGGTGAAGCCCAGCGCGACGAGCGCGTAGACTGCGCCGACCGTCAGGCCGGAAAGAAGAAACTGCATCAGTTCAGGCATCAAAGACCCCACTGTGGCCGAACATTCTTGAGGCGGAGCCTGCATGTCGCACGCAGGCTCCGCGCCAATGCCATCGCCCCGTGAACGGAGCGAGCCAGGTGCTTACTCGATGATGGTCCAGCCACCATTCTTGATCTCGAGCATACGGAATGCCGAGAGATCGAGGCCGAGGTGATCGTCCGCCTTCATCGTGACGACACCGGTGGTGCCGACCAGGCCGGACGTGGACTCGATTGCATCGCGGATCGCTTCCGGTTCTGCGGAACCGGCACGTCCGATCGAATCAACGAGAATGCGCAGCGCGTCATGGGCATAGCCGCCGAAGGTCGAGACGGCAGAACCTGTCTTCTTCTCATAGGCGGTTTTGTAGGCCATTACGACTGACTTCTGGGGATCGCCATCCGCCAGGAGGCCGGCGACCAGCAGGGCGGTACCGGGGAGGCGCACGCCTTCGGCGGCCTTTGCGCCGGCCAGCTCGATGAAGCCGTCGGAGGCGACACCATGCGACTGGTAGAGCGGCAGGCCGACGGCCAGCTGCGAATAGTTGCGCGTCACGATCGACGGGCCCTGGCCGAAGCCGGCATTCAGCACGGCCTGCACGCCGGCCGTGCCCTTGATGTTGGTCAGCTGCGGGGTCATGTCCGCGTCCTGCAGGCCATAGGTCTCGTCGGCTGCGATCTCGATGCCGTAATCACCCGCTACGGCGACGCACTGCTTGTGCATCGAGGCGCCGAAGCCGTCGGTGCCGGAAATCACGCCGATCTTGGTGATGGCGTTCTTCTTCATGTTCTCGAAGATCTTCTGGCAGGCCATGCGGTCGGTATGCGGGGTCTTGAAGACCCAGTGCTTGACAGGATCGATGATTTCGATCGCGCCGGCGAGCGAGATGAACGGAACCTCCGAGTCCTCGGCGACCGGAATGATCGACATGGTCGTGCCGGTCGTCGTGCCGCCGATGATGGCGACGACTTCGTCGTCTTCGACGAGGCGGGTCGCGAAGGTGCGCGCCTTGTTCGGGTCGCCGCCGTCGTCATAGAGGACGAGCTTCAGCGGTTCGCCGTTGACGCCGCCGGCGGCATTGATTTCCTCCACCAGCATTTCGAGCGTCTTGGCTTCCGGGTCGCCGAGGAACGAGGCGGGGCCGGTTGCCGATACGGTGGCACCGATCTTGATCTCGGCCTGGGCAGCGGTTGCGATGCCCAATGCCATCAGCGTGGCGAGTGCGGTTGTCGTGGTGATTTTCATTGTGTCTCCTCCCTGAGAACGTTGAATAATGAAGTCGATTACGCCGCCTTGGGGCGGCGCCACATCGCCAGCCGGAACCGGTTGGCGACGAAGGCAGTGTCGGTCAGGCTGGCATTGCCGGCGGGATTGCCGCCGGTGACGTGAAAGTCGGAAAATGCCGCGGACTGGTTGACGAAAATGTTGCCGGTCAGGTTGATCGACAGGTTAACGCCGGCCCGGGCGAAGGCCTTCACCGCGTAGGCGATACGCGCCTCGTCGGTGTCGTACAGCGCGGCGGTAATTGCGCCCTTGCTGCGGGCAAGGTTGGCGGCTGCGTCAATGCCGGCTTCGGCGCTGTCGACCGCGATAATGAAGGCAACCGGCCCGAAGCACTCGTCCTCGTGAACCTGCGTCTCGGCGGCGTCCAGGGCGATGATCAGTGGGGTGGCGCTACAACCGATGGTCAGCGGCTGCGAATCGCGGACGATCCGGCCAAAGCCGCGCGCCTTGTCGATCCGTGCCAACGTCGCCGGATTGGCGATCGTGCCACAGACACCGGAAGCGCGTGCCGGGTCGCTCAGCAGCGCGTCGACCGCAGCGCCGATCGCGGCTGCAACTTCGTCGAAGCTCTTGTGCCCTTCATTGGTCGAGATGCCGGCACGGGGTACGAAAATGTCTTGCGGGGCCGTGCACATTTGCCCGGAATAGAGCGACAGCGAAAACGCGATGTTGGCGCACATGCCGGAGAAATCGTCGGTCGCGGCGACGACGATCGAGTTCACCCCGGCTTCCTCGGTAAACACCTGGGCGGAACGGGCATTGTCGCGCACCCATTCGCCGAAGGCGCTGGAGCCGGTGTAGTCGATGATGCCGATGTCCGGGTGGGTGACCAGTTCCTTGGTGATTTCGGCGCCGGCCTGATCGACAGCCAGCAGGACCACGTCAGCCGGGAAACCTGCGTCGACCAGGACTTCGCGCGCCACCTTCACGGTCAGTGCGAGCGGCAGGATGGCGCCGGGATGTGGCTTGACGATCACGGTATTGCCGGTCGCGAGGCTCGCGAACAGGCCCGGATAGGTGTTCCAGGTCGGGAAGGTCTGGCAGCCGATGGCCAGCGCCACGCCGCGCGGCACGACCTGCCAGTTCTTTTCCAGAACGATCGGCGCCGCCTTGCCCTGCGGCTTTTCCCAGGTGGCCTGGCCCGGCATGCGGGTCATTTCCGCCCAGGCGGTGGCGACGGCTTCGAGACCACGGTCCTGGGCATGCGGACCGCCGGCCTGGAAGGCCATGGGAAAGGCCTGGCCGGTCGTGTGCATCACGGCATTGGCCATTTCAAAGCTTATGCGGTTGAGCCGCGTCAGGATTTCGAGGCAGACGCCAACGCGCAGCTCTGGCGAGGCATCGGCCCAGGCATCGCCGGCCGCTTTGGAGGCGGCAACGAGCGTCGCGGCACCGGCTGCCGGATAAAGGATATTGAGGTCAGGTCCCCAGGGCGAGACTTCGGAACCGAGGCGGGCATCTTCCGGGTGGCCGGGCAGTTCGAACTGCGTGCCGAGCAGGGCCTTGAAAAAAGCCTCGCCATCGTCCTTGGCGGTTTCGCCATAGATCTTGCCGCTCGGAACTTCCGGAAAGGGCGACCAGAAACCCCGGTCGGACAGGGCCTTGACAGCCGTCTCCAACAGACCGCGATGGCGGTCGAACATGTCGTTCATGGCAATTTCCTCCCTGCTCCTGCCTTTATCATTGACCGTCCGGTCGGTTTATGCAAGATCTTTTTACGCCCCCGGGAAAATTCGGAGCGGGGACCAGGGAGAGAGCGATGCACCAATCCGACACCGTTCTGGTGACGATGGATCACGGGGTTCTGCGGCTGACGCTGAACCGGCCGGACAAACTCAATTCGTTTAATGAAGAAATGCACCTCGCCCTGCGCGCGGCGCTTCAGCGCGCCCATGACGATGCCGGCGTGCGGGCCGTCCTGCTGACCGGCGCCGGCCGCGGCTTCTGCGCCGGCCAGGACCTCGGCGACCGCGATCCGCGCAAGGGCGGCCCCGCTCCCGATCTCGGCCACACGCTGGAAACCTTCTACAATCCGACGCTGCGTCTGATCCGCTCGCTGGAAAAACCGGTGATCTGCGCGGTCAACGGCGTCGCGGCAGGAGCCGGCGCCAACATCGCCTTCGCCTGCGATATCGTGCTCGCGGCCCGCTCCGCGAAGTTCATCCAGGCCTTCTCAAAGATCGGCCTGATCCCCGATGCCGGCGGCAGCTGGAGCCTCGCCCGCATCCTCGGCGAACCGCGCGCCAAGGCGCTCGCCATGACCGCTGAGCCGCTGATGGCGGAGCGCGCCGCCGACTGGGGCCTGATCTGGAAGGCCGTCGACGACGATCAGCTGATCGGCGAGGCCGAGACGCTGGCTCGCTCGCTGGCCGAAGGCGCAACGCGCGGCCTCGGCCTCACCAAGCGCCTCATCCAGGCGGCGGCCACCAACAGCCTCGACGATCAGCTCGACATGGAGCGAGACTGCCAGCGCGAAGCTGGCCGCACGGCCGACTATGCCGAAGGCGTCACCGCCTTCCTCGAGAAGCGCAAGCCGGAGTTTTCGGGCCGATGACGATGAACGCACAGGAAATGGCCGAGGCCTGCGCCAAGGCGATGTGGGACCTCGACACGGCGTCGCAAAATCTCGGCATGCGCATTGAGCACATCGCGCCGGGGCAGGCGACCCTGTCGATGGAGATCACCAAGATCATGTCCAACGGTCACGGCAACTGCCACGGCGGCTATATCTTCACGCTGGCCGACAGCGCCTTCGCCTTTGCCTGCAACGGCTACAATCAGCTGACCGTCGCGCAGAACTGCTCGATTACCTATATCAGTCCCGGGAGGATCGGCGACCGGCTGACAGCGGAGGCCCGCGAAGTCTCGCGCAAGGGCCGGTCCGGCATCTACGACATTCGCATTTCAAATCAGAACGGCGACCTGGTCGCCGAGTTTCGCGGCCTGTCGCGAACGGTGAAGGGCACCCACCTGCCCGATCCCGCCTGAACCAAGACGTATCCCAGGGAGGAAATCATGCTCGACTTTGTAACCCGTCCCCAAGATCTGGACCCGATCGAAATCGCCTCGCGGGATGAAATCTCGGCGCTCCAGTTTCACCGGATGAAGCGCTCGCTGAAGCATTCCTACGAAAACTCGCCGTTCTATCGCCAGCGGTTCGACGAGCACGGCGTGCATCCGGAAGACCTGAAGACGCTTTCGGATCTCTCGAAGTTCCCCTTCACCACCAAGACCGACCTGCGCGACACCTATCCCTTCGGCATGTTCGCCGTTCCCCGGGAAAAACTGGTCCGTATCCACGGCTCGTCCGGCACCACCGGCAAGCCGACGGTGGTCGGCTACACCAAGCACGACATCGACGTCTGGGCCGATGTCGTCGCTCGCTCGATCCGCGCGTCCGGCGGCCGTCCGGGTGACATCGTGCATGTCGCCTATGGCTACGGCCTGTTCACCGGTGGCCTTGGCGCGCACTACGGGGCCGAACGGCTTGGCTGCACCGTCGTGCCGATCTCCGGCGGAATGACCGAGCGCCAGGTCACGCTGATGAACGACTTCAAGCCGCGCATCATCATGGTGACGCCCTCCTACATGCTGTCGATCCTCGACGAGTTTCGCCGCCAGGGCATCGATCCGCGCGAAAGCTCGATCGAGGTCGGCATCTTCGGTGCCGAACCCTGGACCAATGCCATGCGCAGCGAGATCGAACAGGCCTTCAACATGCACGCCGTCGACATCTACGGCCTCTCCGAAGTCATGGGGCCGGGCGTCGCCAATGAATGCGTCGAGACCAAGGACGGTCTGCACGTCTGGGAAGACCATTTCTATCCGGAAATCATCGACCCGGTGACCGGTGCCGTGCTGCCCGACGGCGAGCTCGGCGAACTGGTCTTCACCACGCTGACCAAGGAAGGCCTGCCGATGGTGCGTTACCGCACCCGCGACCTGACGCGGCTTCTGCCGGGCACGGCGCGTTCGATGCGGCGCATCGAGAAGATCACCGGCCGCAGCGACGACATGATCATCCTGCGCGGCGTCAATGTCTTCCCGACGCAGATCGAGGAACAGATCCTGAAATGCGCCGGACTTGCCCCGCACTTCCAGATCGAGCTCACGCGCGCCGGCCGCATGGACAACATGACCGTCCACGTCGAATGCGCGGCTAATTTCACCGATGCTGCGGCGCGTGCGCAATCGGCCAAGGAACTGGCGCACCACATCAAGAGCGTCGTCGGCATCACCACCAAGATCGAGGTTCAGGACCCGACGTCCATCGCCCGTTCGGAAGGCAAGGCCAAGCGTGTGGTGGATAACCGCCCGAAGACCTGAAACGCGACCCATGACAGGGCAAAGGCAATTGATATATTCAGGCGGGGGCGACAAGGCCCCCCTTTTGCAGGCGTTCTGCGAGTAGGAAAGTGAAAATATGGCTCGCACCCGGGCAACCGATTTTGAGGAAAAGCGCCGCGGCCTTCTCGACAATGCCGCCGCCGTATTTGCCGAGCAGGGCATGGAAAAGGCTTCCATGTCCCAGATCGCCAGTCATTCCAGCGTCTCCAAGGCACTGCTCTATCACTACTATCCGAGCAAGGATGCGCTGATCTACGCGATCATCATTACCCATCTGGAAGAGCTTGACCAGGCGATCGAGGCGGCCGACGATGCGAACGATTCACCGGAGAAGCGGCTCCGGCGGCTGGTCGGCGTGGTGCTGGAAAACTATCGCGGGGCAGACAACCAGCACAAGGTACAGCTCAACGCCACCTCGGCCCTGTCCGACGAGCAGAAGGCAGGCATTACCGCGATCGAACGACGGATCGTGCGCCGGTTCTCGAATGTGCTCAAAGAAATCAATCCGGAACTCGACAGCAGAGAGCGACCTCTGCTGATGCCGGTCACCATGTCGCTGTTCGGCATGATGAACTGGGTCTACATGTGGTTCCGGGACGGCGGTCGCATCACCCGCGAAGACTATGCCGATGTGGCGACGACCCTGATCCTCGAAGGCATCAAGGCGGTTCGCTAACCGCCGCCCGCAAGCTTCAACCGGCGCCCATTCTTCCTGACAAAATTCTTCATACCGACGGCCAGGTTAATTCTGGCCGTCGGTTTTTTTGCATGTCCTCAAGCCGCGTTCCAGGTCTTGGCGACCATGGTCAAGACGTCGTATTGCGCGACGACTGCGCCATTCTGGTTCGTCACCTGGCAGTCCCAGCGGACTTCGCCATGATCGGCATTGGCGCGCGGATTGATCTCCTTGCAGGTCAATCGAACCTGCAGCGTGTCGCCCGGATTGACGGGGGTGAGGAAGCGCAGGTTGTCGACGCCGTAATTGGCAAGCACCGGACCCGGATCCGGATCGACGAACAGGCCGGCGGCGAAGGAGACGATCAGGTATCCGTGCGCCACGCGCCCGTCGAAGAAGGGGTTGGCCTTGGCCGCCGCCTCGTCCATGTGGGCATAGAAGGTATCGCCGGTGAAGTGGGCGAAGTGCTCGATGTCCTCGAGCGTGACCGTTCGCTTGGCGGTGACGATCTGGTCGCCGATCTTCAGCTCCGCCAGCGACTTGCGGAACGGATGGACGCTCGTGTCGCCGGCCCCGGCACCCTCGATCCAGCGGCCGGTGACGGCCGAAAGGAGACGCGGGGTGCCCTGGACGGCGGTGCGCTGCATGTAGTGCTTGACGCCGCGCATGCCGCCCATTTCCTCGCCGCCGCCGGCGCGGCCCGGCCCGCCATGCACCAGCCCTGCAAGGGGCGATCCATGGCCCGTCGAGGACTTTGCCGAGGCTCGGTTTCCGATCAGGACACGGCCATGATAGGGCGCCATGCCGATCACCATTTCTTCGGCGACCTTCGGATCGTTGGTGAAGACCGAGGCGACCAGCGAACCCTTGCCCTTGTGGGCGAGCGCAATCGCTTCCTCGATCCCCTCATAGGGCATCACGGTGGAGACAGGCCCGAATGCCTCGACATCGTGGACGGCAGAGGCGGTAAACGGCTTGTCGCAATAGAGAAGAACCGGATTGAGGAAGGCGCCCTTCTCGGCATCGCCGGAGAAGACGCGGACATTGTCCGGATCGCCGGCGACGATCTCGGCATCGGCGGAAAGGTCGCGGATGCGCTCGCGCACTTCGTCGCGCTGGGCGAGGCTTGCCAGCGGCCCCATGCGCACGCCCTCGTCAGAGGGGTTGCCGAGCGCGGTCTTCGAGAGACGATCGCCGAGCGCTTCGACAAGCGCCTGGACATGGGCCTTGGGTGCGATCACACGACGGATGGCGGTGCATTTCTGCCCGGCCTTGGACGTCATCTCGCGCGCCACTTCCTTGACGAAGAGGTCGAACTCCTCCGTGCCCGGAGCGGCATCAGGCCCAAGAATCGACGCGTTCAGGCTGTCGGCCTCCATGGTGAAGCGCACCGAATTGGCCACCACCGCCGGATGAGACTTGAGCTTGCGGCCGGTCCAGGCGGAGCCGGTAAAGGTCACCGCGTCCTGCCCCTCGACATGGTCGAGCAGGTTGCCAACGGAGCCCGACACCAGCTGCAACGAACCTTCCGGCAGGATGCCGGTCTCGATGATCCGCCGGACCACGAGTTCGGTCAGATAGGCGGTCTGGCTTGCCGGCTTGACCAGCGAGGGGACGCCAGCGATCAGCGTCGGGGCGATCTTTTCCAGCATGCCCCAGACGGGGAAGTTGAAGGCGTTGATGTGGACGGCGATGCCGTGCAGCGGGGTGAGGATATGCTGGGCGGAGAAGCTGTTGTCCCTGGACAGCAGTTCCACGTCGCCGTCGAGCAGCACGCGGGTATTCGGCAGTTCGCGGCGCGCCTTGGAGGAATAGGACAGCATGGTGCCGATGCCGCCCTCGATGTCGACCCAGCCGTCGGCACGGGTGGCACCGGTCAGCGCGCTCTCGGCGTAGAATTCCTCCTTCAGGTCCATCAGGACCTGGCCGAGGGATTTCAGCATCTGCGCCCGTTCATGGAAGGACAGGGCGCGCAGGTTCGGTCCGCCGACCTCGCGGCCATAGGCGAGTGCTGCGGCAAAATCGATGCCGGTCGAGTCGATGAATGCGATTGCGGCACCCGTCGAGGCATCGAGTAGCGGAACGCCCTGCTTGTCGCCGGGTGTCCAGCGGCCGCAGACATAGCTTTCGAGACGGCGCGGAACGCGGGCCGAAACATTCATGAAGTCATCCTTCCTGGATCGGTTTATTCAGTGCAGTCGGCGGGGCACAAGTGGCCCCGCCGCTTGGGAGGTTATTCGTCGTAGGAGAGCACGACCTTCTCGGTCAGCGGGTGACACTGGCAGGTCAGCACGTAGCCGGCTTCGACCTCGTAGTCCTCAAGTGCGTGGTTGGTGTCCATCTCGACCTCGCCTTCGAGCACCTTCGCCCGGCAGGTGGAGCAGACGCCGGCCTTGCAGGAGAAGGGGGCGTCCATGCTCTGGGCGATCGCCGCCTCGAGAATGCTGACGCCGTGCTTGGGCATTTTGAAGGTCCGCGTGGTGCCGTCGAGCGTGATCGTCGCCTCTACCACGGCCGCCGCTTCCTCGGCGCTGACCGAGGCAACACGGTTCTTGGCGCGGCCCGGCTGGCCAGAGGCGAAGAGTTCGAACTTGATCTGCTCGTCCTTCAGCCCATGCGCCTTGAGGCTGGCGACGATGGTCAGCATCATCGGCTCGGGCCCGCAGATGAAGGCGGCGTCGATCGACTTCGGATCGATCCAGGTGGAAAACAGCGCAGAAAGCTTGTTCTCGTCGAGACGGCCGGTGAACAGGTCGATCTCCTGCACTTCGCTTTCCAGCACATGCAGGACGGAGAAACGGCCGAGATAGGTGTTCTTCAGGTCCTCCAGCTCCTCCCGGAACATGATCGAATTGATCTGGCGGTTGGCATAGACCAGCGTGAACTGGGACTTCGGCTCGCGTGCCAGGACCGTCTTGATGATGGACAGCAGCGGCGTGATGCCGGAGCCGCCGGCAAAGCCGAGGTACTGCTTCTCGGCGGCCGGATCGATGTCCATGTAGAAGCGGCCCATCGGCGGCATGGCCTCGATTACGTCGCCCGGCGCGAGATTGCCATTGGCCCAGTTGCTGAACGCGCCGCCGTCGACGCGCTTGATGCCGACGCGCAGGACGCCCTCGTCCTTGCCCGCACAGATCGAGTAGGACCGGCGCAACTCTTCCCCCTCGAAATCGCGGCGGAAAGTCAGGTACTGGCCCTGGGTGAAATCGAAGGCTGCGCGATCCTCCTCGCGCGGCTTGAGCGTCACGACCACCGCATCACGGGTCTCGTGGCGGATGTCGGTCACGGTCAGGGGATGAAAGCGTGCCATGAGTTATGTCCTCCGCATCCTCAGATGCACTTGAAATAGTCGAAGGGTTCCAGACAGTCGCGGCATCGGTAACTCGCCTTGCACGGGGTCGAGCCGAACTGGCTGACTTTTTCGGTCCTGGTCGAGCCGCAACGCGGGCAGGCGACGGCGAGGTTCGAACCGGCAAGCCGGCTGGCCCGGGCCATCAGCCGCCCGTCGGCGGCTGTGCCGTCGATCGGCGGCGCAATGCCGTAGGCGCGCAGCTTTTCCCGCCCCTCGGCGCTGATCCAGTCCGTCGTCCAGGCGGGCGACAACCGTCGTTCGAGACGTAGTTTCTCGATGCCGTGGCCCTTGAGCGCCGCCTCGATGTCGAGGTTGATCACTGTCGTTGCCGGGCAGCCCGAATAGGTCGGGGTAACGGCAACAACGAGGGTGTCGCCGTCCCATGAGACATCGCGAATGATGCCCAGATCGGTCAGGCTGATGACGGGGATTTCCGGATCCGGCACCTCGCCCAGCCAGCGCCAGACCTCTTCCGTTTCGGGCAATGTCCTGGCGTCCATCGCACCGCCCTCACCAGACCGAGTTCGGATAGGCCCGCTGCAGGAACTGCATGTCGGCGAGGATATAGCCCAGATGCTCGGTATGGACCCCGCGCTTGCCACCCTTGTGCTGGTAGCTGCCGTCCGGGCGAACGAGCGTCGCTTCCGTGAGCACTTCGCCGACCGAACTGTCCCAGGCTGCCTTCAGCGCCGAGGGAAGCGGCGCGATGCCGGCCTCAGCCACGGCTTCGTCGGCGGAATCGTCGAGGAACATCTCGGCCGTATAGGGCCACAGATCATCCAACGCCTTCTGCATTCGGCGATGGCTTTCCTCGGTTCCGTCGCCGAGACGGATGACGAGGTCGGCAGAGCGCTCGAAATGGTAGGACACTTCCTTCAGCGCCTTCTGGGCGATTTCCATGACGCGCGGATCGCTCGAGGCGACGAGCGCGCGGAGCATTTCGATGTGGTAGGCATCGAAGAGGAACTGCCGCATCAGCGTCTTGCCGAAATCGCCGTTCGGGCGCTCGACGAGCAGCACGTTGCGGAAGGCCGCAGCATCGCGCAAATAGGCGAGATTGTCCGCCGTGCGCCCCTTGCCTTCGACCTCACCCGCAAGACCCAGCCAGAACTGGGTCTGGCCGATCAGGTCGAGCGCGACGTTGGCGAGCGCGATATCCTCTTCCAGCACGGGCGAATGACCGCACCATTCGGATACCCGGTGTCCGAGGATCAGCGTGTTGTCTCCCATTCTGAGCAGCCATTCGAAGAATGCGGCCTGATCGACCGCCGGGATTGCGGTTGCCATCACATGTGCCCCACTTCAGCCGGGATGTCGAAGAAGGTCGGGTGACGATAGACCTTGGAGTTCGACGGTTCGAACAGGGGCCCCTTTTCCGACGGAGACGAAGCGGTGATATCGACCGACTTCACCACCCAGATCGATACGCCTTCGTTGCGGCGGGTGTAGACGTCGCGGGCATTGCGGATCGCCATTTCGGCGTCCGGTGCATGCAGGCTGCCTACATGGCGATGGTTGAGGCCATGTTGACCGCGGATAAAGACTTCCCAAAGGGGCCATTCGCTGGACATTGCTATTCCTCCCAAGTTCAAATGACGGACGGGAGCGGGCGGGCCGCCCCCGAATTGGATTGATCAGGCAGCCTTGCGCCCGGCCCGGCGCGCCTCTTGCTTTTCGGCATGGGCCATCAGGCCATCGCGGAACCACGCGCCTTCTTCCCAGGCGGTGACGCGGGCACCGAGGCGCTCGGCATTGCAGGGTCCATTGCCGGCGATGACGTTGAAGAACTCTTCCCAGTCCGGCTCGGAGAAGTCGTATCCGCCCTTCTCCTCGTTCCAGCGCAGGTTCTCGTCGGGGATGGTGAGCCCAAGATACTTGGCCTGCGGCACCGTCTGGTCGACGAATTTCTGGCGCAGTTCGTCATTGGTGTTGATCTTGATCTTCCACTGCATCGACTGCGCGGAGTGCACGGAGTCCTTGTCGGACGGACCGAACATCATCAGCGACGGATACCAGAAGCGGTTGAGCGCATCCTGCGCCATCGCCTTCTGTTCGGGCGTACCGAAGGCCATCTTCATCATGATGTCGTAGCCCTGGCGCTGGTGGAAGCTCTCTTCCTTGCAGATGCGGATCATCGCCCGGCTATAGGGGCCGTAGGAGGTTTTCTGCAGCTGCACCTGGTTCATGATCGCGGCGCCATCGACCAGCCAGCCGACCGCACCGATGTCTGCCCAGTTGAGCGTCGGATAGTTGAAGATCGAGGAATACTTCATCTTGCCGGAATGCAGCAGCGCGAGAAGCTCGTCGCGGCTGACGCCGAGGGTCTCGGCGGCGGAATAGAGATAGAGGCCGTGGCCCGCCTCGTCCTGCACCTTGGCCAGAAGGATCGCCTTGCGCTCCAGCGTGGGCGCCCGGGTGATCCAGTTGCCCTCCGGCAGCTGGCCGACGATCTCTGAATGGGCGTGCTGGCCGACCTGGCGGATCAGCGTCTTGCGGTAGCTTTCGGGCATCCACTCCTTGGGCTCGATCTTCTCGCCCCGGTCGATGCGCTCCTGAAAGGCCCGCTCCTGCGGTGACATCTCGTTCGGCGACTTCACCCGATCACTGTCGGTCTTGACCATTTGCGCATACATGGCGGTTTCCTCCCTGCTCAGATCCGTTCAATGATGATGGCGATGCCCTGGCCCACCCCGATGCACATGGTGCAGAGCGCATAGCGGCCCCCGGTGCGGTGAAGCTGGTACATGGCGGTGGTGACGAGGCGGGCGCCGGACATGCCGAGCGGATGGCCGAGCGCGATGGCGCCGCCGTTCGGATTGACATGCGCAGCATCGTCGGGGAGCCCGAGTTCCCGAAGGACGGCGAGCGCCTGGGCCGCAAACGCCTCGTTGAGCTCGATGACGTCCATCTGCGAAAGCGACAGGCCGGCGCGGGCCAGGACCTTGCGGACCGCCGGCACCGGGCCGACACCCATGATGCGCGGCTCGACGCCGGCTGCGGCCATGGCGACGATCCGGGCGCGCGGTGCCAGACCCTGTTCCCTGGCCATGGCTTCCGAGGCGACCACCAGCGCGGCCGCGCCATCGTTGACGCCGGAGGCATTGCCGGCGGTGACGCTGAGATCCGGGCCGTTGACGCCCTTGAGCTTCGACAGCTGTTCGGCCGTGGTGCCGGGACGCGGATGTTCGTCGATCGAGACGACCAGCGGCTCGCCCTTCTTCTGCGGGATCGTCACGGGGACGATCTCGTCGGCAAAGACACCGGCGGCCTGGGCTGCGGCCCAGCGGGCCTGGCTGCGGGCGGCAAAGGCGTCCTGATCGGCGCGGCTGACATTGTACTGCTCGGCGACATTGTCGGCCGTCTCGGGCATGGAATGGGTGCCGAACTTCTTTTTCAGTTCGGGATTGGGAAAGCGCCAGCCGATCGTGGTGTCGTAGACCGCGTTCGAACGGGAAAAGGCCGCATCCGCCTTCGGCATGACGAAAGGCGCGCGCGTCATGCTCTCGACGCCACCCGCAATCACCAGGTCGCAATCGCCGCCGCGGATCGCCCGCGCGGCCATGCCGACGGCATCCATGCCGGAACCACAGAGGCGATTGACGGTCGTTGCCGGAACATTGATCGGCATGCCGGACAGGAGAACGGCCATACGGCCGACATTGCGATTGTCTTCGCCGGCCTGGTTGGCGCAGCCGTAGATAAGGTCGTCGACCTTGGACCAATCGACACTCGGATTGCGCGCCATCAGCGCGGCCAGCGGCAACGCAGCCAGATCATCCGCCCGCACGGATGCGAGGACCCCGCCATAGCGGCCGACGGGTGTTCGCACGGCATCGCAGATAAAGGCTTGGCTCATCGATCACTCCTCCACGAGTATCAGCTGCAGCTGGCATGTCTCCAATTCGCCAACCGTTCGGTCAGCTTATAGCGCCAAAACATCACACAGGAAAGCGGTTTTTTGATGAATGCGTGATGTTTTGGGTCGATTGCCTACCGAGCAGGAATTATCCTTTTTTCTTTCTGCTACTTAGTTTGCAATCTCGAGCGACAGTGATTGCAGCCGTGTCGCGGTCTCGGCCGTTTCAGCCGGCAGATGGCCATCTCGGCCTTCGAACCGGGCAGCGATATGGGCGTCGGCCAGGGGGGAGAGCGAGCGGTAGAGACGGGCAAAGAGCCGGCGGGCCGCAAGACCCGGCCAATCGAGGGGAAGTGCGTCGGCGGGCAGCCGTGGATCACGCAGAAGCACGGCGCGATAGACCTGAACCAACAGAAGCCGCGCGCTGACCGCATCGGCCGGCAGCAAGGTCTCGCCTTGCTCCAGCGCCGCCGCGAGCGGCGAGAACAGATCGATCATCGCGCGGTACTCGTCGGCTAATGACCCGAGGTCCCAGAGCGTTGCCGCATACTCGGCCAGCATGCCGCCGCCCTTCATGACGTCGGCGCGGAAGGCAAGGCCGGGAAGCGGAGCATTTTCCGGATGATTTGGCCGAAGGTAGAGGTCCGGCCCCATGCGGCCGAGACGCAATCGGCGGATGACCTCGTCGGAAAGGCCCGGCGCATGATGGATGAGGAAACCGTCGGCCTCGGCCTGCGGGCCGTAAAGCAACCTCGCTGCGGCGGCGAACTCCGTCCGCGCACCGGATGCCAGCCGATAGTAGGATCGCCGGCCATCACGCTCACCGACCAGTTGCTCGGCCGCGACCAGGCGTGAGACGGCGGTGCGCACCAGCGTCTCGCTGATCCCGAGCCGCGCGCAGATCTCCACCAGCGTGCCCATCCACAACACGCCGCCGCGCGGCACGACGATATCGCCGTAGATCGTAACGATCATCGCGGGCGCGCGAATGGTCAGGCCCTGCTGCAGCAGCGGCAACCATTTGGTTCCAGGCAGCGCAACGGACATTTCGCCTCCAAACATGCAGTCGGGCAAATACGCTCGGCCGGACGGCCGGCGGTTCAACGCGTTGATTTTCCGAGGTAGGCGCACCGCAGATGAATGTCAAATTGCCGGTCATTATCCTGTCTCACGCGCGGATGCCGACTGGTCGGATCGGTGGACCTGGTTCGACGTTTGTCCGGCTGATACCCCCCCCCCCATCAATGATTGACGCGATTGCGCATAAAAAGCCCCTCGACTTTTCTTCATCATTCCTATAGTTAGTGATCGATAACTAACTATAGGATCGGATCGACGATGGTGCGTAAGACGGCGGATGAGCGCAAGGACGAGATATTGCGGGCGGCGCTGCGACTTGCCGACGAGTTGGGGCCCGACCGACTGACCACCAATGCCGTCGCGGAAGCTGTCGGGCTGACGCAACCGGGGATCTTCAGGCACTTCCCGACAAAAACCGTCCTGTGGCAGGCCGTGGCGGCGGATATTGCCGATCGGCTGCAGGCGGCCTGGGGTGAGGCCCAGGCCTCGAGCGCGACGCCGGAAGGCCGAATTGTGGCGCTGGTCGATGCTCAGCTCGCGCTGATCGAAGCCAACCCTGCCATACCCGCGATCCTGTTCTCGCGCGAACTGCGTGTCGAGAACGACGTGCTCCGCCAGTCCTTCGTCGGTTTGATGACGGCGTTTCACGGCATCCTTGCCGGCGAACTGGCTGCGGCGCGCGATGCCGGTACGGTCCGCCAGGACCTCGATCCGGCGGACGGCGCGGTGCTGCTGATCTCGCTTGTCCAGGGGCTGGCGATGCGATGGTCGCTCGGTGGGCGCGGCTTTGCCTTGCGGCCGGAGGGCGCACGGCTACTGACCGTGCAGATGGCGTTGTTCCTGGGGTCGGCGATAGAGGGGAAGCAGTCATGATGGGCGCAAAGATCAAAGTCCTGCTGGTGGCCGTGGCGGTCGTCGCGACAGGTGTTCTAGCCTATGTCCTTTTGACCAAGCGGCCGATCGTCGTTCCGGTTGCCGCCGTCGAGCGGAATGTCGCGGTGAAGGTGTACGGGCTCGGCACGGTCGAGGCGCGGATCGTATCGAAGATCGGGTTCGAGGTCGGCGGTGCGCTGGCCGATCTCTCCGTCGATAGCGGTGACGTCGTGACGCGCGGCCAGGAGCTGGCGCGATTGCATCGGGATGCGCAGCAGGCCCGGGTGGCAAGGGCCAAGGCGGCAATTGCCGCTACGGCGGCAAATACCCGCAAGGCGAAGGCCAATGTCGAGAAAGCCAGGGCAGTGCTTGCTCAACGCCAGGCGGACGACACACGCCAGCAGGAACTGGCTGGTCGAAATGCGATTTCTCGTCAGACCGCCGAGGAGGCGAAACGCGACGTTGAGGTTGCAGCCGCCGAACTCACCGTCGCGCAGACGGAGGTGGATGTTCTCGTTTCACAAGCGGCCGATGCCGCCGCGGCACTCGATTATGAGACCGCCGTGCTCAAGCAGCATGTTCTGCAGGCACCCTTCGACGCGGTCGTCGTCGCTCGCCATGCCGAAGCTGGTGCCGTCGTGCGCACCGGTGATGCGATCTTCACGCTCATGGATCCCAAGACCGTCTGGACTTTGGCATACATCGACGAGGAACGCGCCGGCGCGCTGGCCGTCGGACAGCCGGCCGAGGTTCGGCTGCGATCCATGCCGCATGACGTCTACAGGGGGAAGGTGGCGCGCATCGGCATCGAGAGCGACCGCGCCAACGAGGAGCGCCGCGTCTGGATCACCTGCGACAAGTGTCCGCCGCAGGCCTTTCTCGGCGAACAGGCCGAGGTGCGGATCACGGTCGACGAACTGCCGGAGGCGCTGCTGGTGCCGGAGGCGGCGATCAGCGGCTTCGACGGCCATCAGGGGCGGGTGTTCGTCGTCGTGGACCGCAAACTGGTCCAGGTGCCGGTGACCTTCGGCCATCGAACGGAGGATGCGCGGGTCGAGATCGTGAGCGGCCTGCCGGACGGCGCCAGCGTCGTGACCGCGCCGTCGAAGGGGCTGGTGGAGGGCCGGGCCGCACGCATGGCCGGGGAGACGCGGCCATGAACCTTGCCTATCGCGATGTCCGCCACAATCTGTTCCGCTTCGTGCTGACCTGTCTCGGTCTCAGTCTGTTGATGGCCGTGGTCCTGGCGATGATGGGGATCTACAACGGCCTCGTGGCCGATGCGCTGAACATCGTCAAGGCTCCCAAGGCCGATCTCTGGGTGGTGGAAGCCGGTCGGCAAGGCCCGTTCGCCGAATCCTCCAAGATCCCCGGCGAGACGCGCGATGCCGTGGCGCGTCTGCACGGCGTCAGCGATGCCGGCAGCATCACCTACCAGACCGTCGAAGCCGCCTTTGCCGGAAAGACGCTCCGGCTCTACATCATCGGCTACGAGCGTGGCCGTCCCGGCGGCCCGGATGCGGTGGTTGAGGGGCGCGGCATCGGGCAGAGCCATTTCGAGGCGGTCGCGGACCGCAAGTCGGGGCTCGCCATCGGCGATCGGATCACGCTCGGCCGAAACCGGTTCGAAGTTGTCGGACTTGTCGAGGATGCGATGAACTCCGGCGGCGATCCTGTGCTCTACATCACGCTTTCGGATGCGCAGACGCTGCAATCGCAGCTCGCACCGCCTGCCGCCCGTATCCTTGAAGCGCGCGGCGCGACAGGCGAGAGCGGCAACACGGTGGCCGCCGTCATCGCCCGCGTCGATGCCAATGCCGATGTGGATTCGGTAGCGCGCACCGTTCGCCAGTGGAAACACCTCTCGGCCATGACGCAGGCCGACCAGGAGGACTTGCTGGTCCGCTCCGTCGTTGACAGGGCACGCCGGCAGATCGGCCTTTTTCTCGGTATTTTGCTGACCGTTTCGGCCGTCGTCATCGCGCTCATCATCTACACCATGACCATGGAGAAGCTGAAGCAGATCGCGACGCTCAAGCTGATCGGCGCGCCCGACCGCACCATCATCGGGCTGATCGTCCAGCAATCGATCGCGCTCGGTGCCGTCGGCTGGAGCTTCGGACTGATGCTGATCCTGCTGATCAAGGACTATTTCCCCCGCCGCGTGATGCTGGAGCCGATCAATGCGGCGGCTCTTGCCGGCATTATTCTGGTTGTCTGCATCCTCGCCAGCGGCCTCGGCATTCGTGCCGCGCTCAGGGTCGATCCGGCGACCGCAATCGGAGGCTGACGCGATGGCTGATCCCCAAGGCCGCCTGATCATCGACCTCAAGGCCATCTCCAAGCACTATGGAGAGGGAGCGACGCGCGTCGATGCCCTGCGCGGGGTCGACCTTCAGGTCCGCTCCGGCGAGGTCGTGGCGCTGCTCGGGCCGTCCGGCTCGGGCAAGACCACGCTGCTCAACATCATCGGCTGCATCATCGACCCGACCGAGGGGCGGGTGTGGCTGGACGGGGAGCCGGTCTACGAGAACCGCTGGCTGAGGGGTGATCTCCGGCGGCTGCGGCTCGACAAGATCGGCTTCATCTTCCAGTTTCACAACCTCTTGCCGTTCCTCGACGCCAAGGACAATGTCGCGCTGGTGCTGCAACTGGCGGGGAAGTCGGCCGGCGAGGCAAGGCGCAGGGCGATCGAACTCTTGGACTACCTGGAAGTCGGCCACCGCAAGGATGCCATGCCGGCGCTGCTGTCGGGCGGCGAGGCGCAACGCGTGGCGATTGCCCGCGCGCTCGCCAACAGCCCGCGCATCATTCTCGCCGACGAGCCGACCGCGGCGCTCGATTCCAAGCGGGCTGGGATCGTCATGGATCTGCTGCGCAAACTCGCCGCCGAACAGGAGGCCTGCATTGTCGCGGTGACCCATGACGAAAAGATCTACGACCGTTTCGATCGGCTTTTCCATCTGCGCGATGGTAAGTTGGAAAACCAGGAAGGGAGCACTGCATGAGCACGATTCCACACGGCGGCCGGGGACTGAAGGCGGCAGGCGCCTTCGGTCTTGTCTTTGGCCTGTTGACGATCTTCTCCGGCGGTACGGCGCTGTTCGGCGACGAGGCGGCACGGGCGGCCGTGGGCAATGCCGTTCCATTCGTCTTGTGGTTCAATTTCATCGCCGGATTCTTCTATGTCTTGGCCGGGCTGGGGCTCCTGCTGAAACGGCGCTTGGCGGTCTGGCTATCCATTGCGATTGCCCTGGCGACGGCGCTGGTGCTTGCAGCTTTCGGGCTGCATGTGGCAGGCGGCGGGCTCTACGAGATGCGTACCGTTGGCGCGATGCTTCTGCGCACGGCTGTATGGGCGTCCATCGCCGCTGTGTCGTGGCGGTCCATGCGTCGGTAGCTAAAGTGTCGCAGCGGTCAGTTGGTTTCGCGGCAATCGCGGTTCGCCCTCATCGATCAGCGGCGAGGGCCGGGCATAATCGATGAGCTTGCCGATATCGACAATGTCGACCTGCAGTCCCTTGATAGTGACGCCGTGCGCCGACAGGGCAGAAAACCCGCGCGACAGGTTTTCCGCCGTCATGCCGAGATAGGCGGCCAGGATCCGTTTTTCGTACGGAATGGTCAGGCGCCCTTCGCCGCCCTGGCTGCGCTCCTCCCGGAGCAGCCAGTTGGCCAGCCGTTCCGCTCCGCTGCGCAATTTCTGGTTCTTCAATTCCTTGACCGTGCGCCGGTAGGCGCTTGCCAGTTCGAACACCACCGCCTTCATGAAATCGTGATCCTCTGCCAGCAGCTCGCGAATGAGGTTGGCGGGGATCATCAGGATCCGGGCAGGCGTCAGGGTTCTGGCGGACTGAAGACAGATGTCGTTGTTGAGCACGGCCGCAAGTATGAACAGATTTACGGGCCCGAGTATTTCAATTACCGTCTCGTCACCAGTTGCAGACGACGACATTTCTACCAGTCCGTCGAGGACGATGTAGAGAAAATCTGCTGGCCTATTCTCCTCGAGGAGTATCGTTCCGGCAGGGAATGATTGCAGGAAGCTGGGGGCTATTGCCCGTTGGAAGGTGTTTTCCTTCACCCCCCTGAAGACGTTCAGACATTTCAGCTTCTCGATATCTTCAGCGCGCATCGCGTCGGTCCCGGCTCGTTGCTGCGGATATCAAACGATGGAACGAAAAATGTCAAATCGCTAGGCTAACTAAGTAAAACGTAGAGTCAAAATAGTAGCATTCAAATAATGCTAAATGCAGTTTAGAAAAAATATCGCCTAAATACAATACTGTTGACCCAGATCAACAAAAACAATCCGCGACTGGTCTCTTATTGCTTGGAAATACGTGTAATCCGAACCAGGAGCATGGCTATGCCAAACCCATTGGATGGCAATCCGCAGGGGCGAAGGACTGCTTTGGCGATGAGTACCATCGCCTTTACCGTCTGTTTCGCCGTATGGACGATCTTTGCAATCATCGGCATTCAGATCCGCAAGGATCTGAATCTCTCCGAAACCCAGTTCGGCCTGCTGGTCGGCACGCCGATCCTCACCGGATCGCTCATCCGCGTCGTCTTGGGCATCTGGACGGACCGCTATGGCGGTCGTGTCGTCTTCACCGCCACCATGCTTGCCGCCGCCGTGGCAACCTTCTTCCTGACCTACGCCACCACGTATCCGCAAATGCTGGTCGCAGCGCTCGGCGTCGGCATCGCCGGCGGCTCCTTCGCGGTCGGCGTGGCCTATGTGTCGCGCTGGTATCCGCCGGAAAAGCAGGGCACGGCGCTTGGCATCTTCGGCGCCGGCAATGTCGGCTCTGCAGTCACCAAGTTCCTCGCGCCCCTGGTGCTGGTTGCCTTCGGCTGGCACGCGGTCGCCCAGGTCTGGGCCGGCGCGCTGGTGGTCATGGCGATCGTCTTCTGGTTCACCACCAAGGATGACCCGGTCCTCGTTGAGCGCCGCCGCACCGGCGAAAAGCCGAAGAGCACCTGGCTGGAGCTCGAGCCGCTAAAGAATGTCCAGGTCTGGCGCTTCTCGCTCTATTATTTCTTCGTCTTCGGTGCCTTCGTCGCGCTGGCGCTGTGGCTGCCGCAGTATCTGATCAAGGTCTATGGCGTCGACATTCGGGCCGCCGGCATGATCGCCGCCTTCTTCTCGGTCCCCGCCAGCCTGTTCCGTGCCTATGGCGGCCATCTCTCCGACGTCTACGGGGCGCGCCGCGTCATGTACTGGACCTTCCTGGTCTCCGTCGCCGCCACTTTTGTGCTTTCCTATCCGCCGACGGACTACGTCATCCAGGGCGTCAACGGTCCGATTGCCTTCCATGCTGAGATGGGCCTCATCGGCTTCACTGTCACGGTCTTCATCCTCGGCTTCTTCATGGCGCTCGGCAAGGCCGCGGTGTTCAAGCACATCCCCGTCTATTATCCCGGCAATGTCGGTTCCGTCGGCGGCCTGGTCGGCATGATCGGTGGTCTCGGCGGCTTCATCCTGCCGATCGTCTTCGGCCTGCTGCTCGATCTCACCGGTCTGTGGACCAGCTGTTTCATGCTGCTCTTCCTGATCGCGCTCGGTTCGCTCACCTGGATGCACTTCGCTGTTCGCCAGATGGAAAAGGAAACCGCAGGCGAGAAACTCGCCGAGCTGCCGTCCTTCCCCGAAATGCAGGGCATGGGCCAGGGTGTGGGCAAACCGGTCAAGGAAAGCGCCGCCGTGCTGACCGACTGGCGGCCGGAAGACAAGACCTTCTGGTCGGAAAAGGGCCGCAAGATCGCCCGCCGCAATCTGTGGCTCTCGATCCCGGCGCTGCTTCTGTCCTTCGCCATCTGGCAGGTGTGGTCGGTCGTCGTCGCCAAGCTGCCGCTGGTCGGCTTCACCTTCACCACCGACCAGCTGTTCTGGCTGGCCGCGCTGCCGGGCCTGTCGGGCGCGACATTGCGCATCTTCTATTCCTTCATGGTACCGGTCTTCGGCGGGCGCCTGTGGACGACGCTCACCACCTGGTCGCTGATCATCCCGGCGCTCGGCATCGGCTATGCCGTGCAGAACCCCGACACGCCCTATGCGATCCTGCTGCTGCTGGCGCTGCTGTGCGGCTTTGGTGGCGGCAATTTCGCCTCCTCCATGGCGAACATCTCCTTCTTCTTCCCCAAGGCGGAGAAGGGCAATGCGCTGGCGCTTAACGCCGGCCTCGGCAACCTCGGCGTTTCCGTCGTCCAGTTCGTCGTGCCGCTGGCCATCACCGCCGGCATCTTCGGCAGTCTTGGCGGCGATCCGGCCATCGTCAAATCGGCGACGGGAGAGGCGCCGCTCTGGCTGCAGAATGCCGGCTTCTTCTTCGTGCCGTTCATCATCCTGGCTGCGCTCGGCAACTGGTTCGGCATGAACGACATCGCCTCGGCCAAGGCCTCGTTCGCCGAGCAAGCCGTGATCTTCCAGCGCAAGCACAACTGGATCATGTGCTGGCTCTACACCGGCACCTTCGGTTCCTTCATCGGCTATTCGGCAGGCTTCCCGCTTCTCACCAAGACGCTCTTTCCGGACGTCAACGTGCTGCAGTTCGCCTTCCTCGGTCCGCTGGTCGGCGCTCTGTCGCGCTCCGGCACCGGCTGGCTTGCCGATAAGTACGGCGGGGCACGGGTCACCTTCTGGGCTTTCGCCCTGATGATGATCGGCGTCTCCGGTGTGCTGTGGTTCATCGGCATCAAGGAACAGCCGAATGCCTTCTGGGGGTTCTTCGCCTCCTTCCTGCTGCTGTTCTTCGCCACCGGCGTCGGCAATGCCTCCACCTTCCAGATGATCCCGGCGATCATGGGCAAGGAAATGGGCCGGCTGATGCCGCAGGCAACCCCGGAACAACGTCGCCTGCAGGCCGAGAAGGAATCGGCCGCGATCACCGGCTTCACCTCGGCGATCGCCGCCTTCGGTGCCTTCTTCATCCCCAAGGGTTACGGCACTTCGATCGCCATGACCGGTGGGCCGGAAGCAGCGCTCTGGGCCTTCCTGTTCTTCTACGTCACCTGCCTGGCGATCACCTGGGCCGTCTACACCCGCAAGGGCGGACTGCTCCATGACGTCGAGCGAGGCCGGGTCAGCCCGGTCGCCGCAACCGCCTGAATCTGGAGGAAAACACCATGAGCCATTTGCTCGATCGCCTGAACTTCCTGGCGCGCAAGAATGCCGATACCTTCTCGGACGGCCACGGCGTCACCACGACCGAGAACCGCGACTGGGAAGACGCCTATCGCAAGCGCTGGCAGCACGACAAGATCGTGCGCTCTACGCATGGCGTGAACTGCACGGGTTCCTGTTCGTGGAAGATCTATGTGAAGGGCGGGATCGTTACCTGGGAAACCCAGCAGACGGACTATCCCCGCACCCGGCCGGACCTTCCCAACCACGAGCCGCGCGGCTGCGCACGCGGCGCCAGCTACAGCTGGTACATGTATTCTGCCAACCGGGTGAAATATCCGCTGATCCGCTCGCGCCTGCTCAAGCTGTGGCGCAAGGAACGCACGATCAAGACCCCGGTCGGCGCCTGGACGGCGATCCAGGAGAACCCGGAGAAGCGCGCCGACTATATGAAGATGCGCGGTCTCGGCGGCTTCGTGCGCGCCACCTGGGACGAGGTCAACGAGATCATCGCCGCCGCCAACGCCTATACGGTCAAGACCTATGGCCCGGACCGGGTGGTGGGCTTCTCGCCGATCCCGGCCATGTCTATGGTCTCCTATGCGGCCGGCTCGCGCTACCTGTCGCTGCTCGGTGGGGTCTGCCTGTCGTTCTACGACTGGTACTGCGACCTGCCGCCTGCTTCGCCGATGACCTGGGGCGAGCAGACCGACGTTCCGGAATCGGCCGACTGGTACAATTCCGGCTTCCTGATCCTTTGGGGCTCCAACGTCCCCCAGACGCGCACGCCCGATGCCCATTTCTATACCGAGGCGCGCTACAAGGGCGCCAAGTCGGTGGTGATTTCGCCCGACTATTCGGAAGCGGCGAAATTCTCCGATCTCTGGCTGCATCCGAAGCAGGGAACCGACGCCGCGCTCGCCATGGCCATGGGCCACGTCATCCTGCGCGAGTTCCATCTCGACCGCCAGGCCGAATATTTCGAGGACTACTGTCGCCGCTATACCGACATGCCGATGCTGGTCAAACTGGTCGGCAAGGACGGCCACTTCATCCCCGATCGCTTCGTACGGGCCTCCGACTTCACCGGCGCGCTCGACGAGACGAACAATCCGGAATGGAAGACGGTCGCGGTCGATGCCAAGACGAAGCAGTTCGTCTCGCCGGGCGGTTCGATCGGCTATCGCTGGGGCGAGCAGGGCAAGTGGAACCTTGAGGCGAAGGACGGCAAGGGCGCCGACGTCGAACTCGCCATGAGCTTCATCCTCGACGGCGAGCATGACACGATCGCCAATGTCGGCTTCCCCTATTTCGGCAATCGCGAGCACGATTACTTCGAGGGCACCGACCATGCCAGCGTGCTGGTTCGCAAGGTGCCGGCCCGCAAGGTCAAGCTCGCCGACGGCGAAGCACTCGTTGCCACCGTCTTCGATCTGTTCGTCGCCAACTACGGTCTCGACCGCGGCCTCGACGATCCGAACTCGGCCAAGTCCTACCAGGAAAACCTGCCCTACACGCCGGCCTGGGCCGAGAAGATCACCGGCGTTCCGCGCGACCAGATCATCGCGGTCGCCCGCGAATTCGCCAGCAATGCGGAAAAGACGAACGGTCGTTCCATGGTCATCCTCGGTGCCGGTCTGAACCACTGGTACCACATGGACATGAACTATCGCGGCATCATCAACATGCTGGTGATGTGCGGTTGCGTTGGTCAGTCCGGCGGCGGGTGGAGCCATTATGTCGGACAGGAGAAGCTGCGCCCGCAGACCGGCTGGACGGCACTCGCCTTCGCGCTCGACTGGAACCGTCCGCCGCGCCACATGAACGGCACATCCTTCTTCTACGCGCATACCGACCAGTGGCGCTACGAGACGCTGAAGGTGGACGAGATCCTCTCGCCGACCGCGCCGGAAGGTCCTTGGGACGCGACACTGATCGACTACAACATCCGTGCCGAGCGCATGGGCTGGTTGCCGTCGGCACCGCAGCTGAAGACCAATCCGCTTCAGGTGTCGAAGGACGCGGCAGCGGCCGGCAAGGAAGCCAAGGACTATGTCGCCGAGCAACTGAAGGCCGGCACGCTGTCCATGTCCTGCGAGGACCCGGACGACAAGGCCAACTGGCCGCGCAACCTGTTCGTCTGGCGTTCCAACCTGCTCGGCTCGTCCGGCAAGGGGCATGAATATTTCCTCAAACACCTGCTCGGCACCAAGCACGGCGTGCTTGGCAAGGATCTCGGCGAGGAAGGTCGCCAGATCACCAAGGAAGCCGTCTGGCACCAGGACGCGCCGGAAGGAAAGCTCGACCTGCTGGTCACGCTCGACTTCCGCATGTCGACCACCTGCGTCTATTCCGACATCGTGCTTCCGACGGCCACATGGTACGAGAAGAACGATCTCAACACGTCCGACATGCATCCTTTCATCCATCCGCTGTCGAGTGCGGCGGATCCGGCCTGGGATGCGCGCAGCGACTGGGAGATCTTCAAGGGCATTGCCCGCAAGTTCTCGGAGGTCGCGCCGGAGGTCCTCGGGGTGGAGAAGGACGTCGTCCTCGTGCCGACGTTGCACGATACCGCCGGCGAACTCGCCCAGCCGTTCGACGTCAAGGACTGGAAGAAGGGCGAGATCGAGCCCATCCCGGGTCGGACCATGCCGACGGTCGCGGTGGTCGAGCGCGACTATCCCAACCTCTACAAGAAGTTCACCTCGGTCGGCACCCTGCTCGAGAAGCTCGGTAATGGTGGCAAGGGCATTGCCTGGAATACCGAGCACGAAGTCGACCTGCTCGCCCGCCTGAACGGCGTCGTGCAGGAGGAGGGCGTCACAAAGGGCCGTCCGAGGATCGACAGCGATATCGACGCAACCGAGGTCATCCTGTCGCTCGCGCCTGAAACCAACGGCGAAGTGGCGGTCAAGGCCTGGGAAGCGCTGTCGAAGTTCACCGGCCGCGACCACACCCATCTCGCCATCCCGAAGGAAGACGAGAAGATCCGCTTCCGCGATGTGGTCGCCCAGCCGCGCAAGATCATCTCCTCGCCGACCTGGTCGGGCCTGGAATCGGAGAAGGTCTGCTACAATGCCGGTTATACCAACGTCCACGAGCTGATCCCGTGGCGGACGCTCACCGGCCGCCAGCAACTCTATCAGGATCACCTGTGGATGCGCGCCTTCGGCGAAGGCTTCTGCGTTTACCGGCCGCCGATCGACACCAAGACCGTCAATCCGGCGATCGAGGCGAAGTCGGACGGCAAGCCGCATCTGGTGCTGAACTTCATCACGCCGCACCAGAAGTGGGGCATTCACTCCACCTATAGCGACAATCTGATGATGCTGACGCTCAATCGCGGCGGCCCTGTCGTGTGGATTTCCGAGCCCGACGCCAAGCGGGCCGGCATCGCCGACAATGACTGGGTCGAGGTCTACAACGCCAACGGCGCCATCGTCGCCCGCGCGGTGGTCTCGCAGCGCATGAAGGACGGTACGATCTTCATGTACCATGCCCAGGAGAAGATCGTGAACACGCCCGGCTCGCCGATCACCGGCCAGCGTGGCGGCATTCACAACTCGGTCACGCGCGTCATCACCAAGCCGACCCACATGATCGGCGGCTACGCCCACCAGGCCTACGGCTTCAACTACTACGGCACGGTCGGCGCCAACCGCGACGAATTCGTCGTGGTCCGCAAACTCGAAACGGTGGACTGGCTGGAAGGGCCGCACACCGAAGGCGTCGCAGACAACAAGGAGGCGGCAGAATGAAAATCCGCGCGCAAATTGGCATGGTCCTGAACCTCGACAAGTGCATCGGGTGTCACACCTGCTCGGTCACCTGCAAGAACGTCTGGACCAATCGCGAAGGTGTCGAATACGCCTGGTTCAACAATGTCGAGACCAAGCCCGGTATCGGTTTCCCTAAGGAATGGGAAAACCAGAAGAAGTGGAACGGCGGCTGGGTCCGCAAGTCGAACGGCAAGATCGAGCCGAAGATGGGTGCCAAGTGGCGCATCCTCGCCAAGATCTTCGCCAATCCCGACCTGCCGGAAATCGACGACTACTACGAGCCCTTCGACTTCGACTACGGCCACCTGCAGACAGCCGGCGAAAGCCGCGCCATGCCGACGGCACGGCCGCGCTCGATGATCACCGGCGAGCGGATGGAAAAGATCGAATGGGGTCCGAACTGGGAGGAAATCCTCGGCGGCGAGTTCGAGAAGCGCTCGAAGGACTACAATTTCGAGGGTGTGCAGAAGGAAATCTACGGCCAGTTCGAGAACACCTTCATGATGTATCTGCCGAGGTTGTGCGAGCACTGCCTCAACCCGACCTGTGCAGCCGCCTGTCCGTCGGGGGCGATCTACAAGCGCGAGGATGACGGCATCGTCCTGATCGACCAGGAAAAATGCCGCGGCTGGCGCATGTGCGTGTCGGGCTGTCCCTACAAGAAGATCTACTACAACTGGAACTCGGGCAAATCCGAAAAGTGCATTTTCTGCTATCCGCGCATCGAGGCGGGCCATCCGACCGTCTGCTCGGAAACCTGCGTCGGACGTATCCGCTATCTCGGTGTCATCCTTTACGATGCCGACCGGATATCGGAAGCAGCATCCACGGCAAACGAGCAGGATCTCTACGAGGAACAGCTGAAGATCTTCCTCGATCCGAACGATTCGGCCGTCATCGAGCAGGCCCGCAAGGACGGCGTCCCGGATGCCTGGCTGGAGGCCGCCAAGCGTTCGCCGGTCTACAAGATGGCGATGGACTGGAAGATCGCCTTCCCGCTCCATCCGGAATACCGCACGCTGCCGATGGTCTGGTACATCCCGCCGCTCTCGCCGCTGCAGTCGGCGGCCCAGTCGGGCAAGCTCGGCATGGACGGCCCGCTGCCGGATGTTCGGTCGCTACGCATTCCGGTTCGCTACCTCGCCAACCTTCTGACGGCCGGCAAGGAGGCCCCCGTGGTCTCGGCGCTGGAGCGCATGCTCGCCATGCGCGCCTACATGCGCTCGAAGACGATCGACGGCGTCATCGACACGTCGATTGCCGCGAAGGTCGGCATGAGCGCCGAGATGATCGAGGAAATGTACCACATCATGGCGATCGCCAATTACGAGGACCGCTTCGTCATCCCGACGACGCATCGCGAGGTCACCGAGGACGCCTATGACGTCCGTGGTTCCTGCGGATTCTCCTTCGGCAATGGCTGCTCGGGCGGCACGTCCGACAGCGACCTCTTCGGCGCCAAGCGCCGCAAGGTCGTCCAGACCCCGACCGACCTGTTCAAGGAGCGCCTCTGATGCACAAGGCACTGAAGGCAATATCGCTGTTGCTCAGCTACCCGACCGAGGAACTCATCGAGGGAGCGCCGGAACTCAAGGCGGCGGTCGAAGATGACGGAACGATCTCCCGGGAGGTCAGGCTGCTGCTTGGCCGCCTGATCGACGATCTCGCCGGACAGGACCTTTACGAGGCTCAGGAGCGCTACGTCTACCTGTTCGACCGCAGCCGGTCGCTGTCGCTCAACCTGTTCGAGCATGTCCATGGCGAGAGCCGCGACCGCGGCCAGGCCATGGTCGACCTGAAGACCATGTACGAGGACCAGGGTTTTGAAATCGACGCCAAGGAACTGCCGGACTATCTGCCGCTGTTCCTGGAATTCCTTGCGACCCTGACAACGGAAGAAGTCGACGACCTGCTCGCCCAGACCGGTCATATCACGGCGGCGATCGGCGAGCGGCTGAGGAAGCGCGATTCAGTCTATTCCAACGCGTTTTCGGCCCTTGCTCTCGTGTCGAAAAGCAAGCCGGACCAGAAGCTCCTGAAGGAGCTGCTGGACGGCGCGGAGGACGATCCGAACGACCTCGAGGCGATGGACCGCATCTGGGAGGATGAGGTCGTCACCTTCGGCGGCAATGCGGGTGACAACAGCTGCGGCCCCGACCGGCTGCGCACACAGATGCGGGCGGCGGCGCGCAAGCCGAACGATCCCTTGAACACGATACCGGTTTAGGAGGGCAGGACATGTCTGGTTTTTTCAATTCGCTGTTGTTCGGCATCTACCCTTACATCGCGCTCGTGGTGCTGATCCTCGGCTCGATCATCCGTTATGACCGCGAGCCCTATACCTGGCGCTCGGGGTCGAGCCAGCTCTTGCGTCGCAGGCAGCTGATCTGGGGCTCCGTGCTGTTTCATCTCGGCGTGCTGTTCATCTTCGCCGGCCATCTGGTCGGCCTGCTGACGCCGATCGTCATCTTCGACACCCTCGGCATCAGCCACAGCGCCAAGCAGACGCTGGCCGTGGTGGCCGGCGGCATTGCCGGCGTCATGGCGATCATCGGCGCCACCCTTCTCGTCCATCGCCGGCTGTTCGATCCGCGCGTGCGCGCCTCGTCGAGCACCACCGACACGCTGATCATCATTCTGCTTTGGATCCAGCTCTTCCTCGGGCTCTCGACCATCCCGACCTCGCTTGCCCATCTCGACGGCCACGAAATGGTAAAGTTCATGAACTGGGCACAGGGCATCTTCACCTTCAATCCGGATGCGGCCTCCTATGTCGCCGACGCGGCGCTGGTGTTCAAGCTGCACCTCTTCCTCGGCCTGACGATCCTGCTGCTCTTCCCGTTCACCCGACTGGTGCACATGCTGAGCGCACCCGTGCGCTATCTCTGGCGCCCGGGCTATCAGGTCGTGCGGCAGCGCAATCGCAGCGCTTCCGTCAACCGTATTCCGGCGGAGTAGATCCATGGTCACCCTTTTTAACAATGCGAACAAGGGTACCGGCGCGCCCGAAGGCTCCGGGCACAAGGACAGCTATTCGACCTACCAGGAGCCGGATACCCGCATTCCGCCGAAAGCCCGACCGGTGCTCGACGCAGTGTCGGTGAACGGGGTGGAGATCGCCGAAAGCGACATTCTCGCCGAGGCGCAGAACCATCCGGCCGAAAACCCTGGCGCGGCCCTCCTGGCGGCGGCAAGGGCGCTGGCCGTGCGCGAGCTTCTGCTGCAGCGGGCCGTCGAACTGAACCTTGTCCTGGCGCCTGAACGGAACGCGGATGGGCGTCGTGAAACCGACGAGGACGCAGCCATCCGGATGCTGATCGAGCAGGAGGTTTCCGTTCCCTCCGCGACGGCGGAGGAATGCCTGCGCTTCTACGAGAACAACAGGGCGAAGTTCCGCAGCGAGCCGATCTTCGAGGCGAGCCATATCCTGATCGCCGCCGATCCCGCGGACCAACGGGCCCGCGATGCGGCCCGCCACGACGCGGAACGGCTGGCGACGGTCCTTGTCGAGCACCCCAGCGAGTTCGCGACGATGGCGCGGACCCATTCGGCCTGTCCCTCCGCGGCCCAGGGCGGCAATCTCGGCCAGTTGACCCGCGGCAGCACGGTTGCGGAATTCGAGCGGGCGCTGGCGCGGATGACGGAAGGCGAGATCACGCCACGGCCGGTCGAAAGCCGGTTCGGCTTCCACATCATCCGGCTGGAACGGCGGATCGATGGCGAGCAACTGCCGTTCGACTTCGTGCAGGACCGGATCGCCGGCTGGCTCGAAGCCTCGACCTGGTCGAAGGCCGTGTCGCAGTTCATCGCCATCCTGGCCGCCGACGCCACGATCACCGGGATCGACGTGCTCGGTGCCGACGGACCTTTGATGCAGTGACGGAGTGGCGATGACGGAAAGGAACGACAAGGCGAAACGGGCAAACTTCGGGATGTTCCGCCAAGCCTTGCCGCTCCGCCCGGACGGGACGTCAGCCCTGGAGTACCGCGATGCTTTCTGATCTCTTCGACCACAATGTCCGCTGGGCGGCGGCCAAACGCACGGAAGACCCCGATTATTTCGACAGGCTGTCGGCGCTGCAGCGGCCCGAATATTTGTGGATCGGCTGCTCCGACAGCCGGGTTCCCGCCAATGTCATCACCGGGCTCGAGCCCGGCGAGGTCTTCGTCCACCGCAATGTCGCCAATCTCGTCCACCGGGCCGATCTCAACCTGCTGTCGGTGCTGGAATTTGCCGTGGAGTCCCTCGAGGTGAAGCACATCATCGTCTGCGGGCACTATGGCTGCGGCGGTATCCGAGCGGCCATGGACGGGCATCGCCACGGCATCATCGATCACTGGCTGCAGCCCATCCGGGACGTGGCGCAGGCGAACTGCGCGGAACTGGCGAGGATTGACGAGACGGAAGAGAAGCTGAACCGGCTCTGCGAGCTGACGGTCGTGGGGCAGGTGGAAAGCCTGTCGCGCACCCCGATCCTGCAATCGGCCTGGAAGCGTGGGCGTCCGCTCACCATCCACGGCTGGATCTACGGCCTGAAGGACGGCCTGCTGCGCGACCTGAAATGCGACTGCGACAGGAGTGCGGCGGAGTTTCGTTGCGACGAGGGCATAGCGCCGCCGGTCATCACCTTCGGATCGTCCAGGAAAGCACCATGAAAGACCATGATTTCCCCCTCCAGGCCGCCATCCGCGTCGAGCGGGACCGCCCGGTCGACGATATTCTCGAAGCGGTCGCCCGCGTCCTGCAGAAGGAGGGGGTAATCGTCGCCGGCTTCCTTCAGCGGGAAAGCGGCGGCGACGGCGAGTGCTGCAACCGGATCGATCTGGAGGATATCGCGAGCGGCGAGCACCACATCATCTCGCAGGCCCTGGGCTCTGGCGCGCGCGGTTGCCGGCTCGATCCGCAGGCGCTGGCGGGCGTCGCCGGTCCACTGCTGGCGGGGCTCGACAGGCGGCCCGACCTTCTGATCCTCAACCGGTTCGGCAAGGGGGAATCCGAGGGCCAGGGCTTTCGCGCCGTCATCGAGGAGGCCTGCGCGCGGGGCATTCCCCTCCTGACGGCGGTGCGCGAAAACTATGTCGAGGCGTGGCAAGGGTTTGCCGGCGAACTCGGCGCGGTGCTGGCGCCGGATGAGGCCGTCGTGGTCGAATGGGCACGCGCAGCCGTCGAAGCGGCGAGGACGTCTTGCGATGCGGCATGAACGTCGGGTCATCACCGATCCCGGGGCAGGGCCTTCCCCGCTGATCGATCAGTTCGGCCGGCAGGTCACCTATCTTCGGCTCTCCGTGACGGATCGCTGCGATCTGCGCTGCACCTATTGCATGGCCGAGCACATGACCTTCCTGCCACGCCGGGACGTGCTGTCGCTGGAGGAACTCTATGACCTGGCGCAGGTGTTCATGCGCGGCGGGGTGCGCAAGATCCGACTAACCGGCGGGGAGCCGCTGGTGCGCAAGAATATCATCCAATTGTTCGAGCTCTTGTCGGCCCATCTGCGGAACGGCGATCTGGACGAGGTGACCCTGACCACCAACGGCACGCTGCTGGCGCGTCATGCGGAGGCGTTGTTTGCCGCGGGCGTCCGTCGCGTCAATGTCTCGCTCGACAGTCGCGACCCCGCCCGCTATGCGCAGATCACCCGCTGGGGCCGGCTCGATGCCGTGTTGAACGGGATCGACGCCGCGCTTGCCGCCGGGCTCAAGGTCAAGCTCAACGCGGTCGCGCTGCGCGGCGCCTTCGAGCGCGAAGTCGACGATCTCATCCGCTTTGCCCACGGCCGCGGCATGGACCTGACGCTGATCGAGGAAATGCCGCTCGGCGAAGCGGGTCATGACCGTGGCGAGAGTTTCCTGTCGCTGCGCGATCTTCGCCGATCGCTCGCGGAACGCTGGACGATGGTTGCCGTCGAAGACCGTACCGGTGGTCCGGCCCGTTATGTGCGCCTTGCCGAAACCGGCGGACGGCTCGGCTTCATCACGCCGTTGTCCTGCGATTTCTGCGCAAGCTGCAATCGCGTCCGCATCAGCTGCACCGGCGATCTCTTCACCTGCATGGGGCAGGAGGGCTCAGTCGGGCTTCGCGATGCCTTGCGTGGCGAAGATCCGGCCGTCGTTGTGGGTCGCATGATCCGGGATGCGCTTGGCTGCAAACCGAAGGGCCATTCGTTCGAGATTTCAGGCCAGGCCATCAACGGAATAGCGCGCCATATGTCGGTTCTGGGCGGATAGAAACGCAGGGCGCGGGATTGCTGATGCGGCTTTACGGCCAGGCGGCGAAGCTCGTGTCGCGCGGGCGGTTGCGATTGCTTGCGCCTTCGCGGTGGGCGCGGGGGGAAATGCCGGAAAGCCGTTTGAAGAAACGGCTGAAATAGGCGGCGTCCTTGAAGCCGAGGATGGTGGCTATCTGGCCGATCTGCAATGTCGAGCCGTCGAGCAGAGTGGCGGCCTCGGTCATGATGCGGGCATGGATCAGGTCCTGCGGGGTTCGGCCGGCCGCGCGACGGATCGCCGTGTTCAGCCGGTCTGCCGGAATGTCGAGTGCGGCTGCATAGTCGCCAACCGTCCAATGATCTCGGATATGCAGTTCCATCAGATGCACGAAGCCGCGCACGATGGTACGCGGCGAGGGCTTCGGCTGGCGGGTCTCGATATTGGCGAGCCGCCAGATGGCGATGACCAGAAGCGCCAGATGATGACGGATCACCTCCTGGGCGCCAGGGCCGTTTTCCTTCAGCTCCTCCTCGATCGTTCCAATGGTGGCGCACAGGCGTCGCGCGTCGGCGGCGGAAATGCGCGCGCCGAGGATCGGCTGGGACAGGGCATTGCGAACCTCTGCGAAAATGGCGCCGGCCGGCATGGCGGGGCCGAGTTCCAGTTCGGGGATCGCCAGCGCCGCCCCTTCCGTGCCGGCGTCGATGGTCACGGCCCCCCTGTCGCCGGCCGGCGTCCACAGGATCGCCGGCCCCGCAAGCGACACTTCGCTATCGCCGATGGTGATGCGTCCCGAGCCCGACAGAAGGATGATCAACCGGTTCCTTCTACCGCGAAAGGTCCAGCCGAGCGGCGACAGAGACACGCCGAACAACCGCGCCTCGGTCGGGCTGGAGGTGGCTATGGCGCTGCGGTGTCGCGGGACGAAAAGGCCGGAAGCTGGCATAACATCTCCTCTATCCGTGAAAAGTACAAATAACTCCTGCAAAAGTCTATTCATTCGCCAGGGAGGTGGGGCTAGTCTTATGATTGTCAGGAAATCGCAGCGGGTCGGAGGAGACGAAACCGCCGCGGTGACAGGACGGAACGCCTGTGGAGGCAGGCCATTTGGGAGGACTACCATGACACTGTTTCAACGCAGACAGGTGCTTGGCGTTATCGCCGGCACGGCGGCCATGCTGGCAGGCGGGGGCGCGACCGGCGCGCTGGCGCAAGAGCGGACCTCGGTGAAGATCGGCTATGCGCTGTCGCTGACCGGCCCGAATGCCGGTGGCACTGGCATCACCACGCTGCCCAACTACCAGCTCTGGGTCAAGGAAGTGAATGCGGCCGGCGGGCTCGAAATGCCGGACGGCAAGAGGCTGCCGATCGAGGTCGTCGAATATGACGACCGCTCTTCGGCCGAGGAATTGGTTCGCGCGCTGCAAAGGCTCGCCACCCAGGACGAAGTGGACTTCATCCTGCCGCCGTGGAGCACCGGCTACAACCTGGCCGCCGCCCCGCTGCTCGACCGCTACGGCTATCCGCATCTGGCCGCCACGTCGGTGACGGACAAGGCGCCGGAATTCGTCAAGCGCTGGAAGAAGAGCTTCTGGCTGCTCGGTGGCGGTCATGACTATACGGGCGCGCTGGCCAAGCTGCTGCTTGACGCCGCCGACAAGGGAACGATCAACAAGAAGGTGGCGATGATCTCGATCGCCGACGGTTTCGGCATCGATCTGGTGACGGCGGCACGCCCTGCCTTCAAGGACGCCGGCATTGAGGTGGTCTACGACAAAACCTATCCGGTCGGGACCACCGATTTCACGCCGATGATCAACGAGGCAAAGGCGAGCGGCGCCGACACCTTCATCGCCTTCTCCTATCCGCCGGAGACCTTCGCCCTGACCCAGCAGGCGCAGGTCGCCGACTTCAACCCGAAGGTCCTGTATCTCGGGGTGGGGACCGCTTTTCCTGTCTATGCCAAGAACAACGGCGAGGCGATCACCGGCGTGATGGGGATCGGCGGGATCGACGGCACCAGCGAGAAGATCGCCGACTACCGCAAGCGTCACGAGGCGGCCACCGGCAAGGTGCCGGACTACTGGGCAAGCGTGGTCACCTATGCTTCCCTGGAGATCCTCCAGGAGGCGATCAAGCGCAAGGGGCTGGACCGCGAAGCGGTGGCGGCCGAAATCTCTTCCGGCAGCTTCGACACCGTGCTCGGAGACACGAAGCTCGAAGACAATCAGCTGCGCGATCTGTGGTGGGCCGGTCAGTGGCAGAACGGCCAGTTCGTCGCCATCGCACCGGGTGATCGAGCCGGCGCCAGCCAGCCGCTCATCCCGCGTCCAGCCTGGAAGAAATAGGCAGGCCGGAGCACCGCTCCCGCCGTCGCCGACCGCCTCCCTCTTCCCGCGCGGCGGGGAGGGGGCCAGGTCGCCATGCTTCGATACCGCCAAGAACCAGGCCCAGCAGTCCGGTCGGCCCGAACGGGCTGCCGCAGGCTACAAGTCGCAAGGAGGAGCAGGACATGCTCGTCACCACCATAGTCTCCGGCCTCGTGCTCGGCGGCACCTATGCGCTGATCGCCATGGGGCTGACGCTCCAATACGGCATCGCGCGCATCATGAATCTCGCCTATGGCGAGACGATCATTGCCGCCGCCTTCCTCGCCTATGTCCTGTTCGGCCAGTGGGGCGTCAATCCGGTGCTGGGGTTGCTGGTCGCGGTGCCGATCGGCTTCGTGTTCGGCTACCTGGTCTACGGGCTGATGCTGCGACCGCTGGTGGCCCGTGCCGCCAATCGCGAAAGCCTGGAAATCGATTCCATCCTTGCCACGTTCGGCCTGCTATTCGTTATCCAGGGCGTCATGCTGGTGGCGTTCGGTTCCAACTATACCAGCTATAATTACCTCAATGTCGGCATCAACGTGTTCGGCGCGGTGATTGCCGCCAACCGGCTGCTGGCCTTGGGCTTGGCCGTGGTATTGGGCGGCGGGCTCTACCTTCTTTTCACCCGCACGCTGTGGGGCACGGCGCTGCGCGCCGTTGCCGTTTCGCCCACAGCCGCGCCCCTGGTCGGAATCGATGTCGACCGGGCCGCCCGTTTGGCTTTCGCCATCGGTTGCGGACTTTCTGCCGCCGGTGGCGTGGTGATCTCCACCTACCAGACCTTCACCGCCACGGCCGGTGTCGTCTTCACCATGAAGGCCCTGGTGGTCGTCATCATGGGCGGGGTCGGCAATATCCTCGGGGCGCTGTCCGCGGGCCTGATCCTCGGCCTCGTCGAGACCTTTGTCGCCACCTATCTCGATCCCGGCCTGACGCTCGCCGCCACCTATCTCATCTTCCTGTCCGTGCTGCTGTGGCGCCCGGCCGGCCTGTTCGGGAGGTCTTCGCGATGACCCTGCGTTCCATCGGCTCTGCCGCCTTCTTCCTGGCGCTTCTCATTGGCCTTGCCTGCCTGCCTCTCTATGCCGGCGAATATACAGTGACACTGATGATCGGCATGACCGGTTATGTGGTCCTTGCCACCGCCTGGGGCCTGTTTTCCGGTCCGACCCGCTATGTGTCGCTGGCCACCGTCGCCTTCTTCGGCATCGGCGCCTATACGGTGGGCGTGCTCAGCGAGACCTTGCCCTATCCACTGGTCCTGCTGGTGGCCGCGCTGGTCGGGCTCGTCATCGCGCTGCTGGTCGGGCTTGCAACGCTGAGGCTCGCCGGCGTCTACTTCGTCATCTTCACCTTTGGCCTGGCCGAACTCGTGCGCCAGCTCGTCACCTGGTACGAGGTCAACATCACCGGCACGCTCGGCCGCTATATCTTCCTGCCGGTCACGCCCGAGGGCATCTACTGGCAGCTTCTGGTGCTGGCTGCGGTGACTTTGCTCGTCTCCTTCCTGATCGGCCGCAGCCGACTTGGCCTTGCGCTCAAGGTCATCGGCGACGATGAAGTGGTGGCGAGCCATTGTGGCATCAACATTGCCGGGGTGAAGCTCGCGCTGTTTTCCTTGAGCGCGGTGATCATCACCCTCGTCGGCGCGATCCAGGCGCCGCGCTGGACCTATATCGAGCCGAGCATGGTGTTCAATCCGACGACCTCGTTTCTGACCCTGATCATGGCGCTGCTCGGTGGGGCCGATCGGTTGTGGGGGCCGCTTCTCGGCGCCATACCGCTCTTCCTGCTGTTCGAGTGGCTGTCGGCCAATTTCCCCAACCATTATCCGATCATTCTCGGGCTGATCTTCATCGCCATCGTCTTTGTCCTGCCCAAGGGCGTGCTCGCGGCGGCCGAGAAGGCATTTGCGGCAAGGCCGGCTAAGCTGGCGCCGTCGCATGCGGAGGCGTCCCGATGACCGAGATCCTCGCGCTTTCCGGCATCAGCAAGCGTTTTGGCGGGTTGACAGCCGTCAACGAGCTCAGCTTCTCGCTGAAGGCAGGAGAGGTGGTCGGGCTGCTCGGGCCGAACGGCTCCGGCAAGACCACCGTGATGAACATGATCTCCGGCTTCCTCGCCCCGAGCGAAGGGCTGATCGCCTTCAAGGGCGAGCCGATTTCCGGTCTGCCGGCGCATCGCATCGCGCCCAAGGGCGTGGCCCGGACCTTCCAGCTGGTACGGGCCCTTCCGTCGCTCACCGTTGCCGAGAACGTCGAGACGGCGCTCGCCTTTGGCCGGCACAAGCTGTGGGGCGCCGTGGCACGCGAACGCGCCCTTCATCACCTGGAGGAGGTGGGACTTGCCGGTCGTGCCGGCGAGAAGGCCTCGACGCTCACCTATATTGACCAGAAGCGCATGGAACTGGCCCGGGCGCTGGCCGCCGAGCCGGAACTGCTGCTGCTCGACGAATGGCTGGCGGGCCTCAATCCGACCGAACTCCTGACCGGCATCGACCTCATCCGTTCGCTGGAAAGGCGCGGCATGACCATCCTTCTGGTCGAGCATGTCATGGATGCGATCCGGGCGCTGTGCAGCCGCTGCGTGGTGATGAATGCCGGCCGCAAGATCGCCGACGGACCGACATTTGAGGCACTCCGCGACCCGGAAGTGGTGCGGGCCTATCTGGGAGACGATCATGCTTGAGATTGCCAATCTGTCGCTGCATTACGGCCAGCATCTGGCGCTCGACCGGGTCTCGCTCTCGGTTGGTCCGGGCGAGACCGTTGTCGTGCTCGGCGCCAATGGTGCCGGAAAGTCATCTCTGCTCAAGGCCGCCGCCGGCCTGGTCCGGCCTGATATCGGCTGCGAAGTTCGCTTTGGTGGGCGTCAAATCGTCGGCCTGGCGCCGCATCTGGTGCCCGAGGCGGGCATTGCGCTTGTACCCGAGGGGCGCGGGGTGTTCGGCGACCTGACCGTTGCCGAGAACCTCGCCCTTGGGGCCTATGCCAAACGGGCGCGCGCCAGCGAGGCCGAAAGCCGCGAGTTCGTCTACTCGCTCTTTCCCAAGCTTGCCGAACGACAGGGTCAGTTCGTCAATACCATGTCGGGTGGCGAACAGCAGATGGTGGCAATAGCACGTGCCCTCATGTCGAAGCCCGATCTTCTGATGCTGGACGAGCCGAGCCTCGGGCTCGCGCCCGTGGTGGTGGGCGAGCTCTTCGCAGTGCTCGGGCGGGTCCGAAAGAGCGGTCTGGCGCTGCTGATCGTCGAGCAGAACGTCAAGATGAGCCTGTCGATCGCCGATCGCGGCTATCTGATGGAAGCAGGGCGGGTCGTCGGCGAGAACAGCGCCTCGGGCCTGATGAATGATGATGCGGTCAAGCGGGCCTTCCTCGGTGCCGCGGCCTGATGCTGGAATGGAGCGGAACATGACCGTGCTTGGGCTGAAGATCAACAATCTCGATCAGGGTGCTTCCGATGGACGGACATTTACCCGCATCAATCCGATTTCGGGCGAGGTCGCGTCGGAAGTGGCCGCGGCCTCGCTGGAGGATGCGCGACAGGCGGTGAATGCGGCCGCCAAGGCCTTTCCGGCTTGGGCGGCGACAGGGCCCGGCCTGCGTCGCAAGATCCTTCTGGCCGCGGCCGACAAGCTCCAGGCGCGGGTCGATGACTTCATCAAGGCGATGGCGGAGGAGACCGGCGCGACGGCCGGCTGGGCAGGCTTCAATGTCAAGCTCGCCTCCGACATGTTGCGCGAGGCGGCCGCGATGACGACGCAGATCACCGGGGAGATCATTCCGTCGGAACGTCCCGGATCGCTGTCGATGGGGGTGCGGCAGCCGGCTGGCGTCGTCCTTTCGATCGCGCCGTGGAATGCGCCCGTGATCCTCGGCGTAAGGTCTCTTGCCATGCCGCTTGCCTGTGGCAATACCGTGGTGATGAAGACCTCGGAAATCTGCCCGCGCACGCACCGGCTGATCATCGACAGCCTGCATGAGGCGGGGCTGCCCGAGGGCGTGCTGAATGCCGTCTCCAATGCGCCGGAGGATGCCGCTACGATCGTCGAGACGATGATCGCCCATCCGGCGGTCCGCCGGATCAACTTCACCGGCTCGACCCGGGTCGGGCGGATCATCGCCGAGACGGCCGGACGCTATCTCAAGCCTGCGCTTCTCGAACTCGGCGGCAAGGCCCCCTTCGTCGTGCTCGACGATGCCGACATCGATCAGGCGGTCGCGGCGGCCGCCTTCGGCGCCTATATGAACCAGGGCCAGATCTGCATGTCGACGGAGCGGATCGTTGTCGATGAGACGGTTGCGGACCGGTTCGTCGAGGCGCTTGCCGCGAAGGCGAAGACTCTTACCGCCGGCGATCCGCGCCTCGGCAATACCCCGCTGGGGTCGGTCGTCGATGGTCACGCGGCGCGGCGGATCGACCAGTTGATCCGGGATGCGGTGGCCAAGGGCGCCATTCTTTGCGCGGGCGGCGGCACGGACGGCACGATCGTCGAGGCGACGCTGCTCGACCGCGTGACACCGGCGATGCGCATTTATGCGGAGGAGAGTTTCGGACCGGTGGTCTCGGTGATGCGTGTCGGCTCCATCGACGAGGCGGTGCGGGTTGCCAATGATACCGAATATGGCCTGTCGGCGGCGGTCTTCGGCCGCGACGTCAATCGCGCCATGCAGGTAGCGCGGCGGATCGAATCCGGGATCTGCCATATCAACGGCCCGACCGTGCACGACGAGGCCCAGGTCCCCTTCGGCGGGGTCAAGCAATCCGGCTATGGCCGCTTCGGCGGGAGGGCGGGGATTGCCGAATTCACCGAACTGCGCTGGATCACGGTTCAGGACGGGCCGATCCATTATCCCATCTGACACCTGGCAGGAGCCCGGCCCTTTTCGGCGCCCGCGGCAGGAGCTCTGCGGTTGGGGCGGCCCGTCTTGGCGGGTGGGCGGTGGACGGACCAGGGGAAAGCCGCCCGCAATGGCTGTCTTCCCCGGTTGCGTCATCTATAGTCGGACGGCGCGCCCGGCCCGTCCTCGGTGGCCGGCCGGCAAGCTCAGTGCAAACCGATATTGGGAGTGAGAAAGTTGAAGAAACCGCTGTTCAGCCTTGAAGGCAAGACCGCTCTTGTGACCGGTTCGTCGCGCGGCCTCGGACAGGCGATCGCCATTGGTCTTGCCGAAGCCGGGGCCCGGTTGGTGCTGAACGGCATGGATGCCGATCGTTTGGCAAAAGCCGCCGACGCGATGCGGTCGCAGGGATATGCCGTTCTCGCCGAACCCTTCGATGTGACCGACGAGGCAGCCGTCGTTGCCGCCTTCCAGCGTCTCGATGCCGCGGGTGTCGAAATCGATATCCTCGTCAACAATGCCGGTATCCAGGTGCGAAAGCCACTGGTCGAGTTTCAAGCCGAGGAGTGGCGACGGGTGATCGACACGAATCTTTCGAGCGCCTTCTTCGTCGGCCGCGAGGCGGCCAAGCGAATGATCCCGCGCAGGCAGGGTAAGATCATCAATATCGGCTCGCTGATGAGCGCCTTTGCCCGCCCGACCGTCGCACCCTACACGGCGGCCAAGGGCGGCATCAAGTTGTTGACGCAGGCGATGGCGGCCGAATGGGCGGAGCACGGCATCCAGGCCAATGCCATCGGCCCCGGCTATATGCTGACCGACATGAACGAGGCTCTCACCAGCAATCCGCAGTTCGATGCCTGGGTGAAGGGGCGCACGCCATCACGGCGGTGGGGGCGTCCGGAGGAACTGGTGGGCGCCGCCGTCTTCCTTGCCTCATCCGCTTCCGATTATGTCAACGGGCAGATCATCTATGTCGACGGCGGCATGAGCGCAGTCCTCTGACACGCAGAAACGCCGCCGAGCCCGTCGGCGGGCGGCGTCCATGCTCGTCTGCTGTTACGATCAGGCAGCCCGGCGGGGCAGTTTCCAGTTCGGCCGCGGGAAATGGCAGTTATAGCCGTTCGGAATACGTTCCAGATAGTCCTGGTGCTCCGGCTCCGCTTCCCAGAAATCGCCGACGGGCTCGACCTCGGTCACCACCTTGCCGGGCCACAGGCCCGACGCGTTGACGTCGGCAATGGTGTCCTCGGCCACGCGCTTCTGCTCGTCGCTCGTATAGTAGATCGCCGAGCGATAGCTCATGCCGACGTCGTTGCCCTGGCGGTTGGGCGTGGTCGGATCATGGATCTGGAAGAAGAATTCCAGAAGGTCGCGGTAACTGATCTTCCCCGGGTCGAAGGTGATCTCGATGCCTTCGGCATGGGTGCCGTGATTGCGGTAGGTGGCGTTTGCCACGTCGCCGCCGGTATAGCCGACGCGAGTGGCGAGGACGCCCGGCATCCTGCGGATCAGTTGCTGCATGCCCCAGAAGCATCCGCCAGCCAGTACGGCGCGTTCGGTGTTTGTCGTCATGCCATCCTCCTTCGGGTGTGGGTTCCGCCCTTAGATGGGGCTCGCGGCCCGCAAGGTCAAACCGGCGGGCCGCGAGGAACGAGGATGTGATCGGGGATCGGTTTCCCGCGATCGAACCGGCGTCAGTGGTTGTGGCGCGGCGGCGTCTTCGCCAGTTGGCGGAACTCGTCCGCGCCCTTGATCGTCGCTCCCTCTGAGAGCTGTGTGACCGTCTGGCGGTAGATGCGCTGCCACGGGGTCGCGTCGGCCGGCACCTTGGGGATGCCCTCACCCTTGCGGCGGGCGATTTCCGCCTCGTCCACCAGCATGTTGCAAAGACCCTGGTTAAAGTCGATGCGGATGATGTCGCCGGTCCTGACCCAGGCCAGACCGCCGCCGGCCGCACTTTCGGGCGAGGCGTTGAGGATCGACGGGCTGTCGGCCGTGCCGGACTGGCGGCCATCGCCGATCGTCGGCAGGCTCATGATGCCCTTTTTCAGCAGGTGATCCGGCGGCTGCATGTTGACGACTTCGGCCGAGCCCGGCCAGCCCATCGGCCCGGCGCCACGGATCACCAGGATGGTGTTCTCGTCGATGTCGAGGGCGGGATCGTTGATGCGGGCGTGATAGTCTTCCGAACCGTCGAAGACCACCGCCTTGCCCTCGAACACGCCTTCACGACCCGGCTCCTGCAGGTACCGCTCGCGGAAACCCTCCGACACGACGCTCATCTTCATGATGGCGAAGTCGAACAGATTGCCCTTCAGCACCAGGAAGCCGGCGCGTTCGCGCATCGGGGCGTCATAGGGCTTGATGACTTCGCGGTCTTCCGATTCGCGGCCTTCAAGGTTCTCGGCCATGGTCTTGCCGGTGACCGTCGGACAGGAGCCGTCGAGCTTGCCGGCCTTCAACAGCTCCCACATGATCGCCGGTACGCCACCGGCGCGGTGGAAGCGTTCGCCGAGATAGGCGCCGGCCGGCTGGACGTTGGCGAGCAGCGGAATGTCGAAGCCGTGGACCTGCCAGTCATCGGGATGAAGCTCGACGCCGGCGTGCTTGGCCATGGCCGCGAGATGCGGCTGGGCATTGGTCGAGCCGCCGATCGCCGAATTGACCCTGATGGCGTTGAGGAAGGCCGAGCGCGTCAGGATGTCGGACGGCTTGATGTCCTCAAGGACCAGTTCGACCGCCCGGCGGCCGGTGCGATAGGCCATCTGGCCGCGTTCGCGATAGGCGGCCGGAATGGCGGCGCAGCCGGTTAGCGACATGCCGAGCGCCTCGGCCATGGCGTTCATCGTCGAGGCCGTGCCCATGGTGTTGCAGTGGCCGACCGAGGGCGCCGAATCGAGCGCTGCCTCGAGGAATTCCTCGCGGGTGATCTCGCCGGCGGCGAACTTGCGGCGCGAACGCCAGATCACGGTGCCGGAGCCGACCAGGTCGCCGTCGTGCCAGCCGTCGAGCATCGGACCACCGGAAAAGACGATGGCCGGCAGGTCGACGGTCGAGGCGGCCATCAGGGCCGACGGGGTGGTCTTGTCGCAGCCGGTGGTGAGGATGACGCCATCGAGCGGGTAGCCGTAGAGGATTTCAACCAGGCCGAGATAGGCGAGGTTGCGGTCGAGCGCCGCGGTCGGGCGCTTGCAGTTCTCGAACAGCGGATGGGTCGGGAATTCGATCGGGATCCCGCCGGCGTCACGAATGCCGTCGCGCAGGCGCTTGGCGAGGTCGAGATGGTGGCGGTTGCAGGGGTTGAGGTCGCTGCCGGATTGGGCGATGCCAATGATCGGCTTGCCCGAGCGCAACTCTTCCGGCGTCGTGCCGTAGTTCATGAAACGCTCGAGATAGAGCGCGGTCAGGTCGAGGTGGTCGGGATTGTCGAACCAGTCCTGCGAGCGCAGGCGGCGGGGCTTGTTCTTGTCGTCGCTCATAATTTTTTCTCACCCATGCGCTGATTGATCTTTTCGAGATGCAGCAGAAGACCACTATGATCGGTATCGCCGCCGCCGTCTGCGACGAAATCCCGGAACTCGTCGCGTACCATGGCGGTCAGTGGCAGATCCAGGCCGAACAGGTCCGCCATGGCGGCGACCGCGTCGAGATCCTTCAGTTGCAGCCGCGAAGGGCCGCCCGGAGCGAAGCTGCGGTTCACCATGCGGCCACCATGCAGATCGAGGATGCGGCTTTCGGCAAAGCCGCCACGGATCGCCTCGCGGAATTTTTCGCGGCTGGCGCCACCGGCCTCGACCAGGATCATCGCTTCGGCGATGGCACCAATGGTGATCGCGACGATCTGCTGGTTGGCTAGCTTGCAGATCTGCCCGGCGCCGGAGGGGCCGACATGGGTGACGCGGCCAAGCGCAGCAAAGACATTGGAGAGGCTTTCGACGATTGCGGCATCGCCGCCCGCCATGATGGCGAGCGTACCCGCCTCGGCGCCCACCACCCCGCCGGATACCGGCGCATCGATGTGGTGCACCTGCTGCTGCCGAAGTGCTTCTGCATGCTCGCGGGCGATCGGCGGGGCGATCGATGAGGTGTCCACGACGATTGCACCGGGTTTCAGCAGGCCGGCAACGCCCTGGTTGAACAGCACGTCGGTGACTGCCTTGCCGTCGCTCAGCATGGTGAAGACGATATCGGCGCCCCGGACGGCATCCGCTGCGGAGGCGGCAACGGCAGCGCCTTCAACGGACAGCGCTTCGGCCTTGGATCGGTCTCGATTCCAGACGGTGACGGGGAAGCCTGCCTTGAGAAGTCGCCGCGCCATCGGCGCTCCCATCAGTCCGGTGCCGAGAAAGGCGATCTGGCGCGGTTTGGCGCCTGCACTGTCGGAAGGGGTCACAGCTTGCCCCCCAGTTCGTCTTCGATATGCACGCGAATGATCTCGTCGAACGAGGCTTCGGCGGTGAAGCCGAGTTCGCGCGCGCGTTTGGCCTCGAAGCCGGGGGCCCAGCCGGCGCACATGCGCATGATCATCTCATCGGGCTCGCGGCGGATGAGCTTGACGGCCTTTTCGCCGGCAATGCGACGAAGCGCCTCGATCTGTTCACCCACGGTGGCGCTCAAGCCCGGCATGGAGAGGTTGCGGCGCGGGCCGACCTTTTCGACGTCGATGGTGGCGCCGTGGATGAGGAAGCCGACGGCCGAGCGCGGCGAGGCATGCCAGTGGCGCACGTCGTCGGAGACGGGAAGCACGGCTTCCTGGCCGACCAGCGGCTCGCGCAGGATGTTGGAGAAGAAGCCGGAGGCGGCCTTGTTCGGCTTGCCGGGGCGGATGCAGATCGTAGGAAGACGGATGCCGATGCCGTCGAAGAAGCCGCGACGGGAATAATCGGACAGCAGGAGCTCACAGATGGCCTTCTGGGTGCCGTAGCTGGTGAGCGGCGTGGTGTGGAATTCGTCGGGGATCGGATAGGGCAGGGGGGCGCCGAAGACGGCGATCGACGAGGTGAAGACGACCCGCGGCTTGTAGCCGTCCTTGCCGTTGGCGATGCGGATGGCGTCGAACAGATAGCGCGTGCCGTCGAGATTGATGCGGTAGCCTTTCTCGAAATCGAGCTCGGCTTCGCCGGAGACAATGGCCGCCAGATGGAAGACCACATCGGGACGGCCTGCAATCAGGCGGTCCGCTTCGCCTGGCGCCGAAAGGTCGACGGTTTCGAGCGTGACCTTGCCGGAAAAGCCAGCCGGAGCTTCCGGCGTGACCACATCGACCAGGGTCATGGCATCGATCGTCTTGCCGCCGAGGGCGCCGTCGCGGGTCAGGCGATCGGCGAGTTTGCGACCGACCATGCCGGCGGCGCCGATAATCAGGATATGCATGGATTTTCCTCCTCCTGCGGGCCGCTCCGGTCAAGCTTGGACAAAAGACAGGCCACTCAAAACAAATATTGTAAGGTTGTCTGATAACCTTATATGATGGGTTTGAAAACACAATTATTGGCAATGTCGCCGCGTGCCTCAATTGCGAAGTTCTGCGGCCAACGGAGAATGCGATCTTGAGCGAACGGGGCGAGGCGGTGGTGGTGTCGGGTGATCGGCAGGAGGCCCTTCGCCGGGCGCTGGGGCCGGACATGGTGCTGGTCGGCGATGAGGTCGCACGTTATTGCCGGGACTGGCATGGCGATGTGACGACCGGTGCGGTTGCCGTGCTGCGGCCTCGCACGACCGAGCAGGTCGCCGCCGCCGTGCGGGCCTGCGTTTCGCTCGGCCTTTCCATCGTGCCGCAGGGCGGCAATACCGGTCTCGTGCTCGGCGCCACGCCGGACCAGCCCGAACGCCAGGTGGTGATCAGCCTCGAGCGCATGGCCCAGATCCGACGCATCGACGCGGACGATTTCTCCGCCGTGGTCGAGGCGGGCTGCATCCTCTCGGAATTCAAGGATGCCGTGGCGCGTCAGGGCATGTTCTTTCCGCTGGCGCTCGGCGCGCAAGGGTCCTGCCGGATCGGCGGCAATGTCTCGACCAATGCCGGCGGCATCAACGTGTTGCGCTATGGCATGACCCGCGAACTGGTGCTCGGGCTCGAGGTCGTCTTGCCCGACGGGACGATCTTCGACGGGCTTTCGACGCTGCGCAAGGACAATCGCGGCATCGACCTGAAGCAGATCTTTATTGGCGCCGAAGGTACGCTGGGGATCATCACCGCGGTCTCCGTCAAACTCATGCCCCAGCCGGACCAGGTGGCGACGGCGCTTGTTGGCCTCAACGCGCTGGACGACGTCATTTCCCTTTATCGCCGGGCCCGCCGCGATTGCTGCGACCTGCTCTCGGCCTTCGAGTTCATGCCGCCGCTGGCCTTCGTCCTGGCGCGCGAGGCGATTCCCGATCTCGCCATGCCGATGGCGGGCGACTATCCGGCCTATGCGTTGATGGAAATCTCCGGATCCGGCCTGGTCGATATTGCCGACCTGATGGAGCGCTTCCTCGGGGGCGTGATGGAAGAGGGGCTGGTCGCCGATGGCGTCATCGCCACATCGGAGAGCCAGGCACGTAATCTCTGGCTCTTCCGTGAAGGCATGAACGAGGGGCAGGCCAAAAGGGGGCCGCATCTGCGCACAGATATTTCCGTGCCCCTGTCGCGGCTTGCCGATTTCGTCCGCGATGCCGAGGCGGCGGTGGCCGAGGCGCTGCCGGATTGTGTCAGCGTCTCCTACGGCCACGTCGGTGACGGCAATGTCCACTTGAACGTGCTGCCGCCCGCAGGTCTCTCCCCGCAGGAATGCGCCGCGCAGATCTATGCCGCAAAAGGGGCGATCAATGCCGTGCTCGACACATATCAGGGCTCGATCAGTGCGGAGCATGGGATCGGACGGTTGAAGAAGGCGGATTTCGAGGCCCGCTTGCCGGCGGTTCGGCGCAAGCTGCTTACGGCGCTCAAGGGGGCGGTCGATCCGACTTTCGTCATGAATCCGGGTTGCCAATTGAACTTTGTGGACAATTCGTAGACAAACGCCGGAGACGGCCAGGAGGGGGCGGCATGACGGTGGGTTTCGGTCAGATCAGGCGTAACGAGCATTTGCCGGCGCGCATCTCCTCGCAGATTGCCCGCGACATTGCGGAAGGCCGCATCCTGCCCGGCGAGAAGCTGCCGACCGAGCATGTTCTTGCCAAGGGTTTCGGCGTCAGTCGTTCCGTCGTGCGCGAGGCGATCGCCCAGTTGCGCAACGAGGGACTGGTGGAAACCCGTCAGGGCGTCGGCGCCTTCGTCACCGAGCATCGGGGCCGGCAATCGATCCGCATAGAGCAGGACGACCTGCATGACCGCGAGAGTTTCCGCGAATTGTTCCAATTGCGCCTCCCGCTCGAAATCGAGGCGGCCGGCCTGGCGGCGGTGCATCACGACCGGGGCGACCTCGACAAGCTGGACGAGACGCTGACGGCCATGACGGGCGCCGACAAATGGACGGACCAGGGTATCGTTGCCGACCTCGCCTTTCATCGCGTCGTCGCCGCTGCCACCAAGAACGAGTATTTTTCGCTGTTCATCGGCTTTATTGCCGAACGCATCAGCCTTGCGATCAATGCCGCGCGGGCCGCGGCCGTGCTGGAGGAAATCGTCGAGGTGACGATCGCCGAACACCTGGCGATCCGCGACGCCATCGCCAGCCGCGATCCGCAGCGCGCGCGCGAGGCGATGCGTCGTCACTTGCTCGGAGCGACCGGAAGGCTCGGTCTGAAGCTGGAATCCTACTGACCCGGCTTTCTCGTCCGCCCGAACGACATCCGGGCCAAATTGAGTCGGGAAAGCGGCATTTCGCTTCTAGACAGGTGAGGCGAGACCGATTAAAACGGTTTAGGTTCTGTTGTCAGACATCCTGACAATTAGGCAAGGCTCCCTGGAGGGTGAGCCTGATGGGAATAAAACGGGAGGACGGTTTTGAGTTCCACGCATTCGTTGAGCGCCGGGCAGATCTTGCCGGACGATGCCGTCGAGGCCTTGTTGGTCGGACGCGTGTGGTCGGCGGCGCTCTCGGGCCCTTGCCCCGTTCTGGTCCGCAACGGCCGGCTGCTCGACCTGTCGTCCATCGCCGCGACCGTATCGTCGCTCCTGGAGATCGACGGCATCGCGGCCCGCCTGAGGGGCGCAGGCGACCTTCCCGAGCTCGGCTCGCTGGATGACTTCCTGTCCGGCAATGCTGGAACACTTCTGGCGCCGGTCGACCTGCAGGCCATCAAGGCGGCGGGCGTCACGTTTGCCGACAGTATGCTGGAGCGGGTGATCGAGGAGCAGGCCAAGGGCGACGCGACTCGCGCCCTGGAAATCCGCCAGCGACTGGCGCCGGTCCTCGGCGACAGCCTGCGCGGCGTGGTCGCCGGGTCCGAGCAGGCCGCTCATGTCAAGGCGCTGCTGCAGGACATGGGTCTATGGTCGCAATATCTCGAAGTCGGCATCGGCCCGGACGCGGAAATCTTCACCAAGGCCCAACCCATGTCGGCCGTCGGTTGCGGCGCCGAGGTGGGTATTCACCCGATCTCGGAATGGAATAATCCCGAGCCGGAAGTCGTGCTCGTTCTGCGCTCCACCGGCGAAATCGTCGGCGCTACTCTCGGCAACGACGTCAATTTGCGTGACGTCGAGGGGCGCTCCGCCCTGCTTCTCGGCAAGGCCAAGGACAACAACGCGTCGTGCTCCATCGGCCCGTTCATCCGCCTGTTCGATAGCGGCTTCTCGCTCGACGATCTCGGCCGGGTCCGGGTCTCGCTGCTGGTCGAGGGCAAGGACGGGTTCGTCATGACCGGGGAAAGCCCGATGGAGGCGATCAGCCGCAAGCCGGCCGATCTTGCCCGCCAGTTGCTCAATCGCAATCATCAATATCCGGACGGCGCGGTGCTGTTCCTTGGCACCATGTTCGCGCCGGTCAAGGATCGCCGCGGTGCCGGTCAGGGTTTTACCCACGAGCTCGGCGACCGCGTCGAAATCGCCACGCCGAAGCTCGGACGGCTCGTCAACTGGGTCGAGCGCAGCGACACCTGTGGCGAATGGACCTTCGGCGTGACGGCTCTGATCCGCAACCTGGCCGCCCGCGGCCTTCTGGACAAGGTGTGAGGGGGATGGCCATGCAAAAGGCAATCGACACATTCTATCGAATTCTTGAATTCTTGCTGATCTTCCTGCTCTCGTCCATGGCGGTGATGGTCTTCGTCAACGTGGTGATGCGGTACGGCTTCAATTCGGGGCTCAATATCTCCGATGAACTGTCCCGCTACTTCTTCGTCTGGCTGACCTTCATCGGGGCCGTCGTGGCGTTTCGCGAGCATTCGCATCTTGGCGTGGAAACGCTGGTCATGCTGTTCGGCCGCAAGGGCCGGATCGTCTGCATGATCCTGTCGAACATCGTCATCATCGCCGTATCGGCGATCTTCTTCTGGGGCACCTGGAAGCAGGCGCCGATCAATGCGAGCATGACCTCACCGGTGACCAAGCTGCCGATGATCTGGATCTACGGCATCGGCTTCTTCACCGGCGCCGGGATCGTTCTGATCGCACTCGAGCGGCTGATCCGACTGTTGACCGGTCGCGTCACCGATGAAGAAATCGCCGCCTTTGCTGGTGAAAATATGTCCCTCGAGCAGCTGTCGGAGCGTGCCTGATGACTCTCGTGGTATTTATCGTTTCGTTGCTCGGCGCGATGGCAGTCGGCGTGCCGGTCGCCTTCTCACTGATGTTCTGCGGCGTCGTGCTCATGTGGTTCATGGGCATGTTCAACACTCAGATCATTGCCCAGAACATGATCGCGGGCGCAGACACCTTCACGCTGCTCGCCATTCCCTTCTTCATCCTTGCGGGTGAATTGATGAATGCCGGCGGCCTGTCGAAGCGCATCATCGATTTCGCCATCGCCTGCGTCGGCCACATCCGCGGCGGTCTCGGCATTGTGGCGATCATGGCCGCCGTCATCATGGCCAGCATTTCCGGCTCCGCCGCGGCCGATACGGCAGCGCTTGCCGCCATTCTCATTCCCATGATGGCCAAGGCCGGCTACAACGTACCGCGCTCCGCCGGCCTGATTGCCGCGGGCGGCGTCATCGCGCCGGTCATCCCGCCCTCCATGGCCTTCATCGTCTTCGGTGTCGCCGCCAATGTGTCGATCACGCAACTCTTCATGGCCGGCATCGTGCCGGGCCTGATGATGGGCATAGCCTTGATCGTCACCTGGCTGATCGTCGTGCGCAAGGACAAGGTGGAAGCCCTGCCGCGGGCACCGATGAAGGAACGTCTGCGGGTCACCGGTCGCGCCCTCTGGGCACTCGGCATGCCGGTGATCATTCTCGGTGGTATCAAGGCCGGCGTCGTCACGCCGACCGAAGCCGCTGTCGTGGCCGCCGCCTATGCACTGTTCGTCGGCATGTTCATCTATCGTGAGCTTTCGCCGAAGCAACTGCCGCATGTCATCCTTCAGGCCGCCAAGACGACGGCCGTGATCATGTTCCTCGTCTGTGCGGCGCTCGTTTCGGCCTGGCTCATCACGGCTGCCAACATTCCGGCCGAGATAACCGGCTTCATCGAGCCCCTGATCGACCGCCCGACGCTGCTGATGTTCGTCATCATGCTGGTGGTGCTGGTCGTCGGTACCGCGCTGGACCTGACGCCGACCATCCTGATCCTGACGCCTGTGCTGATGCCGATCATCAAGCAGGCGGGCATCGACCCGGTCTATTTCGGCGTCCTGTTCATCATGAACACCTGTATCGGCCTTCTGACCCCACCGGTCGGCGTCGTGCTGAACGTGGTCAGCGGCGTCGGACGCGTGCCGCTTGGCAAGGTGACGATCGGCGTCTGGCCTTTCCTGGTCGCGCAGGTCTTCGTTCTCTTCATCCTGGTCCTGTTCCCGGACCTGGTTCTCGTCCCCGCCCGCTGGCTGCATTGACAGCCCGCGAGCACCAGACTTCTCACTCAACAATCCAATGGGAGGATAATATGAGAAAACTTCTTCTGACCACGACTGCCATCGCATTCGCATGCTCGGCCGCCGCGCCGGCCTTCGCCGAGTTCTCCGAGCGCAACATCCGCGTTTCGAACGGCATCAATGCCGATCACCCCGTCGGCAACGGCATCAAGGCCATGCAGGCTTGCCTGGACGAGAAGTCGGGCGGCAAGCTCAAGCTCACCGCCTTCTGGGGCGGCGCGCTCGGCGGTGACCTTCAGGCAACTCAGGCCCTGCGCTCGGGCGTTCAGGAAGCCGTCGTCACCTCGTCTTCGCCGCTGGTCGGCATCGTGCCGGCGCTCGGCGTCTTCGACCTTCCGTTCCTGTTCGCCAGCGCTGACGAGGCCTACAAGGTTCTCGACGGCGACTTCGGCACGCAGATGAACAAGAAGCTCGAAGAAGCAGGCCTCATCAACCTCGCCTACTGGGAAAACGGCTTCCGCAACCTGTCGAACTCCGTTCGCCCGGTCACCAAGTGGGAAGATTTCGAGGGCATGAAGGTTCGCGTCATGCAGAACAACATCTTCCTCGACACCTTCCAGAATCTCGGTGCCAATGCCACCCCGATGGCCTTCGGCGAAGTGTTCTCGGCCTTGGAAACCAAGGCGATCGACGCACAGGAAAACCCCTATGTGACGATCGACACGTCGAAGTTCTACGAAGTGCAGAAGTTCGTCACCGAGACCAACCACGCCTACACGCCGTTCCTCTTCCTCTTCTCGAAGGCGATCTTCGATACCTATTCCGCGGAAGAGCAGGCAGCCCTTCGTGATTGCGCGGCAGTCGGACGTGACGAAGAGCGCAAGGTCATCCAGGATCTGAACAAGAAGTCGCTGGAGAAGATCAAGGCCGCCGGTCTCGAGGTCAACACTCTGTCGGCCGAGGAACAGGCCCGCATCCGCGAGAAGTCGATGATCGTCTACGACAAGCACAAGGCCGAGATCGGCGCCGACGTCGTCGATGCGATCCTCGCCAACCTGGCCGAGATCCGCAAGTAAGCCGATCCCGATATGCCGGCCGCGTCAATCGCGGCCGGGCAAGAATGAAGACGGCCCGGGAGGATAGCCTCCCGGGCCGTTTCCTTTTGGCAGCCTCGACCGACCGGAGGTCCGGGCAGCGAAAAGGGGCCGCATCGGAGGCGGCCCCCTTTTCAATTCACCGGGCGGATGCCCCTCGGTTCAGGGAAGGTCGAGCGGGCGATCCGGCTCGCGACGCTTCAACTGCTGTTCGCGGAAGAAGATGAACATGCCGGAGCCGACGATCAGGGCGGCGCCGAGCAGCATGGTGAGACGCGGCACGTCGCCGAAGAACATCCAGCCGAAAAGGATCGCCCAGAGCAGCAGTGTATATTGCAGCGGGGCAACCGTTGCCGCATCCGAGATCTTCAGGGCGCGGTTGACCAGCATATGCGCGCCCATGGCCACGACGCCGAGCAGGCCGAGAAGCGCGATCTCGGACACGGACGTCAGCGGCGTCCAGTCGAACGGCGCGAAGATGAGGCCGGCGAGGCCGGCGCCGCCCACCTGGAACAGAACGAGCGTCTTGTCGGGCGTGCCGCGCAGACTGCGGCCGGAAAGCAGCATGAAGGCGAAGGCGAAAGTGCCGATGATCGAGATGATCGCCGGCATGGTGAACATGGCGCTCGACGGCTCGAGCGTGATGATGACGCCGACGAAACCGATGAAGATCGCGCTCCAGCGGCGCCAGCCGACCTTTTCGCCGAGCAGAAGCGGCGAGGCGGCGGCGACATAGATCGGGGCTGCCAGCCAGTAGGTCATGACGTCGGCGAGCGGCAGGTACATGACCGCGTAATAGAAGCAGAATACCTCCATCGTCGAAAAGACGACGCGGGCCAGCTGCATCATCGGCTGCTCCGCCTCGAGGATCGGCTTCCTGCCGGCAAGCCAGAGGAAAGGCGAAAGGATCAGCAAGGCGGCTATGCTACGGATCAGGATGACCTGGCCGAGGCCATAGCTGGCGACGAGCCATTTGCCCATGGCATCGTTGAGCGCGAACATCAGCATGCCAAGCAGCATGACCGCCGGTCCTGCCATGGCGCGATATCGGCTGCTGCCGAGGGTTTCAGAGGTGTTTGTCATTTCTGTCTTCTTCCGTCGAGTTCTTGCGGCGTTCAGATGGTGGATGCATCGGAGATGCGGCGGGAGACCGTAAAGGCCCGCTCGAGATCCGGGTTGAGTTCCATGCCTAGACCGGGACCCGGCGGCACGGTGATCATGCCGTTCTTCACTTCCGGCAGGGCAGTGACCAGATCCCGGTACCAGGTACGATAGAAGGCGCGCACGCTCTCCTGTACCAGCGCGTTGGGGGCATTGAGCGACAGATGGGTCGAGGCGCAGAGCACGACCGGGCCGGTGCAGTCATGCGGCGCGACCGGCAGGTGCCAGGCCTCGGCCATGGCGGCGATCTTGCGCGCTTCCGACAGGCCGCCGCACCAGGAAATGTCGAGCATGACCACACCGGCCGCTCCGGTCTCCAGATAGTCGCGGAACGCCCAGCGCGAACCCAGTGTCTCCGAAGCGGAGATCGGGGCAGGGGACACTTCGGCATAGCGCTTCAGGCTGGACAGGCTGTCCATCTTGATCGGGTCTTCGTGCCAGAAAGTCTGGTAGGGGGTGAGAGCCTTGGCGATCTGCATGGCCGGCAGCAGCTGCCACATGGAGTGGAACTCCACCATGATGTCCATCCTGTCGCCGACGGCGGCGCGGATCTTCTCGAAGGGCTGAAGCGCCTGTTTCAGATCCGGCATGGAGATGTACTGGCCGCGCGACTTCTCGGCGGCGGCATCGAAGGGCCAAATCTTCATCGCCGTGATGCCGTCCTCCAGCAGCGAATGGGCCAGTTCGTCGGCGCGATGGAGGAAACCGTTCAGGTCGTCATAGTCGCGGCCCTCGGAAAGCCCGTAATTGGCGGTCGTCTGGCCGGTGGCCTTCTTGATGTATTCGGTTCCGGCGCAGGTATTGTAGGTGCGGATCTCGCGGCGGGTGAAGCCGCCCAGAAGCTGGGCGATCGGCTGGTTGGTGGCCTTGCCGAACAGATCCCAGAGCGCGATGTCGAAGGCCGAATTGCCGCGCACCTCGGCGCCCGACGAGCGGAAGCCGAGATAGCCGACGAGATCGGCGGACAGCCTGTCGATCTCCAGCGGATCGCGGCCGATCACGCGCGGCGCAATGTATTCATGCACATGGGCCTCGACCGTCTCGGCGCCGAAAAAGGTCTCGCCAAGTCCGGTCAATCCTTCATCGGTATGGACGAGCAGCCAGAGAAGATTGGCGCGCTCGGCGACGCGCACCGTTTCGAGGCGGGTGATTTTCATGGAGGGCTCCTGTCTGGATACTAAAGCAGGCCGGCGGAGGCGAGCGCCTTCAGGCTCTCGTCGAAATGCCGGTTCATCAATCGTGTGGCGGCTTGGGGATCGGAATCGGCGATCGCCTGGGCGAGGTCGAGATGCAGGCGGTTCATCGCCATGCGCTCGTGATCGTCGGCGCGGCTCTTCCAGCCGATCGGCCAGGTCTCGACGATCACCCCCTCGATGGCGCCGATGATGAGCGCGAACACCGGGTTGTGGGAGGCGCGGGCGATGGCGAGATGCAGCGCCAGGTCGTGTTCCATCACCACGGCGGGGCGGTCGAGCGCGTCCTGCATGGCCCGGGCATGGCCGAGAATCTCGGCCGCCTCGCGCTCGGTGCGCAACAGGGCGGCGAGGGTCGCGGTGCGTGCCTCGATCGTGCGGCGGGCATCGAGCAACTGGCGGATGTCGATCTGGTCGGTGAACAGTCCGTGGCGGAAGGTCAGCGCCATGGAGCTGTCGTCGAGCACGGCGACGGTCGGGCGCTTGCCGGCGCCCAGGTCGATCAGGCGTAGTGCGGCGAGCGAGCGCAGTGCCTCGCGCACGACGGTGCGGGAAACCTTGAGTTCCTGGCTCAAGCTCGCCTCGGACGGCAGGCGGTCGCCCGGCCGCAGTTCACCTTGACGGATCAGGGAGGAGATATGGGCTACGGCGCCGGTGACGAGATCACCCGTGATCGGCGCCGCGGAAGGGGGAATGCTCATGGCTAGTCCTACGAGTTTCAAAAACCTGTACTACAGGTTTTTGAAACTGCCAAGAGCGTTTTGAACGGAGGAAGGCCGTGTTGACAGCCCACCTGTCACATCTCGTTTCAGCGGTCGGCCTTGAAGGTTTGCTTCTGGGTTCCGAGACCTTCGATGCCGAGCTCGACCACGTCACCGGCCTTGAGGAAGCGCTGCGGCTTCATGCCCATGCCGACGCCGGGGGGCGTGCCGGTGGAGATGACGTCGCCGGGATGGAGCGACATGAACTGGCTGAGATAGGAAACGAGGTGGGCGATGCCGTAGACCATGGTGGCGGAGGTGCCGTTCTGCATGGTCTCACCATTGACCTTGAGCCACATATTCAGGTCCTGCGGATCGGCGATCTCGTCCTTTGTCACCAGCCAGGGGCCGATCGGGCCAAACGTGTCGCAGGACTTGCCCTTGGTCCACTGGCCGGCACGCTCGGTCTGGAAGGCGCGCTCGGACACGTCGTGGCTGACGCAGTAGCCGGCGACATAGTCCATGGCCTCGGCCTCGGAAACATACTTGGCCGTCTTGCCGATGACGACGCCGAGTTCGACCTCCCAGTCGGTCTTTTCCGAACCGCGCGGGATCAGCACGTCGTCGTTCGGGCCGCAGATGGCCGAGGTCGCCTTCATGAAGATCACCGGCTCGGGCGGGACGGCCATGCCGCTTTCGGCGGCGTGGTCGGAATAGTTGAGGCCGATGCAGATGAACTTGCCGGTGCCGGCGACGCAAGCGCCGATACGCTCGTCCGCCGACAGTTCCGGCAGCGAGGCCGGGTCGAGGGCGGCGATCTTCGCAAGGCCTTCGGGAGAGATGGCTGCGCCGCCGATCTCGGCGACATGGGCGGACAGGTCGCGGATCTTGCCGTCCTTATCGAGCAGGGCGGGCTTTTCGTGGCCGGGCTGGCCTACGCGCATGAGTTTCATGGGTTTTGTCCTTTCCAGAAGAATTAGATGGTCCAGCCGCCGTCGATGGCGAAGGCCTGGCCGGAAGTATAGGTGGCACCGGCGATGTAGACGGCGAGATCGGCGATCTCGTCCGGCGTGCCCAGGCGGCCCATGGGCTGGCGGGCGATGAAGGCGGCGCGCGCGGCGTCATAATCACCCTGGGCGCGCATGCGGTCCTGCAAGGACGGGCTTTCCACCGTGCCGGGGCAGATCGCATTGCAGCGGATGCCCTGCGTTACGTAGTCGGCGGCGACCGATTTGGTCAGCCCGACGACGGCGGCCTTGGTGACGGTATAGGCGCAGCGGTTGGGCACGCCTTTCACGCTGGAAGCGACCGAGGCCATGTTGATGATCGAACCGTCACCGCGTTCCAGCATGGCGGGCAGCACGGCGCGGATGGTGCGGATCATGGCGCGGACATTGAGGTCGAAGGCGAAATCGAGATCCTTGTCGACCATGTCCATCACCGTGCCGCCATGGACGACGCCGGCGCAATTGAACAGGATGTCGAAGGGGCCGGTCTGCGAAACAACCGTCTCGACGCCTTCGTCCTTCAGTACGTCGAGCACGCGGGTCTCGATCGCAAGCCCGGCTTCCTTCGCTTCGGTCGCCAGGCTTTTGAGCGTGTCGGCGTTGATGTCGGTCGCCACCACGCTTGCGCCCGCGCGGGCAAAGGCAAGCGCGCTCGCCCGGCCGATCCCCTGGCCCGCTGCCGTGATCAGGGCCTTCTTGTCGCTCAGCGACGTCATGATGGATGCTCCTCCCGTGTTGTCATGTTGTCAGACCTCTCAAGCCGACGATCGACAATGTGACCGTGAACGATCGTCAGCACAACCCTTTTTCAAAGAGTTTCGACGGCTTTTCGATCAGCCTCGATCATTGGCCTGGCAGATGCCTCCGACAGCCCGTCGGGGCCATCACATGCGAGGCTCAGGCGAGCGAGGCCAACAGTGCCCTCAATTCATCGAGCAGGGTGGTCTGCACCGGAACGCCAAGGCTTTCATTGCGGGCGCGGGCGTCGTAGCGGCGCTGGGAGGGCAGGCGGGCGCCCTGACCGGTGATGGCGTCAAACATGTCCTCGGCCCGGCGCATATGCTCTTCCATGGCGCCGCCTAGGAAGACCTTGGGGTCGAGCGCCAGGATCAGTTCGCCATGGCAGGGAGCAACGCCTGCGCCGTCGTCGAAAGCCATGGATTCGGCGCTGGTCATGTCGGCGATCAGCGGGCCGGCCATCAGTTCGATCATTGCGGACAGCGCCGAACCCTTGTGTCCGCCGAAGGTCAGCATGGCCCCCTCCATCGCCTTGGCCGCATCGGCCGTGTCCTTGCCGTCGCTGTCGATTGCCCAGCCGAGCGGTATGGGCTTGCCGGCGCGGCGATGCAATTCGATCTCGCCACGGGCGGCGGCGCTGGTGGCAAAGTCGAAGACGAATGGGTGGGGTCCGACGCGCGGCCAGCCGAAGGCGATCGGGTTGGTGCCGAATACCGGCTTCTTTCCGCCGGCCGGCGCCACCCAGCTGTGGCTCGGCGTCATCGCCAGCCCCACGAGACCGGCTTCGGCGATCTCTTCGACTTCGGGCCAGAGCGCCGAGAAATGATAGCAGTGGTTGATCGCCATGGCGGCGATGCCGAGGTGGCTGGCCTTGGCGATCAGCTCGGGAAGGCCTTCCCGGAAGGCGAGCAGGGAATAGCCAAATTTGGCGTCGACCTTGACGATGCCGGGTGCCGAAGCATCGATGGTCGGCACGGCCTTGGGATCGACCTTGCCCTTGCGCACGGTGGCTACGCAGCCGAGCAGACGCCACAGACCGTGCGAATAGCACTCGTCGCGCTGGGCCGAAACGACGGACTTCGCGATCGCTTCGGCATGCCCTTCGGAAAGTCCTGCCGCGCGAAGCAGGTCGATGGCCAGCCGCTTGGCGTCTTCGAGCCGGATGTATTGGAGATCCTGGGACATGGGTGGCTTTCTGTCGGGTTGAAAAAAAAGGGCCGCCAGCGCGTTGCGGCTGGCGGCCCGGAGTTCTGCAGGACGGGCCGGACTGCGGCTCAGGCGGCCTTTGCCGTCTTCGACGGACGGGTGGCGGCTGCCTTTTGGACCATGGCCGTGATCTCGGCGCGCCGGGCGCCCTGAAGGATCATGCGCGGCATGCGGACGCGTTCGGAGCCGCGGCCCATGATCTGTTCGGCGAGCTTGATGGTCTGGACCAGGTCGTGCTCGGCGTCGAGGTGGAGGAGCGGCATGAACCAGCGGTAGATGCGGCGGGCTTCTTCCCAATCGCCTCGGTCGATCGCGGCGACAAGTGCGACCGATTCCTGCGGGAAGGCGCTGGTGAGGCCGGAGACCCAGCCCTTGGCGCCGAGCATCATGCCCTCGAGGGCCACGTCGTCGAGGCCGGCGAAGATGTCGAAGCGGTCGCCGAATTCATTGATGAGGTCGGTGAAGCGGCGGGTATCGGGTGCGCTTTCCTTGACGGCCTTGATGTTGGCCACGCCTTCGAGCGCGCGCAGCACGTCGGCGCCGATGTTGACGCGATAGGCCGGCGGATTGTTGTAGAGCATGATCGGCAGCGAGGTGGCCTCGGCGACCGTCTTGAAATGGGCGACCAGTTCCTCGGGCTTCGGCACATAGACCATGGCGGGCAGCAGCATCAGTCCGTCTGCGCCGGCCTTTTCCGCGTCGCGGGCATAGGCGACGGCGCGGCGGGTGTCGAATTCGGAGACGCCGGTGATGACCGGAACCCGACCCGCGACCACTTCGACGGCACCCTTGAGGATGGCGCGCTTTTCATCCGGATCGAGCGAGTTGTTCTCGCCGCAGGTGCCCATGACGATCAGGCCATGCACGCCGTCGTTGACCAGCGCGTCCTGCACCCGGCGGGTGTTCTCGAAGTCGATCGACAGGTCTTCGTTGAATTGGGTCGTTACAGCGGGAATAACGCCGCGCCAGCCAGTGGTCATCGCAATCTCCTTGGGTTGGTGTGATATATCAGTATACAATTTGTCGACAGACGGCAAGGAGGGGTGGCGCAGGAATTTTCATGGAGTGGGAGGCAGTGTGAGTGATGCCTTAATATCCCACAGGGGTGCCCGGCTTCAGCCGGGCGCAGATCCTGGCGATCAAGCGAAGGGCTCGGTCGGGCCCTTGGCGGGCGGGGTGAACCATTGCGGCCCGCTCTCGGTCATGTGGATATGGTCCTCGAGGCGGATGCCGAAGCGGCCGGGGACGACGATCATCGGCTCGTTGGAGAAGCACATTCCTTCTTCCAACGGCGTCCGGTTGCCGCGGACGATATAGGGCTGCTCGTGGATCTCGAGGCCCAGGCCGTGGCCGGCGCGGTGGGGCAGGCCGGGCAATGTGTAGTCCGGGCCGAGACCGTGGCGGACGAGAACAGCGCGGGCGGCCGCGTCGAGGCTTTCGCATGGGGCGCCCAGATGAGCTGCATCAAACACCGCCTGCTGCGCCGCCCGCTCGATCGCCCAGATCCGCGCGAACTCGGCGGTCGGCTCGTCGAGCATGTAGGTGCGCGTCAGGTCGGAATGATAGCCGTCGAAGCGGCAGCCGGTATCGACCAGCACGACGTCGCCTGGCTTGCAGACCTGGTCTCCGTCGGCACCGTGCGGCAGGGATGTGGCCTCCCCGAAGGAGACGATGCAGAAGGTCGAGCCGCCCTCGGCTCCCGCCGCGCGGTGCTGGTCGTCGATGAAGCGGACGACTTCGGAGGCGCGGATACCCGGTTTGATCAGGGCGTGAACACGCTTGTGGACCTCGAGCGTGAGGTTCATGGCATACTGGATAATGGCGATCTCGGCTTGCGATTTGCGCAGGCGCTGGCGGCGAATAACCGGGGCGCCGTCGATCAGGCGGTCCGCGCCGAACCGCCTGGCGAGCGCGTGATAGACGAACAGCGGCAGGGCATCGTCGAGCGCCAGTGTGTCGCGCGGCCCGACGAGCGAGGCGACGAGGGCGGCGCTATCCTCCTCTTCCTGCCAGACATGGATCTCGCCCGGCAGGTGCGGCAGGCTTTCGACGCGGCTCTGCTCGAACCCCGGCACGATGTAATGCAGCGCGGTCGGCGTGACCACGGCGCCGAGCAGGCGCTCGCTCTGATGCCAGACCAGTCCGGTGTAGTAGCGCAGGCTTTCGGTCGAGCCGAGCAGCACGGCGCCGATCCCCTTTTCGACAATAGTTGTCCGAAGCCGCGTCAGGCGCTCGGTTCTTTCCTCGGGCGAGATCGGGGCAAAGGTCGGGTGGGCGGTCATCGGCATTTCTCTTTCGGATCGTCGGGAGAGTGGGTTCAGCCACCCCGGAGGAAACGGCCGGGGCGGAAGGGGGCAAGGGAGAGGCTGGCGGGCCGGCCGGCGGCAAGTTCGCCGATCAGTCTGCCGGTCGCCGCCGACTGGGTGAGGCCGAGATGGCCATGGCCGAAGGCGTAAAGGACGGCGGGGCTGGCGCTGGAACGGCCGATGACCGGCAGGCAATCCGGCATAGAGGGACGGAATCCCATCCATTCGCGTCCGCCCTCTGTCTTCAGGTCAGGCAGGAAGCGCGCGGCCTTGGCCAGCAATGCCTTCGAGCGGCGATAATTGGGGGCAAGCTCCAGGCCGCCCAGTTCAACCGCCCCACCGACACGGATACCCTCCGAGAGCGGCGTGACGACAAAGGCATGGTCGTTGAAATAGAGCTGACGTTGGAGGGGAAACGCCTGGGCGGGGAGCGTCGTGTTATAGCCACGCTCGGTTTCCAGCGGCACCGGATCACCCAGCCGTGCGGCAAGCGTTTTCGACCAGGCACCGCCCGCGACAACAACCGACGTAGCCTTGATCGTCGCTCCGTCGTCAAGCGTGATGATCGCACCGTCTGCATTCGGCGCAATGTCCCTGACTTCGCCCTTTCGCAGCGCGCCGCCACGGGCGGTCACGAGATCGGCGACCGCCCGGGTCAGGCCTTTGGGATCGTTCACCTGGATGCCGGCGGGTGAGTACATGGCATGGCGGAACTGCGGGGCGAGGCCCGGTTGCAGCCGATCGATCTCCGCCCGTCCGACGCTGGTGAACTGGAACCCGGCCTTTTCCTTCTCCAGCCAGTCGGAGGCTGCCGCGTCAAAACTTGCTTCGCTGTCATAGAGATCCAGCGTTCCGGTCGTGTCGAAGAAGCCGGCAAGCTCCGGGGTTTCTCTCATGCGCCGCATTTCGGCGGCGGCGAGGTGCATCATCTCGGTTTGTGCGGCGATGCCATGGGCGAAGGCCTTGCGCGAACTGGCGCGCCAGAAATGGAAGAGCCACGGGGCGATCTTCAGCCCATAGGTGGGCGGCACGCTCAACGGGCCCAGGGGATCGAGCAGCCATTTCGGCGCCTTGAACATGATGCCGGGCGAGGCAACGGGAATGATCTCGGGAAAGGCGAGGATGCCGGCATTGCCGGCGCTCGCTCCGGCCGCGACCTCCTCGCGCTCCACAAGCAGCACTTTGCGCCCCTCGGCCTGCAGGTAGAGGGCGGCCATGACGCCCACGATCCCGGCCCCGACGACGACGGAATCGGCATTTGTCTCGGCAGTCATATCTTCTTCCCGTTCAGATGTTTGGTGGATGAAACGGCCGGCCCTTCGCGTCAGGGATTGCCGATCGCCACCGCCTTGTGCATGTCGCGCGCCACATAGTCCTGGATCTGCCGGACGATCTGCGCCGCATGGGCAATCGCCAGCCGGTCGGCCTTTTCGATGTCTCCGGCCTCGATCGCGGCGATCATGTCCTCGTGCTCTTCGACATATTGCAGCGGCAGCCGGTCGTCGAAGGTGGAATAATAGAGCCGCAGGATACGCCGGCCCTCGTCGAGCAGGCGGCCGAAGAAGCCGGTGTAGTAAGGATTGCCGGCGAGTTCGGCGATGGCGACATGGAACTCGCGGTTGGCCTCGATCATCGCATAGGCGTCATGCGCCCGAACCGCGGCCTCGAACTCGCACTGACGCTGGCGGATAACGGCCATGCGCGCCGGGTCCCTGCGCCCGGCGGCTCCACGGGTGGTGACGCGGTACATCAGCGTCAAGGCGTCGAAATAGGGCGGCAGGCTGGCGAAATCGATCGTCGAGACGATCGTGTTGCGGTTCGGCAGCGTCGTCACCAGGCCATCGGAGGAGAGCCTCAGGAGCGCCTCGCGCACGGGGGTCCTGGACATGCCGAAGCGTTCCGACAGCCGTACCTCATCGAGCGGGCTACCGGGATCCAGGCGCATGGAAAGGATCTCCTGGCGCAGGCGGTCATAGACCGTCTGGGTGCCGGAGCCTCTTGACCTCGGTGTTTCGGGTCTGCTGTCGTCTGCCGTATCGTTCATGTCTGGCCTGCGTCGGATCGTCTGCGCGCATGGTTGCTTTCTGTATGCATATTGTCGACAGGAGTTGCGCGCAACTGTTTTTGTCGGCCGGCCGGCGGATATACGGCGCTCCATCTTGCGGAGCGCCGTAGAATGACCGTTCCGACCAGACAGCTACCGCCTGTCGAGGGCGGGCCTGTCATGCGGTTCGCAGATACTCGGACTAGTCGCCGTAACCGACGATGCCCTTGATCTCGAGGAAGTCATGAATGCCCCAATCGGCATATTCACGGCCGTTGCCCGACTGCTTGTAGCCGCCGAACGGCGCGTGCGTGTCCCATTCCGGATAGTTGAGGTAGACGGAACCGGCGCGCATTTCGAGCGCCACGGCCCGCGCATGTTCGATGTCCTGCGACTGGACATAGGCCGCAAGGCCGTAGACCGTGTCGTTGGCAATGGCGATCGCCTCCTCCTCGGTCTTGTAGGGCAGGATCGCCAGGACCGGGCCAAAAACCTCCTCGCGGGCGATGGTCATGTCATTGGTGACATTGCCGAACACGGTCGGGCGGACATAATAGCCGCGGTTGAGGCCTTCGGGGCGGCCAAGGCCACCGGTGACGAGGGTCGCGCCTTCCTTGATGCCGACCTCGATCAGCCGCTGGATCTTGTCGAACTGCAATTGGGAGACGACCGGGCCGAGATCGGTGTCCTCGGCGGTCGGGCTGCCGACCTTGTGGGCTTCGGCGGCGGCCTTGGCAAATTTCAGCGCTTCCTCATGGCGATCGGCAGGAACCAGCATGCGGGTGGGTGCGTCGCAGGACTGGCCGGAATTGCCGAAGCAGCCGCGCACACCCTTCCTGACGGCGCGCTCGAGGTCGGCGTCGGGCAATATGATATTGGCCGATTTCCCCCCGAGTTCCTGGGCGACCCGCTTGACGGTGTCGGCGGCGGTCTTGGCGACGATGATGCCGGCGCGGGTCGAGCCGGTGAAGGATACCATGTCGACGTCCGGGTGGCCGGCCATGACCTGGCCGACATCGGGACCGGTGCCGTTGACGAGGTTGAACACGCCCTTCGGCACGCCGGCCTCTTCCATGATCTCGGCCCAGACGATGCCGGAGATCGGGGCGATTTCCGAGGGCTTCAAAACGACGGTGCAACCGGCGGCGATCGCCGGGGCAACCTTGCAGACGATCTGGTTGAGTGGCCAGTTCCACGGCGTGATGAGCGCGCAGACGCCGATCGGCTCCTTGACCACCATGGTCGAGCCGCGCTTCTCGGAGAACTTGTAGTTTTCCAGCGCTTCGATGGTGGATTCCATGTGCGCACGGCCGGCCCAGGCCTGGGCATCCCGCGCAAAGGACAGGGGCGCCCCCATTTCTTCGGATACGGCAACCGCGATGTCCTCAAAACGGGCATTGTAGACGTCGAGGATCTTCTTCAGCAATGCCAGGCGATCGGCGACCGGTGTCCTGGAAAAGCTGGCGAAGGCCTTCTTGGCGGCGGCAACGGCCCTGTCGACATCGGCCCTGGAGCCGAGGGAGATACGGGTATAGGCCTCTTCGGTCGCCGGGTTGATGACGTCCAGGGTTGCCGGTACGGCGGGGTCGACCCAGGCGCCGTCGATGAAGAATTTCAGATGATGAGACATGCAAGGCTCCATTGCGAGGTCGATAAGGGCGAGGCGGGCCATGTCGGGAGCGGCCGAGACTGGGATCGCCGTCGATCCAGGTCAGTCATAGAACGCGCGGCCCACGGCTTCCAGTGGTTCGACCGTCGCAGGAGAGCGATTTCAAGTCAGGCGACGGCGCGCAGCGCAGCAAGCTGGCCCTGCCGCTGCTGTTGGCGGAGCGCCTCGTGCATCAGCACCTCGTCGGCGAAAGCGCGCGCATTGTCCCGCGCCTTCCCCAGGTTGCTCACGCTGGCAGTGGTGAGCGTGTGCAGGGAACCACCGAAATCGAACACGTCGCGGAATGCGGAGCGCTCAATGATCGGCGTGTCCATCACATGCACGCGCCGCTCAGCCAGCAGGGCCTTGACCGTCTGCAGCGCGCGTGTGGTGACCATCGAATTGACGCGGGTCAGAACGACCGAAAAGGGAATGTGGATGTTTCCCCTGTCGGCCAGGTATTGCATGAGTTCTATCACGTGGGCGCCACCCTGCGCATCCATCGAGCAACCCTGGATCGGGATCAGAACGTGGTTCGAATAGCCGATCGCCTTGGCGAGCAGCGGCGTGCGGGCGCCGGGCAGGTCGATCAACACGTAGTCGGCCTCGCGCTTGCCGTCTTGAATGTGCTTTTCGAGCGTGGCCTGGGTGACGTAGGGAACGACCTTGACCTTGGTCCGGTCGCCGGAGTTTTCCCGCCACCGGCTGATCCAGTACTGCGGATCGGCATCGAGAATGGTGACGCGGAATCCCATTCTCTCGAGCTCGGTCGCCAACAGCAGCACCGCCGTGGTCTTTCCCGCGCCGCCCTTGGTATTGGCAAAGGTGATGACCGGCATAGTCGATTTCCCGCGTCTCAGAACGAATCGGAACCCATTGGGCTTGCGCCGTTTTCCACTGCGGATTCTCCGCCGGACATGGTTAATCTTGTTTGAACGGTCTCGGCGAATTGTAGCGCTGCGCTTCTCAGCGACGCCGATCCGCGGCGAGGATTTCATGAGCGATCAGTTCGAGCGGAACGATTTTGTCGACCCCGCCGCGGGCCACGGCCTCCTTCGGCATGCCGTAGACGACCGAGGTCGCCTCGTCCTGAGCAAGCGTATAGGCCCCGGCGTCGTGCATTTCCGCCATGCCGCGTGCGCCGTCGTCGCCCATGCCGGTCATGATCACGCCCATGGCATTCGATCCGGCGGCCCGCGCGGCCGAGCGGAACAGCACGTCGACCGAGGGCCGGTGTCGCGACACCAGCGGGCCTGAGCGGACGGAGACATGGTAGCGGGCGCCCTGCCGTTCCAGCAGCATGTGGTGGTCGCCCGGAGCGATGAGGACGTGACCGCGCAGCACGGGATCGCCGTCCACGGCCTCCTTCACCTCGACCTCGCAGAGCGTGTTCAGACGTTTGGCAAAGGCGGCAGTAAACTTTTCCGGCATGTGCTGCACGATGACGATGCCGGGGGAATTGGCGGGGAGCCGTTCGAGGAAATCACGCAGTGCCTCGGTTCCTCCGGTGGAGGCGCCGACGCAGATCACCATCTCGGTCGTCTTGGCCATCGCCTTGCCGGTCGGCGGCGGCAGCACGGCATCGGCCGTCAGCCGGGTTGCGGGGCCGCTCTGTGACGCGCCGCGCCTTGGCCGACCGATGATGCGGGCCTGGGCCGCGCTCTTGACGGCCTCGCAGATCCGCATTCCGGACTCCGCCAGGTGATCGGCCGCGCCGATCTTCGGCTTCAGGATCACGTCGACGGCACCGGCCTCGAGAGCCTGGAGCAGCGTTTCCGATCCCTGTTCCGTCAAGGACGAGCACATCACCACGGGTATGGGGCGTTGCGCCATCAATTTGCGCAGGAAGGTGATCCCGTCCATACGCGGCATTTCGACGTCGAGCGTGATGACGTCCGGGATCTCGTCCTGGATCTTTCTCGCCGCCATGAAAGGGTCCGAAGCCGTGCCAATGACCTCGATTTCCGGGTCGGCCTCGAGTACGCGGCTCAGTGTCTGCCTGACGCTGGCGGAATCATCGATGATGAGGACGCGGACTCTCTTGGTTATCAAGCTGTCTCACACCTTTTCGAAGACGGTGTTGGCCACCTGGCGGATCGGAAGGTCGAAGCCCGATACAGTCTCGGAATGTCCAATGAACAGGTAGCCGCCCGGGGCCAGGCATTCGATGAGCCGGGAAAGAACACGGTGTTGCGTCGGCTTGTCGAAATAGATCAGCACATTGCGGCAGAAGATGATGTGCATGGGGTCGCCGACGCCATAGCTTGCATCCATCAGATTGAGGCGGGCAAAGCCGACCCTGGATCGAAGGTCGGGATGGATGCGCACCTCGCGGCGGTTGGGATCGCGGGCCTGCATCACATAGCGATCGTGATACACTGCGGGAACGGGCGCCACCATGTCCGCACTGTAGATGCCGCGGCGGGCGGTCTGCAGCACTTCCGTGCTCAGGTCGGTTGCCAGGATCGCATAGTCCTGCTGCGGGTTTGCGCCGGTAAAGTCGTCGAGCACCATGGCGAGCGTGTAGGGCTCGGCACCGGTCGAGCAGGCAGAACTCCATATGCGGAAGCGGCGCAGATCCCTTGCGGCCAGTTTCGGCAGGGCGTGATCCCGCAGGTATGTGAAGTGGTTCGGTTCGCGGAAAAAGTCGGTCTTGTTGGTGGTCACGGCATCGATCAGGTACACCTTCTCATGCTCGAGCCCGTCCTGCTTGAACAGGTAGTCGCAATAGTCGTCGAAACTCGAAATGCCTGTTGCCCGCAATCGGCGGCGCAGGCGACCCTCCAGCATTGTCATCTTGGTCGGCGGCATCTTGATGCCGCTGTAATCATAGATGAACCGCGCGAGATGGTCGAAATTTCGCTTGCTGATATGGTCCTCGACGCAGGCAACGGTGGCGACTGCAGACATTCATTCGGCTCCAGTCGGATCAGGCGGCATTGCGCACGGAAAGCAGGGCGGTGTCGCCGCTCGACAGAAGCCGGGCAAGATCGACGATGACGACGAAGCCTTCGTCGCGCCGCACGACACCGGCGATGTAGTCCGAACTCCAGCGCACGCCGATCTCCGGGGCCGCCTCGATCTGGCTGCGGCGGAAAGGAATGACTTCGAATACCTTGTCGGCGACCATGCCAAGCGAGAGCATGCGGGTTTCGAGCGGAATATCGAGCACCAGCACGCGGGTACTCGGTGTCGGCTCGGTCTTGGAGAGACCGAGCTTCAGTCTCAGATCAATGGTCGGCACGCCCTGGCCGCGCACATCGCGCAGCCCGAGCAGGTAGTCCGGTCCATTGGGAATGCGGAACAGTTCCTCGTAGTCGAGGATCTCGCGCACCACCCCGACGGGAACGGCAAAGACTTCCTTGCCCAGGGCAAAGGTGACGAACTGTGCTTCGTCGGACATGCCGGTGGCCATCATGCGCTCTCCCTGAATTCGTTGTCTGCTGCGTCCGGTCCGCCCATGCTGAGGTCGAGGGCAAAACCCTTGACCCGCGCCTGCTGGGCGATGACGGTCGAACTGACCTTTGCAGCCGGCCGTGCCAGCGGCTTGGCGACAGCTTGCGGACGAGCGACGGCAACCGGCTTTGGCTGAACGCCGCGGGCGGCGGTGTCGACCTTGAAGAAGGCGATCGAGCTTTGCAGTTCTTCGGCCTGGGCGGCGAGTTCTTCCGAGGTCGCCGACATTTCCTCCGAGGCGCCGGCATTCTGCTGGGTCACCTTGTCGAGCTGCTGGATCGCCTCGTTGATCTGGGCGGCGCCGATGTCCTGCTCGCGGCAGGCGGCCGAGATTTCCGCCACCAGTTCGGCGGTCTTGCGGATGTCCGGCACCAGCCGGTTCAGCATTTCGCCGGCGTTCTGCGCCGACTGTACGGTCTCGCCCGACATGGCGCTGATCTCGGCTGCGGCCGACTGCGAGCGCTCGGCAAGCTTGCGCACTTCGGAGGCGACGACGGCAAAGCCCTTGCCGTGTTCGCCGGCACGGGCGGCCTCGACCGCCGCGTTGAGCGCCAGCAGGTCGGTCTGGCGGGCGATTTCCTGGACGATCGAGATCTTCTCGGCGATCGTGCGCATGGCGGCCACGGCGCGGTTGACGGCATCGCCTGAGGTCTCGGCATCCTTGGCCGACTGGCGGGCGATCTTTTCCGTCTGGGCGGCGTTGTCGGCGTTCTGCTTGATGTTGGCGGCCATCTGCTCCATCGAGGCGGAGGCTTCCTCGGCGGAGGCTGCCTGTTCGGTCGCGCCCTGGCTCAGCTGTTCCGAGCTTGCCGACAGTTCCTGGCTGCCCGACGAGACGTTGTCGGAGGCCGACAGCGCATCGGCGACAACGCCGCGCAGGCGCTCCACCATGCTGGCAAGCGAATGTCCGAGTACGTCCTTGTCGGATTGCGGCTTCGGCGTCACGGTCAGGTCGCCGTCGGCGATCCTCTCGGCAATGAGGGCCATCTCCTTGAGGTTGGCGGTCATGCGGTTGATCGTGTCGACAAGGTCCTTGATCTCGTCATTCGTCTTCATCTCGACGTTCTGGTCGAGGTCGCCGATTGCGACGGCCTCGGCGACAGCCATGATCTTGCGCAGGCCGGCACTGATGCCCAACGCGATCCAGACGGCAGTGACGACGGCGATCAGGGTCGCCACGACGGAGGCGATGATCAGTTCCAGACGCGCGAGTTCATATTCCTCGTCCGATGCCAGCTTTGCTGCCTGCATGCGGTCGCGGTTGATCTGGACACCCTCGTCTAGTTTCGCCGTCAGGGCGACGGCCTCCTCGTGGCTCTTGCCGGCCGAAAGCGCCATTGCGGCTTCCTTGTTGCCGGAGCGCACGAGATCCTGGACGAGGTCGTCACTTTCGATGAAATGGTCGAGCACGACCTTCAGCTCGTCCCAATAGGCTTTCGTTGCCGCGCTTGCGGTCGAGGAGAGCTGGGTGAAATGCTGCTGGAGTTCGGCGTGGCCCTCGTTGCTCGCCTTGATGAAGCTTTGCGTCTCCTGCGGCGTGGCGGCCAGGATCATGCTCTTCTGCGCAGTCACGACATCCCTGGTGAGCGCGTTGAGTTCGTGGATCTGGTCGAGACGGGCGGCGGAGACATCCACGACCTCGTCCATGCCGTCCTTCATCAGGGCGAGATTGAAAATGCCGAAGCCTGCGGAGCCCGCCAGCATGAAAATCAAGAAACTAAAGGACAATGCCAATTTAAGTTTGATAGTAAAACGCATCCTAATCCCTATTCTGCCCAAGATCCGCGGAAGCCTGGGCATCCGACGGACTGCGTGTGTTCCGGAGCAGGGGGGCGATCCATTCACGCCTGCCTATTGTTGTCCTTCGACGGGATGGTCCGGGCTCATGCTCCGGACCATCCTCCTGGCAAATTGCCGTGGACGAGAGGTCTGACGATCGGAATGGTCAGGCGCTCTCCCTGAATTCGTTGTCCGCGGCGTCCGGTCCGCCCATGCTGAGGTCGAGGGCAAAACCCTTGACCCGAGCCTGCTGGGCGGCGACCGTGGATGAGGACGTTGCCTGGCGCGGTGCCGGACGGGCCGGGCCCTTCGCCGCTGAACGGTTCACCACGGCGACCGGCCTCGGCTGAATGCCGCGGGCGGCGGTGTCGACCTTGAAGAAGGCGATCGAGCTTTGCAGTTCTTCGGCCTGGGCGGCGAGTTCTTCAGAGGTCGCCGACATTTCTTCCGAGGCGCCGGCATTCTGCTGGGTCACCTTGTCGAGTTGCTGGATCGCCTCGTTGATCTGGGCAGCGCCGATGTCCTGCTCGCGGCAGGCGGCCGAGATTTCTGCCACCAGTTCGGCGGTCTTGCGGATGTCCGGCACCAGCCGGTTCAGCATTTCGCCGGCGTTCTGCGCCGACTGTACGGTCTCGCCCGACATGGCGCTGATTTCGGCTGCGGCCGACTGCGAGCGCTCGGCAAGCTTGCGCACTTCGGAGGCGACGACGGCAAAGCCCTTGCCGTGTTCGCCGGCACGGGCGGCCTCGACCGCCGCGTTGAGCGCCAGCAGGTCGGTCTGGCGGGCGATTTCCTGGACGATCGAGATCTTCTCGGCGATCGTGCGCATGGCGGCCACGGCGCGGTTGACGGCATCGCCTGAGGTCTCGGCATCCTTGGCCGACTGGCGGGCGATCTTTTCCGTCTGGGCGGCGTTGTCGGCGTTCTGCTTGATGTTGGCGGCCATCTGCTCCATCGAGGCGGAGGCTTCCTCGGCGGAGGCTGCCTGTTCGGTCGCGCCCTGGCTCAGCTGTTCCGAGCTTGCCGACAGTTCCTGGCTGCCCGACGAGACGTTGTCGGAGGCCGACAGCGCATCGGCGACAACGCCGCGCAGGCGCTCCACCATGCTGTTGACGTAGCCCAGCAGTTCGCCGATTTCGTCGCGGCTGGTGATCGCCGCCGTCTTGGTGAGGTCGCCTTCTGCAACATCACGCACGACGCTGACGGCGCGCCCGAGGCCACGGCTGATCGAAAGCGACAGCCAGACCGCTGCGGCGACGGCGAGCAGAACGGCCACACCGGCAACGCCCGTCAACAGCGTACGGGTGTCCGCGTAAAGTGCCTGGTTTTCCGCCACGGCCGCCGAGAGGGCGGTTTGGTTGCGTTCCACGCTGGTATAGGCCAACTCGGAAATCTCCGGCAACATATTGCGCAGTTCGCCCGACGAGATCTCCTTGGCGGCCAGCATGTTGCCGGCCAGGTGGAAATCTCTCATCTTGGCATTGAGGGACTTCAGCGTTTCGCCGAGCGCGATCGTGCGCTGCCAGCTCGCACGTCCCGCCTCGGAGGACACCACGAGCGACTCCTGCGCATATTTGAGAAGGGAGTCTATGTGGCCATCCGCCGTCTTGTAGTAACTTTCTGCCTCACCAAGGGTTTCGGCGAGAAGTGCATTCTTCTGGGCGCGAACGGCTTCGGCCTGTTCCGTCGTCACGCGCAAAGCATATTCCAGGCGCTTGACATTGCCAGTGACGAGTTGCTCGGCAGATGAATTGATCGTGCTCAGGCTGGTGATGCCATAGAGCGTGATACCCACCAGCATCAGGATGATCGCCGCAAAGGCGATCGACAGTTTCAATTTGATAGTCACGCGCATCTTACCCCTCTGAAGATCCGTTGGCTCAAGCCGCCGCTGCGGCGTCTCGCTTCGCCGAGAAAATTTCGTTCAAGTTTGGAATGATCACGAAGTCCGCGCCCCGTTTGACGAGGCAGTCGATGTAGTCGGCGCGCCAGCGCATGCCGATGCTGGGAGGATTTTCCCGCGCCGCCCGACTGAGTGTCGTTACCTCATGCACCTTGTCGGTGCGCACGCCGACCAGGGTTGGTTCGCCCTCGATGTCCAACTCCGCGACTATGATCCGGCTGTCGATGGTCGGCTTGGTCGCCGCCATGCCGAAGGCAAGCCGGATGTCGGCCAGCGGAATGACCTTGCCGCGGAAGTTGATGACGCTGCCGACGAAGGGACGGGCGCCGGGAACGGCTGTTTCCGGCAGGAGATCGAGGATTTCCTGAACCATCGTGGCGTCGAAGGCGAAGGTCTCGCCGGCGAGGTCGAAGGTGAGAACCTCGCGTTCTTCCTTGTCGCCCCACTGATCGGTCGTCTGTTGAACCGCTGTTTTCATCATCCGGCCGCACGCAATTGCGCCTCCTGTTGCTGTCCGGCCGCCACCAGGTGGGCGACGTCCAGAATGAGTGCCACGCTGCCATCCCCGAGGATGGTGGCGCCCGAGAAGGTCGCGACGTCGTGGTGAAGCTTGGACAGCGATTTGATCACGGTCTGGTGATCCCCGATGATCTGGTCGACGACGAGACCGACCCGTTCGGAGCCGGTGGAAATGACGACGATCTTCTGGAACGGATCGGGTTCGGTCCGGGTGTTGAAGAGTTCTCTCAGGCGAATGAACGGGACGAGGCTGTCGCGCAGCGAGATGAAGCTGCGGCCGCGCGAGCGCAGGTCGGTTTCGGGCGAGAGTTCCAGGCATTCTTCCACCGCCGACAGCGGGATGACATAGGCACCGGTGCCGATGCGCACGAGGAGCCCGTCGATGATGGCGAGCGTCAGCGGAATCCTGAGCGCGATTTCCGACCCGTTGCCGGGTGTGCTGGTGACCTCGATCGCACCGCGCAGGGCTTCCACGGTCTTCTTGACAACATCCATGCCGACGCCGCGGCCCGAGAGGCTGGTGATCTGCTGGGCCGTGGAAAAGCCCGGCTGGAAGATAAGTTGCAGCAGTTCCTGGTCGCTCAGGGAAGCGCCGGGCTGGATCAGGCCAGAGGATTCGGCCTTGGCGCGAACCCGCTCGCGGTTGATGCCGCGGCCATCGTCCTTGACGGTGATGATCACTTCGCCACCTGACTGGCGCGCCGACAGGCGGACGTGGCCCGCTTCCGGCTTGCCGGCGGCGCGGCGCTCGTCCGGGGTTTCGAGGCCATGGTCGATCGAGTTGCGCACCAGATGGACCAGCGGATCGGCGAGGCGGTCGATGACCGTCTTGTCGACTTCGGTGGTCTCGCCCTCGGTTTCCAGTTCGATGACCTTGCCGGTCTCGCGGGACAGGTCGTGCACCAGGCGGCGGAAGCGGCCAAACAGGCTGGCGACCGGCATCATGCGCAGGACCATCATCGTGTCGCGCAGTTCGCCGGACAGGCGTTCGATGTCTTCCGACACGGCACGCAGCTGGATTTCGATGCTGGCATCGGCAAGCTGGGACAGACGCGACTGGGCAATGACCAGTTCGCCGACCCGGTCCATCAGTTCATCGAGGCGCTCGGCCGGAACGCGAACATTTTCCGCGGCCTTCGCCTGTTTCTGTTCGGTCGCTGCGGATTGAGGCGCGGGCGCTGCGGCGGGTGTCGCGGACCGGGCGGCAATCACCGGGGCCGGGACGGGCACGTCCGCGGCGGCGGTCCCGACGTCCGCTTCGGCCACCGGCTTCGTCTCGCGCAGGATCGGCTCGATCGAGAGTTCCATCTCGTCCATGACGAAGATGAACACATCCTCCACCGCCGTGCGGTCGGCATCGCCCAGGAGCTCGACGGTCCATCCGAGATAAATGTCCGACGGGTTGAGGCTGTCGAGGGGCGGCAGTTTGCTCTTGTCGACGGTGATGCGGCAGTCGCCGAGATCGCGTAGCTCGTCGAGAAGGCCGAGCGGATTGGTGCCGTTGGCCATGGCATTGACCGGCAGCCGGAAGCGCACCGTCCAGCCGGCGCGATCGCTGCCGTCCTGTCTGGCCGGCGCCGTTGCCTCCGGCTCGGCCGGTGAGACGACAGCCGAGTTTCCGCTGCCATTGACGGCGGCATGGAGCGCGCCCAGCAGGGTGCTGCTCTTGTCATCATGGTCGCCGTGCGGCGCTTCGATCAGGGCCTTCATGTGGTCCTGTGCGGCAAGGACCGCGGCAACCAGTTCCTGGCTTGCCGGCACGTCGCCCTTGCGGACGCGGTCGAAGGCGGTCTCGCAATGATGGGTAAAAGCGGCAAGGGCGTCGAAGCCGAACATGGCGCCGGAGCCCTTGAGCGTGTGAAGGCCGCGGAAGACCGCGTCGATCTGATCCTTGTCGTCGAGCCTGTGGGTGAGGTCGAGAAGGCCGATCTCGATCTGCTCGAGAAGTTCGGCGGCCTCCGTGAGTAAGACGGCAATCGGATCGGTGTCACTCATTTGCCGAGGACTTTCCGAGCGATCTTGACGAGGTTTTCCGGATCGAAGGGCTTGGTCAGCCAGCCGGTGGCGCCTGCGGCCTTGGCCTGGCTCTTGATCTCGCCATCGGACTCGGTGGTCAGGAAGATGACCGGCACGCCGGTATGCGCCGGCATCTTGCGCAACTCCCGGATCATGGTCAGTCCGTCCATGTTCGGCATGTTCAGGTCCGTGACGATCAGATCGAATGCGCCGGCCGAAAGCTTGGCGATGCCGTCAGCCCCGTCTACGGCCTCCGTCACCGTATAGCCGGCATTGGACAGGGCGATCTTCGTCGTCATTCGAATGCTGGCCGAATCGTCGACGGTGAGAATATGTGCGCTCATTGGGCGGATCCCTTGTGAAGCCAGAAGAGTGCGTCCTCGTGCGACGCGTTTTCGATGAAGCCGGCTCGACCGAGCACGTCGAGCAAAGAGCCGCTGGCCGGTTGCGACAGCGACAGCGTTCTTCCATGCGTGCGGGCAAACAGCCGTGCGGATTCCACGACCTGGACGAAGGCGAGGTCCACCTCGGGATCGCCGGCGATATCGAGTATCACAGGTTGCGTGCCGGAAAGTGCGGCCGATAGTTCGGGATAAAACTTGGAGATGTTTCGAATGCCTGTAGCTTTCTCTGGTCTAACTACAGTGCAGTTAAGGCCGTCATTTGACATTACTATAAATAATCCACCGAATAGCCTATCTTCCTGAAATCTTGGCGTTCGTGAATTAAAGAAATGTAAAAATACTTGGCGACTTTAGGCACGCCAAATTAGGCGTGCACAACGGATGCGTGTCCTGGTGGCGTTCCATTAACTAAGCCTCCTTGATTTTTTCGATTTTTATCATGCTGTTAACGGGCGGAAGGGATGGTTTGCCGCAAGTGCGATTGCCAGGTGGGGACTAGGAGATTTCCCTTATAAATTTAGGGGTAAAAAAAGATTCTAAGTCAAACCTAAAGTAACTCGTTCTAAAGTTCTAAACTGAATAAATAGAAAAAGACTCTCGAAGCGGAGAAGAAAGTGTCGAGGAATCAAGCATCGGCCTTGGCCACACGCGTCAAGCTTGCAAACGGTCTCTCCGCAGGCCTCGAAAATGCCCGCTCAAGAATCGAAAGCCGCTTCCTCGAAGGGGGCACGGTTCTGCTTGGGGTGCTCGAGTCCGTGTCGAGGATGATCGATACGCTCGACGCCATGATGGTTTCGCTGAGCGGCGAGACGGCTGAGCGGACGCGAGCGGATCTTTCCCGCATCATGGCAAGGCTGGCGGAGCTGCCGCGGCTGGAAGAGGACCGGCAGGAAAATCTGTCCAGGATCGCCGAGATCGAGCGGGACCTCGCTGAAGAGGTCGGACGGATGCGCGAGACGCTGCGCTATCTGCGTACCTTCGCGCTGACTGCGAAAATCACCGGCGCCGGCGTCAGCGAGTTTGCCGGTTTCGCCGAAGAGATCATCGATCGCATTCGCTACGGAAGCGACCAGGTCGAGAGCTTCGCCACCAAACTGGTGGATCTTTCCAGGCAGCTCAAGCCGGCCGCCGCACGCGGCCAGCAAATCCTTGCGAGCTATCGCGATCTGGTCCCGGCGATTGCCGGCGAACTCGAGCGCGGCGCGGGCCAGCTGAAAGACCATCACAACCAGCTAGCCATGGCTGCACAGCAGGTGCGCAAGCTCGCGGGCGCGGTGCAGGCGAAACTGGCGACCGTGCTTTCGGCCATGCAGATCGGCGACATCACACGCCAGCGCATCGAGCACTGCCAGTCGAGCCTCGCCATCATCGACGATTATCTCGACAGTGCAGCCGGACAGGCGCTCGACGGCGAACAGCGCCGGCGTCTGCGGGCCTGCGTCCTCACTCTCGTCAAGCGGCAGATCGACCAGACCTGTGCCGACTTCCGGCGGGACACAGCAAAGATCGTCTCAACCGTCAGCAGCTTCAAAACCGATGTTTCGGCCATCCTGTCCCTGCGGCAGGGCATGAACGACGACGAGAGCACGGGCAACAGCCTGATCCGGCAGCTAGAAACCAACATCGCCAGCGCCCAGGATGTGGTCAGGACCGTGACTGCGGCGGCCGGCGAGTCCGACGAACTGAGCCGATGCACCGGCCAGATCGTTCGCGAACTGCTGGACGGGATCGAGATCGTGCGGGTGGTGCGGACCGATATTCAGTATATGGCGCTCAACACCAACCTGCGCTGCAGTCGCATTGGCGAGGAAGGCCGGGCGATCAATGTCGTAACTGCCGAGCTTCGGGCCTTTGCCGGCCAGATGGATGAGAGTGCCGAGGAAATCCTGTCGGATCTTCACCGGCTCGGCACGTGCGCCGATGCCCTCGGGGGCAGTGGCGATCCCGCGGAGGAGAGCGAGATCGGCCTCTCTCAGCAGCTGGCGCAGGCCCTCGACAGCATCCGCCATTCGGCTGACCGGATGGAGCAGAGCCTTTCGGCCGTGGACCTGCAAGGCCGCCAGGCCGTCGAGCAGATGGAAGTCACCATCCGCAAACTCGACTTTCAGGCAGAACTCGGTGACGTCCTTGACGACTGCGCCGCGCAAATCGCCGAAGAAGCCTTGTCCGTCATCCCGGACACCTCCGACATGGCGGGCGATATGGCAGAGATCGGAACGAAGATCGGGCGGCTCTATACCATGGCCGCCGAACGGGACTTGCATGCCGGGATCTTCGGCGCATCACCAGCCGTCGCGGAAAGCCAGGTCGCGGCCTCGGCGGCTCCGGCATCCGATGAAGAGCTTTTCGACGACGCATTGTTCTAGGAGCGGCCGGCGCGAGAGTATGCATGTCCGTTGCGCCGGTGGCCTGTTGGCCTGTATGGGTCAAGGCGCGCCGCCCGAGGGTTTGAACCACGCCCTCAGCCGGCCATGCGCCCTATTTCCGCTCTGGAGGACAGAATGCAGATCGCCATCGTTACCGTATCGGACCGGGCCAGCCGGGGGCAGTACGAAGACCTTAGCGGACCCGCGATCGAGGAATGGCTAAGGGAGGTCGTCACCTCTCCTTATGAGATCGTCAAGCGGATCATCCCGGACGGCGTCGCCTCGGTGCGCGACACGCTGATAGCGCTCTGCGACGAAAGCCAGGTCGACCTGATCCTCACCACCGGCGGGACCGGACCCGCGCCGCGCGATCAAACGCCGGAAGCCATGCGCGAGGTGCTCGTCAAGGAATTGCCCGGCTTCGGCGAGCAGCTCAGGCGCGCCAGCCTCGAACAGACGCCGACCGCCATCCTGTCGCGCCAGACGGCCGGCACGCGGGGTAAAACGCTGATCATCAACCTGCCGGGCAAGCCGAGCTCGATCCGTTTCAGCCTCGATACCATCTTTGCCGCCGTACCCTATTGTCTTGACCTGATCGGAGCGGGCCGGATCGAGACCGATCCAGCCCGCATCAAGGCCTTCCGCCCGGCTTCCTGACGGCAACGGGCGAAGGCAATCGAAGACTTTCGGGACAGGTCAGATGTCCCGCACCTCGACATCGAGGAAGGGCGCATATTGCTGCGCGCCGAAGATGTCGGCGTCGCCCGGGCTACCGCTCGGGCGGAGGCGCAGGATGGTGAACTTGATCGCATAGGCCGGATCGTATTCGACGAAGTCGGTGAGCCGGGCCTGGTCGATGCCGAGGATGGCGCAGACCGTTTCGGGCGTCAAAGCTCCGGAGCGTTTCACCCTTTCATAGGTCTCCCGCTCGCGGAAGATGATGTCGAAGGTGATCTTGTCGGTCCCGGCATTCTTGCTGCGGATCGTCTTGGCGAGATCGGAGAGTTTGGTCACGGTCATTGCGCAGCCTCGAGCTGTCCGTTGCCGATGATGGCGGTGTGGGTGGGGAAGAGCTCCAGCGGATCGCTGACAGCCATGGTGTGGTTGAGGGTCCAGCGGTAGGCGGGGCTCGCCTGCATCACCTCGTCGAGCACGAAGGAGACGCCGCCGGCAGTACCCTTGACGTCGGGAAGGCGGGCGTAGAACAGCTGGCGCGTGCCGGTGATGGTCACTTCCTCGGCCATTTCCCTGGTCGGGGCGACGCCCTGGACGACAATCATCAGTTCATGACCCGGCTTGTCCTTCAGCGGCTCCATGTCGCCCATGATGCCGTTGCGGCCGAAGACATTGTAGTGCAGTTCCCAGCCGTCCGGGCCGAAGCGTTCGCGCACCTGGGTCTTGGCCCATTCGATCACCTCATCGACATGGGCGATGGTGTAGGGGTCGCGAATGCCGGCCATGCCGACGAAGCGCTCGCCGAGCTTGCCGGAGCCTTCGAGCTTGACCCGAAAGTCGGTTGCGGGAACGAACTCCATGCCGGTGACGCGGGTGGTCTTTTCCGAGACCTGCTCGTAGACGCAATTGGTCATGTCGAGCATGCCGCCGGCGACATATTCGAAGAACGGGTTGGAACGCTCATACATGGCGTGGCCGGCAACCGAGGCCACGGTGCAACGCTGTTCCGGCGACATGGCCGTGACCTCGACCCAATCCTCGGTGATCTCGCCGAGAACCGTTTCCTTGGCGCCATAGGGCTCGGCGCAGAACGAGGCGCATTCCAGCACCTTGCCGAGATAGTAGGACTGCGCTTCCGGAAAGCCGCGGGCAAGGGCCGCGCAGGCAAAGACGGCGCTGTCGGAGGATCGGCCGCCGATGATGACGTCGCAACCCTGATCGAGCAGCGCCCGGAACGGATGGACGCCGGCCATGGCGACGACGCGTTCGGTGGCGTCGAGTTCCTCTTCGGTCAGGGCCGGACGGGCGTCGAGCCCCTGGATGGTCGAGCCGGAACGGATCTTGGCGCGCACCAGTTCCTTGTCGACCTCGGAATAGAACCAGCCGATCCGGAAGGGCGGCAGGTTGTGCTTGGCGGCGATCTCGCGGATCATCTCGACATACATGTCGACCCGGCTGTTGGTGCCGGTATCGCCGGCCGAGCCGATGATCATCGGCACGCCGATGCGGCGCGAGGCCAGCAGCATTTCCTCGAGGTCATGCGCCTGCCAGGCCTTCGGGCTCGCGCAGGTGTCGTTGCCAAGCGGCACCGGGCCGATGTCGTCGCTGCCGCTGTCGGCCGCGATGAAGTCGGGACCGGCCTCGACGCCGATGTGGAAACTCTTGGGTTTCAGCGGCGCAAAACCCAGATGCCCGTTGGGGCAGATGATCTTCATAGATCGCATGCACTTTCTCCATGGAAGAACGAAATCCGTCTTGTCCAGGTGAATGCATGCACCGTGCCAAACGCGAATGGTTCGTTAAGGTGCTGTAATGTCTGATGAAAAATCATGGACACGGTTTTCGCTCAGGGAGCTGCGCGAAATGCACGCCGCGTGTCGTGCAATGCGCGCCGGCTCAATCGGTGATCAGGCCAAGCTTGATCATCTGGTGGCGCATGGCGTGTCGGCTGATCTTCAGGGTTGTGGCGGCGCGCTGCAGATTGCCGCCGGCAGCCGCCAGTGCGGCCTCGATCAGATGCTTCTGGTAATGCGCCGTTGCCCCGTGAAACCCGAGCGACAGATCGTCGGCCGCAGGCTGGCCCCGGGCAACCGACAGGACACCCGCTGCCTTTGCCTTCACCGTACGCAGGATGCGGTCGGGTAGATGGCGCGGCAGGATCAGGTCGTCGTCTTCGAGGATGAAGATGCGCTCGATCAGGTTTTCCAGCTCACGGACATTACCGGGCCAGGGATACTGCAGGAAGATCTGCTGGACCTCCTCGCTCAGGCCCCTGATGTTGCGCTTGTACTGGGCGTTGAACTTGTCGACGAAATGCTGCGACAGGATCAGGGCGTCGGAGGCGCGTTCCCGAAGAGCCGGCAGGTTGATCGCCACGACCTGCAGACGGTAGTAGAGATCCTCCCGGAAGCGACCGGAGTTGACCTCGCCGAGCAGGATCTTGTTGGTCGCCGTGACGAGCCTGACGTCGACCGAAGTCGAGGTGACGGCGCCGACCCGGCGAAAACTCTGGGTATCGAGGAAGCTCAAGAGCTTGGCTTGCAGCACGAGGTCCATCTCGCGGATCTCGTCGAGAAAGACCGTGCCGTGATTTGCCATCTCGACGAGGCCGGCCTTCTTGACCTGGGCACCGGTGAAGGCGCCGCGCTCGTGGCCGAAGAGTTCCGATTCCAGAAGGCTCGAGGGAATGGCCGCGCAGTTGATGTCGACGAATTCGCCCGCAGCACGGGCCGACTGCTGGTGCAGCATGCGGGCCACCAGTCCCTTGCCGGTGCCGGTCTCACCATAGATGAGCACGGTGCGGGCGGGGCTTTTGGCGACGCGCGTGATCAGCTTCCGCAGGGTATCGATGCTTGCATGCTCGCCGATCAGATCGCGCTCGTAATTCGCCATGGGCCGCCCTGCTTGAGACATGACGACTATACCGGCATTTCGAACAACCGCCACTCTCCCGAACAGGGATTGCCCTCGAGAAAATGAAGGCTCGCCTTGTCGCAGCGGTAGATGACGGTCGAGATGGTCTGGGAGTCGTCGCGGCTGGGATGCTGGCAGAGCGGCGCCATGTCTGGCCCATCCTCGGCGTGGCTCGCCATCAGGGCCGCTGCCGCCGCAACATTCCAGCGCCGGTTCGGCACCATGCGCGACAGGAAGTCGAACCGGACCGATGAGTTCTCATCGATCCGGTCGCCATTCTCGAGAAGATTGCAGTCCATCATTTTCGCTGTCACGAAATGATTGGTCCGCCAGGAAGCCGCGCCCCTCTCGATGCCAAATGTGTCGGTGCCGAATTCGATCGCCGCGGTCGCCCCGCTGCGGTCGGCAAGCACCAGATTTCCGCCGCCGGCATGGCGCCGCGCGGCGATGAAGGCGACCGCCTCGTCCACCGTGCGGCAAGTGGCGAGGATCCGGGTCATCGCGAAGTAGCGCAGCCAGCCGACACCATGGCGTCTGGTTCCGACATGGTTGTCGACAAGCGCGAGGCCTGCCGCATTGATCCCGCTCGAATAGGCGCCGGGGCTGCCGGCGCTGCCGACGCAGATCATCCGGCCCGTCGCGATGTCCGGGCCCTCATGCAGGAAGACCCGCTGCACGCCGAGATGGGTGCCGGAAAAGTCGCGGTTCTTGACCACCAGCGGCCCGTCCTCGCTGTCGCCGACCGCCCAGGTGCTGCAGCCGTCGGTGTCGATTTCGGCGGCCGTCTTGAGGTCGCGCAGGATGGTGATGTGCTGGTGGACGAAGAGATCGTCCTCCATCAGGCCGAAACCGTCGGCAATGCCGGCCAGTTCGGCCATCGTGTCGGGGTCCTCGGTGAGGAGAAAGGCGCGTTGCGCCTCGATGTAGCCGAGGCCGTCGGTATCGAGCAGGCCGGCGGCGCTGGCCTGGTCGACGCGGCCGAGAACGGCGGTGCGGATCTGCTGGTCGCTGACACCGGCCTTTGTCGCCTGAGCGTGGCCGCGCTCGTAAGCGCTGCCGGAAAGCAGAACCGGGCTGGCGGGCTTGGCATCGAAGGGCAACATCGCACTACCTCAGGATCGAGACATTGTCGTTTATCAGATGACAGGACGCCGTATGGCCGTCGCCGAGATCATGGCGCGGCGGCGCTTCGACCCGGCACAGATCGGTTGCGAGCGGACAACGTGTATGAAACTTGCAGCCGGGCGGCGGCGACTGTGGCGAGGGCAGGTCGCCGGTCAGCCGCACGCGCTGATGCTTGCCCGGATGGTCGACATCCGGCACCGCCGACATCAGGCTCTGCGTATAGGGATGACGCGGATTGGACAGCACCGTTTCGACCGGTCCCATCTCGACGATTTCGCCGAGATACATCACCGCCACCCGATCGCTCAGATAGCCGATGACCGAGATGTCGTGCGAGACGAACAGGTAGGTCAGACCCATGTCGCGTTTGAGGCCGGTCAGCAATTCGATGATCTGCGCCTGGATCGATACGTCGAGGGCCGAGACCGGCTCGTCGCAGACAATGAACTGCGGATTGCTGATCAGCGCCCGGGCGATGCCGATACGCTGCCGCTGGCCGCCGGAGAACTGGTGCGGGTAGCGGTCGAGGTGATTGGTCTTCAGCCCGACCTTGTCCATGATCGCCGCCACCTTGTCGCGCATCTCGCGCCGATTGGCGGCGAGCCCGTGCAGCATCAGCGGCAGGCCGATGATGTCGGCGACCGTGCGGCGCGGGTTGAGCGAGGCGTAGGGGTCCTGGAAGATGATCTGCATGTGCCGGCGCATCGCCTTCAGCGCTTCGGGCTTCAGTGCCGTGACCTCGGTCCCGTCAAAGACGACCTTTCCTGAGGTGGGCTCGTGCAGGCGCAGCAGCGCTCGTCCGAGCGTCGACTTTCCGCATCCGCTCTCGCCGATCAGGCCGAGCGTCTCGCCGCGCCTGACCTCGAAGGAGACGCCGTTGAGCGCCCGGATGTTGATCGGCGGCTTGCCGGTTGCCCAGGAAATCGGGCCGCGCCGGCCGCCATAGTGCTTCACCAGGTTTTCCACGGTGATCAGCGGCGTATTCGAATTCTCGCTCATGCCTTGACCTCCGGCAGGCGGATGCAGCGTGCCCGGCGCAGTTCGCCGAGTTCCCGCATGTCGATCCTGTTCATGCAGGCGTCCAGGCGCTCGCTGCAGCGGGAATAAAAGCGGCATTGCGGCGGCAGATCGATCAGATCGGGGACCTGGCCCTCGATCGGCTTGATCTTCTGGCCGCGCAGGGAAAGCCGCGGGATGGATTGCAGCAGGCCCCGCGTATAGGGGTGCTGCGGGTTCTGGATCACCGAGGCGGTTGGCCCTTCCTCGACCACCTGGCCGGCATACATGACCATCACCCGGTCGCAATATTCCGAGACTACGCCGAGATCGTGGGTGATCAGAACGACGCTCATGCCGAGACGCACGCGGATATCGGCGATCAGTTCGAGCACCTGGGCCTGGATCGTCACGTCGAGGGCCGTGGTCGGTTCGTCGGCGATCAGCAGCTTCGGCCGACAGGCGAGTGCTATGGCGATCATGATCCGCTGCCGCATGCCGCCTGAAAATTCGTGCGGGTAGTATTGGAGACGATCGCCGGCCGAGGCTATGCCGACGAGTTCCAGCATCTCGACCGCCTTGGCGCGGGCGGCTCTTCGCCTTGCCATGCGACCTTCAGGAAGCGTCTCGTCATGGGCAAAGAGCACTTCGAGGATCTGTTCGCCGACCGTCAGTGCCGGATTGAGCGCGGTCAGCGCATCCTGCATGGTCATGGCCATGTCGCGGCCGCGGATCTTGCGCATGTCTGGCGGCGACAATGCCCGCAGATCGCGTCCCTCGAAGCGGATCGAACCGCTTTCGATACGGCCCGGCGCACGCACCAGTCCCATGACGGAGGAGAAGGTGACGCTCTTGCCCGAGCCGCTTTCGCCGACGACGCCAAGACATTCGCCCGGATTGACGGTGACATCGACGCCATCGACGGCGAAGACACGACCGGCACGGGTGTCGAAGACGGTCCTGAGACCCTGGACCTGGAGGAGGGGGGAGGCGGTGGTCGTCATTCGTTGAACCTCGGATCGAAGGCGTCGCGCAGGCCCTGGCTCGCCACGTTGATCACCAGCACGAGCAGCAGGATGGCAAGGCCGGGGAAGGTCGAGACCCACCAGGCTTCGAGGATGAAGGCGCGGCCGTCGGCGACCATGGAGCCCCAGGAGGCGGTCGGCGGCTGGACGCCGAGGCCGAGGAACGAGAGGCTGGCCTCCAGGATGATGACGTCGGCCATGCGGATGGTCGACACGACGATCACCGGCGACAGGATGTTCGGCATGATCTCGCGCAGCATGATGTGGAAGCGCGAGGCGCCGATGGCGCGGGCGGCCTCGACATATTCGAGTTCGCGCACGGCAAGGGTTTCCCCACGCACAACCCGGCAGGGAATGACCCATTCCTTGTAGGCGAGCGCCAGGATAATGTTGAACAGGCCAGGCCCCATCATCGCCATGAGGCCAATGGCGAAGATCAGGTAGGGGAAGCCGAGCAGGATATCGACGAGCCGCGAAATGGCGATGTCGACCCAGCCGCGCAGATAGCCGGCGGCGAGACCGGCGACGATGCCGATCGTGGTGGCGACGAGGATGACCGCGGTGCCGATGAAGATCGATATGCGCGAACCATAGATGATGCGCGACAGGATATCGCGGCCGAGCCCGTCGCAACCGAGCAGGTAGCCCCATTCGCCGCCCGGCACCCAGGCGGGTGGCTGCAGGCGCCGGAAGAGATCGGTTTCGTTCGGATCGTGCGGGGCGATCCAGGGCGCGAAGATCGCCATCAGCACGAAGATCAGCACCAGCACGGCGCTGGCAAGCGCCAGCCGGTTTTCGGTGAAGTTCTCCAGGTTGCGCTTGAACAGCGATTTGCCCTGATCGGCAGCCCTTGCCGGCGCGGCAGCATCGTCGGCGACGGTCATAGTTTCACCCGTGGATTGAGCAGCGTGTAGAGGAGGTCGGCGACGAAGTTCACCAGCACGTAGGTGACGGCGTAGAACAGCACGGCGGCCTGGACGAGCGGGTAGTTGCGCACGAAGATGCTTTCGACCACCAGCCGGCCGAGGCCAGGCCAGCCGAACACGGTCTCGACGATCATGTTGCCGCCGAGCAGCGACCCGGTCTCCAGCGCGGCGACCGAGACGGTCGGGATCAGCGCGTTCTTCAGCGCATGGCGGAAGAGGATGCGGCGACGGCTGAGGCCCTTGGCTTCGGCGAAGGCGACATAGTCCTGGCGCAGCACTTCGAGCATGGAGGTGCGGGTGACGCGTGTCAGGATGGCCGTCATCGGCAGGCCGAGCGTGATCGCCGGCAGCAGGATATGCGACAGCGCATCCCAGAAAGCGTCGAGACGCCCGCGCAACAGCGTGTCGATCAGCAGGAAATGGGTGATCGGCGCCACTTCGCTGTCAAATCCGATCCGGCCCGAGACCGGCAGCAGCCTGAGCTGGACCGCAAAGAGCATCAGGAGCAGGATGCCGAACCAGAAACCGGGCAGCGACACGCCGAGCAGCGAACCGATCGTGGCGACACGGTCGATGATGGTATTCTTCTTGATCGCCGCCATCACGCCGAGGGGAATGGACGTGGCAAGCGCGATGATCAGCGCGACGAGGCTCAGCTCGATCGTCGCCGGCAGGCGCTCGACGATCACGTCGAACACCGGCCGTCGGTGGAACAGGCTCATGCCGAAGTCGCCGGTGACGGCGTTTTCGAGGAAGACCACGAAACGCTCGCCGATCGGCTTGTCGAGCCCGAGGTCCTGGCGGAGCGTCAGTTCCTCGGCCGGGGTGATCGGCTGGTCGCCGATCATGATTTCAACGGGATCTCCCGGCGTCAGCGCCATCATCAGGAAGACGATGGTGCTGACGCCCAGGAGAACCGGGACGAGCTGCAGAAGGCGCTCGACCAGTTTGCCCAATCGCATGACCTATTCCCGCCTGTGTCGGTTATTCGACGCAGGCGTCGTGCAGGTTGATGCGGCTGTCGGCGCTCGGCTTCCAGCCCTTCAGGCGTTTTGACACGCCGTAGATATCCTTCGGAACCCAGAGATAGATGTAGGGAAGCTCGGCGTTCACGATCGCTTCCGCCTGCTGGTAAAGGGCAGCACGCTTGGCCGGATCGAGTTCGATCGCACCCTGATCCAGAAGGGCGTCGACTTCCTTGTTGGAATAGCCGGAGGCGTTGCCGCGGCCCATCGTATAATGGGTCGGCACGAAGATATCGAACGGGTCGAGCGAGCCGTTGCCCCACGAGGTGAAGTAGATGTCGCCGTCGTTCTTGTCGTTCTTCGGGCTCCACTTGGCGTCGATCATCGCGCTCTCACCGATGGCGACCTTGGCGCGGATGCCGGACTTGGCAAGCACCGAGGCGATCGCTTCGACCGTGTCCTTGTCTGCGCCTTCGGCGTCGATGGTGATGTCGATGCCATCGGCGAAACCGGCTTCCGCCAGAAGCGCCTTGGCCTTTTCGGGATCATATTCGTGCTTGGGCAGGTCAGGGGTCGATGCGAAGGCGGCAGGGCTCAGGATGCCTTCGATCGATACGGCATTGCCGCCGAGGATCTTGTCGATGATCAGCTGCTTGTCGAGCGCGTGCGCGACCGCCTGGCGAACCTTGATGTCATCGAACTTGTCGCCTTTGAGGTTGAGGGCAAGGAAGACGCTGCGGGTTCCGTTGACTGTCATGACCGCGGTATTGGGATTCTGCTCGACCTGGGCGATGGAGAAGGGCGGCAGGCTGTTGATGATGTCGACATCGCCGGCAAGCAGGGCCGCAACGCGCGAGGCCGTTTCCGGCATAATCTTGAAGATGACGCGATCGACGCAGGCCTTGCCGACCGGCGCGATGTCCGGCGAGCCGCCGTAATAATCGTCAAAGCGTTCCATGATGATGGAATCACCCTTGCGCCATTCGACCAGCTTGAAAGGCCCCGCGCCATTCTCTGCTGTTGCCATTCCGGCGGTGCCGACCTTTTCCACGAAGGCCTTGGAGACGAATTCCTGGAAAGGCAGCATGGCCGGCAGGAGCGGCCAGGGCTCATTGAGATTGATGCGGATGGTGTCGTCGCCGACGATCTCGATATCCTTGACCGGACCGAGTAGGCTCTTGCGCGGGCTGGTCTGGCCGTCGCCCATGGCGCCCTCGACCGTCAGGCGGTCGAGGGTGAACTTGACGTCCTCGACGGTGAGGTCCGAACCGTCATGGAACTTGATGCCCTGGCGGATCTTGAATTCAAAGGCGGTCGGCGACGTCTGCGTCCAGGATTTGGCGATTTCCGGAACGACCTTCATATCCGGATCGCGGGTCAGCAGTCCGTCATGCATGTTGCGGATGATCGTTTCCGTCTCGCGGTTGCGATGGTTGGCCGGGTCGAGCGTGAGTGCATCGGCGGTGAAGCCGACCCGGATCTCCGATGCCGAAAGCGAAGTCGCCGGAAGTATCAAGGCGACGGCCGTGGTGATCAAAAAGCGCTGAAAGTTCCCCATTCTTTTATCTCCTTGTTCGAGAAGAGCCGCGGCATTATTGACTGGCCGCTGGTTCATAGCTTGGTTAGCAAGCCGCATGCCATGTCTCGGGAGCGCCGGCTTCCCGGGAGAAACCCCTTTTATCTCAGATGTTTATCCTTCGCCTCCTGGGTTTTCCTGTCCACTCTACGGCTGTTGCGCGTGAAGTGCACGCGCGATGTGTCAAATCTGCGCGGCGGAAGTCAGGCGTCCTGCGCTCCCACAACCGCGAATGCAGGGTGCCGAACAAGGCCTGCGCCCGCCGACGGCATCCTATTCCCCATGATGCGGGGGGTTCGGGCGAAAGACAGGTGATTTCTAAGCGGAGAGGGCGGGCACAGACGTTCGCGCCTTTCGTCTCTGCCGGCACGCGATCGCGCAGGCATTCTTTGCCATTGATGCGGGCGGGCCGGCGAGGGCGGCTTGGCCGGAGGTCGGCCTTTCTTCAGCCGCGTCCGGGCTCGAGGGGGGGGGGCCGTCACCCCATGATGGAGGACGAAGGGAGATTACGGCAGAGGG
>NZ_UEYP01000053.1:0-427 GCF_900492185.1 Paenirhizobium selenitireducens ATCC BAA-1503
GGCTGGGTCTGTATCGCGCCTTGGCGGCCAACCGGCGGGCCCTTCGCCTGGCTTTCTCAGCCGCCTCGGGTGGTAAGGGTAAAATCACCACCCGTGCCGCCGCCTCGACCTTGGACTTGCCGTCCTGGATCATCACGCACCGATCAAGCATGCCCTTCTCGCCCGCTTCACGGCAGAGTGCCAAGCGATCCAGCAATTGTCCGTCGCTATCCAGCAAGCGCGGGTAGTTGGAAGGGGCGCGGACCAGAAAATCGGCCCCGGCCTCGACCACCTCAGCCAGATCGGCCGCCTTGGCGTGGGCGCGGTCGGCAATCCGAAGCTCGCCGGCCTTAACGCCGCGCGACAGTCGTTCGGCTTCATGGCGATCGGTGACTTCCACCGAACAGAGCGTCAGCCGCGAAAGGTCGAACACCGTATGCACCATCCA
>NZ_UEYP01000041.1:0-2652 GCF_900492185.1 Paenirhizobium selenitireducens ATCC BAA-1503
GCTCAGTAACGCCATGTCGATCACTCCAGAGCCCCCGCTGAAACCTCGCGAGGGATGATTGAAACATGGGTCAAATCTCAGTGATAATTTCCCGCAATCCCGGGTCAGTTCTCAGTGCAAAACAACAAGCTGAGTGGGCAGCGCCTGATGCACCATAACCTCAGCATCACCTTTCGGAGGTTTTGCCCGGCCTGCATCGAAGAGTCTCCACACCACCGCATGTGGTGGGACCTCGCCTGTTTCCAGCGCTGTCCGCTTCACCGCACTGCTCTCGTCAGGAAAAACGCACACGGGAAGCGATACAAATGGTCTTGGCCATTTTTCGCGGTGGATCGATACGGTAATGAATGCGGCCTGTTCGGGGAGCGGAACGTCGATACTGAATCCTTTGAGCACTACATCATGCAGCGGTTGGGCTGGGCGCCACCTATCGCCCGACCATTACTCGATGACCTTCCCCTGGATCGGGTGATCGACCACTCCGCAATCCTCGGACGTGTCGTTTCCAACGGATACTCACGGACGGCGCCGCGCGCGCGCGATCACGACTGGAGTTCCGGATTTTCGCTTCTCAAGGGAGAGATTTCGGGACTGGAGCTAGGTCTCGAGACTTGGTTGTTAAAGAATACCGATCAGGAGCTTCGAAACCAGGGCGACATCGCTTTCGGTTGGATCAGAAGCGGCAGCCGAAACGTTGAGTTTGGCCAATCGATCGACCGCGCCATGAAGATCACCATGCTAAGAAACGGCCGTCTGAAGCGTTCTGCCGCCCGTGGCCTCGAGGCGAAGCGCCGAGAGCAGAGCTTGTTGGAGCTATGTGAGCGTCACGAGCTTCCAAAGCTTGCAATGAAGCACATCATCAGGTCTATCGGCATGCCGCTGGCGCGCGGTCGCATCAGCTACTTTGATATGGATCAGGTCGCTGCAATCGACCGCTTCGTGAAGGACCTGATCTCGCCGCAGGAAGTTGCAGAAATGCTTGGCTGCACACGGCGAGTAGTCAGCGGGCTGATCGAGAAAGGCAGGCTTCGAGGGCTTCCCCTCACCGGCATCGGACAAGGGACTCAAGGACTTGTCCCAAAGGCTGATGTCGAAGCCCTTCTGCGCAAATTCAAAGAATTGCCCATGAGTGGCGAATCCCACTCCGTCTACACGGTCGGAACTTTCTCGCAGCGAGAAGATAGCACCGACCACGATGTCGTGGAACGGGTCCTCAGTGGTGCTCTGACGCTTGCGAACATCGTTCCGGGACGTACTGGAGTGGCGGGATGGCGACTTCATATCCGGCATCTCGCAAAACAGCAGCGCCGTCCGCCACGATGGCACAAGCCGCCTCCCGACTGCATGACTGGAACAGAAGCCGCCGTAATGACCTCCATCCATCCGACCACCCTCTCATACGTGATCAAGCTGGGCTTCATCCGCCACTCCCGAGATAATCCTTTGTGGCTCGATCGCGAGTCCGTGGAAATCTTCCACCGCAAGTACGTGAAGCTCGCGCTGTTTCACCGCGAACTTGGAACTACCGTGCGCAATGTTAAGCCGATCGCGAGAGACCTTGGTGTACCGCTGCTTTTCGATACGCACGGCCCGCGGTATCAGCCGATCGTCGCTCGCGCCGATATCGAACGCCTCGTTGGCAGGCACATGTCGGCATCTCCGGCTGCCCAGGATGTCTGGACAAGATTCAAGCTTGCGTATGAGCAAGGCTATAGTGCCTTCCATATGCCCATGGAGATCGCCACTTGGCCCCAGCAAATCTACCTTGCGAGCAGAAGGAGCGTAAGCATTCGCCGAGGACCGCAGGTTCAGCCTTTCTTTCGCGATCGGCGCTTCCACTTTGCGGCAAGAGCCTCGACGTTTTTGCGTAGATTGGCGGCGTCGACTTCGCCAGGATCGTAGTGTGTGCCGCCCGACCATTCGACAAGTTCGTGGTGACGCTCATGGTTGGTGTCCGCAATGGCTTCGCGGAACTCTTGATAGCCCCATGGACCGCCGACATCCTCAGGTGGACACCGTCCGACAACCTCGAGAAGGAATGGATCGTCGAAGCCGGCCGTCGCTGGAAAGATCTTTTCGATTTTTACGGTGTGCGTCCAACCGTCGCCGAAGTCATAGAGATACTTGAATGATTTCGCGCCGATATCTTCGATGGCAGCAAGAAGCGTTTCCTTGCGTGCATCGATGGGACCATCAAAGCCGTCATCAGGCAAGCCGAACCCGATGTCACGGATCCTGAACTCATACAGATGGCTGTTGGTCCAGCCGAAAGCCTCCTGAAGGACCTCATGAAGCCGGTCAAGCCGAATGCGGAATGGGACGACAACGCGGCGCATCACCAAGGGATCAACGTCATCGAGCGTGATCTTCAAGCGCACGAGAGGACCTGCCATCAGGCCGCCTGCCTCAGTGGCGATGTTGCGGTTTTCCGCCAATTCCAGGGGAGAAGCTCATCGATCCGGCTGGCAGGATGATCGGCGATGCGGGCGAGAACATCAGCAAGCCAGGCCTGTGGGTCAATGCGGTTCATTTTCGCGGTGACTATCAGGCTGTACATGGCTGCCGCCCTTTGTCCCTGTCTCTTATACACATCTCCGAGCCCACGAGACTCGACGTCATCTCGTATGCCGTCTTCTGCTTGAAAAAAAAAAA
>NZ_UEYP01000022.1:0-31086 GCF_900492185.1 Paenirhizobium selenitireducens ATCC BAA-1503
CCCCATGAGCCTCCCCCTCCCCCTCTCCGACACCGTCCGCGACGACGCCCGTGAAACCATCCTCGCCGGGATCAAGGCGCACAACAATGCCCTGCTCGGCCCGACCGATCGGCGCGACGTGTTCATTCCGCTGACAAATGCGGAAGGACAGACGGCGGGCGGGCTTGTCGGTTATACCGGGCGCGGCTGGCTCTATGTGGAAATGCTGTTCGTGCCGGAGCACTTGCGCGGCCAGGGGCTGGCCGGTGCGCTGCTGCAAAGGGCGGAGGACGAGGCGAAGGCGCGCGGCTGCAAGGGCGCCTATATCGACACGATCAATCCCGACGCCCGCCGCGCCTATGAGCGGCAGGGCTATTCAGTCTTCGGCACGCTCGACAATTTCACCGGCGATTTTGCCATCACCTGGCTCAGGAAGCTCTTCTGAGCGCCGCGGCGGCGGCCTCGGCCGTATCGTCCATCGGCCGCCAGGCGATCAGGCCGTTCAACCGCTCGTGCACGTCGGCGCCGAGCGGCACGACCAGCACCCGTGCGGGATCGACCGGGCCGGGAAAATCCAGTGCCTTCCACGCGACCTTCTCGAAGCCGAGCGGCATGTAATAGGGCGGATCGCCGATCAGGATGACGGCTTCGGAGCCGGCGCGCCGCGCCGCATCGATGGCGATGCGCACCAGTTCCCGGCCGATCCCCATGTTCTTGTGCGAGGGACGGACGGCGAGCGGCCCGAGCAGATGGCCCTTGACCGTGCCGGCGAGAACCGGCGTCATGCGCACGGAAGCGATCGTCTCGCCGTCGTCGGCGCAGATGAAGGACAGGTGCCGGTCATGCGGCCCCTGCTCGCGGATGCGGGCAGCGGCGCGCGTGTGCCGGCCGGGGCCAAAAGCTTCTTCGTTGATGTGTTCGATGACCGCGTCGTGCGACGCATCCTCGGTGAGGTAGACAAGGTCGTGATTTTTCATGGATGACCGGACCGAAGGGACAGACGGAGATATGGGTTCTCGTTGACGCCGCAGGGGCGTTCGGGAAACATCAGCGTCGTCGCAGGGTCCGTGGTGCGGTCATGGAAAAAGGGTCATCCGTTTTTGCGAAATCCCGGATAGCAGCAAATTTTCCGGCCGTCCAATGGAAAAACGCAGTGTTCACCCCTTGGCATCTCCCAATATCCGCGCCGAGGCGTATCTATGGGGCAGGACATGAACAACTCACAGGAGAGCGCCGATGGGCATGCTCGTTGACGGCGTCTGGCACGACGTCTGGTATGACACGAAATCCACCGCCGGTCGCTTCGAGCGTTCCAAGGCGCAGTTCCGCAACTGGGTGACCGCCGACGGCGCGGCCGGCCCGACGGGCAAGGGCGGCTTAAAGGCCGAGGCAGGGCGCTACCACCTCTATGTGTCGCTCGCCTGTCCCTGGGCGCATCGCACGCTGATCTTCCGCAAGCTTAAAGGTCTGGAGGACCTGATCTCGCTGTCGATCGTCGATCCGCTGATGCTGGAGAACGGCTGGGAATTCCACGACCGCGACGGCGCGACACTCGACCACCTGTTCGGCTCGGACTTCCTCTACCAGATCTACCTGAAGGCCGATCCGGCCTATTCCGGCCGCGTCACCGTGCCGGTCCTGTGGGACAAGCAGACGGGAACGATCGTCTCCAACGAATCCGCCGACATCATCCGCATGTTCAACACCGCCTTCAATGGCCTGACCGGCTCCGACAGCGACTACTGTCCTGCCGATCTGCGCGCTGAAATCGACGTGCTCAACGACCGGATCTATGACGCCGTCAACAACGGCGTCTACAAGGCCGGCTTCGCAACGACGCAAGCCGCCTATGAGGGCGCGGTCACGCCGCTCTTTGCCATGCTGGACGAATTGGAGGAGCGGCTGTCGACCGGCCGTTACCTGTTCGGCGAACGCCTGACCGAGGCCGACTGGCGGCTGTTCACCACGCTGGTTCGCTTCGATCCGGTCTATGTCGGCCACTTCAAGTGCAATATCCGCCGGATCGCCGACTATCCGAACCTGTCGGCCTATGTCCGCGATCTCTACCAGACGCCGGGCGTGGCCGAGACGGTCGACATCCGCCACATCAAGCACCACTACTACCGCAGCCACAAGACCATCAACCCGACCGGCATCGTGCCTGTCGGCCCTGCTCTCGACTTGGACCGTCCACATGGGCGGGAAGCGTTGTCGGAGACGGAGCTTACCACACGTCGGCGGGCTTGACCTCGCCGCTCAACTCCGCCAGCCGCCGGAGCGTGGCGGAGGTCACGTCCTTCGGCAGGTCGCGCGGATCGAAGAATGCGGCCTCGACGATCTCGCGATCGGCAAGCCGCGGCGCCGTCTGGATCACCTCGGTGCGATAGAGCAGCACATGATCGCGCGGGCTGATGCGGCGGTTGAAGTAGACATGGAAAAGCTGCGGCGGCGCGGTGAGCTCCAGATTGCCCTCCTCCCGCAATTCCTTTTCCAGCGCGGCCAGGGCCGTCTCGTTCCGTTCGACGCCGCCACCCGGCATGTACCAGCCGGGCACATAGGAGTGACGGACGAGAAAAATCTCGCCTTGCGGGTTGAAGCAGGCGGCGCGCACGCCGAGCGTCATGCCGCGCGACAGGGCGAAATAGCCGTGCAACACCTTCAGCAACAGGCGTCGCCGAAGTCCCGTGCGCTCGTCCAGGCCGTTCTGCTGGTTCATTCTTCTTGCTCCCGTCACGCCGCGTCTTTAAGAGTGGCGCCATGTTCAAGCTCGCGCATATATCCGATGTTCACCTGGGCCCGCTCCCCAACCTGACCATGCGCGAATTGGCTTCCAAGCGCATCACCGGCTATGTGAACTGGCACCGCAACCGGCGCAAGCACCTTTTCACCAACGCGCTCGATCTGGTGATGGAGGATCTGCGCCGGCACGAGCCCGACCACCTGGCGATCACCGGCGACATGGTCAACCTCGCCTCGGGCATCGAGATCCGCCTCATCGCCGAATGGCTGCGCGAGGCCGGCGCGCCGCTCGACACCTCGGTCGTTCCGGGCAATCACGACGCCTATGTGCCGGGCGCCCACGACAAGGCGGTGCAGGCCTGGTACGACTACATGCGCGGTGACGACGACCCGCTGATCTGGCGGGAAGGCTACAAGCTGTTTCCCTATATCCGCAGGCGCGGACCGGTGGCGTTGATCGGCTGTTCCACCTCGATCGCCACGCCCCCCTTCTCCGCCACCGGCTATTTCAGCGCCCGCCAGGCGCGCGAGACGGCGGAATTGTTGCGGGCCGCCGGCGAAGAAGGCCTGTTCCGCGTGGTGATGATCCATCATCCGCCGATCCGCGGTGCCGCGGCCTCGCACAAGCGCATGATCGGCATCCGCCGTTTCGCCGCGGCGATCTCCCTGGGCGGCGCCGAACTGGTCCTGCACGGCCACACCCATCTCAACACGCTCTACTGGCTTGATGCCCACGGCAAGCGCGTGCCCGTCGTCGGCATCGCCTCGGCCTCGCAAGGGCCAGGGGCACCGAAGCCGGCCGCCGGCTACAACCTCTTCTCGATCAGTGGCGAGCCCGGCGGCTGGCACCTGAAATGGGACCGCCACAGCCTGTTCGACGCAGCCTCCAAGCTCAGGCACGAACACCATCAGGTTCTGCTGGGCTGACGGTCGGCGGCGCCTTTGCGCGGTGGCGCTCGACGATCGCCCGAAGATTGTCGGAAAAGACGGAAATGGCAGCCTGCGCCTCGTCGACCCCGAAGCCCGCCCAGCCCATGCGCTTGACCACGACCGGCTTGCAGATGCGGAAGAAGACCGACTGGCCGAGGAGTGAGAAGACCGTCAGCGCATAGGCCTCGGGCGCCTCGGGCCGTCCCACCGCTATGGCGAACAACTGGCAGAAACGCTCGTGCAGCGGTCTTGCCATCCGCTCGTAGAGCAGGCCATCGACCTCACCCGGAACGATCATCTCCCGGGTCATGAAGGTGGAAAGCAGGTCGGCGTCGGGGCGCGAGGCACCGATCCGCATCATCGTGCCGACCATGCCGTCCAGCATGTCCAGCGCCTCATCCGCAGTGACACCCGCCGGCAGCGACTGGCTCAGCGAAGGACCAAGGCTCTCATGCACGATCCCGATCACGTGCTCGATACAGGCCTTGCGCAGGCCGGGCTTGCCGCCGAAGTGATAGGCGATGCTGCCGATATTGGCGGCGGCATGGTCGGCGATCTGCCGTGTCGACACGGCGTCATAGCCATGATTGCCGAACAGTTCGAGCGCAGCCGAAATCAGCGATGCCCGCGTCGCGGCCGCCCCCGATGCCTGTCTGACCATGCGTGCCTCCGCGAAAAAATCATTCGATTGATTAATTCGGGCAGGGTTCTCGGTCAACCGGCGTGATTGTCGCGGCCGATTGCCGTCGCCTCGCCGAGCAGTTCGGCGATCCGCGCCGGATATTCTTCCACCAGCATGTGTCCGGCGGTGGCGATCCGCGTCAGCGCGATATTGCCGGGCAGCCGCTCCGCCTGCCAGCACGGCAGGATGCAATCCTCGCCGCCCCAGACCACGCGGATCGGCATGGTCAACGCGGCCAGCGCCTCCAGCGGCAGTTCGCCCTGGAGCCGTTCACCATTCGGCGCGACATAGGTGATGGTCTCGAAAATCCGCTCGAGCGCCTCGCGCGCGCCGGGCAGATGGCGGACCGCCAGCATGTCGTCGACCAGATCGTCGTCGATGGCGGCATTGAAGCCGGCCATCCCCTCCAGGGCCCAGATCAGATCGAGATGGGTCTCGGCCTGCGCATAATGGGACAGCAGGCGGTGATTGATCGCCGGGCCGAAGCCGCCCGGTGCAAGCAGCGTCGCGCTCAAGACCCGTTTTTGCTCCCGAAGCGCCAGAAGTGCTGCGGTCGCGCCGCCGAGCGAATGCCCGGCGACGTGGAAGGTTGTCACGCCGCGCAGGTCGAGGTCGTTGCGGATCGCTTTGGCCATCTTGCCCGCCCCGCCGATTCCGTCGGCATGCAGCGAGCCGGCATGGCCCGGCATGTCATAGGCGATTACCGGCTGGGCGGCGTCGAGCCCGGCCACGACCTTTTTCCAGGTGAAGGCGCCGCCGCCGAAACCGTGCAGCAGCACCAGCGGCGGTGTCTTCCTGATGTCTCCGGCGACGATCGCGTTCAGCGCCATGGTTCAGCCCTTCGCAGCACGATCTTCGAGCACCCGGTTTGCCGCCGAGACGATCGCCTCGAGCGAAGCGGCGACGATGTTGGTATTGATGCCGACGCCGAACAGTTTGCCATCCGGGTGCACCACCTCGACATAGGCAATCGCCGAGGCGTTGGAGCCATGCTGCAGCGAATGCTCCGAATAGTCGGCGACCGAGAGTTCAATGCCGAGATAGGTCGACAGGGCATTGATGAAGCCGTCGATCGGCCCTGTCCCCTGCCCTTCGATCCGTCTGGTCTCGCCGCCATCGGTGATCTCGGCGGCGACGATGCGCCGCCCCTTCTGCGCCGGATCGGCATAGGTGTGGTGATCGACATATTTCAGGCGTCCGCCGGGCTGCTCGACATAGCGTTCGATGAAGCGCTCGTAGATTCGCTTCGAGGGCAGCTCTACACCCTCCTCGTCGGTGATGCGCTGGATGTCCTCGCGGAACTCCACCTGCAGGGCGCGCGGCAGGTTGATGCCGTAGTCCTCCTGCAGGATGTAGGCGATGCCGCCCTTGCCTGACTGCGAGTTGATGCGGATGATCGCCTCGTAGGTCCGGCCGACGTCCTGCGGGTCGATCGGCAAATACGGCACTTCCCACAGGGGAGAATTGGCCGTGCGCCGCGCCTTCATGCCCTTGTTGATCGCATCCTGGTGAGAGCCGGAAAACGCGGTATAGACCAGCTCGCCGACGTAAGGATGGCGCTCCGGAATGGTCATCTGGTTCGAATACTCATAAACCGCCTTGATCCGCTCGATGTCGGAGCAATCCAGCTTGGGATCGACGCCCTGGGTGAACATGTTCAGGGCCAGCGTGACGATGTCGACATTGCCGGTCCGCTCGCCATTGCCGAACAGCGTGCCTTCGACGCGATCGGCACCGGCCATCAGCCCTAGTTCGGTCGCCGCGATCCCGGTGCCGCGGTCGTTGTGCGGATGCAGGGAGATGATGACGTTTTCGCGGTTGTCGATGTTGCGGCACATCCATTCGATCTGGTCGGCATAGATGTTCGGCGTCGCCATCTCGACGGTCGACGGCAGGTTCAGGATCAGCTTGTTGTCCGGCGTCGGCTTGATGATGTCGATGACGGCATTGGAAATCTCCAGCGCCACGTCCAGCTCGGTGCCGGTAAAGCTCTCCGGCGAATATTCGAAGCGGAAGCCGCCATTCGCACCGGTGGCAGCCTTCGCCGCCATCTCGGTGATCATCTTCGCCGCATCGACGGCGATCTGCTTGATGCCGGCGACATCCTTGCCGAACACCACGCGTCGCTGCAGTTCACTGGTCGAATTGTAGAAATGGATGATCGGCCGCCTGGCGCCTTCCAGCGCCTCGAAGGTCCGGGTGATCAGCTCCGGCCGGCACTGCACCAGCACCTGCAGCGACACGTCGTCGGGCACGTTGCCTTCCTCGACGCACCAGCGGGCAAAGTCGAAATCGGTCTGCGAGGCGGACGGGAAACCGATCTCGATTTCCTTGAAGCCCATGTCGAGCAGCAGTTGGAACATGCGGGCCTTGCGGTCGTGGCCCATCGGATTGACCAGCGACTGGTTGCCGTCGCGCAGGTCCACCGAGCACCAGATCGGCGCCTTGGTGATCGTTTTCGACGGCCAGGTGCGGTCCTTGATATCGATCTGCGGATAAGGGTGGTACTTGATCGCCGCTTCGGGCATGCCCTTGATACCGGCACCGGACTTCATGCTCATGTCGTTCATCTCTTCCTCTTCCGCACTTGCCCGGCTCTTAGCGCATCAAGCGCGGTTTTGCGACGGCAAATGCTGGCCCATGGTCGGCCAAATAGTCCAAAGTTCAGGGATTTGATCAGAGGAGCTGTGCCATGCGGCTATCCGGCCGCCGGGCGCTCCTCAAAGGACCCGGCAACCGCGGATAAGGGTAAGAAGAAGCGAGTTTGGCACCGACGCGACAAAGCCGGCCGCGGAGCGGTCAGCCTTCAGGGTCGCAGACATGGTCGAGCCGAAATGGTTCATGGTGAAAAGAGATAACGTGCGACGGCAGATCGCGCAAGTCCGTTATTCAGCGGCGGCGCGTTGCCGAGGTTCAACGCGATCCGCCAGCCAGATGGTGATCAGGGATTGCCGGGAGACACCGAGTCGTAACGCCTCCTGATCGAGACGATTGACCAGCCATCGCGGCAGGCTGAGATCGACATCTACGGGCACCAGATTGGGACGCTCGGCCTGTTCCAGATCGAAATACTGGAGAACGTCTTCTTTGCCCTCATCAAAAAGGCGGTCCAGATCCTTAGCCTTCATAGATTTCCACCTCCAGCCTGCGGGCACGACGCGCGGAAATGATCCGCACCGTATCGCCGCGATAAACGAATATCACCACCCAATAGGCTCCATCCAAGAGGCCGATCGCCATGCGACGCTCCTCGCCATCCTCGTCGCGCGACAACAGGATGAGCAGTGACGGATCGCGCCAGAGAGCTTGCGCCCCGATGAAATCAAGCCCGTGTTTGCGCCGGTTACCTTCGCTTTTCGCGGGATCGAACTCAAACTCCATGTTTTATTTTAGCACGGACCAAGCCCGATTTCCACGGAATCAGCCTCGTCTCGCCAGCCGCAACACGCCGATCATCAATCCTCCGGCCACCAGCCCCCAGAAGGCGCCGGAAATGCCGGCGAAGGAGACGCCGGAGGCGGTGATCAGAAAGGTGACGGCCGCCGCCTCGCGGGTTTCCGGCTCCTTGAATGCGGCAACGGCAGAGCCGGAAAACGCGCCGATCAGCGCCAGGCCTGCCACCGCCTGGATCAGGATCGGCGGCGCGAGCGAGACGAAGGCGGTGACCGCGCCGGCCAGAAGACCGAACACGATATAGCCGACGCCGCCGATGATCGCCGCCCAGTAGCGCCTCTTCGGATCGGGATGGGCGTCCTCGCCGGCGCACATCGCCGCGGTGATCGCCGCCAGGTTGACGGCATGGCCGCCGAAGGTCGCCGAAAACAGCGAGAACAGCCCGGTCACGGCAAACAGCGGCCCGGGATTGGGATTGTAGTGGTTGACCTTCAGCACGGCGATGCCGGGAATGTTCTGCGACGCCATGGTGACGATGAACAGCGGCAGCGCGATCGAGATGAGCGCAGGCAAGGTGAACTCCGGCGCGACGAGTTCGATCGGCGGCGCGAGCGACTGCGTCCAGGTCGCCATCGCCCCTTCCGGCAGATCGACACCGAACATCATCACGATGACGAAGGCGAGCAATGCCGCCGGCACCGCATAGAGCCGTTTGAAGGCCAGTACCGCCGCCCAGGCGACGAGGATCGGCAGGCCGAGCGCCGGATCGAAGGCGATCGCCTTGAACGGAGCGAAGCACAGGCCGAGGATGACGCCCGACAGCATGGCATTGGCCAGCGGCGCCGGGATCGCGGCGACCGCCCGGCCGAGCGGCCGGAACAGGCCGGCGATCACGATAAGCACGCCGCAAACCAGGAAGGCGCCGACGGCGGCGGCAAACCCGCCCTCCACAGTGCCGGCGGTCGCCAGCAGCGCCGCCCCCGGTGTCGACCAGGCGATCGACACCGGCAGTCTCGTCCAGGCGCTGAGCACGACGGCGCAGAGCCCCATCGATACCGACAAGGCCATCAACCCGGAGGCTGCCTGATAATCGGTCGCCCCCACGCCCTTAAGGCCTTGCAACACCACCGCAAACGAACTGGCGAACCCGACAAAGGCGGTCAGGCAACCCATGAAAAAGCTTTGGAACGAAAGGTCCTTGAACATCGAAAGCCCGGCGAAGCGAGAATGACAATCGCCCACCAACAGCAAAGATAGGTTCCATTGGCAAGCCGGGCGCGCGCAAAACCGTTACGGCAACGCGCGATCAAGAGCCCATAGCGCACCTTGGTCTGGAGATCGGCGTCGTGCCTGCGCCTGGCACCAGAGCCCGGCGCGGAAGGCCCGGCCATGGCCCCCGCAGGTTCAATTGTCCGGCGCCGCCAGCCGGAAGCTCATCACCGCGTCGTGAACGCGCTTGCGCCCCTTCTCGTCCCCGAGAAAATGATAGCCGACAACGGTATAGCCGCGCTTCTTGTAAACGACATAGGCGGCAATGCTCTGCACGGTCGCGCCGCTCACCTCGCCCTGGTACTGGCGCATCACCACCGTCATCTTGGGCAGGCCGACGCCCGGATGCTCGCCCGCCGGTTTGGCGAGCCGCTCGTTCATGAAGAAGATCTTGTCCGCCAGGTTTTCCTCCCAGGCATCGGCGAAATCCTTGGACTTGGTTGCCTGGTCGAGGTCGAGCGCCCAGACGATCACGCCCTCCACCCGGTCGGGATGGCGCATGTCGAGCGAATACGGCTCGGATGCGTCGATCTCGCTCGACCAGATGCGCGGCACGGCGATCCAGAAGCCGCGATCGGAATTGCGCCGCCAGACGATGGTGTCCTCGTCATCTGAAACATCCGGCGCGTCGGCGGTTTCCTCGTCCTCGCTTTCGGACTTGGGTGCGGCCGTTTCGGCCTGCGGCTTTTCTTCCTGCGCCTGTGGCTTGTCTTCCTCCGCCTGCGGTTTGTCGGCCGCCGGTTCGGCGATTTCGAGCGTCGCGGTGCAGTTCTCGAACACCTTGAGATATTCGTCGAAGATGCCGTCCGGCGCCGAATAGGACATCAGCAGGAAATTGCGCGGCGCCGTCACCACCATCTGGATGTGGTTGTAGTCGCGCTCCTTGCCCGCCGTGTCCGCGGTACGGTAGCTGGCGATCAGGAAGGGCGCCTGCTGGCCGGCGGTCGGAACCGCCCCTTCGGTGCGGATGCGCCCCTGCGGCGCGGCGAGCAACTGCCCCTTCAGCCTTTCGAGCTGCGCTTTGGCTGTCTTTTCCGCCGTCCTTTGCCGGTCGATGACCTGCACGATGATCGTCGCCTCCCGTGCCGTACCGCTTAAGCCCGAAAACACCCGGTCGCCATTCTTGGCCTCCTGGAAGTCCCAGTCCGAGGGAAAGTTGCAGGAAAAGCCCGAATTGTCCTTGTAGGTGCGGAACACGGTTTCCTGTGCGCCGACGGGAACCGCAGCTGCAAAAAGCAGACAGGCGACCAGAAACAGGCGCTGCATGATAGTCTCGGCGAAACGTCCCATCGATTTCCACTCCCACTCCCATTCTCAACCGACCTTATTAGCCCGGCGGAATGAGTCAAACGATATGGCGCTCGACCTTGGTCGGACGCCTGCCACGTAGGCGGGGTGGCTCGGCTGACGTCGCCGCACGAAAAAGCCCCCGCCGGCGAATGCCAGCGAGGGCTCTCAAACTCGGTCTCGTGCCGCAGTTCCGAGATCAGACTTCCGACTGCGTCTCGACGATCTTGCCGACCAGGCCGTAGTCCTTGGCTTCCTCGGCCGACAGCCAGTAGTCGCGGTCGATATCCTTGGCGATCTTCTCTTCCGACTGGCCGGTTGCCTTGGCGAAGATCTTGATCAGGCGCTGGTTCATCTTGATGATCTCGCGGGCCTGGATCTCGATGTCGGAGGCCATGCCGCGGGTGCCGCCCGAGGGTTGGTGCAGCAGGAAGCGGGTGTTCGGCAGGCAGAGGCGACGTTCCTTCGGCACGGAGACGTAGATCAGCGCGCCGGCCGAGGCGACCCAGCCGGTGCCGATGATGATGACCTTCGGCTTGATGAACTTGATCATGTCGTGGATCGAATCGCCCGATTCGACGTGACCGCCCGGCGAGTTCACATAGACGCGGATGTCGTCGTCGGAAGCGGCGGCAAGCGCCACCAGCTGGGTGCAGACCTTCTGCGCCAGTTCCTGGGTGATACCGCCATAGATGAAGATCGAACGCGACTTGAAGAGGTTCGCTTCCGTTTCCTTGCCGAGCGGCAGTTCCTTGCTCTTGTCGTCGTCTTCTTCGTTCATTCGGCAATTCCTCAAGCGTTCGCGTTTCTCTCACCCGCACATAGTGCGACTCATGTCGTAAAACAATGCGGGAAAAAGGGGAAGCACGGAACCGGTGAACAGGGCGTTAGTGCGGCCCGCCCAGACGGGGTCGACCAGTCCTTGCGCATACGCGGCGTTAACGCCGCCGCCTTATAGTGCCCCGCCACAGGGGCGACCATGACGACACGGATCAGACTTGCGGAAATCATCGAGGCGTTGAGCTGCGCACTCGACATGACCGAGGGCCAGCCGCCCGGCCATTGCATCCGCTGCTGCTGGATCGGCACGGCGATCGGCCGTGAACACGGCCTCTCCGACAATGCCTTGCAGGATCTCTACTATACCCTGCTGCTCAAGGACCTCGGCTGCTCCAGCAATGCCGCACGCATTTGCGAACTCTATCTGGCCGACGACCTGACCTTCAAGCAGGACTTCAAGCTCGTCGACGGCTCCCTGCCGCAGATCCTCAGATTCGTGCTCTCGCATACCGGCATGCAGGCCGGGCTTGCCGAACGGTTTCGCAGCCTGATGCACATCGTCAGGAACGGCGGCGCGATCGCAACCGACCTCATCCAGACCCGCTGCCGGCGCGGCGCGGAGATCGCCCGCCAGATGCGCTTCTCCGAAGCGGTCGCCCACGGCATTCTCGACCTCGACGAGCATTGGGACGGCGGCGGCCAGCCTTCCGGCCTCAAGGGAGCCGCCATTTCGCCCTTCGCCCGCATCGCCCTGCTTTCCCAGGTCATCGATGTTTTCCAGGTGAGCGCCGGCCGGGAGGCGGCGATTGCCGAAGTGCGCAAGCGCGCCGGCACGTGGTTCGATCCCGAGATGGTCGAAGCCTTCAACCGCATCGCCGCCGACGAGGCCTTCTGGACAAAACTGAATTCGGACGACATCGGGCGGCTGGTGCTGCAGGGCGAACCTGGCCAACAGGTCATCTATGCCGACGAGGACTATCTCGACGACATCGCCGCCGGCTTTGCCCGTGTGGTCGACGCCAAGAGCCCCTACACGTCCGGCCACAGCGACCGCGTGGCGCTGTTCACCGACATGATTGCCGAAGAAATGGGCATGGCGCCGGCGGACCGCCGCCGCCTCAAGCGCGCAGCCCTCCTGCACGACATCGGCAAGCTCGGTGTCTCCAATGCCGTGCTCGACAAGCCGGGCAAGCTGGAGGGCGAGGAATGGCAGGCGATGAAGCGCCATGCGGAATATTCCGAGCTGATCCTGTCGCGCATCGGCGCCTTTGCCGAACTCGCCCGCATCGGCGGTGCGCATCACGAACGTCTCGACGGCAAGGGCTATCCGCGTGGCCTGACCGCGCCCGATCTCGCGCTCGACGTGCGCATCGTCTCGACCGCAGACGTCTTCGATGCCCTCACCGCCGACCGTCCTTACCGCGCCGCCATGCCGGTGGCCAAATCGCTTGCCATCCTCTGGGAAAGCGCCGGCGCAAGCCATGATCCGGCCTGCATCGCGGCACTGGAGCGGTCTCTCGCCAAGGCCGAACTCGCCGTCGCCTGACGCGACGCCGTCCGTAGCAGAACTGACCCTGCCTTCGCCTCCGCCTCGCGCCAGTTTATGCCCCCGCCAACGCCCCCTGCACCCGCCAACGCCTCCTCTGCTGCCACGAAGGGCGAGCAGGACTACCGCGCAATCCGCGTCGACAGGATGATGGACGACAGCGTGCGCTCGACGCCGGACAGCGCGCCGATATGGTCGATCAGCCGGTCGAGTTCAGCGATCGACGGGGCCGCGACGATGGCGATCAGGTCGAAGCTACCATTGACCGAATGCAGCGTCGTCACCTCGCGGATCGCCGACAGTTCGACGCTGACCGCAGGCAATGTCTTCGGCGCGATGGTGATCAGCACATGCGCCCGGATCAGCCCGCTCTGAAAGGCCTCCGACAGCCGGACCCCATAGCCGGCAATCACCCCTTCGCGCTCCAGCCGCTCCAGCCGCGCCTGCACGGTGGTGCGCGACAGGCCGAGCCGCCTCGCAAGCGTCGCCACCGGCATGCGGGCGTTCTCGCCGAGCAGCGCCAGCAGTTCGCGATCCTTGTCGGTAATTTGCACTTTGCCCAATTCCTTTGTCGATCTGCCGAAACACATACCACGAAACGAACATATCGTCGCTATGAATCGAAAGGATCAGTGGGCATCCTGTTGAAATCTGACGAAATTCAAGAGGGGATGTTTTCCATGAAAGACGTAGTCATCATCGGCGGCGGCAAGATCGGCAGCGCCATTGCACTCATGCTGGCCGACAGCGGCGCCTACAGGATCACGGTCGCCGACCGCAGCGAGGCGCAGCTTTCCGCCATCGACCGCCACCCGGCGATCACCACCGCCGTCGTCGACATCACCGATGCGAGCGCCCTTGACGCCGTGCTCGCCGGCAAGTTCGCCGTGCTGTCGGCCGCCCCCTTCCACCTGACCGGCGCGATCGCCGAAAGTGCGGCCCGCACCGGCACCCATTATCTCGACCTGACCGAAGACGTCGCCACCACCCGCAAGGTCGAGCAGCTGGCGCAGAATGCCAGGACGGCGTTCATCCCCCAGTGCGGCCTGGCTCCCGGCTTCATCTCGATCGTCGCCAATGACCTGACCCGGCATTTCGACACGCTCGACAGCGTGCGCATGCGCGTCGGCGCGCTGCCGCAATATCCGTCCAACGCGCTCAACTACAATCTGACCTGGTCGACCGACGGCCTGATCAACGAATATATCGAGCCCTGCGAGGCGATCGTCGAAGGCAAGCTTATCAATGTCCCGGCGATGGAAGAGCGCGAGGAATTCTCGCTCGACGGCGTCACCTACGAAGCCTTCAACACCTCGGGCGGCCTCGGCACGCTGGCGAAGACGCTGGAGGGCAAGGTGCGCACGATGAACTACCGCACCATCCGCTATCCGGGCCACCAGGCGATCGTCAAGGCGCTGTTGAACGACTTCAACCTGAAGAACCGCCGCGATGTCCTGAAGGACCTGTTCGAGAACGCCCTGCCCGCCACCATGCAGGACGTCGTCGTCATCTTCGTCACCGTCTGCGGCGTCAAGGACGGCCGTTTCCTGCAGGAAACCTATGCCAACAAGGTCTATGCCGGCGTCGTCGGCGGCCGCCTGATGAGTGCCATCCAGATCACCACCGCCGCCGGCATCTGCACCGTGCTCGACCTGCTGGCCGACGGCAAGCTGCCGCAAAAGGGCTTTGTCCGCCAGGAGGAAGTCAGCCTCCCCGACTTCCTCGCCAATCGTTTTGGCCGCGTCTACGACCCGCAAGTCGCCAAGCTCGCCAAGGCGGGCTGATCGGTCCTCCTGGGGGGAGGAGTGGACCGCCAAGGTCCTGGACGGAGCGGCGACAACAAAAAGACGGGCCGCTCCGTCCGCCCCCCTGCTTCCAGCTGGACCGCTCCACCGTCCCGCCCCGCATCCGGCCCTCCGGTCCACCTTCTCCCCGCTGCGGAGAAGATGCCACGCCACGACGTTTCCGGCCTCCTCGCCCCACCGGGGAGAGGTCCGCCGAGCGAAGCGGAGGCGGGGTGAGGGGGAGCCCCACGCGCCAAGGCCAGCGTGCTACGCACCCGATCGATGATCGTCGCGCGGCGCCGATGAAGACTGACCCCTGCCCCAATCGCCGTCTCTTAAGGTGAGCTTCGCTCCCCCTCATCCGGCCCTACCGGGCCACCTTCTCCCCGCTGGGGAGAAGAGACAGCCACCCGCTCAGCCGAACTTCGCCAACACCTTCAACAGCATCGCGGCGACCCTGCCATAGGGCGGATAAAGCAGTGCCACCGCCGACAGCCGCGACTGGCGCAGCACCGGCTTTTCCTTGCTCATCGCCACGAAGCCCGCCTCGCCATGATAGGCGCCATCGCCCGAGGCGCCGACGCCGCCGAACGGCAGGTTGTCCTGCGCCAGGTGCAGGATCGTGTCGTTGACCGTCACGCCCCCGGAAATCGTCCCGTTCAGCACCCGCCCCTCGGCCGCCCTATCGCTGCCGAACCAGTAGAGCGCCAGCGGCCGGTCGCGGGCGTTGACGAAGGCCAGCGCCTCGTCGAGCGTATCATAGGGAATGACCGGCAGGATCGGCCCGAAAATTTCCTCCCGCATCAGCGCCATCGTGTCGTTGGCCCCGGTGACGACGACCGGCGCAAGAATGCGCCGCGCCGCATCCGTGCCGGGCAGCAGTTCGATCACCTCCGCCCCCTTGTCGCGCGCCTCCTCGATCAGGCCGGCGAGCCGGTCAAAATGGCGCGCACTGATGATCGACGTATAGTCGGGATTGCTGGAAAGCCTGGGATATTGTCTTTCCGCCGCCGCCTTGGCCGCAGCCACGAAGGCCCCGACGCGGTCGCGCGGCACCAGCGCATAATCGGGCGCGACGCAGGTCTGGCCAGAGTTCAACAGCTTGCCCCAGATCAGCCGCGGCACGGCGCTGTCAAGATCGGCGGAGGCGTCGATGATCGCTGGCGACTTGCCGCCGAGTTCGAGCGTGACCGGCGTGAGGTTCCGTGCAGCCGCCTCCGCCACTTTTCGGCCGACAGCGGTCGAGCCGGTAAACACCAGGTGATCGAACGGCGCCGCACTGAAGGCCGCCGCCACCTCCGGCCCGCCGGTGATGACCGCCACCTCGTCCTCGGCGAAGAATTCCTTGACCGCCGCATCCAGAACCTCGGAAAACCGCGGCGTCAGCTCGGACGGCTTGAGCATCGCCCGGTTGCCGGCGGCCAGCGCCCCCACCAGCGGCGAGAGCATCAGGTTGAGCGGATAGTTCCACGGCGCGATGATACCGACGACGCCGAGCGGCTGGCGGATGATCAGCGCCGACCCCGGTTGCCCGGTCCAGGCCAACGACACGCGGCGCCGCCGCATCCAGCCCTTCAGGTGCCGCCGCGCATGACGGATCGCCGCCCGCGTCGGCACGATGTCGGCGAGCGTGGTGACGACCGGCGAGCGATTGCCGAAATCCTCCGAGATCGCCTGAGCAAGGCGCTCCTGCCAGGCGAGGATCATCCGCTCCAGCCGGTCGAGCCGGTCGCGCCTGAGCGCAAGGTCCGGATTGATGTCGGCAAGATAAGCCGCCCTCTGCCGCGAAAGCACGCTCTCGATCACCGCCTCCGGCGACACCGCCTGCCGATCGCCCACACTCCCGTCCATCATCCGCCTCCCGATGTGCTGACGCTCTACAGATGAGCCGAGACCCAAGATTGTTCAAGTGCGAACAGATGGCAGACGGGAATTAAATACCGCCGATCCGCGGTCGCCCTCAGGCTGAAGCGCCCGCGACAGCGGGCGTCGAAGCATCCAGCCGAAGATGCAAGCGTGGCCTCGGGCTTCGAGGCCGGGCGCTGCGCGGCACCTCTCGGCATGAGGGAAGCGTCAATCGCGCCCATGGCCCGCCCTTCACCCTGGCCTCCGCCCGCCGGCGGGGAGAGGGAGGCAGGCGCATCAAGGGTCTGGCCTTCTCCCCGCTTGCGGGGAGAAGGTGCCGGCAGGCGGATGAGGGGCAATCTTTACCGTTGGTAGGGAGAAAGCGATTTCGATGAATTGGGCGCAGCACTTGCTGCGGCCAAACATCAGAAATCGCAAGTGAGGGGGATCGTTCGCCCTGCCCGCGGCAAGCCCCCTCACCAACAAAATCTGAAGTTTAGCCCTGATCGGGCCAAGCCTTCGATTTTGTAACCTCTCCCACAAGGGGAGAGGGTTCGCCGCCCCCCCTTATCCCTCGTCGATCGGCAGCGCCGAGAGCTTGAGCCCCATGGCCTTCATCAGCTTGAGCACGGTGGCGAATTCCGGATTGCCGTTTTCGCCGAGCGCCTTGTAGAGGCTCTCACGCCCAAGCCCTGCCTCTTCGGCTATCGCCGTCATGCCGAGCGAACGCGCGACAGTGTTGAGCGCCCGCCGGATCTCGGCGGCATCGCCCTCCTCCAGCGCTGCGGCCATGTAATCGGCGCGGGCTTCGGGACTGCCGAGATAGTCGGCCGCGTCGAAGCGGGGCATGTCCTTAATGGAGGTCATTGGGCCAATCCTTCAATTCCGTTGCCAGCCTCTTCGCCGTCTCGATGTCTCGTGCTTGGCTACCCTTGTCACCGCCGCAGAGGAGGATCACCACCAGTGAACCACGCTGTACGTAATAGACCCTGTAGCCTGGACCGTGATCGATCCGCAGTTCATGCACACCTGCCCCGATACTCTTGTGATCGCCGAAGTTGCCATAGGCAATTCGCTCGATCCTCAGCAGGATCTTCGAGACGGCACGCCCGTCTCGAAGGGACCGCATCCAGCGATCGAACATCGGATGTCTGCGGATATCCATAACCGTATCCTACGGAATACAATACTGCAAATTCAAGGCTGACGATAGGGCGTAAAAGGCGCAGACACGAACCTACTGTTGCCAGCCATCAACGCTGCCGGACCTCAATTGCTCCTCTATTGGGGACACCCAGTCGAACACCAAAAAATCCGCTATCGTGCTGATTGGTTCGCCATCCCCCATTGATCAACGCATCGCAGACCAAAGGATTGAATCCGTTCGAACGCATGAATGACGCCACCCTTTCGGCCTGAGCGCGTGGCAAGTATCCCACTGTCAGACCGGAGATGGTGATCCGAACGGCGTTGTCGTCGTGCGGATTTGTCGGTTCCAACTCTAGGTACGCCTCAACCACTTTATCGTGACCTTGGCGGCTGAAGCCTCCGCAAATCCGGTGCAAGGCGTTCTGATAGTTGCTCTCTCCCACAACCTCCATCGGGAAGGAACCATCTTTCCACACGACGAAGCTCTGTCGTCTCAGCTTCTTCGGTGAACCAAAAAGAAAGGACAGCAGCCCCATTGCACATCTCCTTCTCGCAAGAGAAGTAAACACAACCAGAATTAGAAAGTCCAGATCGCCGCGGAAACACCAAGCCGTCACACGCAGCCGGATGACACAACAAATAACCCGCCGGCCTCGCGACCGACGGGTTCCAATTCTCGCAGGGATCAGACGGCTGATCAGCTCCGCGGCTTCAAATTCTCCGGGTCGTACAGCGGCTTGTACCCCACCGCCGCCACCTCGACTGGATAGGTCTCGGCAAAATACTCGACGTTCAGCTTCCGCCCCACCTGGCAATAGTCGCGCGGCAAATACGCCAGCGCGATGTTCTTGCCGATGGTCGGGCCGAAGGCGATCGAGGTGGTGTAGGAGCGGCGGCCGAGGCTGTCCACCAGCGTCTCCCCGGTTTCCGGGTCCATGACCGGCAGCGATCCGACCGGGTAGCGGGCAACACCCTTGGCATCGACATTGTCGGTCATCACCAGCGTGCAGAGCATGGCCGGCTGGTGGTCACGCGCCTTGTATTCGAGGTGCTTGGACTTGCCGCGGAAATCGGCTTCCTTGACCTTCGGGCGGGCAAGATCGGCCTCGATCAGGTTGTACTGGGTCAGCAGGTCGCCGTTCTGCAGGCGCAGGCTCTTTTCCATGCGGCGGGAGTTGGCATAGGTCTCGACGCCGAAAGCCATGACGCCGGTCGAGCGCAGCGCGTCCCAGACGGCCAGCCCATCCTCGTATTTCATGTGCAGTTCCCAGCCCTGCTCGCCGACATAGGAAATGCGGAAGGCGGTCACGGGCTTGCCGGCGATTTCGATCGGCTTGATCGCGGCAAACGGGAAGTTCTCGATATCGAGGCCGGCGGGGTCGGCGACGACCTTTTTCAGGTTCTCGCGCGCGTTCGGCCCCCAGATGCCGATGGTGATGAACTTTTCCGAAACGTCGGTGATGGTGACATCAAGGCCACGATCCTCAGCCACGCGCTTCATGTAGTGGAAGTCGCGCGGGCCGGCATCGGCGCCGTTCACGAGACGGCAGCGGTCGGCCATGCGGAACACGGTGAAGTCGGCGCGCACCATGCCCTCGTCGTCGAGGAAGTGGGTGTAGATGCCCTTGCCGATATTGCCGTCACCGCCGATCTTGGCGGCGCAGAGCCATTCGAGCAGCGCGACATGGTCCGGCCCCTCGATGTCAACCATGTGGAAGTGGCTGAGATTGACGATGCCGCAATCCTCGCTCATCGCCAGGTGCTCGGCGTTCGAGACGCGCCAGAAATGGCGGTTGTCCCATTCGTTCTCGCGGACCGGAACCTTGTCGCCGTATTTTTCAAGGAGATGCTCGTTGGCCTTGTAGCCATGCGCGCGCTCCCAGCCGCCGAGTTCCATGAAGTAACCGCCGAGCTCCACTTCACGCTCGTAGAAGGGCGAGCGCTTGACGTTGCGGCCGCTGGCATAGGGCTCGCGCGGATGCACGGCGGGGAAATAGATCTTCTGCGCGGCTTCGAAGCAGCGACCGGCGATGAAGTCTTCGGTCAGCTGATGCGGATAGAAGCGGGCGTAATCGATCGAGTTGTGGTCGATTTCGGTGCGGCCGTCGGTCATCCAGTCGGCGATCAGCTTGCCATAGCCCGGACCATCCTTGACCCAGATGGCGACGCAGTACCACAGGCCCCGCACCTTCTGGCTCTCGCCGCAGGACGGGCCGCCGGCGGCGGACACCTGGAGAAGTCCGTTGAAGCTGTGGCTTTCATTGTAGCCGAGCTCGCCGAGGATCGGCGTCAGCTCCATCGCGCGCTCGAGCGGCTCGAGGATCTGCTCCATCTCCAGGTCGCGCTGCGAGGGCGAAAGCCGCGCCTCGTGCTTTTCCAGGAGCTCGCGCGGATGGCACATGCGCGGCTCCTTGGTCTCGTAATAGCCCCATTCGATCTGGCCGCCCTCGGTGGTCTTCGGGTCACCGGTATCGCGCATATAGGCCGAATTGCCCTGGTCGCGCAAAAGCGGATAGCCGATTTCCTTGCCGGTGCCCTCGAATTCGTTGAACGGGCCGAAGAAGGTGAGCGGATGGTCGACCGGCATGACGGGCAGGTCCTCGCCGACCATTTCGGCGATCAGGCGCCCCCACAGGCCGGCGCAGACGATGACGTGATCGGCCATGATGGTGCCGCGATGCGTGACGACACCCTTGATGCGGCCGCCCTCGACGATCAGCGATTTGGCCGGGGTGTTGGCGAACATCGTGAGCTTGCCGGATTTTTCGGCAGCGTCGACCAGCTTGCCGGCAACCGTTTGGCTGCGCGGGATGACGAGGCCGGCATCGGGATCGAACATGCCGCCCATCACCTGGTCTTCCTCGATCAGCGGGAAGAGCTTCTTGATCTCGGCCGGCGACACATAATGGGCGCGGGTGCCAAACGCCTTGGCGGAGGAAAGCTTGCGCTTGATTTCCTCCATCCAGCTGTCGTCGCCGGTGCGGGCGACTTCCAGTCCGCCGATACGGGCGTAGTGACCCATCTTCTCGAAGAAATCGATCGAATATTGCGTGGTCCAGACAGAGAGATAGTCATGGCTGGTCGTGTAGCAGAAGTCGGAGGCATGCGCCGTCGAGCCGATGTCGGTCGGAATGCCGGATTTGTCGATGCCGACGATGTCGTCCCAGCCGCGCTCGATGAGGTGATGGGCGATCGAGGCGCCGACAATGCCCCCGAGCCCGATGATGACGACCTTTGCCTTGGACGGAAACTCTGCCATTGCCTGAAAACCCACCTGCCAGCGTGTTGAAAATCAGCAGGGATATTAGGGCCGGATCGGCGCGAACAGAAGCCTGTCTGCGACATTCTCCAAGGACTGCACGACCCGCCGCAGCGGGATGGGTCCCCCGACCGCGATGGCCGGCGGCTGGCCCGCAAGGCTAGATCGGAATGCTGCCATTGTCTTCGCCGTCCCAGTAATGGGCGATCTCGGCATGCACCTTGACCAGCATCAGGCCGGGCGTGTCGACCCCTTGCGGAAACCAGCGATCGAGGTCGGAGATCCAGTGTGCCGCGAACGCGTCCTTGTCGTCGATCAGCGTCGCCTTGCCCTCGAGAGCGATGAAGATTCCGGGTTTGCCGAGCAGGCTCGGCGGCGCCGAAAATGTGAGCGTAACCCTCGGATCGGCCGAAATTTCCGCCACCTTGCGGGTATCCCGGTAGGAGAACAGCCAGGTATCGCCGTCAAAATCGACATTGCCGTTATTGCTCATCGGCCGGCTCGCAATCGCCCCGGTCGGGCCGAGGGTGGAGAGCATGCAGAAATCGATCTTCCGCATCTTCTTCGACAGGTCCTGCAGCGTCATGGTCGTCATCGGCATATCCTCCTGGGCGTGATTGCCAGAGACAATCGCCGCCCGGCCGGATTGTTCCGGTAAACAGGCATGACCGGCTCCATCACGTTCCGCAGAATGTGCGGGTCACCCTCTGCTCGCGTTCCGGTGCGAGTGTCAACTCTGCGAAGGCGGCGTTCTCCCGATAGGGATCGGCGAGCGCCTCCGCGAGCCGCTCGAACGGAGCGAAATCACCGGAAATCCCAGCCGCGATCGCCTCCTCGATCCGATGATTGCGCGGGATTATGGCCGGGTTGACCGCCTCCATTGCCGTCCGCCGCTGCCCGGCGGTGCGCGGATCGCCTTCGTGGCGCAGATTCCAGCGGCGCAGCCAGTCGTCGAGGCCGATCGGATCGTTGAACTCGGCAGCAAGGGCTTCGGCCGGCGCTCCGCCGGCCACCTTGCAGAGCGCCCGAAAGGCGCGAGTAAAATCGGCCTCGCCGTCCTCCATCAGCTTCAGCAGCGAATTGACGAGGTCGAGGTCGCCTTCCTGCGCCCCGGCGATCCCCAGCTTGTCGCGGAACAGATCGAGCCATCGCCCCTGGAAGACGCGGCCGAAGTCGACAAGCGCGGCATTGGCCGCCTCGACATTCCTGTCTTCGTTATCGCCCAACAGCGGCAGCAGCGTCTCGGCAAGGCGCGCAAGGTTCCACTGCGCGATCCCCGGCTGGTTGGCGTAGGCATAGCGCCCCCGCTGGTCGATCGAGGAAAACACCTTGCGCGGATCATATTCGTCGAGGAAAGCGCACGGGCCGAAGTCGATCGTCTCGCCCGACACCGCCATATTGTCGGTGTTCATCACGCCATGGATGAAGCCGACCGTCAGCCACCGTGCCACCAGATCGGCCTGGCGCACGGATACCGCGTTGAGAAGCGCCAGATAAGGCTGATCGGCGCCCTCGAGCTCCGGATAATGACGGGCAATCACATGGTCCGCGAGCGTCTTGACCGCCTCGGTATCGCCACGGGCGGCGAAGAACTGAAAGGTGCCGATCCGGATATGGCTGGCCGCCACCCGCGTCAGCACCGCGCCCGGAAGCTTCGTCTCGCGATAGACCGTCTCTCCGGTCAGCACCGCCGCCAGCGCCCGCGTGGTCGGTATGCCGAGGGCGTGCATTGCCTCCGAGACGAGATATTCCCGCAACACCGGCCCAAGGGCCGCACACCCGTCGCCATTGCGGGAAAAGGCGGTGACGCCCGCCCCTTTCAGCTGGATGTCGCGCCGCCTGGCCCTGGCGTCGACCACCTCGCCGATCAGGATCGCGCGGCCGTCGCCGAGCTGCGGCACGAAATTGCCGAACTGGTGGCCGGCATAGGCCATGGCGATCGAGGCCGCCCCTTCGGGCAGGCTGTTGCCGGAAAAGATCGCCGCCAGGTCCTCATCGCTCGCCTCGGTGAAATCGAGGTTCAGCTCCTCGGCCAGATCGCGGTTGAACCGAATGAGGCGCGGCGCGCGGGCGACGGCCGGTTCGGCCGGCCGGTAAAACCGCTGCGGCAGCCGAATGTAGCTATTGTCGAATGCAAACAAGGATCCTGGCTCCCCTCTTCGCCGCCAGGTCAGACGGCGCATTTGTCATCACCCAATATGGGGCGCCGCCCGGCTCGGGCAAGCCGCTTTGTCGCGCCGTCGAAGGGTCTCATCGACGGCCGGGAAAAGCCGGACCAAATTTGGGCGAAAGGCAGGCACGCTATTGTGCCGTGGCTCATAGGCCTCGTAACGTGCCGGCCGACCGGCATGCGCGCGTCGGGGTCGCCGCGCGGCAATGCCGTCTTTTCGCCCCTGCCCTGCCCGCAGAGACGCGGGCCGTTGCCGGGGGTACCGATTGTCGAGGGGAAGATCAGACATGAAGATCCGTATCGCCGCCATCGCGGCCCTTGCCGCTGCCGTGCTGGCCGGCTGCACCACAACCGAGGAAGCCAATACCGTCATCCAGTCCCGCTGGATCGGCCAGCCGGCCGAGCTGTTCTTCACCCAGTACGGCCCGCCGATCTCGGAGTTTCCGATGGGCAGCGGAAACATCCTCTACACCTGGCGTGGCGGCGACAAGACCCGCTACATCCCGCCGACCTACGCCACCCCCGCACCGGCCCAGACCACAACGCGCACGGTGACGCGCGAGCCTAAGCCCGGTGTCACGGTCACCAAGACCACGACGATCGGTGGCGGCTATGCAGCCCAGCCGCAGATGATCTCGCCGCCGCGCTATGAGGAACTGTACTGCGAACTGCAGATCACCGCCGACCCCTCGGACCGTATCGTCGCCATCCGCGCCACCAACGACACCGATGGCGAGGGCTTGTCCTTCTCGCGGTGTGCGGAAGTCCTGAACGCCCATCCGCAGAAGTAAGCCTGCTCCAGCCGGCCTGTCGAATCGCCCTCCGCGCCCGGCGCGGAGGGTTTTCCTTTGCTCCGCCGCCCCGGCCCCGGAGAAGCAGACGCCGCTTCGGGAACATCCCCTGCCGGGGCTTTGCCGTAGACAGCGACAAAGCGCTTACGATAATCTTCGCGGCGCGATAGAACCGAAGGCCGGCGCGACTGATTTCCGGGCGCCGTGTCGACCAATTAGAGGGACAACCATGTTCAAACGCCTTTCGATCACCGCCGCATTTCTTGGCGCCGCCACCGCCCCGGCCTTCGCCCATCTCGACCCGGCCGAGCACGGCTCGCTGATGGCCGGCCTTTCCCATCCGCTGTCGGGTGCGGACCATATCCTGGCCATGATTGCCGTCGGTCTCTGGGCGTCGCAGATCGGCGGACGCGCCCTCCTCGCCGTGCCGGCCGCCTTTGTCGGCACCATGGCGCTGGGCTTCCTGCTCGCCGTTTCCGGCATTGGAATTCCGTTCGTCGAACCGGCGATCCTCGCCTCGGTGATCGGCCTCGGCCTGCTGGTCGCCACCGCCGCCCGCCTGCCGGTCGCAGCCTCTGCGGCCGTCGTCGGTCTGTTTGCCCTGTTCCACGGCCACGCCCATGGCGGCGAACTCGGTGCCGCCGGTGCGCTGCAGTTCGGCCTCGGATTCCTCGTCGCCACCGCCGCCCTTCATGCCGCCGGCGTCGGCCTCGGCATCGCGCTCGGCCGCATGGGTCCGCTCGTCACCCGCCTGCTGGGCGCAGCAACGGCACTCGGCGGCGCGATCCTCGTGCTCGGCTGATCCGCCAATACCTTGGTGAAATGCGATCGGCGGGCTTCAAGGCCCGCCGATTTTGTTTGCGTTCGGTATTCTCGCCTCAGACGATCGCCAGCCGTGGCCCCTTGCCGTCGAGCCCCTTGAGCAGCGTGCCGACCTCTTCGCCGCTCATCGGCTCCGCATAGAGAAAACCCTGTAGTTCGTCGCAGCCGATTCGAGTGAGAAACTCGTTCTGCTCGGCCGTTTCCACACCCTCGGCCGTGGTCTTCAGCCCCTTGGCCCGCGCCAGTTCGATGATTGCCTGCACGATCGCCTCGTCGCCACGATCCTTGCCCAGGCCGTCGATGAACATCTTGTCGATCTTGATATGATCAACCTCAGTCTCGTGCAGGCGCCCGAAGGTGGAGAAGCCGGTACCGAAGTCGTCGAGGGCAATGTTGATCCCGACGGCCCGCAAAGCGCGAATATTGGCGGCGCAGTTTTCCGAATCGTCCATCCACGCCGTTTCCGTGACCTCGATCTCGAGCTTGTGCGGCGCAAGCCCGCTCTCCCCGAGAATGGTCATGACCTCCATGGCAAAACCATTGTCGCGCAATTGTACGGCCGAGACGTTGACCGCGATGTTCTCGATCGGCCAGTTGGCGGCGGCGCGACAGGCTTCCTCCAGCACGTAGCGGCCGAGCTCCCGGATCAGCCCGCCCTCCTCGGCGATCGGCACGAAATAGACCGGGGAGATCAGTCCACGGGTCGGATGATGCCAGCGCACCAGCGCCTCGACGCTTCCGATCTTGCCGGTCGTGGCGAAATATTTCGGCTGATAGAGAACACGGAACTGGCTGCAGTCGGCAAGTGCCCGGCGCAGGTCGCGCTCGATTTCGGCCCGCTCCCGAACCATGGCATCCATGTGCGGACCGAAGATCGAATAGCAGCCGCGTCCGCCCGCCTTGGCGCTGTAGAGCGCAACATCGGCCTTGCGCGTCAGCTCGGTGCGCTCCGTGCCGTGCTGCGGCGAAAGCGCCACGCCGATCGATATGCCGACGAAGGCGTTCTGGTCCTCGACGGCGATCGGCTGGGAAACCGCATCGACGATCGCCGTGCACAAGGCCTCGACCTCGTCGACCTTGTGATAGCGCATCAGCACGTTGAACTCGTCGCCCCCGACGCGGCAAAGCGATGATTGGGGAGGCAGGAGCTTGCCGATACGGACCCCGACCTCGCGGATGACAAAATCCCCGGCCGGATGGCCAAGCGTGTCATTGATCGGCTTGAAGCGGTCGAGATCCAGATAGAGGATGGCGATCTGGTTCTTGCCGTCACGCTCGCCAAGAGCCGCATCGAGCAATGTCTCGAACGAAGCGCGGTTGAGCAGCCCGGTCATTGAATCGTGGCTGGCGAGATAGCGAATGCGTTGCTCCTGTTCGCGATTGGCCAGGGCGCGGCGATAGAGCATGACAATGAAGATGCTGACCGTCCCGATCAGGCAGAGCAGGATTGCGATCAGAGCCGGCGCGATCGACTGGAGAAAGGCCATTGCCGGCCGATAGGGCTCCCAGACCACATGGCCGATGATGCCGCCGCCATTCGTCACCAGCGGCACGCTCGCCTTGCGGAACTCCGCCTCGTCCTTCAGTGAGAAGTGTATGTTATTGAAATCATAGCTAGTCTCGAGTTCCTCAAGGAACGGGCCGTCGAGATAGCGGATCGCGATATGGATGCTCTCGGCCCCCGCAACCTGTTCGATATCGCCGCTGTCGCTGATGATCGGCTTGAGGCTGACCACGGCCGGACGACCGTTGAGAAAGCGGAAATCGGTGAGGCCCGGGCTGTCGATGCCGTCCTCCAGGCCCGGCTCCTCGCCCCGACCAAGGGCTGCCCGCAGTTCCCGCAACATCGGGTCGACCGTCGCGCGAACGGCTTCATAGGCCGATGGCTGTGCAGCGGCGCCGGCGACATAGACGTAGAGGGGCTTGTCCTGCGGATCGAGAACATAGGCAGCGTCATGACCGAAATAGGTGTGCATCCACTCGCCGAGATTGACGTGAATCCACTCCAGGTTGTCGGAGGATGCAGGCTCGCGCACTTTGATGACGGCGTCGTCCCACACCGTCGCGCTCTCCTGGTCGTGGGCGATCTGGTAGCGGAATCGGCTAATGACATGGCGTGCCATCTCGCTCTGGCGGGCGACCGACACGGTGTCGATCTTGGTGGTGGACCAGACGAGGAAGGCAAAGGTCCCGGCGGTCAGCACCGCCATGCCGAATATTGCGACCGCAACAACCTTGAGCATGGAAACATCGGCCCTGCGACGGAAGCCAGGAAAAGCCATGATATGTGAGCCTCTGTTCATATGCTCAACAAATGGCACATTCGCCTTAATACTGTGCTTCCCGGTAAGGTTTCCGATCCATTAAGGCTTAGACTTTCGGCCTCGACGACGCCCTTTTCCACAGGACGGTGGAGCCCCCATCAGCCCCGTCCGCGATAGGTCGCAACCCCCTGATCCGGCAACCACACGCCCTGCGGCGGCGCGCCGGTCTGCCAGAAGACATCGATCGGAATGCCGCCGCGCGGATACCAGTAGGCGCCGATCCTCAGCCACTTCGGATCAAGCAGGTCGACCAGCCGCTTGGCGATGTAGATCGAGCAGTCCTCGTGGAAGGCGCCGTGATTGCGGAAGGAAAACAGGAAGAGTTTCAGCGACTTGGATTCGACCAGCCAGTCGCCGGGAATATAGTCGAGGACGATATGGGCGAAATCCGGCTGGCCGGTCATCGGGCAGAGCGAGGTGAATTCCGGCGCGGTGAAGCGCACGACATAGTCGGTGCCGGCATTGCCGTTCGGCACGCGCTCCAGCACGGCTGTCTCCGGGCTGGTCGGGGCCTCGACCGTCTGGCCGAGCTGCGACAGCCCGCTGACATCGGTCTTGCTCATCATCGCTTCTCCTTTGCTTTCGCCGCGATACCGACCCGGACGCCATGCGCCGTCTCGCTTTCGGGCTCCACGTGAATGGTGACGCGTCCGCCCGGAAGCACAGCCTTGACGGCGGCCTCCAGCCGGTCGCAGATCTTGTGCGCCTCGCTGACCGACATGTTGCCCGGAACGACCAGATCGAAGGCGACGAAGGTGACCGCCCCGCCGCGCCGCGTGCGCAGGTAGTGCACGTCGAGCGAGCCGGCCGAATTTTCCGCGATCGCCGCCTTGATCGCCGCCTCTTCCTCCGGCTCGACCGCCTTGTCCATCAGGCCCGCCACCGAATGCGAGATCACCTTCCAGCCCTGGTAGATGATGTTGATGGCGACGAGGATGGCGAGCACCGGATCGAGGATCGCATAGCCGGTGACGACCACCAGCACCAGGCCGACAAACACGCCCGCCGAGGTCACCACGTCCGACATGATGTGATGACCATCGGCCGCAAGCGCCGGCGACCGGTGCGTCTTGCCGATGCGGATCAGGGTCCGCGCCCAGATCAGGTTGATGAGACCCGCCGCCCCGTTGATCGCAAGACCCAGCACCGGCGCCTCGAGCACCTGCGGATCTGCGAGCGCCGAAACCGCCTCGCGGATGATGAGCAGTGCCGCTATGACGATCAGCACACCCTCGAGAACCGCCGACAGATATTCCGCCTTGTGGTGGCCATAGGGATGGTCATCATCCGCGGGCTTCTGCGCATAGCGGATGACAAAGTAGGCGACGAAGGCGGCGACCACGTTGACGGTCGATTCCAGCCCGTCGGATAGCAGCGCCACCGACCCCGTTACCCACCAGGCGACGAGCTTCAGCCCCATCACCCCGAACGCCAGCGGAATGCCCCAGAAGGCAAGCCGCGCGACGATCCCGTTGCCCTGTTCGGTCATGGTTTCCATCCTTGCAGATGCGAGCGAATTGCATAAATCCGTCGATCAGAAATGCGAAACCGCCCGCGACGAAGCGCGGACGGTCATTGGTCGCTCCTATGGACGAACTGACCCGCCTTGTCAAAGCCGGGACACGCTTATGCCGCCTTCTCCTTCGCCCGCCGCGACAGATGCGCCACGACGTTTTCGATCATCCGCATGCCGGCATCGTGGCCGAGCGTCATGATCGATTCCGGGTGGAACTGCACGGCGGCCACCGGTTCCTTGGTGTGCTCGATGCCCATGATCGTGCCGTCCTCGCTTTCGGCGGTGATGATGAAATCGCGGTCGAGCGTGGTCGGGTCGGCAAAGATCGAGTGATAGCGGCCGACGGTCACTTCCTTGCCGAGGCCGGAGAAGACGAGGCCGGGTTCCAGCACGCGGATGCGCGACGGCTTGCCGTGCATCGGCACCGCGAGCTGGCGCAATTCCCCGCCATAGGCTTCGGCCAGCGCCTGCAAGCCCAGGCAGACGCCGAAGATCGGCAGGTTACGCGCGCGGGCGTGTCTGATCGTCGCCTTGCAGTCGAAATCCTTCGGACTGCCCGGTCCGGGCGACAGCACGACCAGGTCCGGATCCATCCGGTCGAACACTTCCTCCGGCACCGGCGTGCGCACGGTCGACACCTCGGCCCCGGTCTGGCGGAAATAGTTGGCTAGCGTGTGGACGAAACTGTCCTCGTGGTCGACCAGCAGGATCTTGACCCCCTGCCCGACCTTGGCAACGCCGCGCTTGGCCTTGCCGTCGTTTCCGGTCTTGGCGTCACGGATCGCCGCAATCATCGCCGAAGCCTTGAGTTCGGTCTCGGCCTCTTCCTCTTCCGGGATCGAGTCGTTCAACAGCGTCGCGCCGGCGCGCACCTCGGCAATCCCGTCCTTGATGCGCACGGTCCTGAGCGTAAGCCCCGTATTCATGTCGCCGTTGAAGCCGACCATGCCGATCGCCCCGCCATACCAGGCGCGCGGGCTCTTCTCATGCGCCTCGATGAAACGCATGGCCCAGAGCTTCGGCGCGCCGGTGACGGTGACGGCCCAGGCATGGCTCAAGAAACCGTCGAAGGCGTCCATACCGTCGCGGAGCCGCCCCTCGATATGATCGACGGTGTGGATCAGGCGCGAATACATCTCGATCTGGCGGCGGCCGATGACCTTGACCGAGCCCGGCTCGCAAACGCGGCTCTTGTCGTTGCGGTCGACGTCCGAGCACATGGTGAGCTCGCTCTCGTCCTTCTTGGAATTCAAGAGCTTGAGGATCTGTTCCGAGTCGGCGATCGGGTCGTCCCCGCGCTTGATCGTGCCGGAGATCGGGCAGGTCTCGATGCGCCGGCCCGAGACGCGCACGAACATTTCCGGCGAGGCGCCGACCAGGTATTCCTGGTGGCCGAGATTGATGAAGAAGGAATAGGGCGACGGATTGATTTCCTTCAGCCGCTTGGAAATTTCCGATGGCTTCGAGTCGCAGCGTTCCATGAACTTCTGCCCCGGCACCACCTCGAACAGGTCGCCCCTGCGGAAGCTCTCCTTGGCCTTCACCACCAGCTCGGCATATTCGCCCGGGCGATGGTCGCCGCGCGGCGGGATCGTTTCGGTGTGCTGGAACGGTTCCGGCGCGATCTCGCCCGACTTGCCCTTCGTCGAAAGCTCGCCCTTTTCAAAGTCGTAGCGGTCGATCCAGGCCTTGGCAGAATAATGGTCGACGACGAGGATTTCGTCGGGCAGGAACAGCACCATGTCACGCTGGTCTTCCGGCCGGGCCAGCGACAGCTTGATCGCGTCGAACTGGAAGGCGAGATCGTAACCGAAGGCGCCGAACAGGCCGATCGACGAATCCGCATCCGAATGAAAGAGATCGGTGATGGCGCGCAGAACGGTGAACACCGTCGGGATCTTCGAGCGTTCCTCTTCGGTGAACACCCGGTCCGGCTCGTTGACGACGAGGTCGAGACGCCGCACCGTGCGCGCGCCGAGCGTCAGGTCGGCCACGGTCGAAAGCTTGTCGGCGATCAGCGACAGAAGCACTTCGCCGCGTTCGTTATAGGCCTCGATCCACACCTTGCGGCCGAAGCAGGAAAGCCCGAGCGGCGGATCGATGATGGCGGTGTCCCAGCGGGTATAGCGGCCCGGATATTCGTAGTTGGACGAGAACACCGCGCCGCGCCGCTCGTCGAGCCGGTCGATATAGCTCGAAATGGCATCGGCATAGGGCGTCGGGCGCCGCTCGCGCGTGACGGTGATCCCGCCGCGCGTCTCGTAGGTCTCTCCGCCATCGTCCCGAATGATCGTCGCCATGCTTGCGTCTCTCCGTCTCTCAAGGCCCGGATCGAGGCGCCTTGAATACAAAAAAGCCGCCTCAGGTAATCCGGGCGGCTTTGGGGTCACTTGTCTTTGGACATGACTGGTCAAGGCCGCGTTAGCGTGCCCACCACCAGTTACCGTTGTTCATCGACTTGATCATGAGCGATTTCATAGCGTGGGCTGCATTTCCGTGCAACGGGATTTTCGGCCTGTGTGGTATTTTCCACGCGCAGGCCGGGCAATCGTGCAACAGGCTCGCCGGACCGCGCAACCATTCTCCGCCCCATGCGTTGCAGCACGGTGCCCATCCAACCGAAAGGCGGCTGAATGACGAAGCGGCTTGCAGTCATCCTGATCGGCCTTTGCCTCCTCACCGGCGCGGCCCTGCCGCCCACCGGCCCGGTCCCGACCGACAAACCGCCCTCACCGGCGGACCAGCCCGCCGTTCCGGCCCCCGCCGAAAAGCCCCCAGCAGAGGAATCCGCGCCGGTCCCGGCCCCCGTCCCCGCTCCGAC
>NZ_UEYP01000018.1:0-70339 GCF_900492185.1 Paenirhizobium selenitireducens ATCC BAA-1503
CTCAGTAACGCCATGTCGATCACTCCAGAGCCCCCGCTGAAACCTCGCGAGGGATGATTGAAACATGGGTCAAATCTCAGTGATAATTTCCCGCAATCCCGGGTCAGTTCTCAGTGCAAAACAACAGCAGCAACGATTTTCGCCCCTGGCGAAGTTGGCCATCTGGACAACAACGGTGCAGGTCAGGACGATGGTTGGAAGGCTCATCATTTCGACGTTGCGCGTCTCGGGATCGACCAATCCTCCGCGCGACCGGTAGTCCTCCTGTTTAGCGCCGCGACACTCTGGCTACTGATCGGGTCGAGCTTCGGGCTCATTGCATCCCTAAAGCTGCACTGGCCGGATTGGCTTGATCACGCCGCAGCGCTTACGTTCGGCCGTGTCCGTACAGTCCATCTCAACCTCGTGATTTACGGTTGGCTCTCGCAAGCGGGCATCGCCTGCGTGCTCTGGATCATACCCCGCATCTTTCGTACCAAGCTTCGCTACTCATCGCTCGCCCTCTATGGCGGCATTCTCTGGAATATCGCCATTGTCCTGGGCGCAACGGCATTGGCCTATGGCCAGACGGATGGCGAGGAGTGGCTCGAGATTCCTTGGCAGATCGATATGGTCCTGGCCGTCGCGGGCGCTCTTTTCATCGTGCCCGTCATCGCTACCGCAAGAGCACGCCAAGTTCACCACATCTACGTATCCGGCTGGTATTTCCTGGCAGCGGTGCTGTGGTTTCCGGTCCTCTTCGTGATCGCCAATATTCCTGGTCTCCATTCCGGTGCGGAAGAGGCGACAGTCAACTGGTGGTTTGCCCACAATGTCCTTGGGCTCTGGCTCACGCCGCTTGGCGTCGGGTCAGCGTACTACTTCATTCCAAAGATCATTGGTAAACCGATCTATAGCTACGCAGTTTCTTTGCTCGGTTTCTGGGGACTTGCACTCTTCTACAGTCAGGTTGGTATCCATCACCTGATCGGTGGGCCGGTTCCGACGTGGGTGGTCACCCTCTCAGTCGTTCACTCCGTCATGATGTTCATTCCCGTGATTGCAGTCGCGATCAATCAACATGTCACCGTTGCCCAAAATCTATGGGCATTGAAGGCTTCTTTGCCGCTCCGCTTCATCTCTTTCGGTGCATTGATGTACACCTTCGCGTCGTTCCAAGGCTCCATTGAGGCATTACGGTCGGTAAATACGGTAACCCATTTCACGCAATATACCGTCGGTCATGCTCATCTGGGGGCCTATGCTTTCGTCTCCCTGATATTCTTCGGGGCCGCCTACCACTTGCTTCCTCGTGCGACAGGAAGAGGTTTTGGCTCGCCGGTGATGATTAGCTTGCACTTCTGGCTCGTCGTCGTCGGGTTTGCGATATACTTTTTCGCCCTTTCCATCGGTGGTGTCCTTCAGGGCTTGGCGATGCTGGATGCTACGAGACCCTTTGCTGACAGCGTCACTGTGGTCCTGCCCTATCTCCAGGCACGCAGCATTGGTGGTGCGCTAATGACGCTCGGACACTTCGTATTCGCATACAATTTGTTGCGAATGTTCACCAGCGAGAGTCTCGCCCCCTCAAGGGTACCTGCCGAATGAACAGATATCTGCCACTTGCCATCCTATCGCTGGCCATCCTCGCATTCGCGACGCTCCTCCTCGTGATCGCTCCCGGAATGGAGATTGCTGCTCAACCGGTTCCGGCTGACCTGCATCCGTACTCGGAACAGGAGCTGCGGGGCCGCGAAATCTACGTGTCACTCGGATGTGTTTACTGTCATAGCCAGCAACCCCGTTCGCCTGACCAGGCACCAGACGGCGAACGGGGCTGGGGCAGAGCCGCGGTTGCGGGCGACTACGCCTATGACGCGCCGCACCAGCTCGGAACGATGCGCACTGGACCGGATCTACAGAATGTCGGAGCGAGGTTGCCATCCGAGGCTTGGCATCTCAGGCATCTGTATCAGCCGAGATCAATCTTCGCTTGGTCAATCATGCCGTCCTATCCGTTCCTGTTCGAGGTCAAGGATAGCCCTTCAAAGGGTGACAAGATTGTCGATCTACCCGTTGAATATGCCCCGGGTTCTGGAGTCGTTGTCGCAAAGGCGGATGCGATTAGCCTCGTCGCCTATCTGAAATCTCTAGACCGGACCTATCCGGCACCCACAGACTCTCTCCGAGATGACGGCTACAGCACAGTAGAGGCCGAAACAAAATGAGATCGCGTCACCCGCTCAAACCATCACCGCCTTCGGAGGACTTCGAACCCTACGAAGAACATCGCGGGATTCCGATGCCAGTCCTTTGGATTGCCATCGCTTTGGCGATATGGGGGGCGCTCGCTCTGTACCAAAGCAGTCGTTCCAATATCCTCGCTCAGGAGGAACGCGAGGAGACGCTGGCAGAGGAAGGAAAGGGGTTGGTTGAACCGGGAGCCCGTCTTTTCGAAGCTAACTGCGCCACCTGTCACCAATCCGATGGCCAGGGGGTGAAGGGCGCAGTGCCGCCTTTGGCCGGATCTGAATTTGTAGCGACCGGTGCCAGAACCGTGGCTGCAATCATGCTGCGAGGGATAGACGGTCCGCTTCGCGTGAGAAACGCCGAGTACGACGCTCATATGCCGAGCTTCGCAAGTGCGCTCAGTGACGCTGAAGTCGCAGCCGTCGCCTCGTTCGTGGCAAATCGCTGGGGTCCAGACAAGCAGGGCGTCGAGAAAACCGCAGTCGCGAGCTTTCGTTCGCAAGCGATGGACGAACGAAGTTTTGCCGGTGGCCAGGATATTTCGCGGGTTGTGCCGGGGCTACCGGCACAACCGCCATATTCCGCAACACGATCCGTACCTTCCATTGACCCGACTGTTGCTCAGTTGATGTTTGAGGAAGGAGGGAATGTGTGGGCATGCGCGACCTGTCATGGGTACCTAGCGCAAGGCAAGGAAAGCACTCCGCGGCTTGCCGGATTGCCGGCACAGTACATCGAAAAGCAACTGCACGATTTTCAAACCGGGAATCGTGCAGATGAGACGATGAAGCTCGTTGCCGAAAGTTTAACGGACGCGGATATCGAGCGGATCTCGGAATATATGTCGGGATTGCGTGTGGCGTCGACCGCCCGACCGAGCCTTGGAGGCGAACTCAAGCGAGGCGAGACGCTTGCGCTTAAAGGCGACTGGTCGCTGGGGGTGCCCGCGTGTTTTACCTGTCATGGCGCTGCTGGTTTTGGCGTGGCGCCCGGATTTCCAAGCCTTGCCGCACAGCAGGCGCCCTACACCGCAACGCAGCTTGCAGCATGGGCTGGCGGGCGCCGCGAGAACTCGCCGCTCGGGCTGATGGAGCAGATTTCGAAGGCGCTGAGCGCGGCGGATCGCCGCGCGGTCTCTGACTATCTGGCAACGCTGGCACCGGTACCAGCTATCGAATTCAATGTATCAAGGCAGGAGACTTCGAATGCAGAGCGATGATCGATCTGGGCCGACACATGCAGCGCGCGGCGGCATGGCCCGCAAGATCATTATAGCCGCCGGCGGAGGAATCGCGCTTGCTGCCTTGGGCACGGTCACTTACGAGTTGGGCCTGCTTCCGGCCTGGCTGGTGGGCGAGCGGGTGATCGAAACGGCGGCAGAGGACGGGAAGAACGAAAACTTTCGGCCGCCCAGCGACGATGACATACCGAATGACGAATTCGGGGCGGCAGTCAGGCGAGGGCGCGAGATCTTCACCAATACCGGGACCGCGGCCGCCGCCCATGTCGGCAACGGGCTTTCCTGCTCCAACTGCCACCTCAATGCCGGGCGTCAGCCGCTTTCCGCTCCGATGTGGGCTGCCTGGGTGACTTATCCGAAGTACCGCTCGAAAAACAAGCAGATCAACACGATGGAAGACCGTGTGATGGGTTGCTTCAACTACTCGATGAACGCGCCAGCCTCGACCAGTGGCAAGGCACCTCCCCATGGCGACGACATCTACCGCGATCTCGAGAGCTATTTCTACTGGTTGGCAACGGGCGCCCCGACAAACACAAAGGTCGAGGGCGTGGGGTTCGGATCCGTCAAGAAGCCTGCTGGTGGTTACGATCTGGTGAGAGGAGGGCAGGTTTTTGCTGAAAACTGTGCCGTCTGCCATGGGCCGGATGGGCAGGGTCAAAAGGACATAAACGGCCGCTACACGTTCCCGCCGCTCTGGGGTGGCGACAGCTATAACTGGGGAGCGGGGATGGCACGGATCGATACCGCCGCGGCCTTCATAAAACATAACATGCCATTGTCGCAGCCGGGCAAGCTTTCTGATCAGGATGCCTGGGATGTTGCGGCGTTTCTCGATTCACATGAGCGACCGAAGGATCCGCGGCAAAAAGGCAGCGTTGAGGACAACCGCAAGGCAAATCATGATGGAGATGAAACGCTTTACGGGCAGATCATCGACGGAAAGCTGATCGGCGTTGGCGTCGGGGTTGCGCAGGTGCCGGATCTTACACCGCCGGCGGCAGGACAATAAGCATGCGTCGCCTGTTTGCGATCGAAGGGCTGGCTTGCCCTTCGTGCGCGCGAGGGATGGAGAGACGACTTGCCCGCATGCCGGGGATCAGTTTGGCAAAGGTGCACTACCTGACCTCATCCGTTCTGCTCGATTGGAATGAAGCCCAGCTCGATCTACAGGCGATCGGCAGGACTGTCCGAGATTCTGGCTACCGACTCATCGAGCGGCATAGCCCGGTCCAACTTGAGGAGGAATTGGGCCGGCAGGTGCAATCCTTGTCGGTAAGGCTGGCGATAGCAATTTTCTTCGGCATGTGGGTGATGGGATTAGCGCTTGTCCAGTATTCGGTCGCGCTCCCGGCTCGGACTGCTTGGCTGTTCGCAGTTGTTTCTGCCCTCTTTTCTTTTCCGGTCTTGCTGTTCTCGGCCCTCCCGATGTTTGGCATGGCGGCCAAATCACTTCGGCTGAGGGACCCGTCTACCGATCTCCTCTTTGCAACGGCGACACTTGGTGCGGTCGCCCTCTCTGCAGTCGCGTTGTGGCGGCACGAAAGCGCCGTGTGGTTCGATGCCGCAACCATGTTGGTCACCGCGCTGCTTTTGGCGCGCCTCCTAGATGCGGTGACACGTCGCGCCGCTATGAGAGCGCTGATCGCTATGGAAGAGGCGACCCCGGAGACGGTGACCTTATTCGAAAGCGGAGTGACACGGCGTGTACTTGCGAAGGATGTCACTAAAGGCATGCTTGTCCAAATCGATGCAGGTGAGGCTGTGTCTGTCGACGGAACCGTCATCTCCGGGACCAGCCTCGCCGACCGCAGCATCCTGACGGGAGAGACAAGGCCAATTGCCGTAGGGCCGGGCAATCGGATCGAAGCCGGATGCATCAATCTGATGGAGCGGATCCTCGTAACGGTCGACTGCCCCTATGGGGACCGGGAGGTCGATCGCTTGGGAGGGGCGATTGCTTCCGAGATCGCAGCCGGAGGCGCCGAGCAAGAACCTGCGGAACGCTGGGCTGCGGTCCTGCTTTATGTGATCCCAATCGTGGCTATGGCGTCGGGTCTGGTTGTTTTCCTGAGGCAGCAAGATCTGGGACTTGCGCTGTTGACAGCGCTCACGCTGTTGGCCGGTCTTTGTCCATGTGCCCTAGCGATCGCTGTCCCACTCGTCCGCCTGAGGCTATCTGTCATCGGCGCAGCCCAGGGTTTTCGGATCCGCGAACCGAGGGCTTTCGAGGCCTTACCGTCTGCACCCATCATCGTACTGGACAAGACCGGCACCGTGACGAGCCCCGAACTTCGTGTCGTTGCGGTAGAGCCTGCCGAAGGGATCGAAGCACAAGAGGTTCTGATGGCCGCCGCGAAGGCCGAAACCGGAATCCGCCATCCGATTGCAATGGCAATTGTCGGCTTGACCGGAGAAGTCGGCTCAGGTGGACGCCGTGGCACGCGTTCCGCTGAATATAGGGCCCTGGACGGAGAGATTATCCAAGTGACGACCGCAAGCGAGCGCAGTGATGGGCGGACAGCGGTTAGTGTGTATCGCGACGGTTCTGTGATCGGCACGATCGTAATGGAAGATGATCTTCTTCCGCAGGCGCCACGGATCGTTCGTCAGCTTCAAGACATGCATCTGGAGGTTCATCTCGCCTCTGGCGATGCGCACGGGCCGACCGCGAGAATTGGCGCGGCGTTGGCGTTGCCCGCCCAGCGCGTCAAAGCGCAGTTGTCTCCACGTGACAAAGCGAGGCTCGTGCAGCACTTGGGTGTCCCGACTGTGGTGGTCGGCGACGGTGTCAATGACGCGCTGGCCTTTGCCGTCAGTGCTTGCGGAATATCCGTGGCAGGCGCCCATGCCGCCGCGCGACAGACAGCGGATGTCGCCATAGAACAAGGCGGTATCGAACGTCTTCCTGCGTTGATCCATCTATCTCGGGTCGCCTCAAGGATCACCACGCAGAACCTGTTGTTGTCTGTGGGCTATAATGCTTTCCTGATACCCGCCGCGATTTCCGGCTCGATCGGACCAGGTACCGCGGCCTTCGCAATGGCCGCGAGCTCCGCGTCCGTCTGCGCCAACGCTTTGCGGCTGCGTTGACTCGCCGCCTGCCGATGTCACGACGGCGGAATTTCTACCCGAACACAAAAACCGTCTTTTCGCAGGAACGACAGACGGCCGCCAAGTTTGGAAATAGCCATTTCGACGATTGACAAGCCCAGACCGCTTCCAAGCGTGTTTGCGCTGGTGCCACGCTGGAAGCGTGCCATGACCCGGAGCTGGTCCTTCTCGTCGATGCCCGACCCCTGGTCGGCGATGTCAATTCTTGCGATCCCGTCGCCGAACGAAGCGGCGATCCTGACAAGGGAGCCGGGCGGGGCGTATTGGAAGGCGTTCTCCAGGATGTTGCGCAGAGCCAGCCGCAGGAGGGCCTTGCTGGCAACCTGGATCGCTGTATCTGGGGCGATCTCCGCGTTGACCGTGATCTCTCTTGCCGTTCGCAGCGCCGCCATCTCGCCAACCAGATCCTCCACCATGGCGCTCATGTCGAGCATCTCTAGCACCAAACGGCCTTCGGCGGAATCGACCACCGCCAGATCGATCAACTGCCGGACCAGGCGACTGGTCCGATCGACGCTGGTCGAGATCTGTAACAGGGCACGATCGCGCACATCGTCGCTGTCGCTGCGCAGCGCGACCTGCGCCTGCGTCTTCAGGCCGGCAAGCGGCGTCTTCAATTCATGCGCGGCGTAGGCGATGAATGTCTTTTCCCGATCGCGGGCCTCCCGCACCCGTTGAAACAGCGCATTGAGCGATTGAAGCAGGGGACGCACCTCGCGCGGTGCGCCGCTGTCGTTAAGCGCGTGCAACTCCTCTGCTGACCGACTGGAGAGGGCTTCGGCGATCGCACTGAGGGGGGAGAGGCCACGCCCGACGCTGAGCCAGATCAGGCCCGCCAGGATGGGCAGGATTGCCAGGGCGGGTACCAACTGTCCCTTGATTACGTCGCCGACCAGTCCATCCCGGATCTCGATGCTGTCACCGACCAGTACCCGGACACCGAGTTCCGGATTGATTACGGCGTAGACGCGCCAGCGCTCTCCATTTACGATCTGTTCGGCAAAGCCCACGTCGTGTTGCGACAGGGAGGCGGTCGGGGCACTCTCGGAGCGGCTGACGAGATCGCCCTGAAGCGACCAGATCTGGCAGGAGAGCTGGCGATTGTAGTCCCCGGCGGTCGTGTCGAAGTTAGCCGCAAGATCGCTGGCTCTGGCGGCATCGACCGCAGCCGCCACATCGATATGGTGGTCGGTAATCAGCGAACTCACCATTCGCGCCGCTTCCGTGAGCCGCGCATCCAGGACGCGTTCGACCTCGTGCTGCGTGCTGAGATAGGTCCACAGCACGGCAAGCAACCAGACGGCGCCGGTCGCGGCAAGCAAAATGGCAAAAAGTCTGAGCCGGATCGAGCGCATCATGGCTGCCCCATGCGGTAGCCGACGCCGCGCACCGTTACAATGAGGGAGGCGCCGAGCTTTGCGCGCAGCTTGTGGATATGCACCTCAATCGTGTTGCTTTCAATTTCCTCTTGCCAGCCATAGAGGCGCTCTTCGAGCGCCTGCTTCGAGTGAAGGGCCGTCGGATTTTCCAACAGCGTGAGGAGGATGGCGAATTCGCGTCTGGACAGGCTGATGGTGGTGCCACTCCGAGTGACAGTCATGCTGGCGGGATCGAGCGATATGCCACCCCATGTCAATTCAGACTTTGCCCGACCCTCCGCCCTTCGGCCGATGGCGCGCAGCCGGGCGGCTAGTTCGTCGAGATCGAAGGGCTTGCCAAGATAATCGTCGGCGCCGGCGTCCAGTCCGTCGATCCGATCCGTCACCTGATCCTTGGACGTCAGAAGAAGAACAGGGCTTCGATCACCGGAGCGCCGGATCGATCGCAATAGATCGAGCCCAGATCCGTCGGGCAGCATCCGGTCGAGCACGATCGCGTCGAAGCAATCGCTGGCAAGCGCCGCTGAGGCATCCGAAAGGGTAGCCACGGTATCGATGGCAAATCCCGCCAGTCCGAGGCCGACCTTCAGCCCGTCCAGCAAGACCGCATCATCCTCTATCACTAGAATTCGCATCACAGCTCCGTGAGAGATTGTTCTTCGTTGCCTTCGACCAGCAAGCTTAAGGCTGCCTTAAGGTGGGTGCGGAATTGAACAGCCGTCCGAAATAATGAAGGAAACAACGAATGCGGTTTTTGAGGCGCCTGGCGATCTTTCTATCCTGTCTGTTTTTTGCCGGCCTCGCTATGGCTCAGGATGTACCGCTCCAGATGGATGAAGCCTTCCGACCCTCTTTATCAAGGCTCTCTCCAAACGAGATTGCGATAAATTGGCAGATCGAGCCCGGCTATTACCTCTACAGGAAATATCTGGCTGCAAAAAGCGGTGACGGCAGTCCAATTACCCTGGAGACGCCTCCTGGCACGCTCAAGGAAGACCCGGGTTTCGGCTCGACGGAGGTCTATTACGACACTGCCGTGGCAACACTGTCCGGCGAGGCAAAGACAATCGAGCTTACCTATCAGGGTTGTCAGGATGGTGGGCTCTGCTATCCGCCGGTCACGAAAACCATTGACACGTCCCTGCTGCAGATCAGCGGCTCCGACCCCCTCACTTCGCTTTCAGGGTCTTCGTCGGGAGACGCCATTTCGCCGAGCCCGTGGACCACACCTTCGGGCGGATCAGCCGGATTTTCGCTGGCGCAGGAAGCCACGACAACGGGCGTGGACACCCTGCTGTCGCGCGGTGGCCTGTCATTGCTACTGCTCGGCTTCGTCGGATTTGGCATGCTGCTCGCCTTCACCCCGTGCGTCTTTCCGATGTATCCAATCGTGGCTGCCATGCTGTCGCGGGAAGGCGAGGCTCTGTCTCCTAAACGCGGACTGGTCCTTTCCAGCATCTATGTCGGCGCGCTGGCACTCGCCTTCGGCCTGTTCGGCGTGGTGGCGGCATGGTCCGGCCAGAATTTGCAGTTCGCCCTGCAATCCTCCGCCGCGACGATCGTGATCGCCGTCCTCTTTCTCGGGCTCGCCCTCTCCAACTTCGGTCTCTTCGAGATCCAGTTGCCTGCCGCCCTCAGCAACCGCTTGTCGGCGGGCGGCCGCCGGGGCGGCTCGCTGGGCGGTGCCGCGACATTAGGGTTCACATCGGCATTCCTTATCGGTCCGTGCGTGACGGCGCCACTGGCCGGGGCGCTTCTCTACATAGCGCGCACCGGCGACATGGTCGTCGGTGCCGCCGCCCTCTTCGCGCTCGGCATCGGCAAGGGCATTCCCCTGATCGCCATGGCGACGATTGGCGGCAAGGCGCTTCCGCGCGCCGGCGTCTGGATGGCGAGCATTCGATCGGGATTCGGCTTCGGCTTCATCGCGACTGCGGTCTGGATGGTCAGTCCGCTGCTGCCGGAGGGCATCGTCCTTCTGGCATGGGCGTGCCTGGCGGTCACATTTGGCATTTTCCTGGCGCAACTCCGCAATGAGAGGACGGCGGCTGGAGCCATGATCGTTTCGCGATCGGCGGCAGTCCTCTCGATCGCCTGGGGGGCGCTGCTTCTGGTCGGTGTCGGGCTTGGCGCGAACGATCCGTTGGCGCCACTCGAACCGCTGCGTGCCGCCTCCGGTATCGGTAGCGGCAACATGACGGAAATAAGCAAATCCGATTTCCGGCATGTTGCCTCTACCGACGAGCTGAGGTCGGCATTTGCCGAGGCCCAAGACAAACCGAGCCTCGTCTATGTCACCGCCGACTGGTGCGTCACCTGCCGCGGGATCGAGCGATCGGTATTGCCGGAAAATAGCGTCTCCGCAGCGTTGGCAGGCGTTCGCCTGTTGACGATCGACATGACGTCGACAACCCTTGCGATGCAGCAGCTCTTGTCCTCGCTTAATGCGGTCGGACCACCGACGATGATCTTCTTCGACCGGAACGCGCAGGAAGTGGCGGGGACGCGGTTGGTGGGCGAGGTGACCGTTGACAATCTTGCGGCCTCCGCTCTGATAGCGAAAAGCTCGCAACCATGAATGCGGTGACCTTGGGACCGCTCGCCTTTGCGACCGACAGGCTGGCAGCGATACTGGGAATCATGGTGTTCGTCAGCGTCGGCTCCTGGCTCGCGCGCCGCCATGACGGGCGGCTGGGGCTATGGACAACGGCCGCGGTGGTGGTGGGATTGATCGCTGCGCGGGCGTTCCACGTCCTGGTCCACATCGACAGCTTCATGGATGAACCATGGCGGGTCTTCTACGTGTGGCAAGGCGGCTTTTCCTGGATCGGCGGGGCGATCGGCGTTGCCCTCACTCTGGTGTTTTTGGCGCGAGAGGCATTGCGAGCTCTGCCACTGGCTGCGGTCAGCCTGGCATCCGGCGCTTTTGTCTGGTTCATGCTGACGACCCTCTGGCAGGCGGCCGAAGGGCCGCCCCCGCCGCGCTTCGCCCTTGCCAATCTTGACGGCACGCAATTGGTCGCGCTCGATGAGCGAAACGGGCGTCCGGCCGTCGTCAATCTCTGGGCGACCTGGTGTCCTCCGTGCCGCCGGGAGATGCCGCTTCTTGCGGAAACCGCACTGGCTCGCCAGGACGTGGACTTCATCTTCGCCAACCAGGGTGAAGGGCCGGTGAAGATCCGGACCTATCTGGAGGGCGAGAGCCTAGAGATCGAAAATGTCCTCCTCGATCCGATGCGCTCCCTCGCCAGGCACTATGGTGCGCCCGGACTGCCGGCCACTCTTTTCCTCAGACCCGACGGAACCGTCGCGACAACACACTTCGGAGAGATCTCGCGCGACGCATTGAACGCCGCCATCGCCCGGACGCTTCCGACAGAGAAGGACGATGATTGATGAAATACCCCACTCGCAACATGGAGATCGGCATCTTGCGGAAGATATGCCTGGTCGGTGGCCTCACAATCACGCTGGCCGCATGCGCGCAGACTACGGATGTCGCCACGCGGCCATCTGCGCCGGCGGTCGATCCCACGCTTCAGGCCATGTACGGCACGGTGCAGGATGGAGACGAGACCATCCCGGCGGTCGATGTTTCCAAGATGGATCCGCGCAATGTCCGCCAGCTCGTCAACTATCGTACGTCCTATCCGCCCGGAACGATCGTCGTCGATCCTTATGCCCGCTTTCTCTACCTGGTCATGGAGGGTGACAAGGCGATGCGCTATGGCGTCGGCGTCGCCAAGGCGGGTCTCGAATTCCAGGGCGAAGGTGACATCAAGCGCAAGGCGCGTTGGCCAGGCTGGGTGCCGACGCCCAGTATGATCGAACGGGAACCTGATCGCTATGGGCCTCTGGCGCAAGGCATGGAAGGCGGCATCGACAACCCGCTCGGCGCCCGCGCGCTCTATCTCTACAAGGACGGCAAGGATACTCTCTATCGCGTTCACGGAACCAATGAGGCGTGGTCGATCGGCAAGTCGGTGTCGTCTGGCTGCATTCGCCTGCTCAATCAGGACATCATCGACCTTCACAGCCGCGTTCCGGAGGGATCGAAGATGGTTGTCCTCACTGCCGAAGAATCCGGAAAAGGAGAATTCTGATGCTGACACGCCGTACCGTACTGACCTCAAGCCTCGCCCTTGGCACATTCGCCCTACTGGGAAACCGTGTCGCGCTCGGGCAGCAACTGACGCAAGAAGAAGTATTCAACGACAAGGATGCGCCGGTCCTAGGGAACCCGAAGGGTGACGTGACGGTCGTCGAATTCTTCGACTACCAGTGCCCCTATTGCAAGTCGTCGCATCCGACCGTCAAGAAAGTGATTGAGAAGGACGGAAACGTCAAACTGCTGATGAAGGACTGGCCGATCTTCGGGGACGCGTCCATCTTTGCGGCGCAGGCCGTTCTGGGTGCGGCGCAGATCGGGAAATACGAGGTGACGTTCGAGGCACTCATGAAGACGAAGGGCAAACTGACGCACGAGGACGTCGAAAGCACGCTGATCGGTGCGGGTCTTTCGATGACCGAACTCGCAAGCGCCGTTAACAAGCACACCGCCAAGATATCGGGCCTGCTCGACCGTAACTACGCCCAGGCGACGGCCTTCAATTTCGCGGGCACCCCGGCCTTCGTGATCGGTTCGAGCCTCTATCCCGGCGTGCTTGACGAGAAGCGGCTGATTGACGCCATCGCGAAGGCGCGACAGAGCTAAGCTGATGCGCGACGTTTCCATGAAATCCCGGCGAGCGTTTCTCGTCGGGAGCCTGGCCGTTATGCTCGTTCCAGCAGGTGAGGCGGACGCCGCCTCGACCGTGGTCGGCCCGATCCGATCGCTGCGCGACTACATCAACGCTCTGACCTTTGCACGGATGCGCAACCGTCATGCCCTTGTTGATGTCGCCGCTGACTGGTGCGCGTTCTGCAAGACCATCGACGGGAAGATCCTCGTTCATCCACGTGTCCAATCCCGGATGGCAGGTTTCGCCCTGCTCAGGATTGACGTCACCGGCTGGACGGCCGAGAACATTGAACTGCTCAGGCACCTGAACGTAGGCGGCCCACCGACGGTGTTCATAGCTAATACCGAGAGCGGCGCGGAAGTGCAGGGGACACGCTCGCTCGGTGCCTTCGACGTGGATAACCTTGTTGCTCGGTTGGAGAGTGTGCGCTGATCTTTCGCCCAACTAGATCCAGGCGCGCGACGCGGGGGCGTGTGACCAAGGCGGCTTTCGAACAACGAACGAATGGACCCGCTGAGGGGCAGATTCTGTCTTAAGACGCACGAACGGCGAGACCTATGATGGTCACGGTGCCGACGCCTGCGGACCACAATCCAATGAACCACGCTATTTTGCGGATAGTGGTCATTAGTGGTACCCTTCTTCGGGATCGATCTTCCTGCGGAAGACCCAGTTAGGCGTACGCGGTGTTGGCGAGGATCATCGGCACGAGCACAACTGCGCCGACGAGCAGGAACGTCAGCGAGCTTTCCGGTGCCGCGGCCTTATTGACCGTAAGGACGCCGGGGACATGTAGAGATAGAAGCTGATCCCGAGGCCTAGGAAGCTCAGCAGGAAGAGACCGAGAGCGCAGCAAGGAAGTGCTGCAGGTGCCTGTCGTGGGTGAGCCCATGCCAAAGCGCAAAAGCGCAGGAATGAGATTTGAAAGCGATGGTGTCGCGGTGAAAATCGACGACAGCGGGCCTGGAATACCGGAAGACGAACTAACCAAGGTTTGCGAAAGGTTTTACCGCGGTCGGAACAAGACCGCCATGGGAAGCAGTCTGGGACTCGCGATTGCCGACCTCGCGTCAAAGCGGCTCGGTGGGAGCCTGTCCTTAAAACAACCGCCCAGGAGAGGGTTAAGCGCCAACCTACGTCTTTAACTGTGCTCCGCTATCGACACCGCCCAGCCACCCGCTCCGCCGTGACGGGAAAGCTATCATTCAGCCCGCTCGTCGAGCAAGCTTTGAGGATCGGCTTGCTCAAGAAAAGTAGGGCCGCCAAACGCCACGAGGCGATCGAGATGCGCCATCAATGCTTCTTTCTGACAGCGGGCGCGCAGGGCAGTTTCAGAGAAGCCAGCGTCGTCTACCCGGGGCTGCTGCACTTCGATCAGCGCCGCACCCGCCCTGATCATCCGCCTCACGGGCGGCCCGGCCGCCTATGCGTCTTGATCCCCCATGCCGTGAGAGCAACCGCTGCAGCAGATCCGTCAGTTGACCGCGGGAGCATTCGCGAAATCTTCTTCGACAAAAACCGACGCGATGAAGCTGCGTCTGGCCGAGAAGGTGGTTCAGAGGCGCGACTTCACGGCAATTATCGAGACGGTAAACGTGGTAGCCGCCTGGTGCGAACGCTAGCCGGGTACGCCTATAACACTCTGAATTCCTCCCTGTTTGATCTGCAGCAAGGACTCCCCACTGCATTTCAAGCGAACAAGATACAGTGATCGGTTGGTCGGGAGGTTGAAAAAATGTTACTCATTAACGTACGCAACGCCAGCAGCACTTTTAGAATGCTATCTCACGAGAGTCGCCTGATGATCCTTTGTCTTCTCACAGATGGGGAAAAGTGCGTATCCGAACTGGAATGCTTGCTAAACAGACCGCAAGCTGCTGTCTCCCAGCAGCTTGCTCGTCTGCGTTGGGCTCGGCTGGTAAATACCCGGCGTGACGGTCAAATCGTATTTTACTCTTTGACGGAAGACGCCACGTCTGTGCTGGAAACGCTCTATCCGCTGTTTCGCGCCTCGGACCAATCGTCCTTGGCATACTCGCGCCTCTCGGTGGCCGAACGGAGTCTCACTCCGCCTTGATCTGAATCATTCCGCGATCGCTCCAGCCTCAATATAGTTGATACTATATTCGGAGCAGGATGATGGATACGGACATCGAACGACAACTGATAGAGGAGCGCCGCGGCTTTTTAAAAGCCATGTTGACTTTGGGATCCGGTGCTGCTCTCGCACCACTCCAAACAGCCGAAGCAGCGATTAATGAACAGCCGCCTGTATTTTCCCCGACTGGCGTTCACGGAAATTCCTGCTGAGACTTTCTCGAACGGGGTGTTGGATGGTGGCAGTGAGTGCGTTCTGGTCGTCGAGGATGATCCTATAGTCCGTGAATTCGCCGCCGCAACACTCATTTCTCTCGGCTACTCCGTAACATGTGCGGCCGACGCAACGGAAGCGTTGCAGATACTGAAAACGGATGGTCCGTTCGATTTGGTTTTCTCGGATGTGGTGATGCCCGGCCCAATTGACGGCCGCGCTATGGCAAGCAAAATCGTGGTGCAGTATCCGAACCTCCCCGTCGTCTTGACGACTGGTTATGCAGATATCGAATGCATCGGCGCCGCGTCGCGATTCCAGCCACTTTCAAAGCCCTATACGCGACGTCAGCTTGCGGAAGCTTTGCGGCGGGCGATTGACACTTCGCGTGACGATCAATGAGAGATTGTCAGAGTTGCTCTGGGACCAAACCTTGGACCGCCGGAAACTGGAGTTTTCCGGCTCTGATCACGATGGCGGGCTGGTGGCGCCACCGGGATTATGCAGGGCGATCGGGACGTTGTATCCTCACTCGGCACTCAAAGGCCGAACTCCATTCTCCGAAGTGAACAACCTCCTGAGAACTCACAGCTAGCTCACCAGCCAATTGTCCTTGTAGAAGCGCACCTTGTCGCGCTCGAAAACAAGATAGGTTGGGGCGCCGATGGCCGGAACGCGATCGGGCGTGCGGAGTTTCACTATGGTGCTGTTGCCGAGGTCGGCGCTGACGATCGCAAAGCAGCCCATGTCCTGCACATCCGTTATCGTCGCGGGCAGTGTCCCCGCCTCCGGACCGTCGGCCAGCGTGACGAATTCCGGGCGAATGCCGACCACGACCTGACTGAGGGAACGGCCTTCGGCAGAACGCAGCGTTCCGACATCGCGTCCGAAGACCGACACCGTGCCCCTGTCGACGGCGCCCTCGAGGAAGTTCATCGCCGGCGAACCGATGAAGTAGCCGACGTGACGGTGCACCGGTTCCTCGAACAGTGCCTGGGGGCTCCCCATTTGGACGACGCGGCCGTGGTCCATAACCACGACCTGTTCGGCCAGCGTCATCGCCTCGTTCTGGTCATGGGTGACATAAACGAGCGTGTGCCCGTGCCGGGCGCTGATGTCGCGCAGCTTGCGCCTGAGGCTGAACTTCAGCTGCGGATCGATCACCGTCAGCGGCTCGTCCATCAGGATGACGGCCACGTCGTCTCGCACCAGCCCACGACCGAGCGAAATCAGCTGTTTGAGATCGGGCGTGAGTTTCCGCGCCGACTTCTGCAACAGACCGTCGAGATTCAGCAGGCCCGCCACCTCGTTGACCCGCCGGTCAATGTCCGCCTTCGGCTTGTTGCGGCAGCGCAGCGGAAAAGCGAGGTTTTCGAACACGGTTTTCGACGGATAGACCACCGGAAACTGGAAGACCTGGGCTATGTTGCGCTTCACCGCGCCAACCGAAGTCATGTCGACGCCGTTGATCAGCACCCTACCTTCGCTCGGCGTCAGCAGCCCGGAGACGATGTTCAGCATCGTGCTCTTGCCGCAGCCGGACGGACCGAGCAGGGCATAGGTGCCGCCGTCCTCCCAGGTGAGATCCAGCGGATGGAGCGCGTAGTTCGGCGTGCCGTCGACGGTGTTGTAGGCATGAGCGAGGCCCCTGAGTTCGATCTTTGCCATGCAATCAGTCCTTCTGGCCGGAGACGCTTCGGCGCGGCGGGGCGGAGACCAGCGTGCCCGTCACCGCATCGAACGCGTAGAAGCGCGCGCTGTCCGGGGTGAAACCGATCCTGTCTCCGGGCTGAAAGAGATGTACGCCCTCCTCCTCCAGTACGAGATTGCGCCCGTCGAGATCGAGATGCAGCACCGTCAGCGAGCCGTTGACCTCGGCAAGCGCCACGGTCGCCGAAAAGTCGCCGCCGAGTGCCAAGTCCGTCGCCCTGAGGCCGAATGTGTAGCGACCCGGTGCAAGCGTGGAAAAATGCTCCGGCAGCGGCATCTTGAACGATGGCCCGAGGATCAGGCGGCCGCCTGCGATCTCGCCTTCAAGCAGGTTCATCGGCGGATCGTTGAAAACCTGTGCTGCGATCGTGTTGTCGGGATAGTGGAAGACGTCACGATAGTCGCCCGTCTGGATCACTTTGCCTTCGTGCAGGATGATGACATGCCCCTGCAAGATCATCGCCTCGGCCGGCTCGGTCGTCGCATAGACGACCAGGCGGTCGTTGCTATCGCGGAAGATACGGCGAAACTCGTCGCGCAATTGTTCGCGCAGCTTGTAGTCGAGGTTGACCAGCGGCTCGTCGAGCAGCAGGAAATCCGTATCCTTCACCAGCGCCCGGGCAAGCGCCACGCGCTGCTGCTGGCCGCCGGAAAGCTCTGCCGGGCGCCGGTCGAGACAGGGGCGAAGGCCAAGCAGGTCGCTCACATAGGTGAGTTTCGCCTCGATTTCTGACGACTTGCAGCCGGCCCGCTTCAGCGGAAAGACGATATTGTCGCGCACGTTCAGGTGCGGATAGTTGACGAACTGCTGGTAGACCATGCCGACCCGGCGTTTCCACGCCGGGACCTTCAGGAGATCGGCTCCGTCGCGCACGAGACTGCCGGAACGTACCGCCTGCAGACCGGCCAGGACCTTGAGAAAGGTGGTCTTGCCGGAGAGCGTGCGGCCGATCACGGTGACGACGCCGGAGGCCGGCAACTCAACGTCAAGCCCGTCGAGATGGATGTCATTGCCCTCGGCCACGGTCAGATTGCGGATTGCGTAGGTCATCATGCCTCCTATTTGCGTGCGCCGGCGAGGCTGCCTTTTTCGAGGTAGCGCTCCACCAGGAAGGCCACCACGATCAAGGGCGCCACCGAAACCAGTGCTGAGGCGGAAAGGCTCCACCATGGCGTCACTGAGGAATTGAGGGAGACGATTGCCACCGGCAGCAACTGCGTCTCGGTGAAGGTCAGCGTGAAGGCGAAGAAGAAGTCGTTCCAGCCGAAGACGATGCAGAAGATGCCGGCGACCACGAGGCCGGGCAGCGAATTCGGCAGGATCACCCGCCAGAAGGTCTCGATCGGCGTGCAGCCGTCGATCATTGCCGTCTCGTCTAGCTCGCGCGGAATATTGTTGAAGAAGTCGACCATGACCCAGACGGCGATCGGCAGAAGCAGGGCGATATAGACGATCACCAGGCCGAGGGTCGTGTCGAGCAGGCCGAAGAAACCGAGCATCAGGAAGAACGGGATGGCCAGCACCACCGGCGGCATGATCCGCTGCGAGACGAAGAAGAAGGTGAGGTCGTTGTTGCCTATCGGCCCCGCCTTGTAGACGAAGCGCGACAGGCCATAGGCGGCGAGCGTTCCGAGGATCAGGCTGATGACGCTGGCCGATAGCGTGACGATCATGCTGGCGGCGAACGGCTCGACGATGTCGATGCTGCCGGCGCCCGATCCGAACAGGCCCTTCCAGGCGGTGAGCGACGGCTCGTAGTCGACATAGGGCAGATAGGTCGGGCCGGCGGTAACCCCGTTGGCGGTCTTGAACGACGTCGTCAGCGCCCAGAGGAAGGGTGCGATGACGAAGGCACTCCATCCGAGGATCGCCGCCGTCTTGAAGATGCGAAAAAGGCGCGGCATGGGTCAGGCTCCCGACTTGACGAGGTATCTGGCGAGAAGCTTGGCGATGATCGTCAGAAGCACGATCATGATCACCAGATAGGTGATCGACAGCGCCGCCGCATAGCCGATCTGGAAGTCGCGCAGACCCCGGATGAAGATGTAGTAGCTCGAGGTTTCGGTGGCCGTGCCAGGTCCACCGGAGGTGACGACGTAGATCGTTTCCATGATCTTCGAGGCTTCGATCAGGCGGATGATCACCGCCCCCGCCGAAATTGGCGCCATGGCTGGAAAGGTCACGTTGAAGAAGGTGCGGATGGGACCGGCGCCATCGATCGCCGCTGCCAGGAACGGCTCCTTCGGCAGGGATAGCAGACCGGTCATCAGCAGCAGGAACATGAAGGGCGTCCATTGCCAGACATCCACCAGGATGACGACCACCGTCGCCCATCCGGCGCTTGTCAGCCAGGCGATATTACCGATGCCGAGAAACTGCATCAGGTCATTGGCCGGACCGAGGGATTCGTGGAAGATGGTACGCCAGATCACCGCCATGACTACCGGCGTCGTCATCATCGGAATGAGAAACAGGACGCGTGTGAGACGCCTCAATCGCACCTGGTGCCAGACGAGCAGGGCGAGCGCAAACGCGATGACATATTCGAACAGCACGCAGGCCGTGGCGATGAAGCCGAGCCGGACGAGGGATTCCCAGAAGCGGGCATCGCTGAAGATGCGCCCGTAATTGCCGCCGCCAATGAAGTTTAGGCCCGGGCTTGCGGCGTCCCATCCCGAAAAGCTCACCCGGATGGTGAAGATGAGCGGAAACAGGATGATCGCCAGCAGGGTGAGAAGTCCCGGCAGCAGGAAGAAGAGTTTGTAGCGCGACAGCCCATACACGCGGTTCGTTCCTTCGGTTCACGGCGACATCCGCCCCCGGTCGGCGGACACGGGGCGACGGAATGTCCTTTCCAAGAGAAGGGGCGCACCGCTTCCGATGCGCCCCTTTCGACGGTCTAGGAGTTACTGGTTGTCTTCCAGCGCGACGACGCGGGCATATGCCTCGCGCACCTTGTCGACGCCGATCCGGTCGACGATGTCCTTCCACTCCTTGGCCACCTGGTCGAGGGCTGCCTGCGGTGTCGCCTGACCGGCGATCGCGGAGGCGACGCCCGTCGCCATCGACGTCATGAACTGGTTGACGCCCGGAACGCGCAGGTCGAAGACGCGGTTCTGGCTGGTGTCCATGCCCGACAGTGTTTCGACGTAGCTCTTGGCAAGATCGGCGTCCCAGCCGAGCTTGTCGGTCCACAGCGCCGGATCGAAATGGCTGGTGCGGTACGGATTGACGCCGAAGCGGCCGACCTGCAGGTCGGACAGGGTGTTGGCTTCGTTGGAGAAGAAGCACAGGTAGTCGAACGCCATGTCCTGGTTGTTCGATTTGGCCGACACTGCCGAGGTCCAGCCCCAGGTGATATAGGGCGCGCGGTTCGGCTCCTCGAACTTGTCCCACTGCTTGGTTGTGCGATTCCACACCTCGCGGGCGCCCGGCAGAGGCGCCGCGGCCACCTTGTTGCGGATCGGGCTGTCGGCCTGCTGTGCCTGGACGAAAGCGTCGTCCCAGGAATAGCTCATCAGCGATTGGCCACCGCCGAAGGCGAAGATCTCGTCGCCGAGGCCGAAATTGGCGCCGCCCGGTGCCCAGTCCTTCGAAGCTGCGACGAACAGTTCGAGGCCTCGCACGAAGCCGGGCGAATTGATCAGCGGTTCCATGGTCTCGAGGTCGAAGAAGAAGCCGCCCTTGACGTTCGGGTTCTTGGCATAGGGCGCCGCGCGGCTGATGAAGGCCGAGAACATCAGGTCGTCGCGCTTGGCGACTTCCGCCGAGCCGAAATTGGGATTGCCGTCGCCGTCCCAGTCCCAGCCGGAGAAGACCTTGGCGACTTCGTTGTATTCTTCCCAGGTGGCGGGCACGGTCAGGTCGCGGCCGGTCGCTTCCTTGAACTTCGCCTGCATCTCCGGATTCTCGAACATGTCGGCGCGGTATTTCAGATAGTGCCGGTCACCATCGATCGGATATTGCACCATCTGGTCGCCCCACTTGGCGACGTCGGTATAGTTGCGGGTCACGTCCTTCATGCCGGTCGAATCGCGATAGGCATCCGGAACCGGGGCGAGGAAGGGGTTGAGGTCGCCGATCCACAGCGAGCCGTAGAACAGCACGTCATAGGCATTCTGCCCTGTCTGGAACGGGATCAGGATGCGCTGGAACAGGTCGCCGAACGGCACGTGCACGACGCTCACCTTGGCGCCGGTCAGTTCCTCGAACTGCTTGGCGTGGAGCGCTGTCGGCTCGCCGATCACCGGAATGGCATGGGTGATGATGTTGAGCGTGCGGCCGGAATAGTCCTTGGCGTCGATCGCCTCGTAGGAGCAGGTTCCCGGCAGGTCGGCCGGAATGCCGAAGCGGCTGTAGTCCGCCGCCATGGCGGGTGCCGCGGCGGCCGCCAGCGCAAGCGTGCTGGCGGTCAGAAGCAATGTCTTCAATGTCATTTTTCTCTCTCCCAGGTTTAAAATCCTTGCCGGCGAAAGCCGGCTCCTCCTCAAGGAATAAGCACCGCGCGGCCGTGAATCTTGCCGTGGTGAAGGTCGAGCAGAGCGCGGTTGGCATCGGCCAGCCGGTATTCCGCCGTCGCAAGATGGACCTTGCCCTGATCGGCAAGCGCCATGAGTTCGACCAGTTCGGGATAGGTGCCGACGAGATTGCCGATGATGCGCTTTTCCGAAGTGATCATGTCGATGGTGGGAATTTCGAGCTTTCCGCCATAGCCGACGATGTAGTAGGCGCCGTCACTTCGCGTCATTTCCAGACCTTCGGTAATGGCGCTGCCCTCGCCGACGAAGTCGATAACCGCCTCCGCGCCCCAGCCGCCAGTGAGCGCCAACACCTTGTCGACCTGTTCGCCATTGGCGAGCACCAGTTCGTCGGCGCCGCACTTGGCGGCAAGCTCCAGCGCTTCCTTCGATCGGTCGACGGCGATCACTTTTGCCGCACAGAGCGATTTCAGCACCTGGACGCCAATATGGCCGAGGCCGCCGACGCCGATCACCACGGCATATTGTCCCGGCAGCAGATGCTGGGCGGCCTTCTTGCAGGCGCGGTAGGCGGTGAGCCCGGCGTCGGTGTAGGGCGCCACATCTTTCGGCGCGAGCGTTTTCGGCAGCTTGATCAGCGAGCGTGCACCGGTCCGCAGATACTCGGCATAGCCGCCATTGGCATTGATGCCGGGGAAGGAGCTTTCCTCGGCATGCATGTCGTTGCCGCGCCGGCAGGCGAGGCAATGGCCCGACGTGACCAGCGGATGGCAGATCACCGCGTCGCCCGGCTTGAAATGGGTGACGCCCGGCCCGACTTCCTCGACCCATCCGGCGTTCTCGTGTCCCATGATATAGGGCAGCTGGACGTCGGAATTGTTGCGCCACAGACCTTCGATGACGTGCAGGTCAGTACGGCAGACACCCGCGCCGCCGATCCGCACGATCACGTCGTTCGGTCCTTCGATACGGGGATCGGGAACATCCTCGTAGATTACGAATTCGCTCTTCTCGAGCTTTTCGTCATATTCGTGCAAAACTGCTGCCTTCATTCCAGAGCCTCCTCACTCGGCACATTGTCATTCCGCCTTTTTCATTGCAGTTGCCGTGCCAACTGCCCGGTCGGCGAAGATAATATAATGAATTCAGTGGCATGTAGTTTTACTGCATCGCGGTCAGGGCAGCGCATGATGTTCAGGCCGTCAACAGGCGTCGGGGCCGACCTGTTCAAATCATGAACACTTGCCAGAAAGAGCGAAAATTGGTCCACTGAGATCCGGACAAGCAGGGAAAACCCTTGAAAAGCCTGAGGAGAGGCGCTGTCCGGGGGGAAACAGACAGATGCTTTCACGTACCGAGCGCCTGAAGAGGCTCAGGATCACGTTGATGCAGGGTGGCCAGGTCGACGGCAATCTGGTCAATCCGCAGATCGCCGAGAGCTGGCAGCGCTGCATCGAATCCGGGCTCGATCCACGGGTGACGCCGCCACCGATCCAGATTGGCACGCGGGAGCTCAAGCAGTTGCGCGAGCGCGATGAGCTGACCCATCGCTTCGCCGTGGCCGAAATGCATTCGCTCTATCAGCAGATAGCCGGGAGCAATTTCCTGATCGCCTTCGGCAATGCCGAGGGAACGGTGCTCGACACCATCGCCGATGGCGACTTCCAGTCCAGCAGACCGGGTCGGGGGATCGTGCCGGGCGCCGTCTGGAAGGAAAACCTGCGTGGCACCAATGCGCTCGGAACCTGCGCGGCTGGCCGCCAGCCGCTGATCGTCCACGGGGCGGAGCATTTTTTCGCCGCCTATTCCGACGTCAGCTGTTTCGCCGCGCCGATCCTGCATTCCGACGGCGAACTCGCGGGTGTTCTCGACGCCTCTTCCGATTGCAGCGCCCGCCACACGCATACGCTTGCACTTATGCGCATGGCCGCGACCCATATCGAGAATTCATTGTTTCTCGCCCAGCAGGAAAAGCACATCGTGGTGCTATTCCACTCGCGCTGGGAACTCTTGAATTCCGTAAGCGGCGGGCTTGTTTCCTTCGACACCAGCGGACAACTGGTGGCGATCAACAAGCGCGCACGGGAAATTCTGCGCGGCATCTCGCTGCGCCCCGGCACGGAATTCGACTCGATCTTCGACACCCCGTTCGACCTGGCGCTGGCGGAAATGTCGAACAGCCGGCAGCCGACGCTGCGCGACAATCTCGGCAGCCGCTACGCCGTCCACTGGCGCAATCGCCACAGTTTCGAAAAGCGCGCGCCGCAAGCCGGAAAATCGGCCGGGACCGAGGGCAGCGGCGGTACGATGCCGCCGTTGGCGCGACCGGATTTTGTCGCAAATGATCCGGTCGTGCGCCAGCAACTGGACAAGATCGCCCGCGCCGTCCGCTTCAAGCCGCCTTTCCTGATCCATGGTGAAAGCGGCACTGGCAAGGAAATGCTGGCCCGACACATTCACAAGGCCAGCCGCCGGCAAGGTGCCTTTGTCGCGGTCAATTGCGGCGCCTTGCCGGAAAATCTCCTCGAAGCCGAACTCTTCGGCTATGTCGGCGGCGCTTTCACCGGAGCCCAGCGCGCGGGCTCGGAGGGGCTTGCCGTGGCCGCCGATCGCGGCACGCTGTTCCTCGACGAGATCGGCGACATGCCACTGTCGAGCCAGGTCGCGCTGTTGCGCTTCCTCGACAGTTCCGAGGTTCGCCCGGTCGGCGGTCGTCAGGTCAGAATAGTCGACACCCAGATCGTCGCCGCAACCAATGTCGACCTCGAGGAGGCGATCGCCGCCAGGCGCTTCCGAGAGGACCTGTTCTATCGCCTCGGCGTCATACGGCTGGAGCTGCCGCCGCTGCGCGAACGGACCGATTTCGGCGCCGTGCTCGACAGTATGCTGACCGAGATTTCGCCAGAATCGCGGATCGATCCCGCCGCCGCAACGCTGATGGCGGCATTCGGCTGGCGCGGCAACATGCGCGAGCTGCGATCGGCGCTGCTTCAGCTGGTGATGGCTGCCGATGGTGCGCGCATTGGGCCATCCGATGTGCTCGACCTGCTCGGTCACCCAGTAGAAGGCGTCGGCCGCCAGACCCATTCCCTGCGCACCAAAATCGGCCGGGAAGTCACCGAGATGCTGCGCAGCAACGGCAACAATATCAGCCTTACGGCACGGACACTCGGCGTCTCTCGCAACACCATCTACAAATACGCCAGAAACCCATAAGGGCAGGGTGAAATCAGCACGGCACCCCCGGTTGAGTACGGCTGTGGAAAATAGACCACGGTAGCGGCGGGATAGTCCGGCTGCGGGCGGCGAACGGCCGTCCACCTATATGCTCTCTGCGAGCTGCGGGGAGGGTTTGGGGGATCTACACCGTGGAACCTTATCAGAAGGTTCGTCTTGAGTGCGCTGAGGCCATAAGCCATCGACAAATACGGCATCTATTCGATTTTCCGTTGACTGCAAAGCGCGATATCGAGGCCGCTAAGCGGTTCTTCCGCGAGATGCAGAAAGACGGGCCCCTGTTGTTTCCGCAATAGATCGACACGGATGGCGCGAGTAACCACCCCCACGACCATCGAAGCCCGATGAAGGAAGGGCTGCTCCGTGCTGAGCGCCGCGTATTATGTTACAAAGCACCTCCAACAAGGTATCGAAAGTGATCATTCCCGAGTGAAGAAGGCCCGCCCGAAAATCAACGGTTTTAGATCCTTCAACACGGCGCGACGAACCCTCGCGGGTTTCCAGGTGATACTGTGGCTGAAGAAGGGCTTCGGCATTTCGGGCGGCTGGACCGTCAACGACCAGGACGATCTGCTTGCGCGCCTCTTCGGATGTAAAAAGGTTAACAAAGCCTGAAAATCGGTTCCTTAACGGCATTTTCTGAAATCTGATAGAAATTGCGACACGCCCGTGCGCCGCGCCGGCCGTGAGGCGAGGGAACGCTAGGATCAATCGACACTCAACGTATCCAGATCACGATGGCGGCGAAATGGATTAATCCAGTGCTTCGAGGCGGCGGTGCGCAAGCACCCGAAAATCGCGAGTGCATCCTAATGACGGGCGGCTCCGACTATCTCCTGCGCGTCGATGTCGCTAATGCCGGCGAATTCGAGCGCATCCACAAGGATATCCTTCCGGCGATGCCGGGCATCGCGCGCATCCATTCAAGTTTCGCGATTCGCAACGTGCTGGCGACACGAGCGAAGACGAAGCGGCTCGTCGAAGATCCGGAGCTGATGGGGTTGTCTAATCGCAGTTGAGGCGTCAAGCCTGAGTTTTCCGGAACGGCGCTGCCAGGTGCATGGTTGTCTTCGCGGTCGACATCAGGCGCCGTATGATGGAGCTTCGCGGGACGAGCCTTCAATGTGGTTGACGCACTTAGCTGAGACAGCGATGCAACCCCATCAACGGAATGGCTCGGCTCACGTCCCGGCAGGGACGCTTCAGGCGTTCAGGGTTTGAACGCCATCCGGATCTACATTGCGGCTCCCGGGTTTGGGTTGAATAGCTCGCCTGTTTTGAGCATCGTGTGCATGATCACAGCAAGTTTGCGCTCTGACGGGCATCTGCGGCCAGTTGGCGACCAAGCTCGGCAGCGCGAGTGCGGATGCCGCGCCAGGCCTCCAACATCGGCAGCACGATATGAGCAAGGTCCTCATGATCGATAAGTAGGCACCGAACATTCTTCTCGAACGTGGTTCCTTTGCCTGGTGGAACGACAAGCCCGAAGGTTTTCATGATCCCGCGAATTTGATTGGAAAGCTCCGTAGTGATCCGAACCATCCGCGTGCGGGCCGCCACGAGTGTCCGGCTCAACATGCTGTCGAATCCTTTCACTCGCACTTCCCGAAAGAACCCGACCTCTGCAAGATGCGCCAAGCCATCTGCGTCATTCGCATCCGTCTTGTTCGCCGCCATATCCAGCGCGGCCTTGGCATGCCGGGCATCGATGCAAATCGCTGGCAACCCTTCGGCGCGTAGCGCATGATAAAACCATACAGAGAGGGGGCCTGTTTCGAACACCACGCGCTTTACTGCTGGCGCTCGTTTGCGGATTAACTGAGCAATAGTGTTGGGATCGGAGGCGCACTTCCCGCGCCAGACCCGTTCGCCTTCCCGGCGGATCGAAACCGCCGTCTCTTTCATCGACACGTCGAGACCGATATATTCTGTCATGGCTGTTCTCCCTTGGGCGTTTGGGCCCGGCGTCCAGTCGAGAGCCCGTATTCCATCATATCGGGGAACAGCCACCCTCCAAGGCTATGATCGGCTCCAGGGGTGCAACGCTCCCGCGATTACCCCATGTGGTGGCCTTGCGCCGTGCCAGCGGCATCTATTTCGCGATCCTGACGCTGGCGCTCGACCAGTTGGTCTACACGCTCATCGGCAAATCCGATGCTCTCGGGCGCGAAGACGGTCTGGTCGGCATCAAGAGACCGGTCATCGACCTCTTCGTCGGTACGCTCGATCTGTCGATCGGCGACCGGTACTACTATTTCCTCCTGGTCGCCTGCGGGATCCTGCTCGGTCTCCTCTGGTGGGTTTGGCACGGCCAACTCGGCCGGCTGCTGGCCGCACTGCGCCAGGATGCCGAACGTATCCGCTTCTTCGGCGTCAACGTCCGGCGCTATCGTGAGATCGCCGTTATCATCAGCGGTGGCGTGACTGCCCTTGCCGGTGCGCTGGTCGCGCCTTGGAGCCAGATCATCACGCCCGCAATTGCCCACTGGAGTTATTCGGCGCTGCCGATCCTGTTCTGCCTGCTCGGCGGCGCCTCGCGCTTCTGGGGGCCGGCGGTCGGTGCGATCGTCTTCGCCGGTCTGGAATACGCTACCCGCACCATGGTCGGCGTGAGCGAACTGATCGTCGGCGGTGCGCTGCTGGTGGTCGTGCTGGCGATGCCGGGCGGGATCGTCGGCACGCTCAGCTTGCTTGCTCGCAAACTGACGAAGAACGGAAAGGAGCGGCTCAATGAGCAATCTGCTTGAGGTGCGCGGCGTCAACTTCGCCTATCCGAGCCTGAAGGTGCTGACCGACATCAATCTGACGATCAAGGAAGGCGAGAGCCACGTGATCATCGGACCGAACGGCGCTGGCAAGACGACTCTGTTCAAGGTGCTGAGCGGCGAGATGTTCGCCAAGGGTGGCCAGGTCTTTTACGAGGGGCAGGACGTGTCAGCGCTTGATGCCTGGCAGCGCGTCCATCGCGGCATCGGCCGCACATTCCAGATGGCGCGGCTGTTCGTCGAGCAGACTGTCCTCGACAATGTGATCATGGCGCTCGAGAGCCGCGAGCGGATCAAGAAAACTGCCCATGGCTGCTGGTGGAGGCTGTCGCCGGCGAAGGAGATCGTGGAAGAAGCGCACGTGCGGCTTGCCGAATATGGGCTCCTTAAGCGGGTGGACGACCTTGCCGCCAATCTGTCCCACGGTGACAAGAAGCGGCTGGAACTGCTCCTGACGCTGGCCCTGCGGCCCAAGCTGATCATGCTTGACAAACCGACCGCCGGCATGGCACCGGAGGACCGGCGTGCAGCGATCGAGACGATCAATCGCCTGCGCCAGTCGGAAGGCCTGACCCTGCTTTTGACCGAGCACGACATGGAGGTCGTCTTCGGCCTTGCCACGCGCCTGACCGTCTTGAACCATGGCGAGATCATCGCCAGCGGTGATCCGGAGGAGGTTCGCCGCGACCCCACCGTCAGGAGGATCTATTTCGGCAAGGTAGCCGCTTATGCTTGAGATCGCCAACCTGCAGGCCTACTACGAGACAAGCCACATCCTGCATGACATTTCGCTCAGCCTTGCCGATGGTGCGGGCGTGGCGATTGTCGGGCGAAACGGCATGGGCAAGTCGACCCTGCTCAAGAGCGTGATGGGAGCAGGCCCGCGTGTGAAGGGCACGATCCGGCTCGACGGCCGGGAACTAAGCGCCCTTGCGCCGTTCAAGCGCTGCCGCATGGGCATTTCGCTGGTGCCGGAGGACCGACGCATCTACCCGCATCTCACGGTCGCCGAGAACATCGCCCTTGCCGGCCACGCCAAGAGCGAGACCGGCAAGCCCTACAGCGTCGAGGAGATTCTGGATTTCTTTCCGCTTCTGAAGAAGCTCGCGCTGCGAAAGGGCTTCCAGCTCTCCGGCGGTGAGCAGCAATTGGCGGCCGTCGCCCGTGCCGTGCTTCCGAGTCCGAGCTTTCTGCTTCTCGACGAACCGACAGAGGGGCTAGCGCCGCTGATCGTCGACAGCATGGGCGAGGAAATTCGCGCCATCCGCCATCGGGAGAAGATGGGTCTGCTGCTCGCCGAGCAGAACGTCGACTTCGCCCGCCACTGCACCGATCACCTCGTTGTGCTGGACGTCGGCCGGATCGTCTTTTCGGGAAGCTGGGCGGAGTTCGACGGCAACCCGGAAATCCGCGAGCGCCATCTGTCGCTGTGAGTACTACGGGGAGAGAGGACGAGAAATGAGGACATGGCCCAATCGCCACCTGCCGGAAGAGGCTGGACGCTATCGCCGGAAAGGGCTGTGGCGCGACCTTATGATTGCGGACGGGCTCGCCGCCCTTCTGGCTGACCGGCCGGATTGGGTGTGCCTCGTCGACGACGCCGGCCGTTACACGGTCGAAGAGATCGACCGCAAGGCTCGTAAGCTGGCGGGATGGTTCGACCGCAGCGGCCTCGCCCACGGCGATGTGGTCGCCTTCCAGTTGCCCAATTGGCACGAGACGGCGGTGATTGCACTCGCCGCCTCATTGCTGGGGCTCGTCTGCCTGCCGATCGTGCCGATCTATCGCGAGGCGGAACTCCGTTTCATTCTGGAGGATGCTGGGGCAAAGGTCTTCTTCGTGCCGCGCACGTTCCGCAATTTCCACTATGCGGCGATGGGCGAAAACCTGAAACGCGATGTGCCTTCGCTCGTTCATGTTGTCGCGGTTCGCGACGAAGCGGTCGACGATCCGTTCGAGATGGGTGAGGCCTGGGGATGCGGATAAAAACTTGGACGGATTTATACGTTAAGGCCGAGACTTCTTCGATACTCGATCGGGCTGAGCGACCCCAGTGATAATTTGATGCGCTTTTCATTATGCCATCGGATGTAGGCATCAACCTCGTGGACAAACTGTTCGATTGTGATGGTCTTCCAGTCTCGGGGATAGAAGAGTTCAGTTTTCAACCGACCGAAGAAGCCTTCGCACGCGGCGTTATCCTGTGAACAGCCCTTGCGGGACATAGAACGTACCAGCTTCGCATCGCTAATCCGAGTAAGCCAGCCAGGCCAGCGATAATGGGCTCCACGATCCGAATGGACGATTGTCCCGCCTTCGCCGTCGGTAACTGTTTCGATGGCGGCGTCCAGCATCGTATTGACTAGCCCCGCATCTGGTTGCGTTCCAATCGACCAACTGATCACCATGCCATCGAAGCAATCTATGATGGGCGACAGATACACCTTGCCGGCTGGAATTTGGAATTCGGTGATGTCCGTGAGCCATTTCTCGTTCGGTGTTTTCGCATAGAAGTCGCGGTTGATCAGGTTCTCAGGCGCAGGACTGATTTCTCCCAAGTACGAGCCAAAACGCCGTCGCCGCGGTCTGGCGACGACCAAACGCTCCTGTTTCATCAATCGCTGCACAACCTTTTCCGAGATTGTCACACTCTGCCTGACCAGCGACGCCTGCAGTCTACGATAGCCGTAGCAGCGATGGTTGCTTTCGAAGATTTCCGTCAGGTTGCGACGGATGGTGACATACTTGTCTTCCAAGTTCACTCGGGTGCGGTGGTAGAAGTACGAGCTTCGCGCTATCCCCAACTGCACAAGCAGTTCTGGCAATCGATAGGTATCTTTGAGGGCGTCAACCAGCTGTGTCTTCTCCCGATTACTCAGGAGTTGCAGATCGACGCCCAGGCCTTTTTTTAGCAGTTCATTGGCCTTCTTCAGCAGATCATGTTCGAGCTGCAATTGGCGGACATCGCGCTGGAGGGCTTCAAGCTGTCGCTCGAGTTCTTCGCGCTCGGGCGCTGGCGCAGAGGTGTTGCGGCGTTTCATGGATGAGGCAGCCTCATGACCGAGTAACTCATTCCTCCAGCTGTACAACGTCGGCCGGCATACACCTAGCCGGTCGGCTACTTGCTGGGCACTTTCCTCTCCACTGCAAAGATCAAGGACCGCGACTTGCTTCAACGCCTCGGGATAGGCCGGACGCCAGGATCGACCGACCATCGAAGTCCTCGTCTCCGGAAACGCCTCTCGAACCCATGCTGTCAAAGTCCCACGACCTGGATAACCCAACGCCCTCATCGTCGCAGAGATACAGCGATCGTGAGTGCGGTAGTGCTCAAGCGCCGCCTGCTTCTGGGCCTCCGAAAACTTCGGCGTGCGAGCCACACAACGAACGCGCAGGTCTCGATGCTGCTGGTATTCGCGGTACCAGTTCCTCAGCGCATTCTTGGTCGGATAACCCAATTGGCGGATCGTCGCCTTAACCCGCTTGCCGAGCTTGATATACAGCTCGACCGCGCGAATTCTATCAGCGTGGGAATACATGAACTACCTCCTGGTGGTCCAAGTTTTCGTCCGCATCCCCACCGGCTCAGTTCCGCGTGGAAATCAACAGCGCTTTCCTCATCGATGTGGAAAAACTGCGGGTCGTAGCGACCCGCAAATTCCTTGACCTCGTCGAGCGCGACCCGGTGTTCCCGGCTCTCGAAGCGCTGGCCGATCGCCTGATCCTCGAGATACAGGCGGCCCTTCGGCCATGGCGTGACGGTCATGACCACCGTCTCAGCCGGCCATGTTGTCGTCGGGCGAGGTGCGGGCATATTCGTCCAGCACAATCTGGCGGATCGCCGTCTTCAGCAGCTTGCCGGTGGCCGTATGGGGCAGTTCATCGACGACGATGACGTCGTCCGGTATGCTCCATTTGGCGATCTTGCCGGAGTAGAGATCGACCATGTCATGCCGGGTGAAGCTGTTACCCGGCTTCAGCACCACGACGAGAACCGGCCGTTCGCTCCAGCGCGGGTCGGGCTTGGCGACGACCGCTGCCTCCTTGACCGCCGGATGGGCCTGGGCAATGTTTTCCAGCTCGATCGACGAGATCCATTCGCCGCCGGATTTGACGACGTCCTTGGTGCGGTCGACGATTTGCACGAAACTGTCGGCGTCCATGGTCACCACGTCGCCGGTGTTGAACCAGCCGGGTTTGTCATGGGCAGCGCTCTCGGCCATGTTGTAGTAGCCGGCGGCGACCCAGGGACCGCGCACCATCATGGCTCCGAAGGCCTTGCCGTCGCGCGCGACCGGTTTGCCGTCGGCCCCTTCGATCAGGAACTCCATGCCGAAGACCGGACGGCCCTGCTTGGCTTCCAGCATCAGCTTGTCTTCCGTCGACAGGGCTTCGTGCTTGGGCAGGAGCGTGGCGGCCAGACCGACCGGGCTGGTTTCGGTCATGCTCCAGGCATGGCGGACCTTGACGCCCAGGCGGTTGAAGCGGTTGATCATGATCGGCGGCGAAGCCGAGCCGCCGATGGCGACGCGGTTCAGCGTGGAGAAGGTCTTGCCATGGGCGTCCATCCAGTCGAGCAGGCCGAGCCAGACGGTGGGCACACCGGCGGTGAAGGTGACACCCTCGCTTTCGAACAGCGCGTGCAGGCTGGCGCCGTCGAGATTGGGGCCGGGCATGACGAGCTTGGCGCCGGTCATCGGTGCGGCGAAGGGAATGCCCCAGGCATTGACGTGGAACATCGGCACCACGGGGACGACCGCATCCGCCGCCGAGACGCAAAGCACGTCCGGCATGGAGATGGACATGCCGTGAAGAACGCTCGACCGGTGAGAGTAGAGGACGCCCTTCGGGTCGCCGGTGGTGCCGGAGGTGTAGCAAAGGCCCGAGGCCGTGTTTTCGTCGAACTCCGGCCATTCGAACGCGTCGGATTCCGCCGCGATCAGGGTTTCGTAGCAGACGAGGCCGGGCAGGATGTCCGATTTCGGCATGTGGGCCTCGTCGGTCATGATGACGACGGCCTCCATGCCCTTCAGGTGATCGGCAAGCGCCTCGAGGATCGGCACGAAGGTGAGATCGGCGAAGATGACCTTGTCGGCGGCATGTTCGATGATGAAGGCGATCTGCTCGCGGAACAGACGCGGATTGATCGTATGGCACACCAGGCCCGAGCCCGAAACGCCATAATAGAGTTCCATATGGCGATAGCCGTTCCAAGCTAGCGTTCCGACGCGATCGCCGAACTCGAGGCCGAGGCGGGCAAGCGCGTTGGCGAGCTGGCGGCTGCGCCGCGCCATATCCGCATAGGTGTAGCGATGGATCGGCCCCTCGACTGACTTCGACACGACTTCCGTGGTGCCGTGATAGGTTTCGGCATGCCGCAGGATCGTCGAGATCAGAAGCGGCGTGTTCATCATCATACCAAGCATGTCATACCTCCCGTGAAACAGTTGTCAGAACAGATCGGCTTCGAGCGCCATGATCGCATTGCTGCCGCCGGCAATGGATGCCGCAAGTCCGATCGTCTGCGGAAGCATCCTGTCAGCGAAATACTGGGCCATCACCTGCTTGCGGCGGGCAAGCGGGCTGCCCTTGCCGGCTGCCGCGGCCGCCATGCGGCTCCACATCCAGCCGAAGCCGACGAGGGCAAACAGGCGCATATAGTCGGTGGCTGCCGAACCGGCGGCCGCAAGGTCCGAACGGGCATCGAGAAGGGCCTGCGAGGCCTCTTCGAGCCGCAGCAGCGCGTCGCGCGTCGCGCGTGGCGGTGGCAATGCCGGGCGCCTTTGCCGCCGCCGCGTCGAGATCGGCGCGTACGAGATCGAAGAAGCGCTTGGCCAGCGCGCCGTCTTCCATGGCCAGCTTGCGTCCGACCAGGTCCATGGCCTGGACGCCGTTGGTGCCTTCATAGATCTGCGTGATGCGGGCATCGCGCACGAACTGTTCCATGCCCCATTCGCGGATATAGCCGTGGCCGCCGAAGACCTGCTGGGACATGACGGCGGTCTCGAAACCGAAATCGGTGAAGGCGGCCTTGATGACCGGGGTCAGCAGGGCGACGAACCCGTCCGCCTTGCGGCGCTCTTCGGCATCCGGATGACGGCTGGCGATGTCCATCTGCATGGCAGCCCAGATTGCAAGCGCGCGAGCGCCGTCGATGAAGGCTCGGCCGGTCAGGAGCATCTTGCGCACGTCAGGATGCTCGATGATCGCCACCGGGCCGCGGGTGCCGTCAACCGAACGGCCCTGTAGGCGCTCGCGGGCATAAGTGACGGCCTTCTGGTTGGCCGCCTCGGCAATGCCGAGACCCTGGATGCCGACGAACAGGCGTTCGGCATTCATCATCGTGAACATGGCGTTCAGCCCGCGGCCGGGCTCACCGACCAGCCAGCCGATGGCGCCGTCATAATTCATGACGCAGGTCGGCTGGGCATGGATGCCCATCTTGTGCTCGAGCGATCCGACCGACATGCCGTTGCGGGCGCCGAGGCTGCCGCCGGCATTGACCAGGAACTTCGGCACCAGGAAAAGGCTGATGCCCTTGACGCCCTTCGGCGCGTCCGGAAGGCGGGCCAGAACGAGATGAACGACGTTGCCGCCGAAATCGTGATCGCCCGACGAGATGAAGATCTTATTGCCCTTGATCTTGTAGCTGCCGTCGCCGACGGGCTCGGCGCGGGTCGTCAGCAGGCCGAGATCGGTACCGGCCGAGGATTCGGTCAGCGCCATGGCGCCCGTCCATTCGCCCGAGATCATCTTCGGCAGATAGGTCGCCTTCAGCTCTGCGCTGGCGTGGTGCTCGATCGCCTCGACGGCGCCGCGGGTGAGACCCGGGAACAGGCCGAAGGAGAGGTTGGCGGAGGACAGCATTTCGTCGAGCAGGATCTGCATCACCCGCGGCAAACCCTGGCCGCCGAATTCCACCGCACCGGACAGGCCGCCCCAGCCGGCTTCGACGAAGGCCTTGTAGGCGTCGGCGATGCCCTTGGGCGTGGTCACTAGGCCGTTGTCGAGCCTGCAGCCTTCCTCGTCGCCGGAGCGGTTGATCGGCTCGAGAACACCGGCGCAGAACTTGCCGCCTTCCTCAAGCACCGAAACGGCGAGCTCGGCATTGACTTCTTCATGGCCGGGCAGGGCCTGCATCAGGTTGTCGAAGTCGAGCACGTCGTTGAGCAGGAAGGCGATGTCGTCGATCGGGGGAGTGTAGGATGCCATCTGGGTCTGTCCTTGGTTACGGTCGCAGGATTGGCCCGCAGACGCGGGCCAGTCGACGATCTCAGTTGCACAGCGGCTTGCCGGTCGCCAGCAAGTGCTGCACTCGGCCGATGGTGGCAGGTTCCGCAAAGAGGGAAATGAAAGCCTGGCGTTCGAGGGCGATGATGTCGTCCTCGCTCAGCGGGCGGAGCGGATCGGCCGACGGACCGCCGGTGAGGACGGTGGCCAGCGCCTTGCCGACCACGAGATCGTGGGCAGTGGCACGGCCGGCCAGCGCTTCGCCTTCTAAGATGTTGAGGATGGCGGCTTCGCCTGAAGGACCGGGCAGGGCGACGACCAGCAGTTCCGGCGGCACATAGCCTTCGCACAGCGACAGGGCCTTCGCCTTGGCATCGGCGAGCAGGCGTTCGCGGTTCTTGGTGATGCCGTCGGTTGCGCGTAGGAAGCCGAGCTTGCGCGCCTCGAAGGCGCTCCCCGAAAACCTGGCCGGAGCGATGAGGTTGAAGGCGGCGATCGCCGGGGCGACCGGTCCGCGGATTTCGGCCTTGGCCGCATAGCTGCGTACCAGCATCTCCTTGCAGCCGCCCCAGCCGGGGATCACGCCGATGCGGGTCTCGACCAGCCCGATCGTCAGCTCGGCGTGGGCCTGGATGGCGTCGCAGTGGAGCAGGATCTCGCAGCCGCCGCCGAACGCCAGGCCGGACGGGGCGCCGACCACCGGGAAGGGCGCGTATTTCAGCGCCTTGAACGTGCGGTGGCCGTGATCGATGAAGGCACCCAGCGCCTCGGCGCCACCCTTCTCGACGGTGTCGAGGAAGACGCGCAGGTCGGCGCCGGCGCTGTAGACCGGCGAGTCGGAACCGATCACCAGGGCCTTGAAGCCCTTGCCGACATCGGCGATCGCTTGGCCGATCGCGTCCAGAAGCTCCTTGGAGAAGGTGTTCATCTTGGTGCGGAATTCCAGGCAGGCGACGCCGTCACCGAGATCCCAGAGAGCGGCGGGTCCGTAATCGGAGACCAGCGCGCCCATGTGACCGCCGCGTCGGGCACGGGTGCAGGCGCGCTGTAGGCTGTCGGTAAGCACAGAGCGATTGTAGAGACCGGTGAGCGAATCGCGCTCTGCCTGTTCCTTGATGGTGAGTTCCGCTCGCTTGAGATCGGTAATGTCCGTGCGTACCCCGACTGTGCTACATGGGCCACGCACTGATGGAGAACCGCAACGGGCTTGTCGTCGATGCCGAACTGACGCTGGCGACCGGGCTGGCCGAGCGCGAGGCGACCCTTGCCATGCTCGACCGGCGAAGCGCAAAAAGCCAGCGCATCACGCTTGCCGCCGACAAGGCCTATGATGTCGAAGACTTTGTCGGGAGCTTGCGCGCCCGCAAGGTCAGGCCGCATATCGCCATCAACGGCAGTGTTTCCAAGACCGGCAAGGTCCGCAAAACTGCCATCGACAAGCGCACGACGCACCATCCCGGCTACGGCATCAGCCTGCGCTGCCGCAAGCGCATCGAGGAGGTGTTCGGCTGGATCAAGGCGCAGACCGGTTTCGCCAAAGTCGAAGTCCAGGGCAGACCGAAAGTAGCCGCCGCCTTCGGATTCGCAATCGCAGCCTATAACCTCGTCAGACTGCCAAGACTGATCGCCGGAGCCACCACATAGGCCGCCGCCCAGCCACCAAAGACCCAGAGCCGACATCAGCAACGAATGTCAGCAACTGCATCAAACGCAATACGCAACCGAATGCGCCACCAAAACAACCAATGAAACCGTTTTGCAGCAGCCTGCTAGGCTGGTGTGATAACCCACGGCCGCGCTCAGAAACGCGACGGCGCTTTCGGCCTTTTCGTTCGCAAAGATGTCGGTGAAAGCGACGCGAGAGGCGTCGTCGATGCAGACATGGACGTATTCCCAGCCGAAGTTCTCGCGCTATGACGGACGAACGCCCGACCGGCTTGGGCTGAAGGATGTGCGTGCATTTCAGGGGTATCTGGTGTCGACAGGGCCATCGTGGCCTTGCCCTCCGGCCTGATCAGGTCACACCGCGCATGGACGTGGAGGAGTGTCTTTCGGTCGCCCCGACGAGGCGCTGCAGAGTAGCTGAATGCCCATCTGTCATACGCACGTCATTCAACACGTCTAGACATCTCAATATCCGAATTCGGGAGACGCACTTTGCCACAGCTTGTCAGACAGTCCGGGATCGCCGTCTGGGCGCAGATTGCAGCGGCCTTGCGGGCCGAGATCGGGCACGGTCTCGACGAGGACGACTGGCTTCCGGCCGAGTCGGAACTGGCCGCGCGCTTCGGGGTCAACCGACACACCCTGCGCCGCGCGGTGGAAGAGCTGATCGCCGAAGGGCTGGTGGAGCGTGTCCACGGGCGCGGCACGCGGGTGCTGGCGCGCGGGCTGGTCTACGGCATTGGGCGTGATACCAGGTTCACCGAACGGCTGGCGGCCAGCGGGCGGACGGCGCAGGTAACCTTGCTTGACAGCGACGAGATCGCGGCCGACGGCGGCGTGGCGCGGCACCTACGGGTGGCCGAGGGCGCGCCGGTGTTGCGTCTGCGCACGCTCCGCGGCGAGAGGGGGCTGCCCTATGCACTGACGCTGCATTTCCTGGCCGGCGAGGCGGCCGAGGCTGCGCGCAGCTATTCCGGCGGATCGCTGACGCGGCATCTGCGCGAGAGCGCGGGCATCGCGCTCGACCGGGTCGAAAGCCTCATCACCGCCCGACTTCCGCTGCCCGAGGATGCATTGGCGCTGCGGATGCCGCGCACGCAGCCGGTGCTGCGCATCAAGGGCGTGAACGCCTGCCGTGAACGCGGCGTGGTGCAGGAATATGCAATCAGCCAGTTTCGCGGCGATCGCATTCAGCTTTCGGTGGCCGAGCCCGGCTGGCCTACCGAAGACCCGCGGTCGGACTGAGGTGCGGCTGCAACCCTGACTCCCCAGTCAATCAACGCAAACCTAAAGGAAGAACCATGCCCCTCCTCAAGACCTTTGTTGCGGCTGCAGCCGCAACTCTCATCACTATCACCGGCGCCGCCGCGCAACAAGCTGGCGGCACGGCGGGCAATCCCTATCGCGTCATGCTCGTGCCCGCCGATGGCGGCACCGAGGACGGCACCAAGGCGGACTTCAAGCCGGTGTTCGATGCCGTGACCCAGACCACCGGCATCCATTTCGATATTAAGGTGGGTCAGACCTACGCGACGGTGATCGAGGCGATCTGCTCGGATGTAGTGGAAATCGCTTGGTTCGGTGCTGCCTCCTACCTTCCGGCCCAGCAGCGCGGCTGCGCCGAACTGCTCGCGGTGGACGTCAATCACGGCACGTCGACCTATTACTCCGGCATCTACGCCCGCAAGGACAGCGGCATCGCTGCCGTGACCGATCTCAAGGGCCGTTCGATGGCGTTCGGCGACGCGAACTCGACGTCGAGCTTCGTCTACCCGGTGGCGATGATCGTCGCGGCGGGACTTGATCCGGCGACGGATCTGACCGCGATCCGCATGACCGGCAGCCATGCCAACAGCCTCAAGGCCCTTGCGGAGGGCCAGGTCGATGCGGCTGCTGCCTCGTTCGACAGCTTTGAAAAAGCAATCAACCAGGGCACCATCAGCGCCGAGGATTTCGTCGTTGTCGGCAAGTCGGACCCGATCCCGAACCCGCCGCTGGCGATGTCCACCAAGCTGCCGCAAGAGGTGAAGGACGCGTTGCGCGGCGCCTTCAACACCGTGCACGAAGCGCCCGGCGTCTCGCCCGAGATGATCCGTGGCTACGGCGGCAAGCAGGTGGACCGTTACGATGCGACCGTCACCGACGCCATGCTTGCACCCGCACTGGTCACGCTGTCGGGCGTGTCCGGCGACCTCCGTGCCTCGATCCTCGAGAAGGCGGGCAACTGATGTCGGCCGCGGCGATCCTTTCCGCTGCGCAGATGATCGGGGGAGGGGCGCAATCGCACCTCTCCTTCTGCGACCTGCGCAAGGTCTATGCCGACGGGGTCGCCGCGCTTGACGGCGTGTCGGCCGATATTGGCAGGGGCGAATTCTGCGTTGTGCTTGGGCCTTCCGGATCCGGGAAATCCACGCTCCTGCGGGTGGTCAACGGGCTGACGGACCTGACCTCCGGTATGACGACGCTGGGTGATACCATTCTGTCGCCGAAAACCCTGCGCGGTATCCGTCGCCGGGTGGCGATGGTGCATCAGCAGTTCAATCTGGTGGAACGTGCAAGTGTCGCCTCGAATGTGCTGTCCGGTGCGGTGGCCGAAGTTCCGTCCTGGCGCGCGCTTCTGGGCTGGTATCCCGATCATCTACGTGACCGTGCCTGCGAAGTGGTCGCCCGCGTGGGGCTTGATGAAATCCACCTTACCCGTCGTGCTTCGGCGCTGTCGGGCGGGCAACAGCAGCGCGTCGGCATTGCACGGGCCCTGCTGCTCAAGCCCGAAGTGATCCTTGCCGACGAGCCGGTGGCGAGCCTCGATCCCGCAATCAGCCGCGAAGTGCTGGGGCTTTTGCGCGAAGCCGCCCGCGAACAGGGGGCGACAGTGCTTTGCAGCCTGCACCAGACCGATCTCGCCCGCGAATTTGGAGATCGCATCATCGGGATGCGCAAGGGCCGCGTGGTCTTTGACGGCCCACCGCACCAGTTCGACAGCGCGGCCGAGGGAAAACTCTATGAAGGTTTGACCGCGCCTGCGGATCGACCCGCAACAAGGGAGCAAGTTTATGCGTGATGCGGAACTTGCAATCGGGATGCATCATTCCCGCCCGGCGAAAGACTGGCATCTGCCGGCTCCATATGACTGGCGCGCGGCGCTGGCGGTGCTGCTGGTTGCGCTGGCACTGATCTGGTCGGGCAACCGGATGGAGGTCGACAGGATGCTCGGCCTGACCGGCGAGGCTGTCCTGTCCGCCGTGGGACTTCAGGAGACCAGCCAGGTCGGCCGGGGCCTTGGCCGGATGCTGGGCGCGCTCTTTCCCTTTGTCATCGAAGACCGGCAAGAACTGGCGCGGCTCACGGACATCGACCGCGACGCGCTGCCGATGTTCACTCGGATCGAGGCCGTCGAGGTCACGACCTTCCACATGAACAGCGAGACCCTGCAGGCCGAGCCGCGGGTCGAGGTGAAGGAATATCTCGTCCGTCCGTTCGGTTACCTGACCAAGGTGCTCGCCAAGATGGTAGAGACCTTCGAGATCGCCATCTGGGCCACGATCATCTCGGTGCTGCTGTCGATCCCGTTCGCCATTTTCGGCGCGCGCAACTATACGCCGAACCGTTTTGCCTATTCGGCCAGCCGAGGCGCGGTCAGTTTCCTGCGCGCAATGCCCGAGCTGATCATAGCGATGTTCCTTGTGCTGGGCTTTGGCTTTGGCGCCATCGCGGGTTATCTCGCGCTCGGCCTGCACGGGGCAGGCTTCCTCGGCAAGTTCTACGCCGAAGACATCGAGGCCGCCGACCGCAAGCCGCAAGAGGCGCTGACCGCCCTTGGCGCGGGCAAGCTGCGCGTGCTGCGCGCGGCCGTGCTGCCTCAGGTGGCGCCATCCTATGTAGCCTACACGCTCTACATCCTCGACCGGAACGTGCGCATGGCGGCTGTCATCGGATTGGTAGGCGCGGGTGGTATCGGGCAAGAGCTCAAGGGCCGCTACGACACGTTTGAATATGGCCATGTCGGCACGATCCTGCTGGTGATTTTTCTCACCGTCTTCGTGCTGGATCAGGTTTCGGCACGGCTGCGCGCCCGGCTGATTGGATAAGGAACAGATGATGAGACCAGAAAGAGAAAACTGGGCGGCGGCATTGTCCGCTGCTGACAACGGCAAGGTCGCCGCCCTGGCTGACCGCATACGCGCCCGCGCCGAGGTGGAGCCTCTCGTCCCGCCCCGCGAAGGGCTGATGTTGATGCAACTGCGCGACAGCGTGGCCGGGGCGGCGTTCCATCTGGGCGAGATTCCGATGGCCCGCGTCCATCTGCGCCTGACCGTGCCCGAGGGGGCGGCCGAGGGCGGGGCCGCGCTGATGAGCGACGATCTGGCGCTCGTCACGCGGTTGGCCATTCTGGACGCGGCCTTGATGGCCGACCTGCCCGAGGCACCGGAAATCGAGGCGCTGCTGGCTGCGGGCATGGCGGCGCGCACCGAGGTGCAAGCGCGGCGCGCACTGGCGCTCGACCGCACCCGCGTCGATTTCCAGCTTTTGTCGGAGGATGAGGCATGAGCGTGCTGGACCTGCCCCGCCTCTGGCGGCCCGAAACACATCAGGCGCTGTTCCGCCGCATCCTTGACGTGGCCGCGCGTCCCGGCCAAATCGCGGACTTGTCAGACCTGCTGGACGGTCGGCCCGCAGCACTGGCCGCACTCGCGACCTTCTGCGACAATACGCAGACGCTGGCAGACCTGACGGGAACGTTGACGGACACCGACCTTGCCTTTCTCGACGTGGGAACTGACACGGCAGAGCGTGCCGGGTTCATCCTGGCCAATGGCACGGAGACACCGGGGTTCACCCCGCGCCTTGGCTCGCTCGATGCGCCTGAAGCGGGTTCCACGATCCTGGTCATGGTCAAAAGCCTCACGGGTGGCGCGCCGCTGACGCTTGCCGGGCCGGGCATCCGGTCTGAGATGCGGCTTGCGCCGCAGGGTCTTGCGCCCGGCTGGGTGGTTGCCCGCGCACGCTGGTGCGCCGATTTTCCCATGGGGGCGGACATGGTGCTGGCCGATGCTGCGCGCCTTTCTGTCCTGCCCCGCACAACCAAAGTCAAAGGAGCCTGAGCCATGGCCTATGTTGCCATTCGCGGCGGGGCTGACGCGATCAAGGGCTCAGCCCGCCTGATGGACGCGCTGCGCGCCATGGGCGATACCGCACCGCTGGAGCTCGACCAGATCGAACGTCAGATGCCGCTTCTGCATTCCAAGGTGCTCTCCGAGGGCAGCCTCTATCACCCGCGCCTTGCTTCGCTGGCGCTGAAGCAATCGCTGGGCGACAGTCTGGAGGCCGCGTTCTTCCTGCGTGCCTATCGCTCGACCAAGCCGCGCCTGGGCGAGACCGCGCCGCATGACATACGGAACATGCGCGTGATCCGCCGCATCTCGGCGGCGTTCAAGGACATTCCCGGCGGGCAGATGCTGGGCGCGACGCCCGATTACCTGCACCGGCTGTTTCGTTTCGAACTGATGGACGAGGGCGCGGAGCGGTTTGACGAGATCGCGCGCGACTGGCTCGGCAACCGGCCCGTGGGCGACACGCCTCTGACCTTCCCCAAGGTGCTCGACAGCCTGCGCGACGAGGGCCTACTCGCCCCGCTGGCCCAGAGCGACGAGCCCCCCTTCGACATCACCCGCGCGCCGCTGATTTTCCCCGTGCCGCGTTCGGCGCAACTGGCCACCATGGCACGCGGCGAGACGGGCGGTCTGCTGGCGCTCGCCTATTCCAACATGCGCGGCTATGGCGATGTGCATCCCACGGTCGGCGAATTGCGCGTGGGCTATGTGCCGGTGATGATGCCGCACCCGGTGACGGGCAAGCCGATGGAATCAGGCGAGGTTTTGGTCACCGAATGCGAGATCGTCGCAATGTTCGAGAAATCCGACGACGGCGCGCCGGTCTTCACCCTGGGTTACGGGGTCTGCTTTGGTCATAACGAAGTCAAGGCCATCGCCATGGCGGTGCTGGACCGCGCAATCAGCGTCGCCAAGGAAAAGGGCCGCGTCGCCAATCCGTCCGAAGACCCCGAATTCGTGCTGCTACATGTGGACGGGATCGAGAGCATGGGGTTCTGCACCCATTACAAAATGCCCCATTACGTTACCTTCCAGTCCGACATGGATCGCCTGCGCGCCGCGCAAGGCAAAGCCGAGGAGGCCACCGATGCACCCCGCTGATACCATGGGCCAGAGCCGTAAGGGCGCGGAATACGGCTTTGCCTTCCTCGACGAGGACGCCAAGCGCGAGCTGCGCCGTTCGATCTTCAAGGCAGTCTGCATTCCCGGCCACCAGGTGCCCTATGCCAGCCGCGAAATGCCCATCGCGCGCGGTTTCGGCACCGGGGGGATGCAGCTGACACTGGCGTTGCTGGGGCCGCAGGACTGCGTGAAGGTCATCGACCAGGGTGCCGACGACAGCGTGAATGCGGCCAATATCCGCAACTTCTTCGCGCTGACTTGTCCGGGCGTGACCGGCACCCTGCGCACCGAAGAGGCGTCCGTCATCCAGACCCGCCACCGCATTCCCGAACTGCCCCTGCGCGCCAATCAGATCCTCGTCTTTCAGGTGCCTTACCCAGACCCGCTGGTCGTGGTTGAACCCAACGCCGCCACGCGGCGGCGGATGCACGGGCGGGCGGATTACGCACGGCTCTGGGTCAAGCTTTACGAAGATATGGTGGCCTTTGACGAGATCACCATCTCGCACCGCTACCCGACACGGATCAACGGGCATTACATCATCGACCCCTCGCCGATCCCCCGCTGGGACGTGCCGAAGCTGCATCAGGCTGAGTGCCTTTATCTCTTCGGCGCGGGGCGGGAAAAGCGCATTTACGCCGTGCCGCCGCATACGGATGCCGTGCCCATCACCTTCAACGATGTGCCCTTCCGGGTCGAGGATTTCACCGACCGCAAGATCGGCAAACGCCATGTCTGCCGCCGCTGCGGGGCTGATGACAGCTTCCTCGACGAATTTCTCAATGACGATGGTGCCCGCGTTTTCCAATGCTCGGACGCCGCGCATTGCGACATGCGCCTTGAACGGCTGGAGGCCGCAGAATGAAACCGATCCTCGATGTTGACAACCTGACCCGTATCCACGGTCCCGGCTGTCCCGCTTGTCTGGACGAGACCGGGCCGGAGCATGACACCAACATCTGCTGCCACTGCGGGTCGGTGGTGGCCGTCGCCGGGGCCTCGTTCCGCCTGCACAAGGGCGAGGTGCTGGGCATCATGGGCGAGTCCGGCTCGGGCAAGTCCAGCCTCGTGAAGATGCTTTATTTTGATGACAGGCCCACCGCTGGCCGCACGAGTTTTTACGACGAGGGCACGGCGCATGACCTCTTCACCCTGAACGAGGCGCAGCAGTTACGCCTGCGCGACACTCGGATGGGGATGGTCTACCAGAACCCGTCGCTGGGACTGAATTTCGACATTTCGGCCGGGGGCAACATCGCCGAGCGGCTGCTAATGTCGGACGAACTCAACTACCGGGTGATCCGCGAGAAGGCCACCGCCCTTCTGGCCCGGACCGAGGTGCCGCCGGCGCGGATGGACGAGCTTCCGCGCAACTTCTCGGGCGGGATGCAGCAGCGCGTGCAGATCGCCCGCGCGCTCTCGACCGGCGCGCCGCTTCTGTTCCTCGACGAGGTGACGACGGGGCTCGACCTCTCGGTGCAGGCGCGCATTCTCGACCTGATCATGGAGTTGCAGGAGGTCACGGGCGTGTCGATGCTTGTGGTCACGCATGATCTGGGCGTGGTGCGCCACCTGACCACCCGCACGATCGTGATGAAATACGGGCGCATCATCGAAGCCGGGCTGACCGACCAGATCCTTGAGGATCCGCAGGCGGCCTACACCCAGCAACTTGTCTCCAGCGCATTGTGAGGGCCTGATGGACACCATTCTTTCCGTGCGCGATCTGGGCAAGGGGTTCTATATCCATGACCGCGCAAAACATGTGCCCGCCGCGATGGGCATCAGTTTCGATCTGAAGCCAGGGCAACTCACCGCCTTGGTGGGCCCCTCGGGGGCAGGGAAATCCTCGCTTCTGAAAGCGATCTATCGCACCTATGTGCCGTCCTCGGGGCAGGTGATCTATCGCACCGCCGTGGGCGATCTGATCGATCTGGCCTCTGCGCCCGAGACGCAGATCACCGATCTGCGCCGGGCCGAGATCGGCTTTGTGACACAGTTCCTGCACTGCCTGCCGCGTCTTTCCACGCTTGACGTAGTGGCCCGGCCGCTCTTGCAACAGGGCGTCGCGCGTGACGCCGCGCATGAGAAGGCGGCACGGATGCTGGCGGCGCTGGCGATCCCCGAGCAGCTTTGGGACGCCACGCCCGCGACCTTCTCGGGTGGCGAGCGGCAGCGGGTGAACATCGCCCGCAGCTTTACGCAAGGGGGCCGTCTGATGCTGCTGGATGAGCCCACGGCCAGCCTCGACCCGGTCGCGCGGGAAAACGTCTGCGCGATGATCGAGGCCGCCAAGGCCGAAGGGGCTGCGATGGTCGGTATCTTTCACGACATGGCGCTGGCGGACCGGCTGGCCGATCTGAAAATCTCGGTGGGACGCAAGGCGTTCGAGGATGCAGCATGAGTCAGCATCTGGAAAACGCCCGCATCGTCACGCCCGAGGGCGTGCATCACGGCAGCCTGACGATCGAGGACGGGCGCATCGCAGCGCTTGGGCAGGACGCGCCCAAAGGGGCTACGCGCATCAACCTTGGCGGCGATCTGCTCTTGCCCGGCCTGATCGACCTGCACGGCGACGCCATCGAGAAAGAGGTGGAACCCCGCCCCAACGCCTTTTTCCCGCTGCCCGTGGCACTCAACACCATCGACCGGCGCATGGCGGCGGCGGGGGTCACCACGGCGTTTCACGGGATCAGCTTCGCTGAGGGCGAACTGGGCGTGCGCGACGTGGCGTTTGCCGAGACACTCGCCCGCGCACTACATGAATTTTCGGGCGCGGTCGATCACCACGTCCATATCCGCTATGAGCTCACCGATGCGGCCTCCGAGACGCGCGTGACGCGGCTGATTGATGAGGGCGTGGCGTCGCTGCTGTCGTTCATGGATCACACGCCGGGGCAGGGCCAATTTAGGGACGTCGCCGCCTATGGGGCCTATCTGTCGCGCGTCTACGCCAAGGATGAGGGCGAAATCCTTGACCGGATCACCGCGAAACAGGCCGAGGCGGGCAATATCGTGGCCCGTGTCGAACGGCTGGCGCAGCACGCCCGCCCGCATGGTGTGGCTTTGGCGAGCCATGACGACGAAGGGGCGGACCGTGTGGCCTTCATGGCGCGGATGGGCGCCACGATCAGTGAGTTTCCTCTGGATTTGGACACCGCGCGCGCAGGTCGTGCGGCAGAGCTGGTCACGCTCTTTGGTGCGCCGAACGTGTTGCGCGGATGCAGCCAGTCGGGTGCGCTGTCAGCGCGTGACGCCATCTTGGCAGGTGTGGCAGGAGCGCTCTGTTCCGATTACGCGCCGCAGGCCATGCTGCCCGCGATCGGGGTTCTGACCGGCAAGATGGGCCTTGACTGGCCGCAAGCGCTGGACCTCGTGGCCGGTGCCCCGGCTCGCGCGACGGGGCTTGGCGATCGGGGTGTGATCGCGCGGGACAAACGCGCCGATCTGATCCGCGTCCGGGATGTGGGCGGCGCGTTGTCGGTGGCCGCGACATGGGTCGCGGGGGCGCAGGTCTATGGCTTCGGGGCGAGGACCGCAGCGGCATGAGCGGGCGGCTGTTCCTTATCGTCGGGCCCTCGGGCGCGGGCAAGGACACGGTGATCGCGGGCGTGACGGCCCGGCTCTCTCCAGCCGATGATGTGATCCTTGCCCGCCGCATCATCACTCGGCCCCTGCACCCCGGCGGGGTTGAGCAACACATTCCTGTCACGCCCGCCGCCTTCGTGCGGCTTCGCGTGGCGGGGGCCTTTGCGCTGGACTGGGACAGCCACGGGCTGAGCTATGGCGTCGGGGTCGAGGTCCGCGCCTGGCTCGCCGCAGGCATGACGATCATCGCGAACGGCTCGCGCGCGGCGCTGCCTGCCGCGCGGGCCGCGTTTGGCGCGGCGCTCGTTGCCACGGAAATTACCGCCCGGCCCGAGACGCTGGCCGTCCGCCTTGCCGCACGGGGTCGCGAAAGTGCCGGGGACATCGCCGCGCGTCTGGCCCGAACCCGCGGGTTGCCGCCCATGTCGGTCGATCTGACCATCGCGAACGATGGCGCGCCGGACCAAGCTGTTGCCGCATTTCTCGTCACGATCCGGCATGGGGCCGCGCGATGCGCCTGACCTTCCTTGGCACAGGCGGCGATGCGCGGTCGATCGGATCACGGGGATGAGCTTTTCAGTTTCGTGCGACTTGAGGAACGTGTTTCGGCGGACTTTCCGTTGCGGGCGATCCGGACGCTGACGGATGAGTATCTGTGTTTGGTGTCAAGGCGGATTTGGAGTCCAGAGGCGATCCTGAGCGAGCAGGCAGTTTGCCAGGACGAGCAGTTTGCGCATGACGGCGACGAGGATGACTTTGGGTGGCTTTCCGGCGGCTTCGAGATTTTTGGCGAAGCAGGTGAGCGCCGGATTGTAGCGCCGGGCCGACAGGGCGGCCATGTAGAGGGCGCGCCGTGGTGCGGGCCTGCCGGCCCGGATGGAGCGGCGGTCGGTGCGGGCGCCGCTGTCGTTTGCGATCGGCGCGAGACCGGCAAGCATGGCGGCCTGCTTGCCCGAACACCTGCCCAGTTCGTCCATACCCGCCATCAGCGCCCAGGCCGTGATGCGGCCGATGCCGGGAATGGAGGTGAGGATCTCGACCTTTCGGCCCAGTTCCGGATCCTCGCCGATGCACCGTTGGATCTCTGCGTCGAGGCGCTGCACATGCCTCTCCAGGTTCTTGAGGCGGCGCGAAAGCTCACCGCGCAGGAAGGCGGTTGCGGCCGTCTTGGCACGGCTCTCGAGCGCGGTGATCTCGCCCTTTGCCGCCGAGCGCGCATTGACCAGTTCCTGCAGGGCCTCGATGTGCGGGCCTGGCGGCGTATCCGCGCCTAGCTTGAGACTTGCCGCCAGAAGCGCCAGCAGCCGGGCGTCGAGCCGGTCGCCTCCATCACGATGCTTTCCGGCCGGCACCTGGCCAGCATCCGCTTCAACTGGCGGATGCCGGTCGTGTCATTGCCAAACCGCCGGCTTTCGCCGAGCGGATGGAGATGAATGTCGAGCCACTCTTTACACATGTCCACGCCGACGTAGACTGCCGGCATCGCGTTTTCTTCGAACGAAACCTTGCCTTGCATGCGGGACTTGCTCCCCATAATCTGTTCAGGACAAACGCGAGGACGGCCGGACCAATCTCATCCCGGTTCAAGCCAAGGGGCGCGCGGTCCCGACCGTCTGCTCTCCGGCGGATGGCCATCCGCCGGAGAGCACATCAATCATCCAACAATCGATGCCGTTTGAATATGCAAGGTGCTAGCGTCGCTCACCGGTCGGCTCGAGGTGCTTTATGCGCGCGTCGGCCGGCCTTCGATCCCGCCCGAGATGCTGCTTCGGGCAACGCTTTTGCAGGCCTTCTTCTCGATCCGCTCCGAGCGGATGCTGATGGAGCAGATAAACTACAATCTGCTGTTTCGCTGGTTTGTCGGGCTTTCGATGGATGCCGATGTCTGGCATCCAACCGGCTTCACGCACAATCGCGACCGCCTGCTCGAAGCGGACGTGGCACGGGATTTCCTGTCCGCGCTGATGTCGCTGCTCAAGGTCAAGCGGTTGATGTCGAGCGAGCATTTTTCGGTGGACGGCACGCTGATCGACGCCTGGGCAAGTATGAAGAGTTTTCGTCCCAAGGACGGTTCGGGCGATCCGCCTCAGCCGGGACGCAATGGCGAGCGGGACTTTCACGGCGAGAAACGCTCAAACGACACGCACGCCTCGACAACCGATCCCGGTGCGCGGCTGTATCGCAAGGCCAATGGTCGAGAAAGCCGGCTGTGCTACATGGGCCACGCACTGATGGAGAACCGCAACGGGCTTGTCGTCGATGCCGAACTGACGCTGGCGACCGGGCTGGCCGAGCGCGAGGCGACCCTTGCCATGCTCGACCGGCGAAGCGCAAAAAGCCAGCGCATCACGCTTGCCGCCGACAAGGCCTATGATGTCGAAGACTTTGTCGGGAGCTTGCGCGCCCGCAAGGTCAGGCCGCATATCGCCATCAACGGCAGTGTTTCCAAGACCGGCAAGGTCCGCAAAACTGCCATCGACAAGCGCACGACGCACCATCCCGGCTACGGCATCAGCCTGCGCTGCCGCAAGCGCATCGAGGAGGTGTTCGGCTGGATCAAGGCGCAGACCGGTTTCGCCAAAGTCGAAGTCCAGGGCAGACCGAAAGTAGCCGCCGCCTTCGGATTCGCAATCGCAGCATATAACCTCGTCAGACTGCCAAGACCCCCCGCCTAAAGGCAACGAGTGCATGACATTGCAGCCTGGGTGGGGTCACGATTGGAGCCGATGGTGAACCCAGTGGACACCAATTTTGTATATGTAAATCAATCGCGTACTCAGAAAAGTTAAGAGGTCAACCTTCGCTGCTGAGTTACAATGCTTGGCCTGCTGGACGAACCAGCCATGGCAGCATAACTTAAACCAAACGGCCTCCGGCAAACACGGTCCGGTTTACCCTTTATCCGGTGGCCGAGGATATCAGGGCACTGCCATGCCGTCGCTCGATGGATGCGCCAGCGCCCGGCGAGTGGACGATACAGATCAGCCGCCACGGTGATGGCACGATCAGCGGACTGACGATCGGCTGCTGGCTCGCCCGCAACATCGCCTAGGTCCGCGTGGACGGATGACTATCCGTGTTTGCCGCTAAGGCGGAGTTGGAGTCCGGAGGGCGGCGATGCCGACGCAGGACCTGCCGCTCCGGCAGGCCTTGCGCCAGAGATAGCCCACGCTGGCAGATGCCGGGCCATCGAGGAGACGGTCTGAGATCGGCTATCGGCTACCGGATCACCGGCTCGCCATGATACCGGCGCCTGGACGGCCTGGAGACGCCGAAGCCGACTTCCATCATGAGACGCGGCGCAGTCTTCGCCAGTGTTCCCATGTGGAAGCCGAAGGGATCCTCGACAAAGCCGGTCCCGGCCTTTCCCGTCAGCGTGGTCGCGCTGTCTTCACCGTAATAGCCCAGAACGTCCTGCGCCGGGTGACCCACGAGCAGCGTCAGCTGGTGCTTGATGCGCCGACGTATGTGGCTGCCGCGGACATAGACATGGGGACCCGCATCCGCATCGACATCGGACAGGTAGAAGAAGAACTTCAGCATCCGCCAGTCGTCGAGATCGAAATGGAACTTGAACGACGCCCGGCTGAGTTCGGCGTCCGAGGCATTCTTCGTCGGAAAGCTCCACCAGGTGCGCGTGGTGATCAATTTCGCCTCGCCGCCGAGATAATGCCGCGCGACATCGAGGAGCAGCGGGTCCTTCTGAACGGCAACGGCCGCCTCGCATTGCAGGACCCGCTCGAAATGATGGCCGCTCAGTATAGCGCGCCCGAAGCGCCGTTCGGCCTCTGCGTGCTCTCCGGCGAGGAACTCCAGTTTGCGGTCGAAATTGCCGAAGCACGGCGTCTCGCGCGCGAAGCGGGCGATCTCCCCGTGGATCGGCGCAGGCAATGTCAGGCCGGTGAAGATGCCTGTTTTCCTCAGTTCCGAAGCGACGTCCGTCGCCCTGATCGCCCCGAACATTGATTCGGCCGCCGTGGCAGAGGGCGAAACGCGCATGGCGGTCAGCCAGTGCGCCCGGCGGAAAGGCATTGTCCGGGCCAGCACGAACATCGGCAGCCAGCCGGGTTTTCCCGCAGGTCCGTCAGATAGGTGGGCAGGCGCGCTGCCATGCGACGGAGAGGCCCGCCCGTGCGGGCAATGGCTTCGAGGTCATTGGGCTTGGATGGAGGCGTATCAAGCATCTGATCTCCTTGTGCGAAAGGCGTCGTGTCCCACGACGCCTTTCATTCCACAGCCCGCCGGAAGGCTACGCGGTTTTACCCCCTGATGCAACGCAACATGGCGCTTCCCGTACCCTCTTTAGGTAGCAAGCCACTGAGCTGATTGGGGAATTTAAGTTGCTGATGCAAGATGGCAGATACCTGTGCCGGACGTGGATAAACGAAGCCCGTCTGCATTCGGCGGTGCGGATGCAATAGCCAGCGGGAAATACGGTCTGATCCGGCCCAACTGCGATGGTGCCAGCAAATACAGATCACTCATGACGGGTCCTCCTGCCATAAGCGAGAATCAAAACGCCGCCGAATTGGGAAGGCCCTAATTTAATAGGTCCTTGGCCTAGTCTGCGACCAGATGGGCGAAGTCCGGCAGGCCGGTGATGGGGCAGAGCGAAGTGAGTTCCGGCCTGCGGGTTCTCCACCTTCCCCAACAACGCTGTGTGGGTACCTGCCGGCAACGCAGTCGCGCTGCCCAACTGCGTGTGACTGGCATAAATGTCCGTCTTCTCGATCAAGGCTACCTTCTTTCATGGGATCATACACCTCGCTTATTGCCCCAGAGCAGGACGTGGAGCTGCGGCAACACGCGCGGGGTGAACCAACGGTCCTCCGCCAACTTGTTTACGAGCCAGCGCATGCGCTCCATCACGCCCTCAACGTCGATTGGCGCATCCTCAGCCTCCGGAGGTGGCGGCGTGTGGTTGCCGGGCTGGAGATAGAGGGAGATGTGTGGATAGCGCGCTCCGACACCTCGCGCATAGGCATAGTCGTCCTCGTTGAAGACGACGATCTTGAGTGCGATCTCGGGCCCGTCGCCGGCCGCGCGAAGACAGTCCTCGAGCGCCGCCCAATCGGTCTGCATGCCACTCGACGGTGGCTTCGGGCTCAGCACAAGGTTGTTAAGCGCGGCGAACCAATCACGGCAAATAGAGCCCTGCGTTTCGAGCGCGAAGCGATGGCCGGCCGTGTGGCCGATTCGGATTAGTCCGGCAAAATCCTGGATCGCTGGATTGCCGCCGGAAAGCGAGACAAGCAAGGGTACATCGCCTGAAAGCATATTGATCCGCTCCAGCACGGCTTCCGCCGACATGGCCGTCCAGTCGTGGCGATAATGCGGATCAACCGCGTGCAGGCTGTCGCACCACATGCAGCGATAGTCGCAGCCGCCCGTCCTGACGAAAACGGTTGGCTGACCGATGAGGGGACCCTCGCCCTGGATTGTCGGGCCGAAGATTTCGGCAATGCGAAGCACCTCCCCCACTGCGGTCGACTTCATGGACGGTACTCAGCCCAAGTCTTCGGCGTTTCGCTCACGCGTACAGCTGCGGTTTCCGGAAAATTCATCCGGCACCAGTCGAAAAGGTGTCGGGCTAGCCATTCCGCCGTGATCGTGCCGTGTCCGAGCACGTCGTTCAGGTGGCGATGGTCGAACGTCTCATCGAGATACCGTTTCAAGACAGCAAGGTCGTGGTAGTCGCGCACGAAGCCGCGCTCATCGAGCATTTCGGCCGCGAGCTCCACCTCCACGACATAGTTGTGCCCGTGTAGGCGGGCGCAGGGGTGGTCGTCGGGCAGGCTCTTCAACTGGTGCGAGGCTGAGAAGTGGAATTCCTTGGTTATGCGGAACATCACAGCGCTCCCCGTGCGACCGCTTCACACCAGAAACCGGCGTCCTCGTAGTCCGTGGGATCCGGGACGCCCGCGAGGTGGAAGGCCTCGCGCCGTTCGACGCATGTGCCGCATCGCCCGCAATGGTGTTCTCCGCCTTTGTAACAGGACCATGTGAGCGCGAAGGGTGTGCCGTGGCGCGCGCCGTCCTTGACAATCTCTGCCTTCGGCACGGTCACATAGGGGGCATAGAGGCGAATGTTCGCATAACCTTCAAGCGCGTGGTCCTGCATGCGCTGGAACGCGTCGATGAAGCCCGGCCGGCAATCAGGATAGATAAAGTGATCGCCGCCATGAACGGCTGTCGCCACGGCATCCACCTTGCGGGCGGCCGCAATGCCGAAGGCGATCGCTAGCATGATGGCGTTGCGGTTCGGCACGACTGTGATCCTCATGCTCTCCTCGGCATAGTGACCGTCAGGAACATCCACGTCGTCGGTAAGCGCCGAGTCGGACAGGTTGCGGCCAACGGTGCGGATATCGACGATGTCATGGGGAACTTTGAGGCGCTCGGCACAAGCAGTGGCAAAGTCCAGTTCTTTCCGATGGCGCTGGCCATAGTCGAAGGAGATAAGGCCAGCGATGTCGTACTCGGCCGCCACCCTGTGGGCAAGCGAAACCGAATCCAATCCGCCGGAGCAGATGACGAAACATTTCATAATTGGAGTCCTTGTTTTAACCGGGTAGGCTGCGACCGGAGATTTCTCTGCACCCCAACTACGCCATATGGCCGACTTTGTGAATAGACAACCTGCAAAGATTTGGTCATGTTCGAGCGGTCTGCGATGCCATTGCTCGTCAACTATGCGCTTCGTTTCGCTCGACAGCTCATCCTCTCCGCTACCGAAATCCGATCGATCACCCCCTCCGTAGATGGGGTATCGGCCCGGCGCAAATCACCCGTAATGCCACTTGGGTTTAGGCAAGGTTCCATGAAACCGAACGCCTACTCTTTGTCGCTGGCGCCAACGGAGTTCACATGAATAGGCAGTACCGTCCGTCGGCACATAGAGAAGAAAAGAACCAGGCAATGCCGCATATTCGTCAATTTTTAGCTCGGCGCCTTCGGCGTGCATGTTTCGCACCGTGCAGGTGATCTCTGAATTGGTAGCGCTTACAATGATGGTCGCACGCTTCAGAACGCGTGGCCGATGAGCCCGAGGAGGTTTAGGTACAACTGTGTCTTCCATTCTTTCAAATTAGCATCCAATGCTTGGCGATTTATTTACGTCGCCGGAAAGCTGCCATTTCGCCGGACATGTCAGCTATTGATCCAGACATCATTGGCGGATCAGGCCCAGCGCGGAATTGCGCGCGAAAGTCAACGGCGGCTAAAAAACCGACCACGTGGCGGCGCAATAGTCGACCGTTGGTAGCGCTTGACCTGATACCAACCGTCATTGATCAGAACCCTTTGGCCCATTGGCGTCGGCCGATTGACATGATTTTCCATGGGCGCTCCTGCAGTGTTCTCCACGCGTAGCAGCGGTGGTTGACGATATCCTCGTAGGACTTGAAGAGACGGTTTACGAGCCAGTTGTCCGCTGTTCATCGGCGCGTCGACGATGAAGGGGGCCGTCAGGCCATGGCACCGCAGTCCGGCGATGAATATCTGCGTCTCCCATTTGCCGAAGGGGGAATAGGCGACAAACCGCTCACCCTTCCTCGACCATCCGGTGCGCTTAGTCAGTCGCGTGTTCGTCGATGTTACATCGACGAAGATGAGTCGCGCCAATGCCTTGTTGAAGAACCGGGTTCGACGACACAGTGCAACAGAGTGCTCAGGACTGAAAGTACGAACTTTGGAAGGCCGTTTGCACGCCTTCAATATCTTGAATTCGCTGCCAGTCTATAAGACCAGCGGATCCACGAAGTTGGGGCGCAGATGGTCGATCCGCGCCCCGTTTCCGACTATTTCAGTTGCGTTACCATCAGCTTGCCATTGACCCTCTCGGCGACGAACTCGATATCGCTGCCCGGCTTCAATTTGTCGAGGATGGCCGGATCTTCGACCCGAAACACCATGGTCATGGCCGGCATGTCGAGCGACTTCAGTTCCTCGTGGATGAGGGTGACCTTTTTCGCCTTGGTATCGATTTTCTTCACCGTACCCCTGGTGAACTCCGCGGCGATTGCGCCGTAAGCAGTGCCCAACGCGACCACGGATGCGAGCGCGAGCTTTATGATCGTCTTCATGTCATGATCCTTTCGACATTACTTCTTGGCCACGGTGACGTCGCCGTGCATGCCGGCGTCGTAGTGACCGGGAACGAGGCAGGCGATCTTGAACGTGCCGTCATTGGTGAACTTCCAGATGATCTCGCCGGATTCGCCGGCCGCCAGGCGGATCGCGTTCGGGTCGTCATGTTCCATTTCCGGGAACTTTTCCATGAGGGCCTTGTGCTCCATCACCTTGTCTTCCTGATCGAGGACAAATTCGTGGTCGAGTTCGCCGGCGTTCTTGATGGCGAACACGATCGTCTGACCCTTGCGGACCGTGAAGGTGTTCGGCGTGAAGATCATCTTGCCGTCGTCCGTCTCCTTCATCGTAACCCGGATCGTTTGCGTCGCCTTCGCCTTGTTGCCGGGCTCGCCGACGGCCATGGCTTCGCCATGACCACCTTCATGTGAACCGGCGGCAAGCGCGGTAGTGGAAAGGGCTGCTGCGATCAGCATTGCTGTCAGTAGAGTTTTCATGCGGTCGTCCTTCGTTGGGGGAGGTTTTCGATCATCCTTGCTTCGAATGATCGCCGGTGATCTTGGTCTTTGCGTCCTTGGCCTTGGTCGTGTCGGGAAGCTCACCCGTCCATTCCCAGGCCTGAGTACCGGGCGGGTTCTCGTACCAGCCCGGATCTGCGTAATCGCCCGCGGATATGCCTTCGCGGACCTTCACAACCGAGAACATGCCGCCCATCTCGATGGGCCCGTGTGGACCCCATCCCGTCATCATGGGCACCGTGTTTTCGGGAATTTCCATCTCCATCTCGCCCATGTCGGCCATGCCTGCGGTGCCCATCGGCATATATTCGGGCTGAATTTTGCGGATCTTCTCAGTAACGGATTTCTTGTCGACGCCGATGAAAGTTGGGACGTCATGGCCCATCGCGTTCATCGTGTGGTGCGACTTGTGGCAGTGGATCGCCCAGTCGCCGAGATATTTGGCGTCGAACTCGTAGGCGCGCATCGCCCCGACCGGGATGTCGATGCTGACCTCCGGCCATCGCGCTTCCGGGCGCACCCAGCCGCCATCGGTGCAGGTGACCTCGAAGTCATAGCCGTGCATGTGGATCGGGTGGTTCGTCATGGTCAGATTGCCCACCCGGACACGTACGCGATCGTCCTTGGATACGACGAGCGGATCGATCCCGGGGAAAATCCGGCTGTTCCATGTCCACAGATTGAAATCCGTCATTTCCATGACTCGCGGGACGTAGGTGCCGGGATCGATGTCGTAGCCGCTTAGTAGGAAGACGAAATCCCGGTCGACTGGCATGAACGCCGGATCCTTCGGATGGATGACGAAGAAACCCATCATACCCATCGCCATCTGGACCATCTCGTCCGAATGGGGGTGGTACATGAAGGTGCCGGACTTCACGAGGTCGAACTCGTAGACGAATGTCTTGCCCACGGGGATATGCGGCTGCGACAACCCGCCGACACCATCCATGCCGGATGGCAGGATCATGCCGTGCCAGTGGATGGTTGTGTGCTCCGGCAACTTGTTGGTGACGAAGATGCGAACGCGGTCACCTTCGACCGCCTCGATCGTCGGCCCCGGCGACTGTCCGTTGTAGCCCCACAGATGCGCGGTCATGCCTTCGGCCATCTCGCGTTCCACGGGCTCGGCGACAAGATGGAACTCCTTCACGCCATTGTTCATCCTGAACGGGAGTGTCCATCCATTGAGGGTCACCACCGGATTGTAATCGGGTCCGGTCGTCGGTCGCACGGGCGTCTGAGTCGCCGCCGTCTCCATGATCGCGGCTTCCGGCAAGCCCATATTCGCGGTTTGACCCCATGCCGTGGAAGAGACGAGTGCTGCACTGGCCGCACCGGCTCCGAGGAACTGTCTTCTGTTGAACATTCTCGTGTCCTTTCTCAGTGTCCGCCGCTACTCTGGGCAGCCGCGGCGACCTCGGTTTCGCTGCCTGCGGCCCCCGCGCCGCCGCCATAGATGGCGGGCGCGAGATTGGCTTCGGCCAACCAGAAATCGCGTTTTGCATTGACGGCGAGGAGGATCGAATTGACCTTCTCCCGGCTGTCGGCGAGCAGTTCGAACGTGTTGGTGATCATGCCGTTGTAGGTCAGCAGGGACTCATCTTCGATCCTGGTTCGAAGCGGAACCACGCTGTTTCGATAGTGCCGGGCGATATCGTAGGTCGATCGATAGGCCTGGTATGCCGAACGAGCCTCGGAGCGGACGTTGACGGCTTTTTCGGCGAGCAGATTGGCGGCGCGCATGTAGGCGAGCTCGGATTTGCGCATGCGCGCTTTTCCGGTGTCGAAGATCGGAATGACGAATTCGAGCTCGACATTGCCGGTCGTTTGCTTGTGCTTCTCGCCATCCTCGAGTTCCCGCTCGGTCTCGAAGCCGGAGAGAATTTCGAGATCGGTGATGTAACGGGTCGCCTCTGTGAGCTTGAGCGATTTGGCGGTCGCATCCAGGTCGAGCTTGGCCATTTGCAGATCGACACGGCGTTGCAGGGCTTCCGCCTCGATCATGTCCCGCTTGATCAACGCCTTTGGAAGCTGCGGCAGGCGATTGGGGATCTGATAGTCGAGGTCGGCGCCCCACAATCCCATCAGCCTTGTCAGCTCTTCCTTTGCGAGACGGGCTTCAAGGCGAGCTTTCGCCGTTTGGCCGGTCAGTTCGGCATAGAAGACGTGTTCGCGCGCCTGGCCGCTCTTGGTCAGCGAGCCTGCCTCGCCAAGTTTCTGGGCGAGCTCCGAAGCCGCATCTGCCGCGGCCTGAGCCTGTCCGATTGAAGCCGCTTGGCGGTCAAGCTTGGGTTGTGTCAGCCGCGGTCACGGAACATTGTTCGCACGCTCTCGCCGGTCAGTTCGATGCGGTATGCATTATGAACGAGGCGTTCGAGGATGGCGTCGGCGATCGTCGGACAGCCGATCATGTCGTACCAGTTGCTCGACGGGCACCTGGCCGGTGACAATGGTGGATCGTTTCTCATAAAAGCTGCTGCAGCTTGGTTCGAGACAAAACCCAGGTGAATAGAACCGCACCACCCCGATCTGTTGCACAGACCTGAAAGCTCCGCTTCGCGAGGTCGATCACAGGGATATGTAACTGTGTCATCTGTCTTCCCTCTGTGAGCGCCACCATGGCACTAAGCATGGCATCATGCCGACGCCACCGAAGGGGCATCCGCCCCATCAGTTCAGTTCCGTGCCTACGACCTTGTTGCGGCCCAACGCTTTCGCTTTATATAGTGCGTGATCTGCGCGTGTGATAAGCGAAGGTAACGTGAGCTTTGCATTCTCGCTGCTCACAATACCTGCACTGACGGTCATATGCAGCTCTTTTCCCAAGGCGTCGCCAAACGGGAATTCGGCGACATCACGCCGAATTCGCTCCGCCGTCCATCTGGCATTGCCACCAGCTACATCAGGCAAGAAGACGATGAACTCCTCTCCACCCCAACGACCGGCAAGATCGTGATTTCGGACAGAACTTCGGATGATCTTAGCAAACTGACTGATGACGGCATCTCCGGCGTCATGTCCGTAGGTATCGTTGACTGACTTGAAGTGATCGAGGTCGAAGAGGATCAAGGAATATGATGAACCGTGTCTGTTCCTGATTGTGATCGCGTGCTCGGCTATTTCCTTAAATGCCCGCCTGTTCAGCAGACCCGTCATGGGATCTGTTTCGGCAAGCCGCTTCAGTTCGCGTTGGTAACTCGCTACATCGGATATATCGCGAATGACCGCAATCATCATGAGACCAGCTTCAGCCTGTGTTCGAAGGATTGTGACGCCCAAGCTCACTTCTGAACCGTCTGCTCGCCTTCCAACGATGTTGGTGTCTCGCTGTCCCATGTATTGCGCGTTAATCTCCCCAATCGCAAATTGGCGGATATAGTCCCCGTGCCGTTCCCGCAGTCGTTCTGGAAGCAAGACCTCAAGGGATTTCCCGAGCAACTGGCCAGGTTGCCAGCCGAATATGGACTCGGCGGCTGGGTTGCAGAGGCGTATGATGCTTTTGTCATCAATCCCGATGATGCCATCAGCGATTTCAAAAAATATCTTGCGATAGATATCTGCCGACTCGTTTTGCAAAGTGCTGGTCAGAAGCATATTTGTAACAACTTTAATCTCCGACGCAGCGCCTTGACCCTCAATTTAAACGGAAGGGCATGCTTGAGCATAACACCTCCGGCCCGAATACTTCTCACTTTAGTCGAAACTAGGCGCCTTTTGCAGCAGCGGCTGCATCGGTTCATAAGCAGCCATAAATGACTATGCACTCTTAAAAATACATTAACATTTATACATGCGCACCAATTTCGGCCCAGAATTAAATTCCAGGCAATTTACAGCGACCTTTTTTGACAATTTAGATGGTAAAACAACCATCCATGCTCACCGAAGTCGCTCCGAGCTCGGCGGCTTGGCGTGTCCCCGATGATCCAGCGCAGGCGTTCCGATCTCGCATTGAGCAAGATCGACGCCAAGCGGGAAGATGTCAGTCGAGCACGTTTGAGTCTCCATGGAACGGCAACGCGGTTCTATCCGATAAGCCGAAGTGAGCCAATGCAAGTATAGTCATGAGTTTGGAATTTTTTTAGCTTAAGATGTCGTCCTGTATGACGACCGACCTATCCGACCGCGAGATGCGACATGGTCGGGTCCGGGATGACGATGATAGGGCTGCCGTCACGAACCTCATCATAAAGATGGATGACGTCCTGATTGATCAGCCGAATGCAACCTGACGAAACGGCCTTGCCGATCGAAAAGGCCTCTGGCGTGCCATGAAGCCGGTAGAGCGTGTCACGCCCACCCTCGTGGATGTAGAGGGCGCGAGAACCAAGCGGATTCTTGAGCCCCGGGTTCATGCCGCCGTTGGCGATGCTATAGGGCTCAAGCTCCGGTTGACGGGCGACCATGCTGTCGGGCGGAGTCCATCGCGGCCATTTGCGCTTGTAGGCGACGATAGCCCGTCCCGCCCAGGCAAACCCCTCTCGACCGACGCCGATACCATATCGCGTTGCGCGGCCACCCGGTTTGACATGGTAGAGATACTTTCCGGGTGTATCGACGATGAGCGTTCCCGGACGCTCTTCGGTCGGATAGTCGATGTCCGTTCGCCAGAATCGCTGGTCGAGCTGCTTGATATTGACCGCAGGGATCGGGAACTGCTCGTTCTGAACAGCTGCGTACATCAGAGGAACCACTGGCTCCGGCTCGACCTCAACGACCGGCGCCGTTACCGGAGCCGGCTGCCGCGTGGCTACGCAGCCCGCCAGTGTAAAAGTGCTCGCGCCGACGAGAAACGCACGTCGGGCCAGCGGCTTGGATAATGTCGTCCTACTCAATTGTCTCTCCACCTTCTGAATCGTTTTGGCCAGGAGGCTAATACTCCCTTCCCACCTTAAGCCAGCCTTAAGGCCAGAACTAAAGCGGGTCGCATTTATTCTGCCTCATATCCTGAGGCCTTGAAGAAGTTTCGGCATTCGGCCACTGAGAAGAGGCTGGTATTGTCGCCGAGCGCTTGAGTGATCGCGTGGAAGCTGCGGGCGGCCCGCTTTCTGAGCAGCGCCTTGAGTTTCGAGAACGCCATTTCGATCGGATTGAGGTCCGGTGAATAGGGCGGCAGGAAGAGCAGCCACGCGCCTTTGGCCTTGACCAGTTTCTCCGCCCATTCGCTTTTATGGAAGCCGACATTGTCGAGGATACGACGTCGCCTGGCGATAGCGTCGGCGCGAGTTGGGTCTCTACCCAGGCTTCGAAGATGCGGCTGTTCATCGGCGCATCAACGATGAAGGGGGCCGTCAGGCCGTGGCTAAGCACGCCCGCGACAACGGTGAGCGGGTCGCCGTTGACTGGAACCCAGCTTGCCAGCAGGGACCACTTTCCATAACGCCGGTACCAACCCTCAGCCTTGTCGAGTTTTTCCGGCGAGACCGGGAACCATCGACTGTCGCGGTAGTGCTCGATTCCGCGCCCCAGTATCCAGTTGACGACCGAACCCAGCACATTGCCGAGGCTCGCAACGCCAAGCAGTGTTACAAGGGGGTACCGATCCGCAACGATCATCATGGCAAGCACCGCCTCCGATTGTGCCGGCAGAATCGTGGCCGCGAGAAACGCAGCGGCGAACAGGCCGGTATAGGCAGCAAGGTCAGTGTTCACGCGGCCAGTCCGGATGCAGCCGGTCGATCATGAAGGCGTGGCTGTGTCGATGCCCATTTCGATGATGACCCTCCATCAAATGGGGATCGTTCTCTGCCAGATCGTCATGGCTGTGTTCGATGTCCGCCTCGTCAGAGGGCCGCCAGACCCGGACTGCGGCGATAAAACCAAGGCCGGCCAAGATGCCAAGGACCATCGCCGTCCACGAGAGGCCAATGGTTGCGCCGAGCCATCCGGCGAGTGGATAGGTTATCAGCCAAGCCGCATGGGACAAGGCGAAATGGGCGGCGAATAAGGCCGGGCGATCCTCTGCATGGGCGGACCGGCGCAACAACCGGCCGGACGGTGTCTGCACGATCGAATAACCGAGCCCGATCAGTAGCCATACCCTTTGTAGCGTCGCGTAATTGCTGACGAATGCCGTCGTGAGCAGCCCGGCGATCAGGATAGCGGCTCCGGAGAGCATCACCGGACGGTCTGCAACGCTGTCGAGTAGTCTTGGCAGCGATAGTGCCGCGACCATCGAGCCGCATCCAAAGGCGGCGAGCGCCAGCGCCGTATCCGATTGCGACAGCCCGAGATTCGCCTGGACGAAGACGACGGTGTTGACGATGACCATGGCGCCCGCTGCGGAAACGGTGAGGCAGAGCGCCAGAAGGCCGCGCAGTCGCGGGGTCGCCAGATAGAGGCGAAGGCCGCGGGTGGTCCGCTCATAGATGCTCCGGCGCTCCTTCGCAGGATGGCGCGGCAAGACCACGGACACCACCAGGGCCGCAGACGCCAGAAAACCCACGACAGTGCCGGCAAAGAGGGAATGAAAGGATATGACCGTTAGTAGCGCTGCCGCCAGCATCGGGCTGACGAGGCTTTCGAGATCGTAGGCGAGCCTCGAAAGCGACAGGGCACGGGTGTAATCCCTCTCGTCGGGCAGGACATCGGGAATGGTTGCCTGGAAGGCCGGCGTGAAGGCGGCGGAGGCTGACTGAAGCACGAAGATCAGCACATAGACCTGCCAGATCTCGGTCACGAAGGGCAGGCACAGCGCCACGGCTGCCCGCACCAGATCGAGGCTGACCAGCATGGCGCGGCGCGGCAGGACTTCTGCGAAAGCCCCGGCAATCGGTGCGACCGCGACATAGGCGATCATCTTGATGGCGAGCGCCGTTCCCAAGACCGCGCCGGCCCGGTCTCCGGCAAGGTCATAGGCCAGCAATCCGAGCGCCACGGTCGCGAGCCCCGTTCCAACGAGCGCGATCACCTGCGCCAGGAACAGATGCCGGTAGGTTCGATTGGCTAAAACGCCCAGCATGGCGGCTCCCTCAGAGATATTTGGTGATCGCCTTGAACTCGTCGATCGACTTGCGCTGCTCGCGGTCGAGCGCGCCGACCGTTTCGTCGAGGCAGTGGTCGAGATGATCCTGGATCAGTGTGCGTTTGGCGTTTTCGACCGCCTTCTCCACCGCATGAAGCTGCTGGGCGATGTCGAGGCACGGCTTGCCGGCATCGATCATGGCGATCACGCTCTTCAGGTGGCCCTCGGCCCGCTTCAGCCGCTTGACGATGTCGGGATGGGATTCGTGTCGATGCTCTGTCATGGTTATTCTTCCTATCCCCCTGGAGGGGATATCTCAACGCGCTTTCTTGTTTCCGTGGCCAATCACGTCTATCTGCTTGTCCATGCTTCTTCGCGACAGGAAACGATTCGGGGCCGTGATGACGACCGTGCTGGCTATTTTCGCCACGCTCGTCTTTGCCTTCGTTCCCGCAGGGAGCCACTCCCTCAGCCTGCATTCTCAAGGGTTTGCAATCGCGAACGACGCGCATGCCCACGACAACGGCGGCCATTCGCACGACGATGATCTGGACCTCTCCATGGGCGCTTCCGATGCGGTCGATCACCATCACGCCGATCACACCCACGAAAAGGTGGGCCTGGTGGCTGCCTTGGATGACGTGCTGCGCACCGGCTTGCGAGCCAGTTATCGCATCGTCGATTTGCATCCTGACGGCGGGCCTCCTTACGGCATCCACCGGCCTCCACGCTCCATGAACCTCGTCTGACCCACGCCGCATTCTGCGGCCGGTTCAACTCGTTCACGGACATATTCATGAATACACTTCTTCGCGGAGGCGTGTCGCACGGGCAGTCAGCCCGCCGCACGCTCGCCTATCTGACACTTGTCGTCCTGTCGCTGCTGTTGCTTGTGAGCACGGCCGCGGCCCATGCCGTCGCCGAAGGCGACAAGGGCTACATCCAGGAGATCACCGGGGTTCATTTGTTCCCCTTCGTCTATCTGGGCGCCAAGCACATGGTCACCGGCTACGACCATCTGCTGTTCCTGTTCGGCGTGATCTTCTTCCTCTACCGGCTGAAGCACATCGCCATCTATGTGAGCCTCTTTGCCGTCGGTCATTCGACGACGATGCTGCTCGGGGTCTATTTCGGTTGGAATGTCAGCGCCTATCTGATCGACGCCATCATCGGGCTCTCGGTCGTCTACAAGGCGCTGGACAATCTAGGCGCCTTCCAGCGATGGCTGGGTTTCCAGCCGAACACCAAGGTCGCCACGCTGATCTTCGGCTTTTTCCATGGCCTCGGTCTCGCGACCAAGATCCTGGAATATGAGATAGCCGCCGATGGCCTCATCCCCAACCTGCTCGCCTTCAATGTCGGCGTCGAGATCGGCCAGCTCATCGTGCTCGCCATCATCCTGATCGCCATGAGCTACTGGCGCAAGACCTCCGGTTTCATGCGCCATGCCTACACCGCCAACGTGCTGATGATGACCGCCGGCTGGCTGCTGGTCGGCTATCAGATCACCGGCTACTTCGTCTCCTGACCCAACAAGGATAAATCATATGTTCAATTCGCAAGCTCCCAATCCAGACGACCTGCCGTCCTCCAGGCAACTCGTCAAATCGACGGTCATCTCCGTCGTTGCGGCCGCAGCCCTTCTCGTTACCGTCGTCATGCCGTCCGAATACGGGATCGATCCGACCGGTGTCGGTTCGGTCATGGGCCTCACCGAAATGGGTGAGATCAAGACGCAACTCGCCGAAGAAGCGGAACTCGACCGGCAGAACAGCGTCACGCAGCCGACCCCCGTGCAGACCACCCCGCAGCAGGGATCGAATATCCTTGACCGGATCATCCGCGAGTTCGGCGTTTCGGCGGCCTATGCCCAGGATGCCATGCGGACAGACGAGATGTCGATGACGCTCCAGCCCGGAGAGGCAACCGAAATCAAGCTGACCATGTCAAAGGGTGCAAAGGCCGCATACGAGTGGACGACGGAAGGCGGCGGCGTCAATTACGACATGCACGCCGATGGAAACAACGGCGAAACCACCAGCTACAAGAAGGGTCGTGCCGAGCCCACGGACACTGGCGAGATGGAGGCGGCTTTCGACGGGAAGCACGGATGGTTCTGGCGCAACCGGACCGGTGGCGCAGTGACGATCACTTTGAAGACCAATGGAGCCTATTCCGAGATCAAGCGTGTGATGTAACCGCAAAGGCCGGCGGATCCGCTCCGCCGGCCTACTCTACACCCGTTATGGGTATGGCCCTCGTGAAGTGCATTGATACGGCGCCGAAGCTATTTACCGTCTAAAGGCCCTCGGGGTTGTCTTCGCTGATGCAGGATCTAGTTCCATAATCGAAGATAACACTAAAAGTTCCATAATCTATCTTATGAGATTTTAGTTAACCTACTGATTTAAATAAATAAATAGCGCTGTCTAAGGGGCGGTCCCATGCTTAGTGGAGCCCCTCCTCCGCTTACACCGCACCCTGAATGTGGGGGTGGATTGATCAGGTCTGGCCCACTCTTCCGGCCAGCGTCCTTGTGAACTTCTTTGTTCCGATGCTCCAGCCATTGAAAACTGCGCCCCTCACCGCAATTGTGGAGACTAGGCTTTATGACTGCATGTGCTTCGACGCCGGCGGTGTCAAAGTCAGCAGCAAGGGACAGTCGCATGTGTGGCCGCTTCACCAATACGATGACTTGGGCTGAGATCCACGCCCTCTATAGTATCCACGATAAGGCTCCGCCTCCGTCAAACATGCCGCCGCGCTACAACATCGCGCCAACGCAGAACGTTTATTTTGCCCAGAAGGGCAAAGCCGGCGATCTCGAAATCGGCTACGGGCGCTGGTGGCTGGTCCCCTTCTTCGCGAAAGAGATGCCGAAGGCGGCAATGTTCAATGCCAGGATTGAGACCGTCGACACTTCAGGAGCGTTCCGAGAGCCCTTCAAGTCGAAGCGCTGCCTCATCCCGGCCGATGGCTATTTCGAATGGACGACCAGCGAGGAGGACGGGAAGAAGGACCCATGTCCTGCCGCCGCAGATCAGCATTGAGGAAGCAGCGGCCCGCCTGAGCGTCTGCAAGCCGGTTCTTGATCCGGCCTTTGCCAAGGCGGACGAGCATTCCCCCAATGGGGTTATCCTGGGCGGCGCGTTGATCGGGTTTCAGACCCGCATCACCCGCGCTCACCCAACCGTCATGGCGGGGGTAGTCCGATGATCATTGCCGTTGTCGAGGACCGCACCCTGTCCATTCTCGCCGGAACCTTTGCCGCGACCATCGCGGCGAAGGACATCGAGTATTACTTCCATGCCCTCACCCATTTTCCGGAGCGGCGCACCCTGTCCGAACTGGAGGGGCTGGCAGAGCGCCTGAACGGCTTTGCCGCCTGCATGGTGGAACTGTGGGAGCAAGCAAAGCTGCCCCTGCCGGACGCCGAACTAGAGGCGTTCGCCCGCCGTTATGTCGAGGTCACCCGCAAGTATTGGGCAGCGGAAGGCCGCTGCATGAACTGGTTTATCACCGGTCCTGCCCGCTTTCCCGTCGCCCGCAACGAAAAGCGGATGCGAGTATCAGACGCCCGCTGTGCTGATATCTCGACCCATATCGAGACTGCGAAAAAGGCAGTGAAGCGCAAGGCGTTTCCCCATGGGGCCGATGATGAGCCGATCCGAGCCAGTGATCCGGCCGCCATGCAGCGCATCGCTTCGCGGATCGAAGACCTGGCCCTGTCCATCAACCGGATGAAACGAGCGAATATCATAATTCGCCGGATGGAGAAGGATCAGGCGAGCGAAGCCGGCATTCTGGCCCGCGTGGTCGCAGAAACCGGCATGGACGAGGAAAGGGCATCGCGTGGCGTCACGCTTGGCCCTTGGCAGCACCGGCGCGGCTTTTCCACGACCAACACCCGCGCCGAGCTGCGCCGTATGCAATCCCGCCTCGCTTCGCTGACGGCGATGAAGACTGGTGGAGTTAATTGTTGGAGGCTGCAGAGTTCGAATTGCATCTGGATATGCGGCGAACGCTTCTCCCGGCGGAGAACGTTGGCTATCAATTCTTTGGTGTCGATGACCGCAATTGACGCGAGGCTGACGTGACCGCTGTCGGCCCCAAGCGGACGTTACCCAAATGACGCGGGGATGTCTGCTTTGACTGGGGAAGGTCGAAGGACGTTGCAGAAAGACAGTTTCATACGCGCCGTACTTTTGCCCCTGTGAGTATGCCGGGACCAGTGGTTTTCTGTGGCGTTGATCCTTCTTACGCTACTTCCACCTGCCTGTGCCTATAGCCGAGCCAGAGTAGCGAGGCAGCCGCCACTGAGAGCCACGGCAACAGCACGAGGTTGAGGACCTGCCAGCCCAAGACCTGCAGCAACGCGCCTGCGCTGAAGGAGCAGGCAAGCCCAACCACGAAGATCGTCATGTCATTGGTGGCCTGCGCCCGGCCTCGTTCAAGGGGGGTGTATGTGGTTGTCAGCAGCGTCGTCCCACCGATGTAGAGGAAGTTCCAACCGACTCCCAGCAGGACGAGCGCCCCCGCGAACGAACCAAAGCCGGTTCCGGTGAGGGTGGCGATGACATGGCCCGCCAGGAGCAGGACTCCGGTCAGCATGACGCGAAGGACCCCGAACCGCGCGATCAACGATCCCGTGAAGAAGGACGGCAGAAACATCCCGAGCACGTGGAGCTGGATGACCATTGCAGTCGTCGACAGTTCGTGCTGGTGATGGACCATGGCCAGGGGAGTTGCGGTCATGGCGAGGATCATCACGCCATATCCTGTCGCCGCTCCAAACAGCGCCACAAGGTAGGCAGGCTGGGACACGATAGTGAAGAGCCGCCGTCCCTCGACGGTCGCGCCTGGCTCTTTCGCGGGTGCAGGCACGCGCAAGCTCGCAAGCACCACAGCACCAAGCAAGGAAACCAGGGCAAGCAACAGAAACGAGCCAGCGTACTCTGCATTAAACAGCTCTGCGCCGAAGCGCCCCACCATTGGTCCCGCCAGTGCCGCGACAACGCCGCCCGCGAGGACGAGCGATATTGCACGGGGCTTGAACGCATCGTCAGAGACCTCGCCCGCCGCGAACCGGTAGAACTGCGCGAAGGCCTGGTACGCGCCAACAAGCATCGTCCCCAGCGACAGCAGCAGAAGGGAGCCGATCCAGATACCCGCTGCAGCAGTGATACCTCCGGCGACACCGAGAAGTGCACCGAGAACGAAACCCGTCCGTCTGCCGACGCGTGTCATCCACGCGGAAGCCGGAAACGTAGCAGCAGCGGTTCCGAGGAACATCGAGGCGATTGGCATGGTTGCGAGTTCCGGACGCGATGCGATCATGCCCCCGGCAAGTCCGCCCACAGTCATCACCATGACAGAAGCCGTCTGGAAAAGTGCCTGAGCTGCGGCGAGCAGGAACACCTGCCGGTGCATTGGGCGGCGCAACATCAGAACACCAGAACCTTCTCCGCCGCGACTGTGGCGGCGGCCAGCTCATCCATGGTGCTGCGGCGAGCACCCTGCAAGACATCGTCATCGGAAATGCCACGGGCGTCCATGCAGGTGCCGCAGAGCAATACCTCGCCTCCGGCGGCGATTAGCCGCGCCAGCATCCGTTCCATGTTATAGTACCCATCGGGAGTCCTCTGGCCCGTCTTTGCAGCCGCTACGGCATCAGCCATCAAGAAGACGGACACACTCCCGCTTACATCGGCCTTACGCAGAGCGTTCGCGAGACGAAGTGCATTGTAGCAGCGCTCTGTGCCATAGGGTGGATCGTTGAGAATGAAGAGGGTGCTCGGCATGGCTTGCTGCTCCATTGCGGCTTGTGGTAACTTTCATTCAATAACATAATGGAATGATTGTGCGTAGGAGATGCCGTGACGTCAACCATTAATCCGAAGCGGGCGCTTTTCGAGCAATTCGCACAGGTGGCGAAGGCGCTGGGAAATCCAGTGCGGCTAGAATTGGTGGAGCATCTTGCGCAAGGTCCACGGAGCGTGGAGGCGCTGGCGGCGAAACTCGGGCAAACCACAGCCAACGTGTCACAGCACCTTCAGGCGATGCGCAGGGCGGGGCTGGTATCGTCTGAACGGGATGGCAAGTTCATCAACTACCGTCTGGCCGACGAAAGCGTTCTAGCTGCCTTCGCCGCCATTCGCACGGTTGCGGAACGCCACTCGGCGGAAGTCGAGCGCATCGTGCGCGGTTGGTTTGACCAACGCGACGAGATGGAACCCGTTTCCCGCGCCGAACTCGCCGCCCGACTGGCCGACGGACAGGTCACGGTCATCGATGTGAGACCACCGGACGAATACGCGATGGGACACCTGCCGGGCGCGATCAATGTGCCCCTTTCCGACTTGGAGCATCGTGCTGCGGGCTTCGACTCCGGACAGGAGATCGTCGCCTACTGCCGAGGTCCTTGGTGTGTCATGTCCTTCGAGGCTGTAGCGAAGCTTCGCCAGATTGGATTCAGCGCCCGCAGGCTGGAGGACGGACTGCCAGAGTGGCGAGCTGCTGGGCTGGCGGTTGAAGCGCCAGGCTAATGGGAGTCTCTGCAGATTTGGGACACGGTATGCTGATGCTCCGAGACCGCACAGACAAACATGACCGCAAGGTTGAAAATATCATTCAAAACATAGCTTGAATGATATATATATCGTCCGTCCGGTTTCCTCGTCCGCCCCTTCCTGGCGTTCACTGAACGGTAGATGCTGTGTCATGCACAGTAGCTGACCACGGTTGGGAGGTGTTCGGAAGCTCGGCCAAATGAACAGGGAGGACCGTATAATGATCAACAAATTCTTCGCCGGTAGCATCGCGATGCTCTTGACCGCATTGCCGGTGCTCGCCGTAGAACTGCCGGGACCGCTCGTGTCGACGGAATGGCTGGCCGAGCATCAGGACGATGTGCTGGTGGTCGACGTCCGCAATGACGATACCAGTTACTTCGAAAGCGGCCATATCCTGGGTGCCATCCCGCTGGACTTTCGCAAGGCACGGGGTCTGCAAACCGAGGATGGGATCGAACTCGACAGTATGAACTTGTCGGCCGCCGATTTCACGGCACTGATGCAGTCAGTGGGATTGGACAAGGGAAAGCCCGTTGTTCTCACGCACAGGGGGCGCGGTGCTGACGATGTCGGCTATGCCGCCTACGTGTACTGGCAACTGAAGTATTACGGGCACGACAACGTTGCGCTGCTCGATGGCGGAACTGATCGGTGGATATCGGAAGATCGTGAGTACTGGGGTGAGGAAGAGGATGCCGAGCCCGGCGACTTCCAGGCAGCCGATCCGCGCCGGGAACTCCTGGCGGAGACCGCTGACGTCAGGCAGATGGTGGAGGACGAGAATGCCGACATACTGGACGCGCGTTTCTTCAGCTTCTACGTCGGGATGGACAAGCGAGACAACATCGCCAAGGCGGGCCACATCCCAACAGCGACAATCTTCCCGTTCGACGCGAACTTCGACAGCAGCGGCGGCTTTCGCTCGATTGACCAGTTGACTGCGGCAGCTACGGCTGTGGGGCTTTCGGCACAGCGTCCTGTCACGACCTACTGCAACTCGGGCCATGTTTCGGCGATCTCCTGGTTCGTGCTCAAGGAGCTGCTCGGCTACCAGAATGTCACGCTGTATGATGGCTCGATGCAGGCGTGGGCGAAGCATGACCTGCCGACCGAAACAGCGCTGAAGTAGCTGGATGGCGCAGGACAAACTTGCGTCATCCAACCATTCTGTTGTCAATGGAACTTGGCGACGCCCAGCCGAAATGTAGGGTTGGCGTCGCCAGATGTCCGCTTGTGGCGGATACCGTTGAAAAAGTCGGCGTTGCTGTCGGTGCAAAGTTCTGATTCACTCCTTCTAGGGATTTAGGAGGTTGTGCCGATGATGGGCGAGCGAATAGTGGTGCAGGAAGCGCTGTTTTACGGGTTCAGCATCGAGCGTCACGTCCCGGCGAACCATCTTCTGCGGTCTATCGACCGCTTCGTCGATCTGTCTGGCCTTCGGACTCACTTGCGCCCTTTCTACAGCGAGATCGGGCGGCCCTCGATCGATCCGGAACTGATGATCCGCATGCTGATCGTTGGGTACTGCTTCGGAATCCGTTCGGAGCGTCGGCTGTGTGAGGAGGTACATCTGAACCTCGCCTATCGCTGGTTTTGCAGGCTCGGCCTTGAAGGCGATGTCCCGGATCACTCGACTTTCTCCAAGAACCGGCATGGTCGTTTCCGGGATAGCGATCTGCTGCGCGAACTGTTCGAGACGACAGTAAGGCGTTGCATCGAAGAGGGCCTTGTCGGCGGCGAAGGCTTCGCCGTCGATGCGAGCCTGATCAAGGCGGATGCCAACAAACAGCGCTCAGCGGAAGGATCGGAAGCGGTCGACTGGGAAGCTATGGCCGAGACCCGCCGCTCGGTTCAGGAATATCTCGATACACTCGATGACGCAGCATGGGGTGCGGCCAGCGAAGCAAAGCCGAAGTTCGTATCGAGGTCGGACCCGGCAGCTCAATGGACCGGAGCGATGAAAGGCCACGCCTTCTTCGCTTATGCTACCAACTATCTGATCGATTTGGATAATGCCGTTATCGTTGATGTCGAGGCGAGCCGTGCGATCCGGCAGGCCGAGGTCGGCGCGGCACGCACCATGATTGACCGTACCCAGGATATCTTCGGTCTCTATCCGGAACGGCTGGCTGCCGACACCGCCTATGGTTCGGCAGAGATGTTGGGCTGGCTGGTCCACGAGCGCGGGATAGAGCCGCATATTCCCGTCTTCGACAAGTCCGAACGGCGTGATGGCACATTCGAGCGCGCCGACTTCACCTATGACCACGAG